>JBIOUH010000200.1:0-72747 GCA_044866955.1 Steroidobacteraceae bacterium
CATCCTCGGCCCCGCGGGCACCGGCAAGACGCTGCTGACGCTCGCCGCCGGCCTCAGCCAGACGCTCGAGGCGAACCGCTTCGTCGAGATCATCATGACGCGCGTGACGATCCCGCTCGGCGAGGACATCGGCTTCCTGCCCGGCACCGAGGAAGAGAAGATGGAGCCGTGGATGGGCGCGCTGATGGACAACCTGGAAGTGCTGACGCAGAGCCAGGAAGGCGGCAACTGGGGCCGCGCCGCCACCAACGACCTGCTGCGCAACCGGATCAAGATCCGCTCGCTGAACTTCATGCGCGGCCGCACCTTCCTCAACCGCTTCCTGATCCTCGACGAGGCGCAGAACCTCACGCCGAAGCAGATGAAGGCGCTGGTGACGCGCGCCGGTCCGGGCACCAAGCTGGTATGCCTCGGTAACATCGCGCAGATCGATACGCCGTACTTGACGGAGACGACTTCGGGTCTGACCTACGTCGTCAATCGGTTCCGCGGCTGGGCGCATTCCGGGCACATCACGCTGGTGCGCGGCGAGCGTTCGCGGCTGGCGGACTACGCCTCTGATATCTTGTAGGTCGGGCTCAGCCCGACAGCAGCGTCGGGCTGAAGCCCGACCTACAGAAGCAGCATGCCCAAACGAAAGCCGCAGGATCTAGCGCAACTGGGTCATCGCATACCCTGGCCGGAGTCGCCGGACGAGGCGGTGCTGGAGCGCGTGCCGAATCCACATCCGGACAAGGTCTACCTGGCGCGCTTCACGGCGCCGGAATTCACTTCGCTGTGCCCGATCACCGGCCAGCCGGACTTCGCGCACCTCGTCATCGACTACGTGCCGCGTCGCTGGCTGGTCGAGAGCAAATCTCTGAAGCTGTATCTGGGCTCGTTCCGCAATCACGGCGCGTTCCACGAGGACTGCACGTTGGCGATCGCCGGGCGGCTCGTCGACTTCCTGCGGCCGCGCTGGCTGCGGATCGGCGGCTACTGGTATCCGCGCGGCGGCATGCCCATCGACGTCTTCTGGCAGACCGGAAAGCCGCCGGCGGACCTGTGGATCCCGGAGCAAGGCGTCGCGGCCTACAGAGGGCGGGGCTGAGCGCTTCCTGTTACTATCGCCCGCCTTTCAATCGATTGGCGACGCCCCCACAGTCAACTATGGCGGCTCGCGTCGGTTTCTCCGCGACGATCAGCCGCGAACCCCGCCAGGCCCGGAAGGGAGCAACGGTAACGGTGATATCGGGCGCCGGAGAGGTGCCGGCGCGGGCCGCCTCCAATTAGACTTCGCTGCATGTCCTATCTCGCTCTTGCACGCAAATGGCGGCCGCGCAATTTCAGCGAGCTGGCCGGCCAGGATCACGTCATGCGGGCGCTCGTCAACGCGCTTGAGACCGGCCGCGTGCATCACGCTTTCCTGTTCACGGGCACGCGGGGTGTAGGCAAAACGACCATCGCGCGAATTCTCGCGAAGTCGCTGAACTGCGAGACCGGCGTGACGCCGACGCCTTGCGGTAAATGCAGCGCCTGCCGCGAGATCGACGAAGGGCGCTTCGTCGACCTGCTCGAAGTGGACGCCGCCTCGCGCACGAAAGTCGACGACACCCGCGAGCTGCTCGACAACGTGCAGTACGCGCCGGCGCGCGGCCGCTACAAGGTGTACCTGATCGACGAAGTGCACATGCTGTCGACGCACTCCTTCAACGCGCTGCTCAAGACGCTGGAGGAACCGCCGCCGCACGTCAAATTCCTGCTCGCGACGACTGATCCGCAGAAGCTGCCGGTCACGGTTCTGTCGCGCTGCCTGCAGTTCAATCTGAAGCGCTTTCCGCCGGGCCTGATCTACAAGCGGCTGACCGAGATTGCCCAGGCGGAGAAGCTGGACTTCGAGGCGGACGCGCTGCGCCTGGTGGCTCGCTCGGCCGAAGGCAGCATGCGCGATGCGCTGAGCCTGCTCGACCAGGTGATCGCCTTCGGCGGCGCTAAGCTCACGGCCGCCGACACTCGCCTGATGCTCGGCACGCTCGATCGCACGCAGGTGTTCGGCATCGTCGAAGCGCTGGTTGCACGCGACGCGAAGAGAGTGCTCGCATCCGTCGAGGAGCTCGACGAGCGCGCGCCCGACTATCGCGAAGTGCTCGCCGATCTGGCGGCCGTGCTGCAGAAGTTGGCGCTGCTGCAAGCCGTGCCGGACCTGCAGCTCGACGAAGCCGAGGACATCGAGACCTACAAACGGCTCGCCGGCGCGCTGAGTCCGGAGGACGCGCAGCTGTTCTACCAGATCGCGATCGTGGGTCGGCGTGACCTGGAGCTCGCGCCGGACGTGCGCGGCGGCTTCGAGATGATTCTGCTGCGCATGCTGGCTTTCAGCATGGCTGAGGGTGGGCAGGTGCAACCCTCGAGCGGCGCGCCGCCCGCGAAAATAGCTGCGACGGTTGCAGCTGCGCCAACCGCCGCGGCGAAGCCTGCACCGGCTGCGCCGAATGCAGCGAGCGATTGGCCGGCGATGGTCGCGCAGATGAATCTGCATGGCATGGTGAAAGAGCTCGCGGCGCATACCACGCTGACCGGTAAGCAAGGCAACAAGGTGCAGCTCGTGCTCGACGCCGACGGCGAGCATTTCCGCCGGCCGCAGCTCGAAGAAAAGCTCGCGCAGGCGTTGAGCGCCTACTTCGGCGAGCCGGTGCGGCTGGAGCTGTCAGTCGCGGACCGCGCGCTCGATACGCTCGCGCGCCAGCAGAAGGCGGCCGCTGACGATCGCGTCCAGCAGGCAAAGGCGGCGATCGAGAGCGACCCGAACGTGCGCGCAATGCGCGACATGTTCGGCGCGACGGTGCAGCCCGACTCCGTCCGCCCGACCGAATGATTTCGTCCCTGGAGCGTCCATGAAAGGCAACATCGGCAACATGATGAAACAGGCGCAGCAGATGCAGGCCAACCTGCAGCGCGCCCAGGCGGAGATCGCGTCGCTCGAAGTGACGGGCGAGTCGGGCGGCGGCATGGCGAAGGTCACGATGACCGGCAAGCACGAAGTGAAGCGCGTGTCCCTCGATCCTTCGATCGTCAGCAGCGACGACAAGGACATGCTGGAAGACCTGGTCGCCGCAGCTATCAATGACGCCGTGCAGAAGGTCGAGCGCGTCACGCAGGAGAAGATGCAGAGCGTGATGGGCGGCATGCAGCTGCCGCCCGGCATGAAGATGCCGTTCTAGATGATCTACCCGCCGTCGCTGGTTCGCCTGATCGAAGCGTTGCGCTGCTTGCCTGGCGTCGGGCCGAAGTCCGCGCAGCGCATGGCGTTCCATTTGCTGGAGAAGGACCGCAACGGTGCCGGGCTGCTCTCGGAAGCGCTGCAAAAAGCAGTTGAGGGTGTCGGGCGGTGCAAGCGCTGCCGCATGTTCGCGGATGCCGAGCTGTGTCCGATCTGCTCGACTGCGTCACGCGATCAGTCGCTGTTGTGCGTGGTCGAATCGCCGGCCGACGTTGCGGCGATCGAGCAATCGGGGAGTTATCGCGGCACGTACTTCGTGCTGATGGGTCACCTGTCGCCGCTCGACGGCATCGGTCCGGACGAGCTCGGATTCGCGCAGCTCGAAGCCCTGCTCGGCGAAGGCGTGGTGAAGGAAGCGATCCTGGCGACGAATACGACGGTCGAAGGCGATGCGACCGCGCACGTCATTGCAGAGCTCGCGCAGCGTCACAAGATCAAATCGAGCCGCATTGCGCACGGCGTGCCGGTGGGTGGCGAGCTGGAGTATGTCGATGGCGGCACGCTCGCGCACGCGCTGGCAGGTCGACATCTCTTGTCGGGCTAAAGCCCGACCTGCATAGGAACCTCCGTAAATCGGCCTTCAGCCCGATCTACACAGAATCCCTCGTAGATCGGGGTCAGCCCGACTCCCTATCTCCTTCTTTCATACGCAGGCGCCAGCCCGCGCATGATGTTGATCAACCGCTTGTAGCTCTCATAGCGCCTCGCAGAAAGCTTGCCGGCCGCGACGGCGTCCGTGACGGCGCAACCCGGCTCGCGCAGGTGCAGGCAGTTGTTGAAGCGGCACTCCGGCGCGAGCGCGAGGATCTCCGGCCAGCCGACCTGCACGTTCGCGTCTTCGACCGGCGGCGGCGCGTAGTCGCGAACGCCCGGCGAATCGATCAGCTCACCGCTGCCGGGAATGCGGAAGAGGGCGGTCGACACGGTTGTGTGACGTCCTTCACCGGTCGATTCCGAGATCGTTCGCGTCGGTCGCAGAGACTCTGGCGCGAGCGTGTTGGTCAGCGTCGATTTGCCGACGCCCGATTGTCCGACGAACATCGCGACCGCGTCTGCCAGTCGCTCCTTCAGCGGCGCTACGGTTTCGGCGCGATGCGCGGACAGTCGGATGACGTCGTATTTCGCTGCTTCGTAGTCGCGTACGAGACCTTCGAACTCCGAGTCGGTGGCGCTCGGCAGCTCCGACTTGTTGACGACCAAGATGCCGGTGACGCCTGCGAGCGCCGCGCCCGCGAGGTACCGATCTGCGATGTACGGATCGGGTTGCGGCTCCGGCGCGATGATGACTGCGAGCAACGAGAGATTGGCGGCCAGCGGCTCGGTGCGTCCGCGGCTGTCGGTGCGCGCGAAGGAAGTGCGGCGGGGGGCGATCGTCACGACTTTCGCGACGTCACCGCTGCTCTGCGAAGGCAGTCGGATGGTTACTTCGTCGCCGCACACGCAGCTGATGCGCTTGCCGAACAGCTCCGCCGGCATGACGGCGCCGTCGCGCGTCGCGACGGTTACGCGCCGGCCGAAGGACTCGATGACACGTGCCGGCGCATCGGCGACGCTCATGTCCGTGCAGCGAGCTGCTGCAGGCGCGAGATCCGGACCAGCGCCGGCGGATGGGAGTCGTAGAACGCGGAGTGCAGGCTGTCCGGCGTGAGCGTCGTGGCGTTGTCGCGATACAGCTTCACGAGCGCCTCGGCCAGCTGGCGTGCATCGGCGAATTTCGCCGCGAACTCGTCCGCCTCGAATTCATGCTTGCGCGACCACCATGCCGCCAGCGGCGTGGTGAAATACGTGAACGCGGGCAGGACGAACACGAATAAGAGCAGCGCCGCATGCGGCGAGGGCGTGGAGACGCCGAGCGAACGATAGAAGTCCGGCCACTGCGCGAGGACGCCGAGCACGCCGAGACCGATCAGTCCGAATGCCAGCGTCAGCAGCAACCGCGAGCGCACATGATGCAGGCGGAAATGGCCGAGCTCGTGCGCTAGCACAGCTTCCACCTCGGCGATCTGCAGGCGTTCCAGCAGTGTGTCGAAAAATACGATGCGCTTGTTGCGGCCGACGCCGGTGAAATAGGCGTTGCCGTGCACGGAGCGCCGCGAGCCGTCCATCACGAAGACGCCGCGCGACGAGAACCCGCAGCGCTCCAGCAGGGCTTCGGTGCGCTGCTTGAGTGTTGCGTCGCTGAGCGGCGTGAACTTGTTGAACAGCGGCGCGATCAGTGTCGGATACGCCCAGGTGATCAGAACAGTGAATGCAACCCACACGACCCACGCATACAGCCACCACAGCGAGCCGGCGCGCTCCATCAGGAACAGGATCACGAACACCAGCGGGCCGCCGAGCAGCAGGCCGAGCACGAGGCCCTTGAGCAGGTCGGCGACGAACAGACCGGCGGTCATGCGATTGAAGCCGAAGCGTGCTTCAACGCCGAAGGTCCGCCAGATGGACAGCGGCAGGCCGATGGCGGAGATGAGCAGGAACGTGGAAAGCACAACGGCCGTGCCGTGCCAGACTGCGGGCAGATGCAGCCCCTGCCACCAGCTGTCGATCGCGCTGAGCCCGCCGCCGAGCGTCAGCAGGAGGGCGACGACTGCGTCCAGCAGGTTGTCCCAGCGGCCGATTTGCGCGCTGGCAACGGTGTAGTCGGCGGCTTTCTGGTGCGAAGCGAGGTCGATCTGCGCACGGAACGCTTCCGGAACCTCGTTGCGATGACGCAGGACGGCCGCGACCTGGCGCTGGTTCAACCAGCTGCGCGTCAGCGTCGCTGCGACGAGCAGCAGCACGAACAATCCTGCGAACCAGTGAATGGGCATGTCCGTGGCACTTTAGCTTCTGCTGGTATGATGCCGCAATGAGCGACAGAGATCCGTTGCGACTGATCTGGATCGACCTGGAGATGACGGGACTGAAGCCCGACAGCGATCACATCATCGAGATCGCCACAATCGTCACCGACAAGCACCTGAACACGCTGGCCGAAGGGCCGGTGCTCGCCATCCACCAGTCGGATGCCGTGCTCGACGCGATGGACGACTGGAACCGGCGCCAGCACGGCACATCGGGTCTCGCGGCGCGCGTGCGCGCGAGTACCGTGACCGCCGCGCAGGCGGAGCGGGCGACGGTGGACTTCCTGGCCTCGTGGGTCGAGCCCGGCGTGTCGCCGATGTGCGGCAACAGCATCTGCCAGGACCGGCGCTTCCTGGCGCGGGAGATGCCGAGCCTGGAGCGCTACTTCCACTACCGTAACCTCGACGTGAGCACGCTCAAGGAGCTGGCGCGCCGCTGGGCGCCGGAGGCTTTCAACGGCTTCCAGAAGAGCTCGACGCACCTGGCGCTCGACGACATTCGCGACTCGATCCGCGAGCTGGCGCACTATCGCAACACCTTCCTGCGCGTCCCGTGAAGCCGTATTCCGGAGCCTGCGAGCGCAATCGCGAGCCGATCCTCCAGGTATTGCGACAGTGGTTCGTGCAGCCGGGCACCGCGCTGGAAATCGGTGCCGGTACCGGACAGCATGCCGTGCACTTCGCCACGCACTTGCCGCATCTGCAATGGCAACCGACCGATTGCGAAGCGAACCTCGCGGGCATCGGACTGTGGGTGAGCGAAGCCGCGTTGCCGAATCTGCGAGCGCCGCTGCAGCTGGATGTTCGCGACAGCACCTGGCCCGTCGAGACGGCCGATTACGTTTTCAGCGCCAACACGTCGCACATCATGAGCTGGCCGGAAGTGGAGCTGATGTTCGCCGGCATCGCGCGCGTGCTGCGGCCGGGCGGGAGGTTCTGCCTGTACGGTCCGTTCAATCGCGAAGGCCGCTTCACCAGCGAGTCGAACCGCGCTTTCGACGCGTCGCTGCGTGAGCGGGATCCGAACATGGGACTGCGCGACGACGAGGCTCTGAAGGCGCTCGGCCGTCAGCACGGGCTGGCGTTCGCAGCGGAGCATGCGCTGCCCGCGAACAACCGCGTGCTGGTGTGGCAGCGCTAGTTACTTGACGGCGTTGCCGGCGAGGAACAGCCAGGTCTCGACGACCGTATCCGGATTGAGCGACATGCTCTCGATGCCCTGGTCGAGCAGCCAGCGCGCGAAATCCGGATGATCCGACGGCCCCTGGCCGCAGATGCCGATGTACTTGCCCTGCTTGCGGCAGGCATCGATCGCCATCTTCAGCAGCGCCTTGACCGCGTCGTCCCGCTCGTCGAAGTGCTTGGCGATGACTGCGGAATCGCGATCCAGGCCGAGCGTGAGCTGCGTCATGTCGTTCGAGCCGATCGACATGCCGTCGAAGTATTCGAGGTAGCGCTCGGCGAGCAGCGCGTTGGTCGGCAGCTCGCACATCATGATGATCTTGAGATCGTTCTCGCCACGCTTCAGGCCGTTCGCTGCCAGCAACTGCGTGACCTGTTCGGCTTCGCGCACGGTGCGCACGAACGGCACCATGATCTGCACGTTCTTCAATCCCATCTGCTCGCGCACACGCTTGAGCGCGCGGCATTCGAGCTCGAAGCACGGCCGGAACGCCTCGTCGACGTACCGTGCAGCACCGCGGAAACCGAGCATCGGGTTCTCTTCGTGCGGCTCGTACTGCCGTCCGCCGATCAGATTTGCGTACTCGTTCGACTTGAAGTCGGACAGCCGCACTATCACCGGCTCCGGCGCGAACGCCGCAGCGATCGTGCCGACGCCCTCGCACAGCTTCTCGATATAGAACGACACCGGATCGGAGTAGCCGCTCATCTGCCGGCGGATCGTCTGCTGCAGATCCGACGGCAACTGGTCGAACTCCAGCAACGCACGCGGGTGTACGCCGATCATGCGGTTGATGATGAACTCCAGGCGCGCGAGCCCGACGCCGCGATGCGGAATGCCGGCGAAATCGAAGGCGCGATCCGGGTTGCCGACGTTCATCATGATCTTGGTCGGGATCGGCGGCAGCGCGTCCAGCTCCAGGCTCTTGTGCTCGAACGGCAGCGCGCCTTCGTAGACGAAGCCGGTATCGCCTTCGGCGCACGACACGGTGACCGGCGCTCCCTCGCGAATCGTATCGGTCGCGTCGCCGCAGCCCACGACAGCTGGAATGCCGAGCTCGCGCGCGATGATCGCAGCGTGACAGGTGCGGCCGCCGCGATTGGTGACGATTGCAGCAGCGCGCTTCATCACCGGCTCCCAGTCGGGATCGGTCATGTCGGCCACCAGCACGTCGCCGCTCTGCACGCGCGTCATCTCCTTGACGTCGCGGATGATGCGCGCCGGGCCGGCGCCGATGCGCTGCCCGATCGAGCGGCCGCTCGCGAGCACTTTCGATTTCTTGCCCTTGAGCGCGAAGCGCTGCACGGTGCGGCCCGCGCGACTCTGCACTGTCTCCGGCCGCGCCTGCAGGATGTAGATCTTGCCCGTTTCGCCGTCCTTGCCCCATTCGATGTCCATCGGGCAGCCGTAGTGCTCTTCGATGATGAGCGCCTGTTTCGCCAGCTCTATGAGGTCCTGGTCGGTAACGGAGAAGCGCCGGCGATCTTCGGCTGCGACGTCGACCGTCGTCACGCGCGATGCGGAGCCCGGCGCGGCGTAGATCATCTTGATCGCCTTCGCACCGAGCGTGCGGCGAAGGATCGGCGCGTGGCCCGAGCGCAGCGCCGCTTTGTACACGTAGAACTCGTCCGGATTCACCGCACCCTGGACGACCGTCTCGCCGAGACCATACGAAGATGTAATGAAGACGACGTTGCGGAAGCCCGAGTCGGTGTCGAGCGTGAACATCACGCCGCTCGCGCCGAGATCGGAGCGAACCATGTACTGAATACCCGCCGACAGCGCGACCTGATCGTGCGCGAAGCCCTGGTGCACGCGGTAGGCGATCGCGCGGTCATTGAACAGTGACGCGAATACCTCGTGGACGCACTTGAGCAGCGCATCGCGCCCGCGAACGTTGAGGAACGTTTCCTGCTGGCCGGCGAACGACGCGTCGGGCAGATCTTCGGCGGTCGCGGAGGAGCGAACCGCCACAGCGATGTCGCGTCCGGCGCTCATGCGCTCGAACGATTCGAGGATCTCCTGCTCGAGCCGGGGCGGAAACGGCGTCGCGAGTATCCACTGGCGGATACGGGCGCCGACTGTCGTGAGCTTCTCGACGTCCTCGACGTCGAGCGCTGCCAGCTCCTTGGAGATGCGCTCGGCGAGGCCCTCGTGCTGGAGGAAATCGCGATATGCCTGCGCGGTCGTGGCGAAGCCATCGGGGACAGTGACACCTGCCTGCGCGAGGTGGCTGATCATTTCGCCGAGCGAGGAGTTCTTGCCGCCGACAGTTTCGACGTCGTGACGGCCGAGCTTGGAGAACGGAAGGGTATACGCAGTCATGTGGACGAGAGTGGCTCTTGATCCCGGCGCCGGTCCGGTGAGACAGTCCGGAGATGGACAGACGAACGGTTTTTTTCGTATCCGACCAGACCGGCGTGACAGCGGAGACGATGGGTCACAGTCTGCTGACGCAATTCGACGGAGGCGCGTTCAGACAAGTGACTTTGCCATTTATCTCCACGGTTGACAAGGCGGAGGAAGCGGTGCGGAGGATCAATGCGACCGCTTCCGCGGAGGGTGTGCGGCCAGTGATCTTCAGTACGCTGGTGCAGGAAGACATGCGCGAGATAATCAAGCGCGCGAACGGTCTGTTCCTCGACTTCTTCGACGCATTCCTCGGCCCGCTGGAGCTGGAGCTGAAGGTGAAGTCCTCGCGCGCGCAGGGCAAGGCGCACGGCATGCAGGACATTGGCGCGTACACGCTGCGCATCAATGCGACCAACTTCGCACTGGCGAACGACGACGGCGCAGTGACGCGCGACTACGACCGCGCCGACCTCGTGCTGATCGGCGTGTCGCGCTCGGGCAAGACGCCGACGTGCCTGTACATGGCCCTGCAATACGGCATTTTTGCCGCGAATTTCCCGTTTGCCGAGGAGGAGTTCGAGACCGGCGCGTTGCCGGCCGCGCTGTCGAAAGTGCAGCGCAAGCTCTATGGACTGACGATTGCGCCGGAACGCCTGCAACAGATCCGCAACGAGCGGCGCCCGAACAGCAAGTACTCCTCGCCGTCGCAGGTGGAGTACGAAGTGCGTTCGGCCGAGGCGATCTTCAGACGCTACGACATTCCGTGCATCAACACAACCGAATGCTCGATCGAAGAGATCGCGAGTCGCATTCTCGATAAAACAGGGCTCGAACGACGTCTGCGACCATGATGCGATCGTGACGCAAGTCTCATGCCGCTGGCCGAACGCGAAAATCGCTGTGCTATATTCGGCTCATGTTGGCAACGCTGGAACACGATACGAATTGCGCAGTCAGCTGGCGCGCCCGGCCGGGCAGCTTCGTCAGCCTGATGTCGCTTTACGAGAGCAACTACATTCGCCTTGCATGGCTCGTGCCTGAGCTGCACACCATCGAGGGCGTGCACGTCTCGCGCGTCGCGGGCGACTGCGCGTTGCACCTCGCGGTCGACGAGCGCTCGCGCTACACGACGACGATTCGGCTGACGTATGTATTCGACGACGCCGGTCAACCGCTCGCAGATCAGGACCTGCAGATTCGCGTTTATCACGACGCGCGGCTCGCCGAAGTGCAGGCGTGCGCGCGCTGGCATCGGCACTCGTTGCTCGAAGCGCTGCGCTCGCAGCTGGAGCGCGCTCTCGGCGATCGCTGGTTGCGCAACGTCATGCTGAACAAGTGGCTCGACTATTGCGTCGAGCGCGGCCACCGCTTCCCGGGTTCGTCCCACCGCTGAGCCACGTCCGCAATCGCGCACCTGCGCTAGTGACATGGCAATCTCCGATCGACTGAGCAACATCCGCCAGCTCCTGCCGGGCGCAGGTCAGCCCGACCCGCAGGAAGAGCGGCTGCTGCAGCTGTACTGGAATCGCGCCGAGCTCAAGAAAGAGCTGACGCGGCTGCAGGACGAGCGCATCAAGCTGCTGGAGCAGCTGCGCAACCAGGAGACGGCGACCGCTCGGGCGAAGGAGCAGGTGCAGGTGCTCGAAGAATATCTCGGCAATCCCGAGATCGCGGTGCATGCACTCGTCTATTTCCAACTGCGTGCGTTGTGGCGCGCTGCCGGTGCGCGGGTCGGGCGGTTCGCCGCGCAACTGAAGCAGCAGCAGACAGATCGCGAGCACCGCCGGCAGCTGATCGAGTTCGACCAGACGCGTCGCCGCGAGCTCTCGGACTTCGACCGGCGCCTCCACGACGCGCGCTCGCGCGCCGACATGCTGGAAGCGCAGCTCAAGCTGATGGATGCGAAGCTCGCCGCGATGCGCGGCTTCTGGAATTACTTCGGCCGCCGGCGCCTGGCCGAGGAGATCGAGGTCGAGCGCAGTCAATGGGACCAGGCGGTGATGCTGGTGACGGACTTGTCCGACGACCGCACCGACCTGGAAGAGACACCGCCGCCGGAGTTCGCCGGCATCTCTATCGATGGCCGCCGCGTGGTCAACACCGCCGTTATCGCGTACGCACAACAGCTCGTCGCATCGATGTCGGCAGGCGGTCTGGCCATGCTCGCGAAGGAAACAACCTCGAAGCGCCTGTTCGACGTGCGCTACGGCAGTCCCACGGAATGCGCGCGGCTGATGACGCAGCTGCGCGACGCGCTGGCGATGATGAAGGACGACAACGAGAATCTCGGTGGCCTGAAAGAGCGGACCGATGCCGTTCGAGCCAGCGCCAGCTATCGCAGCGATGCCGACACGGTGCCGCTGACGGATTCGATCGGCACGCTGCCGATGCCGACCGCTCCCGTGTCAGGCCTGGAGACGGGGAACCGCGCCGGCGTCAACGTGCTGGTTGACGACTACTGGGACCTGTATCAATCCCTGCTTCAGTAGATCGTGCTGCCCGACTCCCGCCGAGGCGTTTCGTCCATTGCGCCGCGTTGTCCAGCCACACGTACATCGACGGCACGATCAGCAGCGACACGAGCGTTGAGAATCCCAGTCCGCCGATGATCGCGCGGGCCATAGGGTAATACGCGGGCCCGCCGTTGCTGCCGCCGCCGACCTGCGCATCGCCGATCGCGAGCGGCAACATCGCCAGCAATGTCGTGAGAGTCGTCATCAGAATCGGGCGGAGTCGATCGCGACCGGCCTGAATGATGGCTGCGGTGCGCTCCATGCCGGTGGCGCGCAGCTGTGCGATGTGCGCGACCAGCACGATGCCGTTGTTCACGACCACGCCCATCAGGATCAGGATGCCGATCATGGCCATGAACGTCAGCGGCGTCACCGTGGCGAACAGGAACCAGAACACGCCGACGATTGCGAACAGGATCGAGCTCAGGATCGAGACGGGCAGGAGCGTGGACTCGAACAGCGCGGCCATCACCAGGTAGATCATGACGAATGCGAGCAGGATATTGACCAGCATCGTCTGCACGGTCTCGTCGTTTTGCTCGGCGCCGCGCCCGAATTTCCAGGTGTAGCCGGGCGGCAGCGGGAAGCTCTTCATGATCGGCTCGACAACTTTCTTGATTTCGTCGAACGTCGTGCCCGTCGTGAGATTGCCCGCGATCACGACCGAGGTCAGCCGGTTGATGCGCTCGACCGCGCGGTCGCCGGGCTCGACGCGGAAGGTCGCGATGGAGCCGAGGCTGACGCTCGATTTGTCGGGCAGCGTGATCGGCAGCGAAGCGAGATCCTCGATCGCCTGGCGGTCGGTGGCGCGGAACAGCAGCCGCATCGTGACCTCGCGGTCTGCAGTGCGCAGCTCACGCAGGCGGTCGCCCCGCATCGCTGCCGCAACCGTCGATGCAATCATCTCTGATGTAACGTTCAACTGCGCAGCGCGGTCGCGATCCACGACGATGTGGACTTGCTCATCGCCGCTGCGCGCTTCGGAGTGCACGCCTTCGAGGCCCGGCAGCGTCGCCAGCTGTCGTGCAACTTCGAACGACAGCTCGTAGAGCCGCTCGGTGGAGTCGCCCGACAGCTGCAGGCTGAAGCCCTTGCCCGGGCCTTGTTGATCGAACTGGAAGCTGGGCTCGCCGATGAGAATTTCCGGCATCTCGTCGGCGACCCACTGCATCACGTCCTTGGAGCGCACCCGGGCTGCGTCCCGCGGCGTCAATTGCAGCAGCGTCTGCGCGCTCGTCGTGTCGTAGCGCGAGTACACGCTCTGAATGTCGAAGCGCTCGCGGTTGGCGAGCAGGTACGCTTCGATGCGATCCACTGCCTGTTCGACCTGTTCGAGCGGATGCGTGCCCTTGAGGTGATAGTCGAGGAACAGGCCGCGTCCGGCGTCCTGCGGAAACGGATCGACCTTGAGCGCCTTGGTCGCGAACAGCGCGACCGGCGAAGCGATGATGACGATCAGCGCCAGGCCGGTCTTGCCGGGGTTGGCCAGCACCCACTGCAGGGCAGCCGCATAGCGATTCTGCAGGCGGCCGAGAAACGAGCCGCTGGCGATGGCGAGCGGCGCGTTGATACGCGCGCTCAGCATCGGGATGATCGTCTGCGCGACGAGGAGCGAGGCGACCATCGCGATCACGATTGGAATCGCGACGTGCTTCATCAGGATCGTGATCTCGCTCGGCGAGCCGAACACCAGCGGTACGAAGACGATGATCGTGGCCAGCGTGCCGGCAAGGGTCGCGACGCCGACGTCGCGCACGCCCCGCAACGTCGCGCCGAGCGGATCGGCAGGCTTGAGCTGACGATGCCGGAACACGCTCTCGGTGATCACCACCGCGTTGTCGACCAGCATGCCGATCGCCAGCATCATCCCCATCATCGAGAAGATGTTGAGCGTCAGCCCGAGGAAGTACAGCGCTGCAAGCGTGATCAGCAGTGAGCCGGGTACTGCGAGCGCGACAATCGCGGTCATCGGCCAGTCGCGCAGGAAGAAGAACAGCACGGCGATCGCGAGCACCAGTCCGATCAGGCCGGCGTCGCGCAGGTCACCGAGCGAGTTGCGGATGCTCTCGGCCTGGTTGCCGATCACGATGATGCTGATGCCCTGCAGCTGCGGCAGCGTCCGGGCGCGCTCGATCTCCTTGAGCACCGCGTCGACTGTCTCGACCACGTTCGCCTGCGTCGTCTTGAACACGTCGAGGCCGACCGCCGGGCGATTGTCGAGATGCCGGCCCATCTCCAGCTCTGGCGCGACCAGTGCGACGTCGGCGATGTCGGCGAGCCGCACCGCGGAGGTGACGCGCAGGTTGCGGATGTCGTCGAGCGAGCGGAACTCGCCGATCGGGCGGATGCTGAAGCGCTGACCCTGTTCGGTGATCTCGCCGGCGCTGACGGAGAAATTGCTCTTCTGCAGCAGCGTTGCGAGCTGCTGCACATCGATGTTGTGCGCGGCCATGCGCCCTGCGTTGATGAGGATACGAACCTCGCGCGGCACGACGCCCTGCAGCTCGACGCGTGCCACACCCGGCACGCGCTCGAGCGGCCGCTTGAGGTAGCGTTCGAGCGAGTCGTACTGATCGGTGAGGTCCTGGTCGGCCGAGATGCGGACCACGACGACCGGCTGATCGGACGCGTTGAACGAGAATGCGAGAATCCGGTCGGCGCCGGCCGGCAGCTCCGAGCGGATCGAGTCCAGCTTCGTGCGCACGTCGAAAGCCGCGGCGTCAATGTCGCGGCCCCAGTCGAACTGGATCTGGAACGTCGCCTGCTCGGCTTCGGAGCGCGAGCGCAGCTCCTCGATGCCGGCGAGCGTCGAGAGCGCCTCTTCGACGGGCCGCGTGATGAGCTGCTCGACTTCCTCCGGCGTGGAGCCGGGGTAGGGGATGATCACCTGCATGCCCGGGAAGGTGACGTCCGGAAATTCTTCCAGCCGCAGCAGCTGCACGGAGATCATGCCGATGACGATCAGCGCGATGAACGTCATAGCGGTCGTCACCGGGCGCTTCAGGGCGATGCTCGTGTGGAGCATGCGTCAGCCCCCGGTCGAGGCGGGCGCGACGTCAGGCGTCGGCGCATACACCTTTCGATCCATGACCGAGTACACGACGGGGATGACTAGCAGCGTGAGGAAGGTCGTGAGCGTGACGCCGCCGATCACCGTGATCGCCATCGGCGCGCGCAGCTCTGCGCCTTCGCCAAGACCGATCGCCATCGGGACGAGGCCGAGGATCGTCGTCAGCTTCGTGATCAGGATCGGTCGCAGTCGGGCACGGCCGGCCGCGACGATCGCGTCGACCTTGTCGAGGCCGCGCGCGCGGGCCTGGTTCACTGCGTCGATCAGCACGATCGACTGATTGACGACAATGCCCGCCAGCATGATGAGGCCGATGTATGCGACCACGTTGACGGTCGTGCCAGTGAGCCACAGGGCCCACACGGCGCCGATGACCGCGAGGGGAATCGTCAGCAGGATCACGAACGGATGAACCAGCGACTCGAACTGCGAAGCCATCACGAGATAGACGAGGAACACTGCGAGCACCAGCGTGAGCTGGAGCGACGCGAACGAGTCGCGCATCTCTTCGCTCTGGCCGGAGATGTAGGCGGTCACTCCCGGGGGCAGCGTCGTCGTCAGCAGGATGCGCTGGAGCTCCGCGACGCCGGTGCCGAGATCTGCGCCGTCGACGTCCGCGGAGACGATGGCGACGCGCTCCTGGCCGATGCGGCGAATTTCCGCCGGGCCGCTGGCGAGCGTCACGTCGGCGACTGCAATCAGCGGCACTGGCCGCTCGCTGCCGGGATTCACGATCAGGCGGCGAATCTCCTCGATCGACGCCGAGTGCGTGTCGACGCTGCGCACGAGCACGTCGATCTTCTTGTCGTTGAGCCGGTAGCGTGTAGCGACTTCACCGCGCACGCTCTGCACGACGCGGTCGGCGATGTCGCGAACCGCCAGGCCGAGCTGCGTCGCGCGCTCCTGGTCGAACACGATCTGGATTTCGGGATTGCCGGCTTCGACGGTCGAGCGAACGTCGCGAAACAGCGGATTGGACAGCATGCGCGTGTGCACGCCATCGGCGGCCTGCGCGAGACGGTCGAGGTCGTAGCCGGTGATCACGACCTCGAGCGGCGTCGAGAGCGCGAACAGGCTCGGACGGCTGAACTGATGCTGCACGCCGGGCATCTGCTGCAGTGAGGTTCGCAGCTGGGCGATTGCGCGTTCTTCGTCTGCGCGAGTCGCGCCGTGACCGAGCGTGACGCTCACGCGGCCGGTGTTCTCGCCCGCATCGACCGGGTTTGCGTCCAGACGGTTGCCGGTGCCGGCGACGGCATAGGAGAGGGCGAGGTTCGGCAGCTGCTCGCTCGACATCTGTACGCGCGATACGGCCTGGTCGGTCACTTCGAGCGGCGTGCCGGCGGCGAGGCGCAGGTCGATGTTGAACTCGCCCTGCGAGATCTGCGGCACCAGCTCGCTGCCGAGCTGCGGCACGATCAGCATCGTCACCAGGAACAAGGCGAGCGCGCCGCCGAGCACCTTGATTCGATGCTCGAGCGCCCAGCGGATCGCGGGCGGATACAACCCCTCGCAGAGTGAATACAGCGCTTGCGTAGCATTCACGGCGGGGCGGAGCAGTCGCTCCAGGGTGCGTGAAATCAATGCGGCAACGCGTCCGATCGCGGCGAGCGCAGTCGACAGTGCCCTCGCGATGCGGCCGAGCGGCTTGCTTTCTGCAGTCGTCGTGTCGCCTTGTTCCTCCGACCTGCCGCCCGCAGCCAGCATCGGCACCAGAGTCAGCGCCACCGCAAGCGACAGCAGCAGCGAGTACGTGACCGTCAGCGCCTGATCCTTGAACAGCTGGCCCGCGATGCCGGAGATGAACACCATCGGGAAGAACACCGCGACCGAAGTCAGCGTGGCGGCCGTCACCGCGGTCGACACTTCCCGCGTGCCGAGCTGCGCCGCCTCGACGCGCGAATGCCCGTGCTCGCGCTTGCGCACGATCGCTTCGAGGACGACCACGGCATTGTCGACGAGCATGCCGACCGCCAGCGCCAGGCCGCCGAGCGACATGATGTTCAGCGACAGGTCGGACATGTACATCAGCATGAAGGTGCCGACCACCGAAACCGGGATGGCAACGCTGGTGATGAACGTCGTGCGGGCGTCACGCAGGAACAGATACAGGACAATGATCGCGAGCAGGCCGCCCAGTACGGCCGCGAACTTGACCTCGCCGATCGCGGCACCGATGAAGCGCGACTGGTCATACACCGTGACGGTCTCGGCCTGCGCCGGGAAAGCCTTTTCGATCTGGCTCAGCTTCGCGCGCACACCGGTCGCGAGCTGCACGGTGTTGGCGTCGCCTTCCTTGTAGACCGCGAGCTCGATGCATTCACGCCCATTGACTCGCGTGATCGCCTCGCGATCCTTGTGACCGTGCGCGACGCGTGCGACGTCCCGCAGGTAGACCGGCCTGCCGCCGACCGTCGCGATGATCGCGTTCGCCATCTGGTCGATCGACTGGAACTCGTTGAGCGTGCGCACCAGGAAGCGCTGCGTGCCTTGCTCGAGCCGCCCGCCGGAAAGGTTGACGTTCTCGGCGCGTACACGACGCGTGATGGCGTCGATCGACAGGCCGAGCTGCGCGAGCTTCTGCTGGTCGACGTAAATCTGGATCTCGTCCTCGTAGCCGCCGCTCACCTTCACGGCCGCCGAGCCCTCCACCGATTCCAGCTCGGGCTTGAGCCGGTCTTCGGCGAAGCGGCGCAGATCGAGCAGCCGGGCCTGCGCCGCCTCCGCAGTACTGGCGGTCGACTTGTCGGCCAATGCAAGCCGCATCACCGGCTCGCTGGCGGGATCGAAGCGCAGCAGCAGCGGACGCTTCGCTTCCAGCGGCAGCTGCAGCAGGTCGAGCTTCTCGCGCACATCGATGCCGGCGAGGTCCATGTCGGTGCCCCACGCGAACTCGAGCGTCACGTCCGATTGCCCAGAGCGCGACACAGAGCGCACGTGGCGCACGTTACGGATGATGCCGACGGCTTCCTCGACCGGCCGAGTGATGAGGTTCTCGACTTCCAGCGGCGCCGAGCCCGGCAGCTCGGTGCGCACCGTGAGGGTGGGGTAGGAGAGGTCGGGCAGCAGGTCGACCTTCAGCCGCAGCAGTGAGACGACGCCGAACAGCAGCAGCGCCACCGTCAGCATCAGGATCGTTACGCGCCGACGGATCGCAAACTCGACGATGTTCATCGAGGTCAGCTCGCTTCGGACTTGCGTTCCGCGACGGCCGCGCGTCCGGGCTCTTCGATCAGACGGATCGAGCTGCCGGACTTCAGACCGTTCTGGCCGACGATCACGATGCGCTCGTCGCCGCTGAGACCCTCGATGACTTCGATGAGGCCGGCGTTCGTCAGGCCGGTCTTGATGCTGCGCTGTTCGGCTTTGTCGCCGTTTGCGACGAACACGGTGGGTGCGCCTTCGGCTTCGACGATCGCGCCGCGCGGGATGCGCAGCGCCGCGCTGCGACGCTCGAGCACGATGCCGACGCGCGCAAACATGCCCGGCTTGAGCTGGCGCTTCGGATCGAGCACCTCGATCGTGGCCTTGAACGTGCCCGTCGCGGGATCGAGCGTCGGGCTGATGCGCTGGACGCGTCCCACGAAATTCGCACCGGCGAGCGCGTCGACGAGGATCGTCGCAGCCTGCTCGGGCCGCAGCTTCGCGAACTCACGCTCCGGCACGTGCACCTCGGCGATCAGCGGATCGAGATCGGTGACCTGGAACGTGCGGTCGTTGACGTTGATCGTGTTGCCCACCTTGATGTGGCGGGCGGATACCACGCCGGCGATGGGCGCGCGGATCTCCGTGTAACCGAGATTGAGCTGGGCCAGGTCGCGGGCGGCTTTCAGCCACTCCATTTCGGAGCGGGCGTTGTCGACGGCAGAGGCGGAGACGAGTTTGCGGCTGAGCAACTCGACCGTGCGCTTGTACTCGCGCTCGAGCTTGGCCAGATTCACTTCGGTCTGCTGCAGCTCGAAGCGCAGGCGATCGCCGTCGAGGCGCGCGAGCACCTGCCCGGACTTCACGATGTCGCCTTCCTCGACCAGGATCTCGCGAACTTCGCCGCCGACCTTGGCGACGACCGTGGCTTCCTGATCGGCCTGCAAGGGCGCCGTGCCTGCGTACACGGAGAGCATTTCCCCGCGCGAGGGGCGGTCGACCTGCACTGGAATTGAGGCCGTGGCGGTGTCTGCGGCCTCCTTGGCGGCACCCTTGCCGCAGCCATTCAGCGTTAGAGCGCAGACCCCGATCAGCAGCGAAAGGGCCGCTAATCGCCCCATACGACGCGGTAATCCCGCCGAATTCGTTATGTTCAACATGGACGTGCCAGGCGTACGTGCAGCAATCCCGCTGCGAGGTGGCCGCATAGTAGGAGTGTTTGGTGTTGTAGTCAACTACAACACCAGCTCATCCCTGAGTAACCGCCCTGAACGGGCGGCTCAGGACCGTTCAGTTCGGCGTTGCCGGGCGTTCCGCATCGGGCTTCAGGCGCGTCAGGAACACACCTTTCATCCCGCTGAGGTCCGCTGCGATTTCCGCCGTCTCCGAAAGCACGGCATCCGGCGGCTCGGCGCCATTGAGATCGGTCAGTGAGTTCAAAGGTTTCAGCCCGCGTGCGGTGCGCCGCTCGTTTTCGCGAGCCATGCGTTCTTTTTCCAGGGTTTCACGCTCGGCAATGCGCGTCTTGAGGTTGAGCGACAGCGTTTTCTGCGTGCGCACCTTCTCGAACGAGTCGAGATCGGCGAGCAGCAGCCGGAAGTCCGGATCGGCGGCGATGCGCTCCTCGTGCGAGTGCTCGAGTGTCGGCACCGCCTGGGAAAGCTGCGACTCGCGGCCGAACTCGACCGGGCGGATGCGATCCCAAGGCAGCGCGCTCTCGCGGGTGCTCTCGCCGACTTCCTCGGTGCTGATCGCGGTCGGCATGGAGATGTCAGGCTGCACGCCGCGGTGCTGGGTGCTCTCGCCCGTGACGCGGTAGTACTTGCCGATCGTGACGGTGAGCTGGCCGAAGCCCGGGTCCGGGCCCAGCGCATAGCGATCGAGCGGATACAGGTTCTGCACCGAGCCCTTGCCGTAGGTCTGCTGACCGACGATCAGGCCGCGGCCGTAGTCCTGGATCGCGCCGGCGAAGATTTCCGAAGCCGAGGCGCTGAAGCGGTCGACCAGCACGATCAGCGGGCCGTCCCACGCGATGGTCGGCTCGGGATCGTCGAGGACTTCGACGCGGCCGCCGGTCTCACGCAGCTGCACGATCGGGCCGCCCGGAATGAACAGACCGGAGAGCGCGGTGGCTTCGGTGAGATGGCCGCCGCCGTTGCCGCGCAGATCCATGATCAGCGCTTCGATGTGATCTTTGTCCTTCAGCTCATCGATGAGCTTGCGCACGTCGCGCGTGGTGCTGCGGTAGTCCTTGGCACCGGAGGACTTCGCCTCGAAGTCCTGGTAGAAGCTCGGCACGTTGATGACGCCGATCGGCACCTCATGGTCGCCGCGCTTGATCTTGCGCACTTCCTTCTGCGCAGCTTGCGCTTCGAGAGTGACCTTGCTGCGCGTGAGCGCCAGCTCGGTTTCCGGCGAACCCGGCGCTGCGCCGGCCGGCAGAATCTGCAGCCGCACCGTCGTGCCGACCTTGCCGCGGATGATCTGCACGACGTCGTCGAGACGCCAGCCGACCACGTCCACGAATTTGCCGTTCTTGCCTTCACCCACCGCGAGGATGCGGTCGTTGGCCTTCAGCGAGCCGTCCACCGCCGCGGCGCCGCCGGGCAGGATGTTCAGCACGGTGACGTAGTCGTCGACCAGGTTCAGCGATGCGCCGATGCCCTCGTACGACAGGCTCATCTGGATGCGGTACTCCTCGGAGTTGCGCGGCGAGAAGTAGCTGGAATGCGGATCGAACACGTGTGCGAACGCGTTCATGAATACTTCGAAGATGTCGTCGCTCGTAACCTGCTCGGTGCGCTTCAGCACGCGCTCGTAGCGCTTCTGCAGGACGTCGCGCGCTTCCGGCCAGGTCTTCTCGGTCAGCATCAACGACACGGCGTCGTTCTTGACGCGCTTGCGCCAGATCTCGTTCAGCTCCTCGCTGGTCTTCGCCCAGGGCGCCTTGGTGCGGTCGAACTCGAACGTCTCGTCCACCGTGAAGTCGGGTTCCGACTTGAGCAGCTGCAACGCGTAGGCGACGCGCTCGCGGTTGCGTGTCTGGAAGCGGTTGAAGATCGTGAACACGGGCTCGAGCTGACCGGCGACGACGGCGTCGTCGAGCTGGTAGCGGAAGCGTTCGAAGTCGGCGATGTCGCTGGCGAGGAAATAGCTGCGCGAGCCGTCGAGCTGCTCGATGAAGCGGTCCAGCACCAGAGCCGACACCGGATCGTTGATTGGCGACTGACGATAGTGCGAGCGCTCGATCACGTTGCTGACGAGCTTGCTGACGCGCCGCTGGCGCTCGGTGGGAGACAGATCCTGGGTGTCGGCAGTCGCGACTGCCTTGGCGACCGGCGCCTGCGCCGTACCGGCGAGCAGACCGCAGACGACCAGCAATGCCGGCAGGCTGAACAGCAGCGTGGCGCGGCGGGGGCGGGCCGGTTTGCGGGCGGGATCGGCCAAGGGAGACTGATTCGGCGACTGATACACTGTTTCACACCCTCATCTGCGGACGTCGAGCGGCACCGATATAGAGATTTCGGCGTGCGGCGACAGGTTCCCGGATTCGCACTTCAAATCGTATCTATGGGCAAGGCTAGAGACAGGCAGGGCTTGGATCAAGTACGGCCCGGCGGCCGCGCTGGAGGCAGGTCTGCGGCGCGGGCCGATGCTCACCGGAGCCAAGCATGCGCCCGCTCGCCGTCCTGAACGCAATCGTCTTCGGTTCGGCCGCCGCCATCACTTTCGGCCTGGTCGGCGTCCTCGTGATCTTTCTGGTGCTGCAGGGGGAGTATCCGCAGATGCGCGCGGAATTTCCTGTCCTGGTTCGCAGCAGCGCACTGTTTGCGCTGTTGGCAGGCGTCTCCGGCGCGAGTCTGCTCGGCATGCTCAAGGACCGGCGCTGGCGCTGGGTGGCGCACGTCGGCATGTGGCTGGTGATCGCGGGCATAACGGCTATTTACTGGCCGCGATGAGTACGGGGACATGGGGGAAACCCCCAAAAGGCTGTACGGCTCCCGGGTAAATCAGCCGATCAGGCTCTGGGAGTCAGCGCTTGCTGACTCTCTCCCAGGCGTTGCGCCGCTCGAACGAGCCGCTGTTGTACGGATCGAAGCCGCTGCCGGCCGGAGCCTTCTTTGTGCGGACAACTGTCGTGGCGGACTGCTGAGGGGCGGGAGTCGCAGGCGCCGCAAAGCGCGCCGGCTCGTCCGTATCTTCGACCTCGTTTCGCCCGCCAAACCATTTGGCGAACCACATGACCTTGCTTCCCGAAATACAACCAAATCAACAGGATCTTTTCTTCTTGTGAGCCGCAGGATTACACGCGCGCGCGCGCGGGGAAACACCCAATCGCGGGAATTGTGAGGTCGTTCACACTACAGGGACGAGAGTCGTGATCAATCGCCGCTGACGCGCGGCTCGACGCGACGGTGATCCTCGGGAGCATGGCGGCGGGGAGGCGCAGGGCGTAGTTCGTCGTCCTGGTCGCGCGGCTTTTCGGGCTCGCGCCCCGCGCCCACGAAAATGAGGCGCAGGATCGAGATCAGCACCAGCGGTCCGAGCGCGATCGCCCAGGCGCGCACCGACGGCTCGGCCAGATCGCCGAAGAAATCGCCGTAGAAGCGGCCGAGTCCGCCATTGTCGCCGTACGGCCCGAGCAGCGAGCCGCCGACGGTGAAGATCAGCGCCGGCAGCAGGAGCAGTCCGACAGCCAGCCAGATGCCCGCGAAGATCAACTCGAAGCGCGCGCGCCGACGAGCCGGCCTGGCGGCAACGACGTCGTCGGCATCGTCGGTGTGTGCGCCGGGCGGCGCGGCAACGGGTCGGTTCATGAATTGAGGATATCATCGCGCGCCATGCAGACGAGGATGCGGAGCACAGATGACAGCAGCGCCTGACGCACGAGCTCCAACGCGCACGGCAGTGATCGGCGTGGGCTACCTGGGACGCTTTCACGCACAGAAGTACGCGCAGCTCTCGCAGTCGAAACTCGTGGCGGTGGTCGATGCGAATGCGGACGCTGCGTCCAAAGTCGCAGCGGAGCTGGGTGTGGCCGCGGTGAGCGACTATCGCGAGATCCTCGACAAAGTGGACGCAGTCAGTCTCGCGGTGCCGACGCCGCTGCATCATCCGATCGGCCGTGCACTCCTCGAGCATGGGATTCACGTGCTCGTCGAGAAGCCGATCGCAACCACAGTCGACGAGGCGCGTGATCTCATCGCCGTCGCACGTGCGCACGGCTGCACGCTGCAGGTCGGCCATCTCGAGCGCTTCAATCCGGCGATCCTCGCGGCCGCCGGCCGGCTGAAGCAGCTGCGATTCGTCGAGTCGCATCGGCTCGCGCCCTTCAAGCTGCGCGGCACCGACGTGAGCGTCGTGCTCGACCTGATGATTCACGACATCGATCTGATCCAGGAGCTGGTCGGCGCGCCGATCGAGAGCATCGACGCGGTCGGCGCGAGCGTGTTCTCAGGCGAGATCGACATCGTCAATGCGCGTATCCGCTTCGAAGGCGGCTGCGTCGCCAACACGACCGCCAGCCGCATCAGCATGAAGCAGGAGCGCAAGCTGCGCATTTTCCAGGACGACGCCTACCTGTCGATCGATCTGCAGCAGAAGATCCTGACGGTGATCCGCAAGAAGGACGCAGCCCCCGTGGAATCGCCGGCGCAGGTGTCGATCGAAGAGGACTCGTTCGATCAGGGCGATGCGCTGCGAGCGGAGATCGAAGCATTTCTGCAGTCGGTCCGCGACGGCGTGCCGCCGGTCGTGAGCGGCGAGGATGGCCTGCGGGCGCTGGAGACGGCGATGCAGATTACCCGTCTCGTCCAGCAGTCGGCGCGCTGATCGGCTTCGATAGCTGCTCGCGTTCCAGCGCATGCACCGGCCGGCCGGCGACGTCCTGCGCGACCTTCTGCAGGCGCACCAGGCTCACAGTTCCGCCTTCGCTCGCGAGCTTGCGTGCGACATCGTCGAGGCTCGCCTTGCCTCCCGTCGCGCTGCGGATCTCCGCATCGGCGGCACGTAGCGCCATCACCGCGCGTGCGGTCGTCGCGCCGGTCGAGCTTTTCCCGAACAGCGTCGTCGAGCGCTTCGCCCATTGCGCCAGGCGGCGCACCGCTTCCTTGTGTCGTTGCGCGCTGATGCTGCCGGAGCGGCGCAGCGTTTCGAGCGAATAGAACTCGGCGAGCCCTTCGACGATCCAGTCGCTTTCCTCGTCGCCGCGAATGCCGAGCGCGATGTGCACGAACTCGTGCAGCAGCGTGCTGGTGCGGTTCTCGCTGATCAGCGGACGGTCCGAATGCACGAACAGCGACGCGGGGCCCGACAGACCGCCGCGCCACATCGGGTCGCCGGCCGTGACGATCAGCAATCGAGGCGGCAAGTCCGGGAACACTTCCTGGATCCGCGGTAGGGTGAATCTCAGAAACGTCAGCGTGTCCTGGCGGCGTGCGCTGTCCCCGACCGGAGCTGCGACCACGACCCGGACATCGGCAATTTTTTCATTGCGGCTGCCGATCTTGCCCGCGAGCAGCCAGCCCGCAGGTTGATCGAAGCGGCGCTTGGGATCGTCGAACGAGTAGCGCAGCTCGCCGACCGAGCCGTACGGCGTGGCAACTGCCCACCCCTTGGGTAGCTCGAATTCGAGCGTGGCGCGCGAACGCAGACTGCGCCGCGCCGTTGCGCTCGCGCGCGGCACCATCTTCTCCGCACGGAGGATCGCCCAGTCGGCGGTCATGCGCGAATCGAAGTGCTGCGGCGAGCGCTGGTGATCGACGACGAACTCATAGCGCAGACGCGCGGCGTGACCCTGCGGCTGCCACGTCACGTGCGACGGCTCGATCTGCAGCGGATCCGGAGAGGTGAATTTCCTGTGCCGGCGCGAGTCGACTTTCAGAACGATGCGGCTCGGCAGACGCTCGCCGCTGAGCGCGATCTCCACGTCGACGACGCCGGCGTCGGGGCGGAAGTGCGCCCGGTACGTGACGTCGTAGTACTTCGGCGCGGCGGCCATGACGGTCGCGGACATCATCGCGGGGATCAGCACGAGCAGGGCAGCAAGGCGCGGGGCAGGCATCGTGCGTGCAGTCTACGAAGTCCCGCCTTGAAATAAAAACGGCCCGCCCTATGTATCGGCTACAGGTTTACATTGCATGGAGATCGGACCTATGACACTCATTCGCTATGAGCCGTGGAGCGTGCTCAACCAGCTGCACGGCCAGTTCAATCGTCTGTTCGACGGCCAGCTCGACCGCGACGCGGCAACTTCCGCCGCCACCGCCGACTGGATTCCGCAGGCCGACATCGAGGAATTCGCGGATCGCTTCGTCCTGAAGCTCGACGTCCCCGGCGTCGACGTCGCCGCGATCGAGATCACGCTGGACAAGGGCGTGCTGAGCCTCAGCGGCGAGCGCGTCAAGGACGCGGCGGGCAAGGACGTGCAGCGCAGCCGCATCGAGCGCTCGCACGGTCGCTTCCACCGGCGCTTCACGCTGCCCGATACCGTCGACGCAGCGGGCGTGCATGCGACGGGCCGCAACGGCATCATCGAAGTGACCATTCCGAAGCAGCCGAAGGCACAGCCGCGCCGCATCCAGGTCGCGACGGCCTAAAGGCCGCCATGAGCGGAAATTGACGGGCTGGGCGGCCGTGCCGTCCAGCCCGTTTTCGTTTACGATGCGCGCCGCCATTCACGCGAGGCTTCTGGAGAGCGAATGACGATTCCGGCTGGCGCCCGGCTGCGGGCAGCCGTAGCAGAAGAGCGACCCCTGCAGGTCGTCGGTGCAATCAACGCATACTCTGCGCTGCTGGCACAGCGCGCCGGGTTTCGCGCCCTGTACCTGTCGGGCGCCGGCGTCGCCAACGCCTCCTTCGGACTTCCCGATCTCGGCATCACCAGTCTCAACGACGTCTGTGAGGACGTGCGACGCATCGCGGGTGCGAGCGAGCTGCCGCTGCTGGTCGATGCCGACACCGGCTGGGGCGCCGCGTTCAACATCGCCCGCACGACGCGGGAGCTGACCCGGGCCGGCGCGGGCGGCATGCATCTCGAAGACCAGGTTCAGGCGAAGCGCTGCGGCCATCGCCCGGGCAAGGCGCTGGTCGGCGCAGCGGAGATGGCGGATCGCATCAAGGCTGCGGTCGACGGCCGCGACGACGATTCGTTCGTCATCATGGCGCGCACCGATGCGCATGCCGTCGAAGGGCAGGCCGCCGCGATCGAGCGCGCGCAGCGCTACGTCGAAGCCGGCGCCGACATGATCTTCGCCGAGGCGCTGGTAACACTCGATGAGTACCGGCAGTTCACCAGCGCGGTCCGCGCGCCGGTGCTCGCCAACATCACCGAATTCGGCAAGACCCCGCTGTTCACTGTCGCCGAGCTCGCCTCGGTCGGCGTCGGCCTCGTGCTCTATCCGCTGTCTGCATTCCGCGCTATGAGCCGCGCAGCGGAAAAGGCGTATGCCGCGATCCGCACGCAGGGCACGCAGAAGAGCGCAATCGACACGATGCAGACGCGCGCCGAGCTGTACGAAGTGCTCGGCTATCACGAATACGAGCAGAAGCTCGACGACCTGTTCGGAAGGCAATCCCAGTCATGAGCGAAACAACTCCCGGCTTCAAGCCGAAGAAGTCGGTCGCGCTGTCCGGCGTGGTCGCCGGCAACACCGCGCTGTGCACCGTCGGGCGAACGGGCAACGATCTGCACTACCGCGGTTACGACATCCTCGACTTTGCGATGAGCTCGCAGTTCGAGGAGATCGCGTATCTGCTGATCCACGGCAAGCTGCCCAACCACGCAGAGCTGGCGGCGTACAAGCAGAAACTGGTGCGGCTGCGCAGCTTGCCGGCCGCGGTGCGCGGAGTTCTCGAGCAGCTGCCGGCGGCCAGCCATCCGATGGACGTGATGCGCTCCGGCGTTTCCGCGCTCGGCTGCGTGCTTCCGGAGAAAGACGATCACAGCACGGCCGGCGCACGCGATATCGCAGACCGGCTGATCGCAAGCCTCGGTTCGATGCTGACGTACTGGTATCACTACAGCCACGCCGGCAGGCGCATCGACGTGCAGAGCGAGGACGACTCGATCGGTGGCCACTTCCTGCATCTGCTCCACGGCGATAGGCCGTCGCGCGAATGGGTGCACGCGATGCACACCTCGCTGATCCTGTACGCCGAGCACGAGTTCAATGCCTCGACGTTCACCGCGCGTGTGATCGCCGGCACCGGCGCCGACATCTACTCGGCGATCTGCGGCGCGATCGGTGCGCTGCGCGGGCCCAAGCACGGCGGCGCGAACGAAGTCGCGTTCGAGATCCAGCAGCGCTACGAGACGCCTGACGAAGCGGAGCAGGACATCCGCGCGCGCGTCGCGAACAAGGAAGTGATCATCGGCTTCGGCCATCCGGTCTACACGATTTCCGACCCGCGCAACGAGGTCATCAAGAAGGTGGCGCGCGGGCTCGCGGAGGGGAGCGGCGACACCAAGATGTACTCGATCGCCGAGCGCCTCGAAGCCGTCATGAAGCAGGCGAAGAACATGTTCCCGAACCTCGACTGGTACTCGGCCGTGTCCTATCACCAGATGGGTGTGCCGACCGCGATGTTCACCCCGTTGTTCGTCATCGCACGCACGACCGGCTGGGCGGCGCACGTGATCGAGCAGCGCATCGACGGCAAGATCATCCGCCCGAGCGCCAACTACACCGGCCCCGAGAACCTGCAGTTCGTCCCCCTCGACGAAAGAAAGTGACGAGAGAAAGTAGCGCCCACATGTCGTCCCACGATTACAAATCCGCCGAACGTCCCGCGCCCGATAAGGTTCTCACCGATATCGCCGACTACGCACTGTCGTATCGCATCGATAGCAAGGCGGCCTACGAGACCGCGTATTACTGCCTGATGGACACGCTCGCCTGCGGCTTCCAGGCGCTGCAATACCCGGCATGCACCAGGCTGATGGGGCCGGTCGTGCCGGGCGCCGTGCTGCCGGGGGGTGCGCGCGTGCCGGGCACTTCGTACGAGCTCGATCCGGTGCAGGCCGCTTTCAATATCGGCGCGATGATCCGCTGGCTCGACTTCAACGACACCTGGCTTGCTGCGGAGTGGGGTCACCCATCGGACAATCTCGGCGCAATCCTCGCGGTCGCGGACTATCTCTCGCGTCGCAACGCTGCGCAGGGCAAGAAGGGCATGGTCGTTCGTGACGTACTCACCGCCATGATCAAGGCGCACGAGATCCAGGGCGTCACGGCGCTCGAAAACAGCTTCAATCGCGTCGGACTCGATCACGTCCTGCTCGTGCGCATTGCGTCGACAGCTGTCGCGACCACGATGCTCGGCGGCACGCGCGACCAAGTGATCAACGCAGTGTCGAACGCGTGGATCGATGGCGGTGCACTGCGAACGTATCGGCATGCACCGAACACCGGCTCGCGTAAGAGCTGGGCAGCGGGTGATGCAACCAGCCGCGCTGTGCGCCACGCATTGATTGCGCTGACTGGCGAGATGGGCTATCCGTCGGCGCTGACGGCGAAGACCTGGGGCTTCCAGGACGTGCTGTTCAAGGGCAAGCCGCTGACCTACAACCAGGGCCTGGGCAGCTACGTGATGGAGAACGTGCTGTTCAAGATTTCATATCCGGCCGAGTTCCATGCGCAGACGGCCGTCGAAGCCGCGATGACCCTGCATCCGCAGGTCGCGAGCCGGCTCGATCAGATCGAGAAGGTCGTGATCGAGACGCAGGAGCCGGGCGTTCGCATCATCGACAAGACCGGCAAGCTCGCGAATCCCGCGGACCGCGATCACTGCATTCAGTACATGGTGGCGATCCCGCTGATCTTCGGGCGCCTCACCGCTGCCGACTACGAGGACAGCGTCGCCAACGATGCTCGCGTCGACTGGCTGCGCGGCGTGATGCAGGTTCGCGAGAACACGCAGTTCACGCAGGATTACTACGCAGCGGACAAGCGCTATATCGGCAACGCCGTGCAGGTATTCTTCCGCGACGGCAGCTCGACGCCGCGCGTCGCGGTCGACTATCCGATCGGCCACCGCAAACGCCGCGCCGAAGGGATGCCGGTGCTGGTGAAGAAGTTCGAGGCGTCCGTCGCCCAGCACTTCGCGCCGAAGCAGACGGAATCGGTCAAGGCACTGTTCGCCGACCGTGCGCGGCTCGAGCAGATGCCGGTGCAGGAGTTCGTTGCCGGGCTCGTGAAAAACTAAGAAGAAGCTGCCGGCGCTCTCACCGGCAGTCGTCGAGGGGTTGGGGGATGTCGGCCACGTTTCGGACCTTGATAATCGGCGCGGGCGCCGCAAGCCGTAATCTGCTCGCGCGCCTCATCGACGGCTCCGACATCGTCATCGACGACGTCATCGAGCCGGATCAGGTTGTCGCGAGCGTCGCGCGGCGAGCGCCGGATCTGTTCGTGATCGATGCCGATTGCGACGCGCCGACGCTGGCGATGATCTGCGGCCTGCTGAAAGCGAACCCGGCCACGGTGCTGCTGCCGCTGCTCGCGATCGCGAAATCGGCGAAGCAGAGGATCGCGGCGTTCGAGGCCGGTGTGGACGACTTCCTGACTCATGCGGTGCGACGGGATGAGTTTCTGGTGCGGATCCACGCACTGTTGCGCGTCAGCGCGGCGCGCCGGCAACTCGCGGCCGAACAGTTGTCGCACGAGGTGCAGCAGCGCGAGCTGATCCGCGCCACCTTCCGCCGCTACATTTCACCCAAGCTCGCCGACAAGATCCTGTCCGATCCGCAGCTGCGCGACTTCACGTTCGCGCAGACCCAGGTGCGGACGCGCGCGGCGGTGATGTTCGCGGACATGCGCGGTTTCACGGCGCTCTCCGAGAAGCTCAATCCGGTCGAGGTCGTGGCGCTGCTCAACGAGTTCTTCGCGTTGCTGACCGAGATCACTTTCGAGTACGACGGCACCGTGTTCAACATGGCCGGCGACGGTCTCATGGTCGGGTTCGGCGTGCCGATCGAGCAGGAGGACGGCAGCGCGCGTGCGATTGCAGCGGCACGTCGCATGCTCGACCGGTTCGCGATGCTGGCGGAGCAATGGCGCGAGCGCTATCAGGTCGACACGGGCCTGGGTATCGGCATCAACGTCGGCGAAGTGATCGCCGGCAACGTCGGCTCGGCCGCGTACATGAACTACACGATCATCGGTGACACCGTGAACGTCGCCTCGCGTCTCGGCCAGCGCGCCCGAGCAGGAGAGATGCTGTTCTCGGATGCGGTCAAGCATTCGCTCGACGCGCACGGCGTGAGCATCGGCGCGTTGGCGCTGCCCGCGCTGGTGTTGCGGGGTCGCTCGACACCCATCGATATTTTTTGCGTGCCGTCGGTCAGCCGGCTCGACTTCCGGCCTGCCTGACGCTACATTCGGACCATGTCTCTTTCCTGCGCACACCGATTCGCTTTTCGATTTACCGACCCCGGCCTGTTCCAGGCGTCGGGCGTCGCGATCGTGCGCAGCTAACTCCCAGCGTTTTCCAGCCACCTCGCGTAGTCCTGACCGCCTGACCGGTCCGGGGGTTCGCATTCGTCCGCTGCCTGCGGGCAGCGCCCTGAACCGAACTTTTCACAGGTGTCGACATGGCTACGCAACTTCTCGATTCACATTCCTACGGTCGCCTGCTGGCGCTGCGCGATCTCACCGATGCAGCGCTTGGCCCGCACGCGATGCAGCTGCTGGTGCAGCATGCACTCGATGCCTTGCGCGCAGCGTGGAACTGTCCGGTCGTCGTGCATCGTGCGCCGCCGCTCGTTCCGGTCAGCGACAACTACGACGATCTGGGTTATCCGCCCGACGGCGCCTCGCGCGATGCGCGCTACACGCGCTACCTGACGCCCGAGCTCCTGTTACGCACGCAGACCTCTGCGATGATTCCGCGCGCGCTGCGCATGATCGCGCCGGGTCGCTACGACGACGTGCTGATCGCGTGCCCCGGGCTCACCTATCGGCGCGATTCCATCGATCGTCTGCACGTCGGCGAGCCGCACCAGCTCGACCTGTGGCGAATCGTGCGACGGCCGCTGACGCGCGACGACCTGGTCGCGATGATCGAGCGCGTCGCGGCTGCGATGTTGCCCGGCGTGCCGCTGCAGCTCGTACCGGCCGTGCATCCATACACGCTCGATGGATTGGAGGTGCACGGCAACGTTCAGGGCCGCTGGGTCGAGATCCTCGAATGCGGCCGTGCGCATCCCGACATTCTCGCCGCGGCGGGACTCGCCGATTGCACGGGGCTGGCGATGGGCATCGGGCTCGATCGCATGCTGATGCTGCGCAAAGGCGTGGAGGACATTCGGGCGCTGCGCTCGGTCGACCCGCGCATTCAGGCGCAGATGCTCGACCTCGAGCCGTATCGCCCGGTGTCGTCGCAGCCACCGATTTATCGCGATCTGTCGGTGGCGGTAGCGGAGGAGGCGAGCGCGGAAGAGCTCGGCGATCAGGTGCGCTCCAGCCTTGCGGCGGCGAGCGGCAGCATAGAGTCGGTCGAGGTGCTCGCCGAGACCTCCTACCTCGATCTGTCGCTGGCTGCGCGGCGGCGGCTGGGGATTTCGTCGCGTCAGAAGAACGTGTTGCTGCGGCTGCTCATCCGCGACCTGGAGCGCACGCTGACGTCGGCGGAAGCCAATGAGCTGCGCGACGCCGTCTACGCAGTCCTGCATCGCGGCAGCGTCAAGACGTGGGCATCGAAGGAGATGCAGCTATGAGGTGTAGGGCCGGATGAGCTTGAGGTCGGCGACGAAGCGCTCGTAGGCCTCGTCACGATCCTCCTCCGGCACGCGTAACAGGAACGAAGGATGCACGGTTACGAGCAGGTCGGCATCGAGAGGAGTCTTCGCCTGGGCGCCGGCAATGATGCGCCCGCGATTCTTTTCGATCGCGGTAGCGCGGCCGAGGACGGCGCGGGCGGCGGTCGCACCGAGGGCGACGACCAGGGCAGGGCGGACCAATGCCAGCTCGCGGTCGAGCCACTGATGACACGCCTTGATCTCGAGCTCGTTCGGCTTCTTGTGGATGCGACGCTTGCCGCGCGGCTCCCACTTGAAGTGTTTGACGGCGTTCGTGACGTAGGTCGTCCTACGATCGATGGCCGCGTCGGCAAGGGCGCGGTCGAGAAGTTTGCCTGCGGGACCGACGAACGGCTCGCCGGCGCGATCTTCCTGGTCGCCCGGCTGCTCGCCGACGAACATGATGCGGGCTGATTTGCGGCCGGCGCCGAATACCGTCTGCGTGGCGTTCTTCCACAAAGGGCAGTCGCGGCAATGGGCCGCCTGCTCCGCCACTTCGGCAAGCGATCGATAGACGGTGTCTTCGTGAAGGGCTCGCACCTGCTCGAGCAACGAGTGCGCTGCAGCCGTGGTTCCGGCGCGAGGCCAGGGCTATACGTTCGGCGCTATTTGTTTCGTTTGGGTTTCAGTTCGCCGTCACCGTCGCCATCGCCGATCTCGTAGTCATCGAAATCCGACAGCTGCTCCGCGGTCTGACGCTCTTCGCGGATGCGCTCCAGGCGACGCCAGGCGGGCTCGCCCGCCTTCACGACGGTCTTCTTGCGCTTGTCGAGGTCCGCGATGAGGTGATCGACGTCGAGGTCGTCGGAGTCGACGGCGCTGCCATCGTCTTCCTCGTCATCGAACTCTTCGGATTCCGGCTTCTCGCTCATCGCAGTTCGGGCGTGCGGAGTTGGCGACTATATAGAAGGTCGGGTGCCGTACCGCAATAGCGACTTTAGGGCAGCGCGCGGCGCTTCAGGCAATGAGTTGATTGAGCTGGAAAATCGGCAGCAGCATCGCGAGCACGATCAGCAGCACGAGCCCGCCCATGATCAGGATCATCAACGGGCCGAGCAGGCCGACCACGGCGCCCAGGATCGAATCCATCTCGCGTTCCTGGTTCGTCGCGGCGCGATCCAGCATCGTCTCGAGGTCGCCGCTGCTTTCGCCGGACGAGATGAGGTGGATCATCATCGGCGGAAACATCTTCGACATGCCGAGCGAGCGGCCGATCGGTGCGCCTTCGCGCACGCGGGCGGCGGCATCCTGAACGGCGTCGCGCATCGGCAGGTTGGTCACGACCTCACCGGCGATGCGCATCGCTTCCAGCACTGGCACCGCGCTGGAGGTGAGAGTGGAGAACGTACGGGCGAAGCGCGCCGTATTGTTTCCGCGGACGACCCTGCCAATGAGCGGCAGCCGCAGCAGGACCGCGTGGAAGCGGCGCCGGGCCGCGGGGTCACGCAGCCAGCGGGTGAATCCGAAGATCGCCAGAACGAGCACGACCAGCGTGAGCAGGCCCCAGCTGCGCAGGAAATCAGAGATCGCGATCAGCCCCTGCGTGAGGAACGGCAGCTCCGTCTTCGAGTTTTCGAACTGCTTCACGATCTTCGGCACCACGAACGTCAGCAGCAGCGCGACGATCGAGACGCAGACGACGAACAGCATCACGGGGTACAGCATTGCGGCCAGCGTGCGGCTGCGCAGCTGCTCGCGGCTCTCGGTGTAGTCGGCGAGCCGCTCGAGCACTGTGTCCAGGTGACCCGATTGCTCGCCGGCCGCAACCGTTGCGCGATACAGCTCGGGAAACACGGCAGGGAAGTCCGCCAGGCCGTCGGCCAATGCATGACCCTCCATGACCTTGGCGCGCACGCCCATCACGATGTTGCGGACGCGCGGGCGCTCGGTCTGCTCGGAGACGGCCTGCAGCGCTTCGTCCAGCGGCAAGCCGGAATGCACCAGGGTTGCGATCTGGCGCGTGAGCAACGAGAGGTCCGAAGCTGAGATGCCGCGGCGCAGACTGAATTGCTTGCGGTCGCGCTTGTGTTCGGTCTGAAGGACTTCATTGACCGCGACGGGCAGCAGGCTCTGGTCGCGCAGCATCTGCCGGACGGCGCGCGCGGTGTCGCCTTCGAGAACGCCCTTGCGCTCGCGTCCTGTGGCGTCGACCGCGGTGTATTCGAAAGCGCCCAAGTAGCCTTAGTCCTCGCGCGTCACACGCAGCACTTCTTCGATCGTCGTCGTGCCGGCGAGAATCTTCGCACGTCCATCGTCGCGAATGCTGGGCGTCATCGTGCGGGCATGGCGGTCGAGCTCGTGCTCGCCGGCACCGTCGTGAATCATCGTACGCATCGTGTCATCGACCACGACCAGCTCGTAAATGCCGGTGCGGCCCCTGAAGCCCTGGTTGGTGTCGGCGCCGGGCCGATACAGCGTCGGGGACGGCGCCGTGTCCGGCAGGTTGAGCAGACGCCGTTCGTATTCACCGGCCACGTAGGCTTCCTTGGTGTCCGGGTTCAGTACCCGCACCAGGCGTTGTGCGAGAACGCCGACCAGGCTCGAGGAGAGCAGGAACGGCTCGACACCCATGTCGCGCAGACGAGTGAGCGCACCGACTGCCGTGTTCGTGTGCAGCGTCGAGAGTACGAGATGGCCGGTCAGCGACGCCTGCACGGCGATGTGCGCGGTTTCCAGGTCGCGGATTTCGCCGACCATCACCACGTCCGGGTCCTGGCGGAGGATGGCGCGCAGGCCGCGCGCGAAAGTCATCTCGACCTTGGTGTTCACCTGCGTCTGCCCGATGCCGTCGATGTAGTACTCGATCGGATCCTCGACCGTCAGGATGTTGCGGGTGTTGTCGTTGATGCGCTCGAGCGCGGAGTACAGCGTCGTGGTCTTGCCGGAGCCGGTCGGGCCGGTGACCAGGATGATGCCGTGCGGCTTGTGGATCAGCTCGTCCATCTGCTTCTGCGTGCGCGGATCCATACCGAGCGCGCCGAGCTCGAGGCGGCCGGCCTGCTTGTCCAGCAGACGCAGCACTACGCGCTCGCCGTGACCGGCGGGAATTGTCGACACACGCACGTCGACCGCGCGGCCGGCGACACGCAGCGAGATGCGGCCATCTTGCGGCAGGCGCTTCTCGGCAATGTCGAGCTTCGACATGACCTTGATGCGCGAGACCACCAGCGGCGCGACGGCGCGCTTCGACTGCAGCACTTCGCGCAGCACGCCGTCGATGCGGAAGCGCACCACCAGGCGATTCTCGAACGGCTCGATGTGAATGTCGGATGCGTTGTCCTTCACCGCCTGGGTGAGGATCGCATTGATCAGCTTGATGATCGGCGCCTGGTCGTCGCTCTCCAGCAGGTCGGAGGGCTCCGGCAGGTCCTGAGCGAGGTGGGCGAGGTCGGTCTCGTCCTCCATGCCGCTCACCATCTGCTGCGCCATATTCGTGCCGCCCTCGTACTGCTGTCGGAGCAGTTGCTCGAAGGAGTCGCTGTCGACGCGCCGCAATTGCAGCGGCAGACCCAGCACACGGCGGACCTCGGCGATCGCCGCCGGTTGTGCGCCGGCGCGATAGACAGCTTCAGCACCGTCTTCGCCGACCTTCTGAATGAGCACGCCGTGGCGCTTGCAGAACGCGAACGACAACGGCTGCGCCCCGCTGGGGCGCACAGCGGTTGCTGGCGGGGAAGCAGATTCGGGTTGCGCGGCCATGACGACCTCCGTCTCGATGTGCCGCCTACTGCGGCTGTCCGCCGGGCGGCTGCTGCGGCACCGCTTGCGGCTGCGACCGCTGCGACGCCTGGTCAGGCGGCGGCGCGGTCTCGTCCTTCCGCTGCGGCTGCGGCTGCGGTTGCTCCGGCAGCGGCGGCGGCGGCGGCTGGTTTGCCTTTTCCTTGCTCGGATCCGTGCCCGACTCGGGCGGCTTCGCACCGGCGGTCGGATCCGCGTACTTCGACAACTCTTCGATCGGCGGCAGCAGCGGCTGACGCTCGCCGGGCAGCAGGGTGACCTTGCCCTTGCGGCGCGCGAGCTGCTGATTGCGCACGACGTTGTACTTGGCGTTCGTCTCGATCGCGGCGGCAGCGCCGTCGCGCAGGATCGTGGGACGAATGAACAGCATCAGGTTGCGCTTTTCCTTGGCGCCGCTGCGCGTCCTGAACAGCTCGCCGATGATCGGGATCGAGCCGAGGATCGGTACGCGATTCTCGCCTTCGCGGGCTGTGTCCGTGATCAGTCCGCCCAGGATGACCACGCCGCCATCGTCGACGAGCACCGTGGTCGTAACCGTCCGCTTGTTGGTGATCAGGTCGACTGCGCCCTGCGTGCCTTGCGCCACGCTGGAGTCTTCCTGCTCGATCTTGAGCATCACCGCGTCGCCCTCGTTGATCTGGGGCGTGATCTTGAGGATCGTGCCGACCTCTTCGCGCTGGATAGTCTGGAACGGGTTGACCTGGCCCTGCGCATTGTTGACACCGGTATTGGTGAACGAGCCGGTGAGGAACGGAACCTCCTGCGCGACCTTGATCTCCGCCTCTTCGTTGTCGAGCGTGATGATCGACGGCGTCTGCAGGATGTTGGTGTTGCTGTCGCCGCGCAGGGCGCGCAGCAGCAGCGCGAAGTTCGTGCCCGAATCCAGGAAGCGGCCCGCGCCCAGGGTCAGCCCGCTCGGCAGCGCCGTCGGATCGATGTTGTCGGGATCGGCGATAGCGGCGGCGATGCTGCCGATGCTGGAGCCGCCGACAGTCTGGTTGAATGAGCCAATCGGGACGGTGCTGTCGGAGTCCGTGTTGGCGATCGCCCAGTTCACGCCCAGCTCGGCGCTCTTTTGCTCCGAGATGTCGACCAGGATCGCCTCGACCAGCACCTGCAGCCGCCGGATGTCGAGCTTGTCCACGACCCCCATGATCTGGCGCATGATTTTCGGCGGCGCAGTGATGACCAGCGCGTTGGTCTGCTTGTCCGCCCAGATCGTGGTGCTGCGATCGGCCGCAGCCTGCGGCGTAGCAGCCTGTCCGGGCGCGCCGGGCGCGGCCTGGGTGATGCCCGTTATCTGTTCCTTCAGCTTGCCGGCAATCTGTTCGGCGTCGGCGTAGTTCAGGTACCGCACGCGCGTGTCGCCGCCGGTCTCGAGCGGCGTGTCGAGGTGGGTGACCAGCGCCTTGAGGCGCAGGCGCTGCGCCTTCTCGCCGGAGATCAGCACGCTGTTGGTGCGATCGTCGGCCACGAGCCTCGCGCTCACCGAAGCCACTTCACCCTGCTGCCCCGGCGCCTGGTTCAGCGCATTGACGACGCGAACGATCTCGGAGGCGCTGGCGTTCTCCAGCCGCACGATATCGATCTCTTCGTCGCCGCCCTGATCGATGCGCTGGATGATGCGCATCATGCGGCTGACGTTGCTGGCGCGGTCCGAGATGATCAGCATGTTCGACGGCGGATACGCGACCAGGTGGCCGTACTGGGGAATCAACGGACGCAGCACCGGCACGAGCTGCGCGGCGCTCACGTTGCGCACGGAGATCACCTGCGTGATGAACTCGTCCGAGGTCCCGTTGACCCGATCCGGCAGATCCTCCTGTCCCGGCAGCTGGCGCGCGTTCGCGTCGGGAATGATCTTGATCGAGTTGCCCGCCGGCACGGCGACGAAGCCGTGCACCTGCAGGATCGACAGGAACGTCTCGTAGAACGCGTCCGGCGACATCGGCGTCGAGGACAGGATCGTCACCTGCGCGCGCACGCGCGGGTCGACGATGAAGGTCTTGCCGGTGATCTGGCTGACAGCCTCGATGATCTGTGTGAGGTCGGCGTCGCGGAACGCGGGCGTGATCGTCGTCTGCTGCTGCTGGGGCTGGGCCGGTTGCTGCGCCGGCGCCGCACCCCACGTCAGCGCACACGCAACTGCGAACGCAGTCAGTCGCGCGCGATAGCCGTTGTTCTTGAAGATCGTCATGGACGGTCCTTGCTTGCTCTCTTGGGCGGGCGGGGCCTGTGATTCATTCCGGCTCGGGCGTGAAGTTCGGTGTCTGGATCGGCCGCGGCTGAACCGTTCGGCCCGGCGGCGGGTTGCTCGAGTCCGGCAGCATGATCTGCGCAGTGTTGAGCGTCAGTTCCTGCGACTGGCCGTTGCGCTCGACGGTGACGCTGACCCGATCGGACGTGCCGATCGTGTTGAAGATCTCCATGCCCCGCTGCGGGTCATCGAGCGGCGTGCCGTTGATCGACAGCACCAGGTCGCCCGGCTGCAATCCGAGCTTGGCGAACTGTTGACGATTGCGGCCCGGGTACACCCGATAGCCGCGCTGCACGCCGTTGGCGAAAACCGGTTGCGGGCGCACGACTTCGGCGAAGGCCGTCGGATTCGTTTCGGCGATGCGGCGGAGGTTGTCGGCGAACTGACCGTTGTTGGCGGGCCGCGGCGCGGCCGCCGACCGCGTAATGATGCCTGCAGTGCTCGGCCGCGGCAGCGACAGCGTTTCGAGCTGGCCGTTGCGATCGAGAATGACGCGATCCAGATACACCGAATGCAGCTTCGTTCCCGGGCGCACCACGGCGCCGACCGCATACACCTTCGAGGATTGCGGCGACTCACCGATCATGGCCAGGCCCTTGGTGGGATCGCTCGCCGCGAATACGCCGGCCAGGACCAGGTTCATCTGCGTTTCCTTCGCGTCTGCCGCTGCGACCGGCTCGTCCTGCGCGGTGCCGAAAATGTGAGCGCTCGCAATCGCCTGGACATCGATGCCCTTGCGCGTCGCAGTGGGCGGAGGCGGCGCCATGACCATGTCGGAAGAGTCGTCGGGGCTGCCACGATCGAGCAGCAGCCAGGTGAGTTGCACCAGCTGCCAGGCGATGGCGACGACGAGGACGACGGTCAGCGCCCGCGGGAGGGTCTGCGTGGCGCGATCCAGCCATTGCTGTCCGGACAGCGTCTGTAACTCACGCAGGGTGGCTGAGAAGGACATTTACTCAGTACGACGTGCTGATCTTGTAAGGGCCGGCCCTATTAACGCATTGGCGCCCGCTTCGGGTTGCGGGGCGCGTCATGATAAGGAGTCGCGTTAGTCTGTCACAAGAGATTGTTCTCATTAATGAAATGTACGTCGCAAAACTACGGTGTCTGACTGCAGAGAGCGACAGGTCCGGCGGGCACGGCAATGCGCGCGGCGCGCGGGCAAGCCGGCCGCATGACCGGGTAATTTGGCGTACGAACAGGTCGTCGAAGTGCTGCGACGGAAGCGTTCGGGAGCCTGGCTCCGAACCTGCAATTCGCGCGTAACTCACTGCAGCTGCTGTAGTTGCGAAGAGCTCGACGCAGCGCACGTTACGAGGGGTGCTGCCTTGTATTGTCTGGATTTCCACCCTATAAAGAGTCCGAATTGAACATGCGTCGACGTTGATGACTGAAGAGAGCACACGGCGTGAGCACGAGCTCGTTACCGAAGAGGCCGAGCCGAAGCTCAAGCGGCCACCGCTTTACCAGGTCGTCCTGCTGAACGACGACTACACGCCCATGGAGTTCGTCGTGGATGTGCTGGAGCGCATCTTCAACATGGATCGGACGACGGCGACGCGCGTTATGTTGGAGGTCCATACCCGGGGCAAGGGCGTCTGCGGCGTGTTCACCTTCGAGATTGCCGAGACCAAGGTCGCACAGGTCACGACGTACGCGCGGCAGCATCAGCACCCGCTCCTGTGCACCATGGAAGAGACGTGAGAGAGCAAGTTAAGTGTTAAGCAGCGAACTCGAAATCTGCCTGAACGAAGCCTTCCAGTCCGCGCGCGAGGCGCGCCACGAGTTCATGACGGTCGAGCACCTGCTGCTCGCCATCGTGGACACGCCGAAGGTCCGCGAAATCCTGCGGGCGTGCGGCGCGGACGTCGCAAGACTGCGTAAGGACCTGAAGGACTTCATCGACCAGACGACCCCGCGTCTCAAGGATGACGACGATCGCGAGGTGCAACCGACGCTGGGCTTCCAGCGCGTGCTGCAGCGCGCGGTGTTTCACGTGCAGTCGAGCGGCAAGAAGGAAGTAACCGCGGCGAACGTGCTGGTCGCGATCTTCAGCGAGAAGCACTCGCACGCGGCCTACCTGCTTTCGATGCAGGACGTGGCCCGCCTCGACGTCGTCAACTACATCTCCCACGGCCTGTCGAAGATCGAGGACCGTCCCGACAAGGGCGACGAGTCGGCGCCGGGCGCCGAGGCCGAGCGCAGCGAGCCGGACGGCGGCACGGCGCTGGAGAAGTTCACGACCAATCTGAACAAGCTGGCGATGGAAGGGCGTATCGATCCGCTGATCGGGCGCCGCATGGAGATCGAGCGCACGGTCGAGATCCTGTGCCGCCGCCGCAAGAACAACCCGCTCTACGTCGGAGAGGCCGGCGTTGGCAAGACCGCGCTGGTCGAAGGCCTGGCGCGCATGATCGTCGAAGACAAGGTGCCGGAAGTCCTGAGCGACAGCACTGTCTACGCGCTCGACATGGGCGCGTTGATCGCCGGCACCAAGGATCGCGGCGATTTCGAGAAGCGCCTGAAGAGCGTGCTGAGCGAGCTGAAGAAGAATCCCGGCTCGATCCTCTTCATCGACGAGATCCACACCGTGATCGGCGCCGGCGCTGCTTCCGGCGGCGTGATGGATGCCTCGAACCTGATCAAGCCCGCGCTCGCCAATGGCGAGCTGCGCTGCATCGGCTCGACGACCTATACCGAGTACCGCGGCATCTTCGAGAAGGACCACGCGCTGGCGCGGCGATTCCAGAAGGTGGACATCACCGAGCCTTCGGTGGCGGAGACGATCGAAATCCTCAAGGGCCTGCGCACGCGCTTCGAGGAGCATCACGGCGTCAAGTACGCGGATGACGCGCTGATCGCGGCGGCTGAGCTTGCAGCCCGGCACATCAACGACCGGCAGCTGCCGGACAAGGCGATCGACGTCATCGACGAGGCGGGCGCGCGCCTGCGGCTGAAGCCGGAAGGCGAGCGCGAGGAACTGGTCACGACGCAGATGGTCGAGGACGTGGTGGCGCGTATCGCGCGCATCCCGCCGAAGAACGTTTCGACCAACGACAAGGACGTGCTGCGCAACCTCGATCGCAATCTGAAGCTGGTCATTTACGGCCAGGACCCGGCGATCGAGTCGCTGGCCGCGGCGATCAAGATGTCGCGCTCCGGCCTCGGCGACCAGCGCCGGCCGGTTGGCTCGTTCCTGTTCGCCGGTCCGACCGGCGTGGGCAAGACCGAGGTCACGCGACAGCTGGCGATCGCGCTCGGCGTGGAGCTGATCCGCTTCGACATGTCCGAGTACATGGAGCGCCACACGGTGTCCCGCCTGATCGGCGCGCCCCCGGGCTACGTCGGCTTCGACCAGGGCGGCCTGCTGACCGAGGCGATCAACAAGCATCCGCACTCGGTGCTGCTGCTCGACGAGGTCGAGAAGGCACACCCGGACGTGTTCAACCTGCTGCTGCAGGTCATGGACCACGGCACGCTCACCGACAACAACGGTCGCAAGGCTGACTTCCGTCACGTGATCATCGTGATGACGACCAACGCCGGCGCCTTCGAGATGAACCGGCCGTCGATCGGCTTCACGCAGCAGGATCACGCCAGCGACGGCATGGAAGCGATCAAGCGGCTGTTCTCGCCGGAGTTCCGCAACCGCCTCGACGGCATCATCCAGTTCAACGGCCTCGACACGCGGACGATTCAGCGCGTGGTCGACAAGCTGCTGGTCGAAGTGGAAGCGCAGCTCGAGCAGAAGGGCGTGCAACTGCACGTCGACGATGCGGCGCGCGAGTGGCTCGCACGCAAGGGCTACGATCCGAAGATGGGCGCACGGCCGATGGCGCGCGTCATTCAGGAGTCGATCAAGCGGCCGCTGGCGGAAGAGTTGCTGTTCGGCCGCCTCGCAGGCGGCGGGCACGCGTTCGTGACGCTCGGTCCCGACGACAACCTGAAAGTAGAAGCTCGCGCAGACAGCGAGCAGGCATTACTGGAAGGAAGCTGATGCAGGTCGGGCTTCAGCCCGACTCTCAACGACCGCGGTAGATGATCCGGCCCTTCGTCAGGTCGTAGGGCGTGAGCTCCACCGTCACCTGGTCACCCGTGAGGATGCGGATGTAGTTTTTGCGCATCTTCCCGGAGATGTGCGCAATCACGGTGTGACCGTTCGTCAGCTGGACGCGAAAGGTCGTGTTAGGAAGTGTGTCGACCACACGTCCTTCCATCTGAATTGCGTCCTCTTTCGCCATGCACTCTTAAGGTTTACCCGGGTCGCAGCCGGAAAGCGCGCGAATTGTGCATAAAGGGATGGGGCAATGCAACGAACGCCGCAAGCCGCGTTCGGCTCGCGTCGCAGTCCGGCGATCAGGTGACCGGATTGCTGTCAGCCGATGCCGGCGTCGCATCGGCCCAACGGCTTGGATCTGCCGCGTCGCCCGCGTGCGCGGCGAGCAGCTCGATGAAGTCGGGCCGGGGGATGAGCTGCGCGCCGAGGCTGAGCAGATGCGGCGTCGCCATCTGGCAGTCGATCATCCCGTAGCCGCGCCCCCGTAGCTCCTCGCACAGGCGGATGAGGGCGACCTTCGAAGCATCGCGCTCGATGCTGAACATTGATTCGCCGAAGAACACTGCACCCAGAGCCACGCCGTAGAGCCCGCCGACCAGCCGCTCGCCTTCCCAGGTCTCGACGGAATGGGCGAACCCGAGCCGGTGGAGTTTGAGGTAGGCCGCGCGCATCTCCGGCGACAGCCACGTGCCGCCAGGCCGCAGCTCGGTGCTCCCGCACGCACGGATCACGTCGCGGAAGGCAGTGTTCAGGCGCGTTACATATCCGCGGTTGCGCGCTGACTTGGCGAGGCTGCGCGAGACCCGCAGCTTTTCGGGAAAAAGCACCGCGCGTGGGTCGGGGCACCACCAAAGGATCGGCTGACCGCGCGAGTACCAGGGGAAGATGCCGCGTCGATACGCAGCCAGCAATCGAGCAGGGGTCAGGTCACCGCCCGCGGCGAGCAGACCGTCCGGTTCGCGCAGCGCGCGGTCCACCGGCGGAAACGCGTCCGGCGAATCGCGTTCGGAGAGCCAGACGATCGAGCCGCGCATGGTCCGTGTGGGTCAGGCTTCAGCCTGACTCCTTCTTGAACGGACTGTGCTCCTGCACCTGCCGCATGTATTCATCCACCGCCGGCCGCTCCTGATCGAGGTAGCTGTCGATGGCGCGCCGGAAGCGCGGATCCGCGATCCAGTGCGCCGACCAGGTCTGCTCCGGCTCGAAGCCGCGCGGCACCTTGTGCTCGCCCTGCGTGCCGGGCTCGAACCGCCGCAATCCCTGCTCGATACAGTACTCGATTCCCTGGTAATAGCACGTCTCGAAATGCAGGCTGTGAAACTCCGCGGCCGCGCCCCAGTAGCGACCGTAGAGGGTGTCGCCGCCGCGGAAGAAGATCGCCGCCGCGATCGGCGTGCCCTGGATCTCGGCCAGTTTCACGACCACCGCGCCGGGCATTGCCGCCGACACCGTGCGGAAGAACTGGGCGTTGAGGTAATGCTCGTGGCCGCGCACGGCGAACGTGCCGGCCGAAAACCCGAACACGATGTCCCACAACTGCGCATCCATCTCTTCGCCGCCGAGCGTGCGGAACTGCACGCCGTTCTCCCGGACGCGCCGCCGTTCGCGCAACGCCTTCTTGCGCTTGTCCGAGCGGAACGTCGCCATGAATGCGTCGAAGCTCGCATGGTCGCGGTTGTGCCAGTGAAACTGGCAGTCCTTGCGCCACAGGAAGTCGCGCGAGCCGAGCGCGGCGCGATCCGTCTCGGTGACGAACAGAAGATGAGCGGAGGAAACGTGTTCGGCGCGTGCGTACTCGATCAACGCCTTGGCCATGCGCTCGCGCGCGTTCTGCGTCTTCGCGAGCAAACGAGGCCCGGTCGCCGGCGTGAACGGCGCCATGCTCACGAGCTTCGGGTAGTAGCGCAGTCCTGCCTGCGCGTAGGCGCGCGCCCAGCTCCAGTCGAAGACGAACTCGCCCCACGAATCGCTCTTGCTGTAGAGAGGCAGCGCGGCTTCGAGTTCGCCGTTCGTGGTTTGCAGCAGCAGATGGCGCGGCACCCATCCGGTGCCTTCGCCGACGCATCCGGTGCGCTCGAGCGCCAGCAGGAATTCGTGACGCACGAAAGGATTGCCGGCCAGATCGGGCGCATTCGCCAGGGCATTCCAGTGCTCCGCCGGAATGGTGGCGATCGAATCGACGACGCGCAGCGTCACTTCAGCGCTTGTTCGCAGCGTCGAGCTGGTCCAGATATTTGTCCGCATCGAGCGCTGCCATGCAGCCGGTGCCGGCGGAGGTGATCGCCTGCCGGTAGACGTGGTCGGCGACGTCGCCGGCCGCGAAGACGCCGGGCACGCTGGTCTGCGTGGCGTTGCCGCCGAGGCCCGACTTGACGATCAGGTAGCCGCCTTTCATTTCCAGCTGCCCTTCGAAGAGCTGTGTGTTCGGCGCGTGGCCGACCGCAATGAAGACGCCAGTGAGGTCGAGATCGCGCGTCGGACCGCCGGCAACTGGCGCAATGCGCACGCCGGTCACGCCGTTCTCGTCACCTAACACGTCCGCCACGTTGTGGTTCCACACGATGCTGATCTTGCCGGCGTGCTGCTTCTCGAACAGGTGATCCTGCAGGATTTTTTCCGAGCGCAGCGTGTCTCGTCGGTGAATCAGCGTGACGTGCGAGGCGATGTTCGACAGGTACAGCGCTTCCTCGACCGCGGTATTGCCGCCGCCGACGACGGCCACCTTCTGGTTCTTGAAGAAGAATCCGTCGCAGGTCGCGCACGCGGAGACGCCGCGGCCGCGATAATGCTGCTCGGACTCGAGCCCGAGATATTTCGCTGTGGCGCCGGTTGCGATAATCAGCGCGTCGCAAGTGTACTTGCCGCTGTCGCCCTCGAGGCGGAACGGTCGCTGCGACAGATCGACCTTGTTGATGTGATCGTTGATCACTTCGGTGTTGAAGCGCTCGGCGTGCTTGCGCATGCGCTCCATCAGCCCCGGGCCGGTGAGACCGTGCGGATCGCCCGGCCAGTTGTCGACTTCGACGGTCGTCATGAGCTGACCGCCTTCTTCGATTCCCGTGAGCAGCACCGGCTTGCGGTTGGCGCGCGCACCGTAGACGGCGGCCGCGTAGCCGGCGGGACCGGAGCCCAGGATCAGGAGCCGGCAGTGACGGGGGGCGCTCATGTATGGATACTTCCTCGCGGGCGTCGGCAACAGGTTGGACAGGCATGGTATGTAAATGAGCGTGGCGCCGCCAAATAGATCGCGTCGATGCTCGCGATAGCCGCGAGTGAGCCGAAGTGCCTCGCTGGTGCGTTGTGAGCGGGGCGCGGGAGGCGGCGATTTTCCTTGCAATGCGTGCCTGATCCCGTTTGAATATCAAAAAGTTAGTGTACTTATTTGAGGTGAATTGACTTTGGCGACCACTGCTGAGGCGCGGGGCGGAGCGCGACTGGGTGCGACAGTCGTGCGCTCGCTGCGCGAAGGCGCGTTGTGGGTGTTCGGCGCGCTGGCGCTGATCGTGCTCGCCGCGCTCATTACCTACGATCGCAACGATCCGTCGTTCGCGACCACCGGCGAGCCAGGCCCGATTTCCAACGTGATCGGTCCGCTCGGTGCGCACCTGTCCGGCCTGCTGATCATGTTGTTCGGCGCGCCCTCGTTCCTGTTCCCGATCATGATCGGCCTCACCGGCTGGCTGCTGTACCAGGATCGCAGCAAGAGCGAGGTGCCCTCGCGGGCGACAGTTGCTTTCCGCGCCGTCGGCTTCGTACTGACGCTCATCACGAGCTGCGGGCTCGCCAGCCTGCATTTCACCGTCGCGCGCTATCCGAGCTCCGCCGGCGGCGTGCTCGGCTCCCTGGTAGGGCAAGGCCTCGAATCCGGCCTCAGCTTTCTCGGCGCCACGCTGTTGATGCTGGCGCTGTGGCTCGCGGGCGTTTCGCTGTTCGCGGGCGTGTCGTGGATCGAGATAATGGATCGCACCGGCCGTGCGACGTTGACCGCGCTCGGCTGGCTGTCCGGGCGCATCTCGAGCGCGCGCGAAATCAAAGCGGGCCGGCAAGTGAAGGAAGCACGTACCGAAGTGATCCGCGAAGAGCAGAAGCGCGTTGCAAGCCGTCCGCCTCCGAAGATCGAGCCGGTCGTGCACAAGGTCGAGAAGAGCGAGCGCCACGAGAAGGAGCGCCAGGTCGCGCTATTCGATCGTCCGACGGCGAAGGAGCTGCCGGCGCTGTCGCTGCTCGACGATCCGCCGCCGCGTCAGTCTGGCTATTCCGCGGAAGCGCTCGAAGCGATGTCACGGCTGGTGGAGCTGAAGCTCCGCGATTTCGGCGTCGAAGCCGAAGTGGTCGAAGTGCATCCGGGTCCGGTGATCACGCGCTTCGAGCTGCGTCCGGCGCCGGGCGTGAAGGTCAGCCAGATTTCCAACCTCGCCAAGGACCTGGCGCGTGCGCTGTCCGTGGTCAGCGTGCGCATCGTCGAAATCATTCCCGGCAAGTCGACCATCGGCCTGGAAATCCCGAACGAGAAACGCGAGCTGGTCACGCTCGGGGAGATCATCAAGTCCAAGACCTACGACGAGATGACTTCGCCGATTGCCCTCGTGCTCGGCAAGGACATCAGCGGCGCGCCAGTCGTTGCAGACCTCGCGCGCATGCCGCACCTGCTGGTCGGCGGTACGACCGGCTCGGGTAAATCCACGGCCGTCAATGCGATGGTGCTCTCGCTGCTCTACAAGGCGACGGCCGAGCACGTCCGCCTGATCATGATCGATCCGAAGATGCTGGAGCTCTCGGTGTACGAGGGCATTCCGCATCTGCTCGCGCCGGTCGTCACTGACATGAAAGAGGCTGCGAACGCGCTGCGCTGGTGTGTGGCCGAGATGGAGCGGCGCTATCAGTTGATGGCGGCGCTCGGTGTGCGCAATCTCGCCGGCTTCAACCGCAAGCTCAAAGAGGCGCAGGACGCGGGGCAGCCGATTCGCGATCCGCTGCTGATGAAGGCGCTCAGCCCGGACGGCAATCCGGACGAAGTGCCGATGCTCGAGGCTCTGCCGTTCATCGCCGTGATCGTCGACGAGCTCGCCGACATGATGATGATCGTCGGCAAGAAGGTCGAAGAGCTGATCGCCCGCCTCGCGCAGAAGGCGCGCGCTTCCGGCATCCACCTGATCCTGGCGACGCAGCGTCCGTCGGTCGACGTCATCACCGGTCTCATCAAGGCCAACATCCCGACGCGCATCGCGTTCCAGGTCTCGGCAAAAGTCGACTCGCGCACGATTCTCGACCAGATGGGCGCGGAGCAGCTGCTCGGGCACGGCGACATGCTGTTCCTGCAGCCCGGCACTTCGGTGCCGATCCGCGTGCACGGCGCGTTCGTCTCCGACCAAGAAGTGCATCGCGTGGTCGGCGGCTTGCGCAGCAGCGAGCCGAACTACATGCGCGAAATCCTCGAAGGGCCCAGCATGCCGATTCCCGGCATGCCGGGTGAGCCGGGCGATCCGGGCGTCGAGATCGAGGGCAGCGGAGTCGACGGCGAGCAGGATCCGCTGTACGACCAGGCTGTGCGCATCGTTATCGAGAGTCGCAAGGCTTCGATCTCCGGCGTGCAGCGCCGCCTCAAGATCGGCTATAACCGCGCGGCGCGCATGATCGAGACCATGGAAGCAGCCGGCCTGGTCGGGCCGCTGCAATCGAACGGCATGCGTGAAGTGCTCGCGCCCCCGCCCCCGGAAGAGTAGTCCCAATGAAGTTTCCGCAATGGGCGCACTTCGCCGGTGCGCTGATCGTTCTCGCTGCAGCGGCTGGCCCGGCGCAGGGCGCCGCCGCTCCGCAGACCGCGCAAGCGGGTCAGCAGAAGGTCGAATCGTTCCTGCAGGGCCTCGATGGTCTGCAGGCGCAGTTCAAGCAGACGCTCACCGATAGCAGCGGTCAGCCGACGGAGGAAGCCAGCGGGACGCTGGCGATCTCGCGGCCGGATCGCTTTCGCTGGGACTATCGCGAGCCATACAACCAGGTGATCGTGTCCGACGGCGCGCGCATCTGGATTTACGACAGCGACCTCGAGCAGGTGACGGTGCGCAAGCTCGACGAGACGCTGTCGGCGACGCCTGCGATGCTGTTGAGCGGTCGAAGCAATCTTTCGGACAACTTCACCGTCAGCCAGGCGTCACGGGAAGGAACGGTCGAATGGATCAGGATGGAACCGCGGCGTGATGACACAGATTTCAAGTGGGTTCGTTTGGGCTTTGAGGGCGCGGTCCTGAAATATATGCAACTCGCCGACAAGCTCGGACAGACCACGAGCCTGGAATTCAGCAACGTCGAGCGCAATCCGCCGCTCGATCCGTCGCGATTCACCTTCACGGTGCCGCCCGGCGCCGACGTTATCGGCGACGCTTCGTCGCAAGCCGCGCCGGCGCGCAAGCAGTAGTCAGATGCTGCTTGCTCTGCGCCATCCACGTCTGTGGCTCGTGTCCGGCTGGCTCCTGATCGGGGGCGCGTTCCTCGCGAGTCTCGTGCCCCAGCACGATCTGCCTACGCTCGGCGGCCTCAGCGACAAGCTCGAGCACATCGTCGGTTACGGCGTGCTGTCGCTATGGTTCGCGGGCATTTATCCGCGCACACGTTACCCCATGATCGGCGTCGCGCTGCTCGTGATGGGCATCGTGATCGAAGGATTGCAGGGCGCGATGCATCTCGGCCGCCAGGCCGACCTCAGGGATGTGTACGCCAATACCGTCGGCATCGTGTGCGGGCTGGTGCTCGCGCTCATCTGGCTCGGCGGCTGGGCGATGCGCGTCGAGGCGCTGACGAGGAAGCTATGATCGTGCGGGGCGGTGCCGCGCCGGAAACGCGTCCGCTCGCGGATCGCATGCGGCCGACGTCGCTCGACGAATACGTCGGACAAGCGCACCTCTTCGGCGCCGGCAAGCCGCTGCGTCGGATGCTCGAAGGCGGCCACCTGCACTCGATGATCCTCTGGGGTCCGCCGGGCACTGGCAAGACCACACTCGCGCGGCTGGTCGCGCAAACCTGCGACGCCGAGTTCATCGCGTTCTCGGCCGTGATGGCGGGGGTCAAGGACATTCGCGCCGCGGCTGAGCGTGCAGGCGAGGCTCGCAAGGAAAGCGGGCGGCGCACCGTGCTGTTCCTGGACGAAGTGCACCGTTTCAACAAGGCGCAGCAGGATGCCTTCCTGCCTTGGGTCGAAGACGGCACGCTCGTCTTCATCGGCGCCACGACCGAGAATCCTTCGTTCGAGCTCAACAACGCGTTGCTGTCGCGCGCGCGTGTATACGTGCTGCGCGCGCTGACGGAACAGGATCTCCGCCAAGTGCTGGGACGGGCACTGGAGCAGCAGCGCCACGATGGTCAGCCGATCGAAGCAGACGAACAGGCGATGGTGCTCATCGCGCGTGCCGCGGATGGCGATGCGCGTCGTGCGCTGAACATGCTGGAGCTCGCGTGCGATCTTGCGGGAGCTGCTGAGCCGCCGCGGATCACTGAGGCGATCGCGGCCGAAGTCGCGACCGGCGGTCTGCGACGCTTCGACAAGCAGGGCGAGGCGTTCTACGACCAGATCTCTGCGCTTCACAAATCGGTGCGCGGCAGCGATCCGGACGCGGCGCTGTATTGGCTGTGCAGAATGCTCGATGGCGGCTGCGATCCGCGTTATATCGCGCGCCGCGTGCTGCGAATGGCATCCGAGGACATCGGTAACGCAGACCCGCGCGGCCTGACGATGGCGCTGGAGGCATGCGAGGTGTATGAGCGGCTGGGGACGCCTGAGGGCGAGCTGGCGATCGCACAAGCCGTCGTGTTCCTTGCGTGTACGGCGAAGAGCAATGCGGTCTACGCGGCCTTCGGCGAAGCGATGGAGGACGCGAAATCCCTGGGCTCGCTCGACGTGCCGCTGCATCTGCGAAACGCGCCCACGCGCCTGATGAAGGAGCTGGGCTACGGCAAGAACTATCGCTACGCCCACAACGAGCCGGACGCCTACGCCGCGGGCGAGAGTTATTTCCCCGAGGGCATGCCGGCCAAGCAGTACTACCGCCCGGTGCCGCGCGGGCTGGAAATCAAGATCGCGGAAGCGTTGGAAAAGCGCAAAAAGAAGTAGAATTTCGCGCATGCTCGATCCCAAGTTGCTTCGTTCCGATCCCGCCGCGGTCGCGGCCAATCTCGCGCGTCGCGGTTTCACGCTGGACGTCGCCCGGCTCGGCGCGCTCGAAGAGTTGCGCAAGAAATGGCAGATCCGCGCGGACGAGCTGCGCAACGAGCGCAATGTGCACGCGAAGAGCGTCGGCAAAGCCAAGGCGCAAGGGCAGGACATCGCGCCGCTCCTGAAGCAGACCGAGCAGCTGGGGGCACAGCTGACGGAGGCGGAGGCCGAGCTGGCGAAAGCGCAGCAGGAGCTGGACGACCTGGCGCTCAATCTGCCGAACATGCTGCACACGAGCGTGCCCGAGGGGCGCGATGAGACTGCAAACGCGGAGATCCGGCGCTGGGGCGAGCCGCGCCGCTTCGACTTCAAGCCGCGCGATCACGTGGAGATCGGCGAGAAGCTGAAGATGGTGGACTTCGCCGCGGCCGGCAAGATTTCCGGCGCGCGGTTTACGGTGCTGACAGGCCCGATCGCGCGACTGCAGCGCGCGATCATTCAGTTCATGCTCGATCTGCACACGAGCGAGCACGGCTACCGTGAAACCTATGTGCCTTACCTCGTCAATGCGCAATCGCTGACGGGCACCGGCAACCTGCCGAAGTTCGAGGCGGATCTGTTCGCGATTCGCGGCGAGTCGGGCCTGTACCTGATCCCGACGGCGGAGGTTCCGGTCACGAACCTGGTGCGCGACTCGATCGTCGAGGCGGACGCGCTGCCGATGCGTTACGCAGCGCACACACCGTGTTTCCGCTCAGAGGCCGGCTCCTACGGCAAAGACACGCGCGGCATGATCCGCCAGCATCAGTTCGAGAAGGTCGAGCTGGTGCACTTCACACGGCCGCAGGACTCTTACGCCGAGCACGAAGTGCTCGTGCGCAATGCGGAGGAAGTGCTGAAGCGCCTGCAGCTGCCCTATCGCGTCGTCGCCCTGTGCGCCGGTGACATCAGCTTCCAATCGGCCAAGACGTACGACCTGGAAGTGTGGCTGCCCGGGCAAAGCGCTTATCGCGAGATTTCTTCGTGCTCGAACTTCGAAGCGTTCCAGGCGCGCCGCATGCAGGCGCGCTGGCGCAACCCGGAGACGGGCAAGCCGGAGCCGCTGCACACGCTGAATGGCTCAGGCGTCGCCGCGGGACGGGCTCTGGTCGCAGTGATGGAGAACTATCAGCAGGTGGACGGCAGCGTCGTCGTCCCGGAAGTCCTGCGCAGCTACATGGCCGGGCTCGAGGTCATCGAGCCCGGCTGAAGCATTCTCAGCGGTTGGACGCGGCGCCCAGCAGGCGCAGCAGGCTGAGGAACATGTTGTAGATGGCGATATACAGCGTCACGGTCGCGACGATGTAGTTGGTCTCGCCGCCGCGGATGATCTCGCTCGTCTGCCACAGGATGTAGCCGCCCGACACGATCAGGAACATGCCGGAGACGACGAGCGACAGCGTCGGCAGGTTGAAGAAGTAGGCGACCAGGCCGAGCACGAAAGCGCCGATCGCGCCGATGGCCAGGAAGCCGCCGATGAAGCTGAAGTCCTTCTTGCTCGTGACCGCGTAAGCCGACAAGCCGAGGAAGGCAGCGGCGGTGACGCCCAGCGACGTCATCACGATCTGCGAGCCGTTCGGCAGCACCCTGATGTAGGCCTCGAGGATCGGGCCGAGCGTCAGGCCGAGGAAGCCGGTCAGCGCGAACGTCCACACGATGCCCCAGGCGCTGTCCTTCGTCTTGTGGACTGCGAACAGCAGTCCGAAGTAGACGAGCAGCGTGAGCAGGCCGAAGTAGGGCAGATTGAGCGCCATCGAGACGCCGGCCATCGCCGCGCTGAACGCAAGCGTCGCGCCCAACAGCAGATAGGTGTTGCGGAGGACTTTGTTCGTCGCCAGCACCGACTCGCGAGTGGTGCTGACGGCAGTGCTCGGATAACGATCCATTCGATTGATCTCCGGGGGATGAGACTGGGCCCTATTCTACTCGACGGGCTGGTGCCGCATAGACTGGGTGTATTTGCTGTAATTTCAAGTAGCTGCGAGAATGCCGCCGCGCGCGGAGAGGTGGCAGAGCGGTTGAATGCACCGGTCTTGAAAACCGGCATCCTCGTAAGAGGATCGTGGGTTCGAATCCCACCCTCTCCGCCAGACTTGAGATCGCGACATGCTTCGTCGCGTATGAGACGGGTGTCGCCCCCGCAATCCAGACCTTTGTCGCATCGTCCGGAAGGCGCGACGGACGCGCTATAAGGTGCCTGCCACACCGACACACGGGAGGCACCGATGAAAATCCGCTTCATGCTTCGCATTGCCGTGCTCGTGGCATTGACCGGCGCGGTCGCCGCGCTAGCCCAGCAACCGCAGGAGCCCACGGCCAAGCCGCTGCAGATCGCCAAAGTGAGCTCGGGCGGCAAATTGCAGAAGCCGGCGGACCTGGAGAGCTGGGTCTTTCTCGGCACGTCGCTCGGCATGGGCTACAACCCCGGCTCGTTCAACGCCGCGCATCCCGGGCAATTCCAGGTCGTGCTGATGGAGCCGAATGCGTACCGGCATTTCGTCGAGCACGGCAGTTACGCGCAGGGCTCGATGTTCCTGCTGTCGTTCTACGACACCGACAAGCAGCAGCGCTCGATCAACCAGAACGGCTTCACGCAGGCGGATCTCACGAACTACGAGATCCACGTGATCGATCCCGCGAAGGAAGGCCACGCGTTCTACGTGTTCGACCCGGACGACAAGGAGGGCAATCCGGTCCCGCCCGGCAACGCCTGCGTGCGCTGCCACGTCGACCACGGCGCATTCCAGGGTACGTTCGCGCAGTTCTATCCGACGCTGCGCCCGATGATTCCGAAGGACGCGCTGGAGCGCGCCGCGCGCGACCACGACATCCGCTGAGGCGTACGATTCGGCTGCATGAGCGAGCCCTCGCATCCGCTGGATCGTCCGCTGCCGCCCGACGTGGCTGCGGGCGAGGCAGCGTTCATCCAGTTCTATCAGCAATACGCGGTATTCAGCTGGCCCTGGGCGTGGCGCCGCGCGGCGATCTTCGGCTCGATCGGCGCGCTCGCAGGAATCTCGTTCGGCGCGTCGCACGGCCTGATGGTCAGGAGTCTCTGGGAAGCACTCGAGCTGGCGCTCGTGGGCAGCGCGGCCAATCTCGTGCTGGTGGGTGCAGGCCCGATGCTGGCAGCACTTCTCAGGCACAGTGGCTGGCCGCGGCGCGTGGAACGGGTCGGCGTAGTTGCGGCGGTCATCTGCGGCATGGTCCTCGGGAGCCTGTCGAGTCAATACGCCGAGCACTTCCACGATCGGCTGATGATCGCGCACGGCTTCGATCGCTCACCCGACGAATTGCTGCTGATCGACGTCCCATCCATCGTGCGATATGCCCTCGATGTGAGCCGCGACCTGCTGCTCCTGTTCATCGCCAGCGGCGGGCTGGGCCTGCCGGCGTATTTCTCGGAGTCGCGGCGCTGGGCGGAGCATCGCCGTCGCGTCGAGATCGAGAAACTCAGTCAGCAGAAGAGCGAAGCAGACCTGCGGCTCACGCTGCTGCAGGCGCAGGTCGAGCCGCACTTTCTGTTCAACACGCTGGCGTCGGTGCGCTCGCTCGTGACTTCGGACCCGCAACGAGCGTCGCAGACCATCGATGCACTCGCGGAGCATCTGCGCGCTACGTTGCCAAAGATGCGGGCGGCCACCGGTGTGGCGCAGTCGACGCTCGGCGAACAGTTCGCGATCTGCGCCAGCTATCTCGAACTCATGAAAGTGCGTCTCGGCGAGCGGTTGCGAGCGGACATCTCGTTGCCGGCGGAGCTGCAGGACGTGCCGTTCCCGCCGTTGCTGCTCATCTCGCTGGTCGAGAATGCGATCAAGCACGGCGTCGAGCCCAAACCGGGAGTGACTAACGTGGTCCTGGGTGCGCGCATCGTGGACGAGGGCGGACGCAAGCGGCTCGAAGTACTCGTGGAAGATGACGGGGCGGGCTTGAAGCTCGGGATGGGCGAGGGCACCGGGCTGGCGAATATTCGCACCCAGCTGCTCACACGCTTTGCGTCCGCGGCTTCGCTGGAGCTCTCCGAGCGCAGCGCCGGCGGCGTTCTCGCGCGACTCGTTCTGCCGCTGGAGCCGGCGATCGCATGACGCCCACCGCGATCATCGCCGAAGACGAGTTGCCGCAGCGACGAGAGCTGCGGGCGCTGCTGACAGAGCTTTGGCCGGAGTTGAACGTCGTCGCCGAGTGCGAGGACGGCCTGAGCGCGCTCGAAGCGCTCGAACATCATCGTCCGCAGGTTGCGTTCCTCGACATTCGCATGCCTGGAGTCAGCGGATTGGAGGTTGCACGCGCCGCCGGAACGCAATGTCACGTGATCTTCATCACGGCGTACGAGCAGTACGCGCTGAGCGCGTTCGATGAAGGTGCGGTGGACTATCTGCTGAAGCCGGTAGTGCGCGAACGGCTGAGCCTTGCAATCGAACGTGCACGCGCGCGGCTGAGCAGCGGCGCGCACATGGACATGACTGCGCTCATCGATATGGTTCAGGCCCGGCTCGGCGCCGGCAGCAAGCAGGGCATCAAATGGATCACGGCGAGCGTCGGCAACGCGGTGAAAATGTTCTCGATCGACGAAGTGTTGTTCTTTCAGGCTCAGGACAAGTACACGCGCGTGGTGACTGCGGACAGCGAGGGTCACATCCGCACGCCGCTCAAAGAGCTGACGGGGGCGCTCGATTCAGAAACCTTCTGGCAAGTGCACCGAAGCGTGATCGTGCGCGTCGGCGCGATCCGCACGGTCGAGAAGGACGAGGACGGCAAGTTGCAGCTGACCGTTCGCGGCCGCGACGACGTCTTGCCGGTCAGCACTACGTTTCAGCATCGCTTCCGGGGCATGTGAGCACTTCGCGGAAGTAGCCCACCGCGAAGTCGACCAGCGCACGCGTCGAGAAGAGCAAGGCGTCTGCATTCCCGACTCTCCCGCGACGGACCTGACCCTGTTCGACGAAGCGTTGGCCGACGACAGGGAAGTGACTGCCGTTGTCGGTGCCCATCGAGAGCTTCTCTACCCATACCCGTACGCCATTCTCGACGATTGGAAAGCGGCTGATCATCGTGCGGCGGTTCGGGACGAGCGACTCCGCGTAGTGCAAGGACGTGCAGCGATTGAAACCGACGCCGAGCAGCAGCGTCCAGCCACCCAGCTCATAGAGCTTTTCGAACGGCGTGCCGCGACCTTCGCAGAATTCCAGGGCGTGCTCGGCAGTGATCTCGTCCGCACGACTGCCATTGGCGCACACGGAGACCAGCGGATGACTACTCCTGCGCGTTCCCGGATATCCGCGAAACGCTTCGGGGATTGCGCCCATCGTCGTCGGCGTGGTCTGCGGATCGAATACGTGCTTGTTGCCCGGCTCGCCGAGTTGCGGCGACTCCGCCGGCATGACGAGCGTGCCGTCGGGGCCGAGCACTTCGAGCAGCGCTTCGATCACCGTAACGGGTCCGCCGTCCGTCCAGCCGATGCGGCCGAGCGATGAATGGACCATGACAATCATGCCGGGCCGCAGCCCGAGCTGGAGGAAGTCGGCGGCGAGCGAGGCGGTCGTGTTGATGTCGCGCATGCTGCGGCTCAACGACTCTTGCGGACGGCGCGGCGCTTGCCGGCTCGTTCGCGAAACGTCGCCACCTTGACGCGGTTCTGGCAGGTCAGCGAGCAGAACCGGCGGCTCGCATTCTTCGAGACATCGACATAGACGCGACCGCAATCGGCGCGATCGCAGGTGCCGAGGCGCTGCGCCTCGCCGTCGCCAATGACTTCGGCGAGTCCTGCTGCGCATATCGCAGTCCACATCGGCACGAGCGGCGCGTCGTGCGGATGATGATGCAGGCGCCACACGCCGCGCTCCTTCGACAGGTGCGGATGCGCCGGATGGGCGGACAGCAGCTCATTCAGCGTGGCTGCAGCAGCATCGACGTCACGGCGCTGCAAATCCGCGAAGACATCGCGTAGTTGCTGCGCCAGCGCGAGGAACGCGGGCACATGCGTCTGCGTAAGGGCAGCAACGGACGGTGGATCGATCGAGAGGATGCGCGAAAGGGTGGCGACTGCTTCGCGTGCAGAGGGCGGGGTGTTGCGCCCGCCACTGGGAAGCAGCTCGTTGACCAGCTCGGCCGAGACCAGCAGACCGGCGTCTTTGTAACTATCTAACTTCACTTGACCAGTCACTCCGGGTCCGTTAGCGTTGTCACTGTCTAAATATCGTACACCAGTTACAGGGGGCCGGCCATGGCTGGAGCGCTGTCGGGAAAGGTTGCTTTGGTGGCGGGAGCGACGCGGGGCGCGGGAAGGGGCATTGCCGCGCAGCTCGGAGCTTGCGGAGCGACGGTCTATTGCACCGGGCGCACGACGCGCAGCCAGCGCTCGGAAATGAACCGATCCGAGACCATCGAAGAGACCGCAGCTCTGGTCGAGGCGGCCGGCGGTCGCGGCATCGCGGTGCAGGTCGATCATCTCGACGCGCAGCAGGTCCGGGCGCTCGTGGGGCGCATCGAGCGGGAGCAAGGCCGGCTCGACATCCTCGTCAACGACATCTTCGGCGCGACCAGGATCGAGTGGAACAAATCGGTCTGGGAATCGGACCTCGAATACGGGCTGCACATGCTGCGCCTCGCGGTCGACACGCATGCGATCACGAGCCATTTCGCGATTCCGTTGCTGCTGAAAACATCGGGAGGCCTGGTCGTCGAAGTGAACGACGGCACTGCGGACTACAACGGCACGACCTATCGCAACTCGTTCTTCTACGACCTCGCAAAGGCCAGCGTGCAGCGCATGGGCTTCTCGCTCGGGCACGAGCTGCGGCCGCACGGTGCGACCGCTGTTTCGCTGACGCCGGGCTGGTTGCGATCGGAAGCGATGCTCGACGCGTTCGGCGTCACCGAAGCGAACTGGCGCGACGCGACGAAATTCCAGCCGCACTTCGCGATCTCGGAGACACCTGCCTTCGTCGGCCGTGCCGTCGCGGCGCTCGCGCAGGACCCGAACGTTTCGCGGTGGAACGGCCAGTCAGTGTCGAGCGGACAGCTGGCGAAGATCTACGGCTTCACTGATCTCGATGGCAGCCAGCCGGACGCGTGGCGCTACCTCGTCGAAGTGCAGGATCCGGGCAAGCCGGCCGATGTGACCGGCTATCGGTGAGCGTGCGAGATGCTAATCGCGCACAGCGCGATTCAGCGCCGCGCGTGCGAGCAGGCGAGTCGAGTCGAGCGTTGGCAGCGGTGAGTTCCCGTCGTTCATGATCAGCGGGATCTCGGTGCAACCGAGCACGACGGCATCGCAACCTTCATCCTTCAGACGTGCGACGACGCGCTGAAAGTACGCGATACCCTGCGGCTTGAAGACGCTGCACACCAGCTCGTCCATGATGATGCGATTGATCTCGTCGCGTTCGGCGGGCGTCGGTCGCAGGTAACTCAAACCGCGCGCCTCGAGCTTTTCGGGATAGACGTTACTGTCGACCAGCCAGCGCGTGCCGGTCAGGGCCAGGCGTCGATATCCACGCTCGACAGCCTGTGTCGCAACGCACTCAGCGATGTGCAGCCAGGGCAGCGGTGAGTGCGGCTCGACGTAGGGCAGCGCCTGGTGAATCGTGTTGTCCGGACAGATGAGGAAGTCTGCGCCGGTCTTCGCGAGCTTGTGCGCCGACGCGAGCATCAGCTCGCCGACGGCCTGCCAGTCACCGCGATAGATCGGCTGCATGTAGTCGTCGAGTGAGAACGTGTGCATCGAGACTTCGGGATGAGCATGTTTTCCCATCAGCTGCTCGCCCTCGACGCAAATGGTGCGATAGCAGAGCGCAGCGCCTTCGGCGGAGCAGGCGACGATACCGATGTGCTTGGGCATGCCGCGATTGTACGCGTGTTACACTCCGGCCGGATATGCAGCGCGATCTCGACAAAATGCGGCGCCGGCCGTTTTTCTTTCCGTTGGTGCTGCCGGTCCTGTTGTTCATCGCCGTGGTGGCGGCTGCTGCCTGGTTGTTCGACGCTCGCGCGACCACAGTCGTCTTCGTCGTGCGACATGCGGAGGTGGAGACGCCCACCGACGCGGATCCGGACCTGAGCGTAGATGGACGCGAGCGCGCTGCACGCCTCGCGAAGATGCTGTCGCAGGCGCGGCCGGTGCGCGGCATCGATGCGATCTTCGCGTCGGAGTACAAGCGCACGCAGCAGACCGCGACGCCGCTTTCAGAAACCGCAGCGCTCCCGGTGAACGTGGTTGCCTCGGCGGTGTGGTCGGAATTGCCGCGGCGCATCCTGCACGATCATCGCGGCGAGTACGTGCTCGTCGTCGGCGCCGGCAACACCGTGCCGGATCTGGTCGAAGCACTGAGCGGCGAGAAGGTCACGCTCCGCGACGACGAATACGACGCGATGTTCGTCGTATTCGTGCCGCAGATCGCGAAAACGAAGGTTGTCCGGCTCCGCTACTGATCAGGCCTGCGCGGCATCGCCGCCGCCGCGGCCCTTGAACCACTTCGTAATGGCGGCGCCGGCACCCACCACCACCGCGATGATGACCTTGGCGAACTTCGCGATGAGGACGCCGAGCCCCGCGAGCAGTCCGAGCTTCTTCGCTGCAAGGCCGCCGACCAGCGCCGCGAGGCCGTAGGCCGCAACCTTGTCGGTCGACTCATTGAAGTCGCCATAGCGCTTGCCGTCGTTGAAGTTGACCGCCTCCAGCAGCTGATGCGCGGCCGGCTTGTCGGCCTCGACGGTCGAGGAGTTCGTGATCAGGTTCAGCGAGACGTAGCCCTGCCGGCCGAGCACGTAAGTGTTGTAGTTGACGACCGGATCCTGATCCGGGACGCCTTTCTCGCGCGCTTCCGCCGACCACACCAGGCGGTGCGCTTGAGCGTCGTACGCGGGCTTCTCGACCCAGCGCGTGACTTCGAGCTCCGTGACGCCGATGTCGCGACGATGCTCATTGGCGGCCTCGGTGCCGTCCTTCAGGTTCTGCAGCAGCTCGTCGGCGTCCCACTCTTTCGCGTCGTCGTCCTTGATGTAGCCGGAGGGCTCGTAGTCCATCGTCACGAACCAGCTCGACTCCTCGGCCTCGGGAAAGATCAGGCCGATGAAGCGCTCGTCGGTGGTATTGCCGAGCGTGTCCATCAGCGCCGCGCCTTGCTTCGGCGGCACGAAACCGTAACCTTCGGGCAGCGCGAGCTGCGCCTGGTCCTTGAGCTCCACAGTGGTCGGCCCGTGCACCATCGCGGCGAAGGCGGCTTGCCAGACGGCCTTGGCGCCGTCGTCCTCGGCTTCCGGTTGCTCTTCCTGCGCGAGCGAGAGGGGTGCGAACGAGAGGGCAAAAACGGCCGCAACAGCAGTGGCTGCGCGGCTCCAACGGTTCCCCAGAGTGGCCAGCATGAGACTTCCCCAGTCTTCGTCCGTGGCGGACCGGCGCACGATCCAACAAACGCGCCCCGCCGGCAATCGCCCGACGCTTTGGGGTCCCCGCACTGTGAGCCAGCGCACAACCGGCGGCGGCAGGGCTCGCTTGCGGCCGCAAAATGCGATGCTACAATTCGCGGCCTTCCAACGGTGGGGCCGTAGCTCAGCTGGGAGAGCGTCTCGTTCGCAATGAGAAGGTCAGGAGTTCGATCCTCCTCGGCTCCACCAATTTCCCTCCCGATCGCAGTTCCTGTAGTTGACCAGCCGCCCTAACCTCATCGCTCAGGCGACGAGGCCGGGGAAGCACATCGCAGCGGTGCCGGCGGAAACGACCGCCACGACCGCGGCGAACGCGATGCCGGCAAATGCGTTTTCCAGCCGGGCGCGCAGCGAAACGGAACCAATGTGCTTGCTCATGTCTATCTCCTCGAACGTAGTTGGTGAACCGATGGGGCACATGATGGCGGCTGCCTTCCGGAGTGACTGTCAACGGGATGACACAAGCGATCGGTGCGGGAGGCGCCGGCCCTGATGCACCTGTGCGCGGGCCTGGTGCTGACGTTGCTCGGCTTCGCGGCGGTGGCTGCGGACGAGCCCTCGACCCGCACGATCGACGCCCAGGGCGCGCACGTCACTGTCGATTTCCAGTCCATGGACTTCGAGCACGGCACGGCGCCGATCGTTACCTGGATCGAGCGCTCGATGGGCATCGTCGCGCGCTACTACGGCCGGTTTCCCGCAAAGGAATTGCGCATCCGCATCAGCTCGGGTAGCGGCGACAGCGTGCGCCATGGGACGACGTACGGCATGCGCGTGCCGTTCATCAGGCTGCAGATCGGTCGCGAAGTCACCGCCGAGGATTTGCGCGACGACTGGGTACTCGTGCACGAGATGGTGCATCTCGCGTTACCTGAGGTCGGCGACGATCACCTCTGGCTCACCGAAGGCCTGTCGACTTACATCGAAGGCATCGCGCGCGTGCACGCGGACGAGCTGCGCGCCGATCGTGTGTGGGCAGAGCAGGTGCGTTCGATGCCGAACGGTCTGCCGCGCTCCGGCGATGAAGGTCTCGATCACACGCACACGTGGGGCCGCACCTATTGGGGCGGTGCGCTGTTCTGCCTGCTGGCCGACGTGGAGATCCGCAAGAAGACCCAGAACCGTTTCGGGCTGCGCGATGCAATGAGCGCCGTGCTGCGCGGAAGCGGCGGAGTTTCCTTCGAGTGGCCGATCGAACGGGTGCTGAAGACGGGCGACGAAGCAACCGGCACGACGGTGCTGCAGGACCTCTACGCGCAGATGAAGGACAAGCCCGTGTCGCCCGACATGGATGATCTGTGGCGGCAGCTCGGAATCCGCCAGCGCGGCGATGGAGTGGAGCTGCTCGACGACGCGCCGCTCGCCGCGACCCGCAAGGCCATCATGGCCCCGTAGTTAGTTTCGCGCCGCCGGAAGAACGTCGTTGACGATGACTGTCAGCACCCTTCCCGCAAACTCCGTCGGATTCGTCTCGGTGCTGATTCCCTGCCACTGCGTCGTCGCGACCACAACCATGTCGAGCGACGGCACCACATACGCGAACTGACCGCCATATCCCCACGCGAAGCTCGCCTCTCGCGATGGCGGCTCCGCCAGCCACCACAGATATCCATAGGTAGTGTCGCGCTGTGCGCCGTACTGGTCGCGCCAGCCGAATTGCGGCGTCGTCGTCGCTTCGACCCATGACTCCGGCACGACCTGCTGATTCCCCGAGCGGCCTCTCTGCAACAGCAGCTGGCCGAAGCGGAGCAGATCGGTCGCCGTCATCTTGATGCCCGAGCCTGCATTGACCATGTTCGGCTCGAGCTCCTCCCATTGCACTGTCGTGATGCCGATCGGCTGAAACAGCACTTCGTCCGCGAACTGGGGCAGTGGCTTGGCGACGGCATCCTGCAAAACCACGCCGAGCAGGTTCACTGCCGCCGAGTTGTACGTGAACTGGCCGGCGGGATCGGTCTGCCGCCGGTCGAGCAGGAACTGCACGGGTTTGCCCGAGAGCACCCAGAGGTTGTAGTCGTCCGCGCTGTTCTCGTTCCACTGATAGCGCGAAGTCATCGTCAGCAGCTGGCGCACGGAGACACCGCGGTCGCCGGCATCGAGCGTGTACGGCGCATCGACATAGGTCCCGACCGTCGCATCGATATTCGGCACCTGGCCGTTCTGGATCGCGATGCCGGTCAGCATGCTGACCACGCTCTTGGTCACGGACCGCAGATCGAAAACAGTCGCGGCATTCGCTCCGCCGAAGTAGTTCTCGGCAACGACCTTGCCATGCCGTGCGACCACCAGGCTGCGGAAACGCGGCATCGCTGCGGCGTCGCTCGCGGCGCGCCCCAGCATGACTTCATCCATGTTGGCTTCGGCGGGTGTGGCCTGCGCCCAGGGTTGGGCGATGTCGATGATCGTGACCGGCGGGGGCGGTCCGCCGCCGCCGGGAGGTTGCGGGTTCGGCGAGCCGGAGCCGTATCCGCCGCCGCCACCGCCGCCGCATGAACAGAGCAGAGTTGCGAGTAGTGCAATCAGCCAGCGGCGCGTCCCCATGCCCTCAGTATACGTGCGCCTCGTGGCGAGAACGGAGCGATCCGGAGCCTATTCGGCCGGTCGCTCCACCCACGTTATGCAACGACGGTCGGGAAGCAGATCGCCACCGTGCCGGCCGAAACGAATGCGACGATAGCGGCGGCGGCGAAGCCCACGAACACTTTCTCGACCACGGTGCGCAGCGAGAGCGAATCGGTGTGCTGGTTCATTTGAAGTCTCCTTGAATCGGTTGGCCATCAGGTGAGGCATAGGATGGCGATCCGCGTCCGGGAGTACTGTCAACGCAGCGACACTAGTCTTTTCGTGTGAGCTCGCGCAGTGCGCGCTCGTTTTCGAGCACGACGCTGCCGCGTCCAAGAGTGATCCAGCCCTGCTTCTTCCAGGTCTGCAGATACTTGTTGACGATCTGCCGCGACAGGCCGAGGAACTGCGCGAGATCCTCCTGCGTGATCTTCAGCTGCGCGCCCGCTGTCGTCTTGCGACCGTGCGAGCTCGCGAGACTCAGCAGGCGTTTCGCGAGCCGCGCCGGCACGCTGAGGAGCGACGAGTCTTCCGACTGCTCCGACGTCCAGCGCACTCGCTTGCACAGGAGCTCGATCAAATGCACAGCGAGCTGCGGCTCGCGCTTCACCAGCGCGAGAAAGTCCTCGCGCCGGATGATCACCAGTTCCGTCGGCGCGATCGTCGTTGCCGCCGCGGTGCGCGGTTGCCCGTCGAGCAGGGCGATCTCGCCGAATGCATCGCCGGGCTCCATGATGTTGAGGAAAACTTCCTTGCCGCCGGCGCCGCTCGTGCTGATGCGCACTCGTCCCGTGATCACGCCATACAGTGCGTCGCCCGGGTCGCCGCGCATGACGATGACGCTATCAGCCTTGTAGGTGCGACGGGAGGCCAGCGCGGCGATCTGTGCAATGGTCTGTTCGGGGAGGCCGCGGAACAGGCTGTTGCGTGCAATGATCGTGGTGGCATTCAGGGGCACGGCGGGATTCTCCGACACGGGGCGCTGCCTTTGGGCAGTGGCAGCGTGGGGGGCGCGACTATACCATTGCGCTCTTTTCCGCCCGAGCGACTGGCCATGTCTCGCGGCTCCGCCCCAATCGCATCGCTGTTGCTGGTCTGCTGCGGCCTCGCGCCGCTGGCGGCGCAGGCACAGTACGACGTGGACGAGGAAAGCAGCCGCGTCTGGCTGCGTGCACTCATCGATGTGCGTGTCGCCCGTGGTCCGGAATTTCCGAGCTGGACGGACAGCGGCCCGGGCAAGCTGCGTTACGGCGGCCGGGTTCGCGACGCAGACTTCGAGCACGTTACGCGCGTCGAGTTGTCGCAACTCGCATTGCAGTTCGGTGCATCGCTGCCCTGGGGCATCCGCGCCCAGGCGCAGGCGAACGTGCAGCCGGACCTCGCGGACAACTACGACCCCTGGCTGGTCGAAGCCTTTCTGCGCCGCGAATGGGGCGGGCAGGAGAGCGGCTGGGGACTGCAGGCCGGACTGGCCGGCAATCCGTTCTCGCTCGAGCATGTCGGTCCGGCATGGACACCGGAATACACGCTCTCGGCCTCGGCGCTCTCCAACTGGCTGTGGGAGGAGATCAGCGTTGCGGGCCTGGAAGGCGAGTGGTGGCATCAGGGCGAGCACGGCCCGCGGCTCGGGCTCGTGCTCGGCGGCGGCTACGGTCCGGACCAACTGGGACGGCTGCTCGCGCTGCGCGGCTGGGTGATCGGCGACGGACTGAGTGGTCTCAACAGCGATCTGCCGCTGCCGAACGGCACGCGCACCGACATCTTCGACGAGCGCGACGACCGACCGGCTGCATACGCACTCGCGACGCTTGCCGATCCCCGCGAGCGCGGGGCGCTGAAGGTCGGCTACTTCGACAATCGGGGCGATCAGAACGCGGACGGCTCCTGGAACACGCACTTCACGACGATCGGCGTGGTGCTGCATCCAGTCGAGAGTCTCGACGTCGTCGCTCAGTACCTCGATGGAACTGCGCTCGTACGCGACACGACGAACGACAGCGACATCCGCGCGTACTACGCGCTGCTCTCATACCGACTTCGAGCGCATCGCGTGACGGTTCGCTACGACTGGTTCCGGGTGACCGACCTCGACGGCGGCAACTCGACAGCGGAGCGCGGCGACGGCATTACCGGGGGCTACGCTTTCGAATGGGGTCTGCGGCACCGGATTGCCGTCGAGTACACTTCGCTCTACAGCAGGCGTCCGAGCACTGCGAGCGAACGCACCCATGATGGCTGGCAGCTGAGCTATCGGTTCCGCTACTGATGCAAGCATTGAAACTTCTTCTCGCGGTTCTCGGCACGACGGCTCTGGCCTTCAGCGCCCTGGCGCGGACTGTGTCCGGGCAGGTCGTCGGCCAGGACGGCAAACCGATCGCGAACGCGGTCGTCTTCGTGCAGGAGCCTGCGTCCTTGCAACCCGCTGCCAGCTCGGCGCCGGCGATCATGGATCAGTTCAACAAGACGTTCGTGCCGGAGATGCTGCCGATCACCGTCGGCACGCAGGTGCGCTTCCCGAATCGCGACCAGATCCGGCATCACGTGTATTCGTTCTCGCGGCCGAAGCGCTTCGAGCTGCCGCTGTACAAGGGCGAAGATGCGCCGCCCGTGCTGTTCGACAAGCCTGGTGTCGTCAAGATCGGCTGCAACATTCATGACTGGATGTCCGCGGTCATCCTGGTGCTGCCGAACGATCGCTTCGCGGTGACCAAGGAGGATGGCTCGTTCACTCTGCCCGCGCTCGACGCCGGTGCGTACACGATCACGGCGTGGCATGCGCAGAGCAAGGACAAGACGGAGGACGTCGCGCAGCGGGTCGAGCTGGGCGGCAGCGACTCGCAACTGACCTTCAAACTTTCGCTTGCTCCAGCCCGCGCGCGCCCCGCGACACGCGGCGCCCGGTGGGACGAATGAACTGGTGGGTGCGCGCCCGCCTGCGCACCAAGATCTTCCTCGCATTCTCGTCGCTGATCATCGCCGTCCTGCTCGCGACGCTCGGCTTCACGCAGATCGTCGTGTCTAGCGAGATCGAGCGCACGCTGGATCGCGAGCTGCTCACGACCGGCGAAGTATTCGAGGGGCTGATCAAGGAGCGCGGCCGGCGGCTCGAAACCAACTCCATCCTGCTGGCCAGCGATTTCGCGCTGAAGAGCGCGGTCGCGACGCACTTCGATCCCGCGACGTACGAGCCGGAGACGCTGGCTTCGGCCGCGCAGAGCTGGCAGCAGCGCATCGGCGTCGACCTGTTCTGGATCACAGACGAGATCGGCACCGTACTCGTGGCGTCGTCGAAGAAGGATCGAAGAGACGAGGGCATCGAAGAGATGTCGCCGATGAAGGAGGCGATCGACTCCGAGGAGCCCGCGGCCGGCATCGCCGAGATCGACGGGCGGCTGTTTCAGCTGGTGGCGGTGCCGGTGTTCGCACCGGACGTGATTGGCTTCCTGCTGATTGGAGAGGCGATCGACGATCGGTTCGCTGGACGCCTGAAAGGCTCGACTGGAACAGACGTGTCGTTCCTGACGCAGGACAGCGTCTTCGCGTCTTCCTGGGAGACCGCCAGGCGCGGCCGAGTCATTCCGTCGCCGACCGCGCGATCGGCGCTGCTCAGCGCGCGCACGCGCACGACGTCGCCGTTCTCGGTCGAGGATGAGACGTTCCTGTCGCTGATCGTGCCGGTGCAGTCGAATCTTCAGCAACCGCTGTTCGCGTTGATGCAGCGGTCCTACGACGAGGCGCTGGCGCCGCTGCGCTCGTTGCAGCGACGGATCGTCATCATCGGCACTGCAGGTCTGTTCGGTGCACTGTTGATCGGTGTGGCACTCGCCGGCGGCATCATTGCGCCGCTGCAAGGACTCGTCGGCGGCATGCGCGAAGTGCTACGCGGCAACTTGCAGTATCGCTCGCAGATCGAGCGGCACGATGAGCTCGGCGTCATCGCGCGATCGTTCAACGAGATGGTCGACGGGCTGGAGGAACGCGAGCTGATTCGCGACACGTTCGGTCGCTTCGTTTCGCACGACGTCGCCGAAGCCGTGCTGACCGGACGCGTTCCACTGCAAGGCGGGCGGCGCGACGTCAGCATCCTGTTCCAGGACATCCGCGGCTTCACGAGCCTGAGCGAGCGTCTCGATCCCACCGTGCTGCTGCGGCTCCTGAACCAGTTCTTCACCGAAGTCGTCGCGGCGGTCGAAGCAGAAGGCGGCGTAGTCAAGCAATTCCTCGGCGACGGCGTGATGGCGTTGTTCGGCGCACCGCAGCCGTATCCGGACCACGCCGAGCGCGCCGTTCGCGCCGCGCTCGGTATCGTCGACCGCCTGAAAGGCCTGAATGAGATACTGCGGGAGCAAGGCATCGGACCGCTGGAGATCGGCGTGGGCATCCACACCGGCGCCGTCATCGCGGGCCTGATCGGTCCGGACAACCGCGTCGAATACGGCGTGGTCGGCGATGCAGTGAACCTGGCCAGCCGTATCGAGTCGCTGACGCGCGAGATGGAGGCGACAATTCTGGTCTCGAGCGACGTCGCAGCCCAGCTGGGGCCGGCGTTCAAGCTCGGCTGCACCGCCTCGATGCCGATCAAGGGCAAGGCGCAGCCAGTGGAAGTCGTCGAGATCCTGTCCTTGTGTCAACAGGTTGACAGTTCGCCCGCGCCGTAATCGCCATCCTTTGAGCCGACCGAAGTTGTTGGCCTCAAGGAGATGGACATGAGCAAGTTTGATCGCACGACCGAACGCGCCACGCCCGAGCTGCTGGAGTGGGTGGACACGGTCGATAGCAATGCCACGCAGAAGACCGTGCTGGCCAGGGCGCGGGCAGCCCACGAAGCCGTGTGGCAGGGTCCGCGGAACCAGCCGCTTTTTCAGTCCGTCGCGGCCACTGGCGCAGCGCGACCGGAGGACTTCTCCTTCTTCTTCTATTCTGCGCCGGCCCGTGGAGCGACTGTAGCGGAGGACGATGCGACGGCGCGGCGCTTGCGGCGGTTGCAGATGTTGAAACTCATGCTGCAGGAAGCTCAGTTGGCGAAGAGCAAGAAGGGGCATGGCTGACGGACGAGCCCCGGCACGTCCACCTCGGGCGGGTCGCGAAGCTCTGGTAATCTGCGAGGATGCTCCGCATCCTGCGTAACGCTGACTACCCTTCGCGACCCTGGAAGAACGGCGGCGGCACGACGCGCGACATTCTCGTCTCGCCGCCCGGCGCCTCGCTGGACGAGTTCGACTGGCGCCTGAGTCTTGCACAGGTCGATCGCGACGGACCGTTCTCGCGCTTCGACGACATCGATCGCACGCTGGTACTCCTGAGCGGCGCGATGACGCTCCACGAGCCCGATCGCCGCATCGAGCTCGTTCGTGGCGAGCCGGTCGAGTTCCCCGGCGAGCGCACGATGGACGCCACATTGCAGGGCGGAGCGACCCTCGACTTCAACGTCATGACCCGCCGCGGCCGCGCCACGCACGACGTCCGGCACGAAGTTTTCAGCACGCGCACAAACGTCGAGGCAACCGACGGAAGCACGATCGTCTTGTTCGCTTTGGAAAGCGGACTGCGTGTCGATGGCGAGTCGTTGAATACTTACGACACTGCTGTAATCGTTGCGCAGAGCGTTGTGATCAGCGCAGCGACGCATCGAGCGGCCGCCCTGATCGTTCGTATTGTCGATTTTCGTCCGAACGTGCTCTGATCGCGCGGCGGTTAACGCTAAGCTCCGCGACCGTGGCGGGCGAAACCATTCATCGCAGCGGCTGGGAGAAATGGCACGACTGGAACGCGGTCGTGTTCGCATCCATGGTCCGCTGGTTCTGCGAGGCCAGCGGCGCGGCGCCAGGGCAGACGATTCTCGACGCGGCGTGCGGCACTGGCTTGCCGTCGCTCGCCCTCGCAGAGAGCGTGCATCCGGGCGGCAAGGTTGTCGCGGTCGATTCGTCTCCATCTATGGTCGCCGCGGCGATGCGCATTGCGCGCTCGGCCGGCGTGAGCAACATCGAGCATCGCGCGATGGATCTCACCAGGATGGAGTTTGCGGATGAGTCGTTCGACGCGGTCACTTGCAAGGAAGGCCTGATGTTCTGCGCCGACCCGTTGCAGGGCGCGATCGAGCTGCGACGCGTGCTCAAGCCGAACGGGCGTTTCGCGATGTCGGCATGGGACGAGCCGGATAAAAACGCGTTCTTCATGACGATTCACCAGGCGCTCTCGCAGTTCATGCCGCGACCGCCGCCGCGCGCCGGGTCGCCCGGGCCGTTCCGGCTCGCGCCGCTGTCGGAGTTCGAGGGCGTCCTGCGGAAAGCAGGGTTCACGGAGATCCAGGCGCAGACAGTCGAAGTGCTCTTCGAGGTGCAGTCGACGGAGCTGCACTGGATGATCGTGAGCGACATGTCGGCGCCGATCGAGCAGGCAAGGGCAACGCTGCCGGCGGCTGAAATACAGAGCCTGAAGCAGGCAATGGCGGACGCGCTCGAACCGTATCGCGTCGGTCGACGGGTCCGCTTGCCGAACACGGCATTGTGCATAACGGGGCGACGCTAATATGCTCGCCTCGCATGCGCATCACTGTCGCTCATCACAATCCGGCCTCCTGCCAACGCTGGCGCGACGCGCTGGCGCGTGAATTACCCGACGCGGAAGTCGACATCTGGGGGCAGGGACGCGCAGGCAGCGCGGACTACGCGATCGCGTGGGCCGCGCCCGGCAAGGAGTTCTTCGATCAGAACAATCGCCTGAAGGCGTTCTTCTGCACCGGCGCCGGTGTCGAGAAGCTGCTTTCGAGTCCGGTGCTGCCGACGTCGATCCCGGTGATCCGGCTAGAGGACGCCGGCATGGGCGCGCAGATGGCCGACTACTGCGTCTACGCCGTCCTCCATTGGCTGCGACATCGTAGTGAATACCACGAACAGCAGCGCGCCCATGTCTGGAAACAGCTGCCGATGAACGATCCCGGGGAGTGGCCGATCGGCGTGTTCGGGCTCGGTGTTCTCGGTCTGCAAGTCGCCACGGCATTTCGTGCGCTGGGTCTTCCTGTGAACGGCTTTGCGCGCTCGGCGCACGACCATGACGGCGTTCGCGCGTACGCAGAGCAGGGTGGGGCGGGTGATTTCGCTGCGTTCATGCGTGCATCGCGCGTGCTGGTCATCATCGCGCCGCTGACCGCGGCGACTCAGGATCGCTTCAATCTCGAAACGCTCGCGCTGTTGCCGCCATCGTCGTACGTCATCAATGTCGCTCGCGGCGGATTGCTTGTCGAAGAAGCGCTGATCGAGTTGCTCGATCGCGGGCACCTTGCCGGCGCGGCGCTCGATGTCTTCCGGCAGGAGCCATTGCCGCCGGATCATCCGCTCTGGTCGAACCCCAAGGTGCTCATCACACCGCACGTTTCGGCGATCACGGTGATCGGCCCGTCAGCGCGACAGGTGGCGGCGAAAGTTCGCCGATTGGAGCGCGGCGAGCCCGTCAGCGGCGTTGTGGATCGAACTCGAGGCTACTGAGCGCGCGCGGCTGGCTGCTTGATCGTCAGATTGCAGATCTCGGCGCGGACCGTGCCGTTGTCGATCACCATCTTCGCAACGGCGATCGGCAGATTGAATCTGCGCGGACCGGCACTGCCCGGATTCAAGTACAGCACGCCGTTCTTTTCCGAGACGCCCGGCTTGTGCGAGTGACCCGCGATGATCGCTGCGAAACCGTCTGCCGCCGGATCGATGTCGAGCTTGGCGATGTCGTGCAGGACGTAGAGCCGTCGACCGCAGATGTCGACGATCGCGCTCGCGGGTAGTGTGTCGGCCCACAGGCCCTTGTCGTTGTTCCCGCGCACGACGGTGAGCGGCGCGATGCGTTCCAGACGATCGAGAATTTCGGGAGTGCCGACATCACCCGCGTGGATGATGTGATCGACTCTGGCGAGGGCGGCTTCCGCTTCCCAGCGAAGCAGTCCGTGGGTATCCGAGATGACGCCGATGGTTTTCATAGCGGGCGCGCAGTTTACCTGCGCGACACGCCGCGCTTGATACGCATCAGACGTAGGTCCTTGCGCCCAATCGCACCGTTGCAGAGTTCATAGCGCGAGCTGCGAGTAGCCCAGCCCGTCCGGCTCGTCGCCTGTCGTCAGCCAATCGACCACTTGCCAGGTTTTGAGATCGATCACGGCGACCTGATCGAGATTGGGTGTGGCGACGAAGGCTTGCGACAGCGGGTCTGCGACCAGGATGCCGATCGGCGCGCCCCATTGCTGTGCCTTGGGCTCCTGCATCTTGATGCGCTGGACCTCGTGCCGGGTCGCTGCGTCCCACACCGCGACGGCAGCGGACTGCGCGTTGGAGACGAGCACATTCTTGCCGTCGCCGGTGAACTTGACGCGGATCGGAAAGGACTTCGACGGCAGAGTCGCGACGACCTTGAACGAAGGGACGTCGATGATCGAGATCGTGTTGCCGTCGCGATTACCGGCCCACACTTCGCGCTGGTCGGGCGAGATCGCGATGCCTTCAGTGCCCTCTCCAGTCGTGATGTTCGCAATGCGCCGCTGTTGCTCGAGATCGATGACCGAGATTGAACCGGAGTCGATGTTGGCGACGAACGCACGGTCGTGAGCCGGTGCGAGCGCGACCATGTGCGAGCCGAACTGGTCGGTATCGATCGCGGCGGTGACTTTGCCTGCTTCGATGTCGACGGTGAGCAGCGTCTTCGTGCCCTCGGTCGTCACCGCCACATGGGTGCCGCGCAGCCATGCGATGCCATGCGGACGAACGTGCTTGCCGAGATCGATCGTCCGAAGCAACTTGCGCGCGGCGACGTCGATCACACTCAGCGTGTTGCCGGGCGTGGGCGACGATCCGTAGTTGCAGACGACCGCGATCTTGCCGTCCGGTGACACCGCGACTTCATGCGGCCCTTCGCCTGTGGGAACAGTCGCGACGGATTTCTTCGAGGCCAGGTCGATCAACGAAACGGTGTTGTCCGCCTTGTTGAGCACGAGAAGCGTGCCCGGATGCGCGGCGAGGGCGGAGAGAGCGAACGCCGACAGGAGGAGGGCGAGGAGCGTGCGCATGGGAATTCCTCGGAATTGGAGGGCAGCCGGACGTGGATGGTAATATGCCGCCCCGCGTTCAGCTGTCCAAGAAAAACGCCCCCGTAGCTCAGTGGATAGAGCGACCGCCTCCTAAGCGGTAGGTCGTCGGTTCAACTCCGGCCGGGGGCGCCAACTCTGTGGGATCTATCAATAGCGTGCGTGCATCGCGCTCTCAGGTAGGGCTAGACTGCGGGCCATGCACAGTATTGTGCGCACCATCGCGATGCTTGCGATGCTCCTGGCGAGCACTGCATCGCCGGCCTGCATTGAGTCTTTCGTAGACTCGGTCAAGGCCAATCCTCAACTCGCAATCGATGGCGCTACGGCAATCGTCGCGGGGCGTGCTACGTCCATACAGACTGAGCAGAGGGATGCTGTCATCGCGCGGCTGGAGATCGAGACGGTTTTCAAGGGACAAGCCCCTCGCGTGCTCGTGTTTCGCGCTCGATACATCCAGCAACCATGCACCGACATCAAGCCACCCGGAACCGAGCCCTTCATTGCGTTCGTCAATTTCGACAGTGGCAATATCCAGGCTCCGGACTGGATTGGGTTTGTGCCTCAGTCGGCCGTGCCGGCAGATCTTGTTGGCAAGCTGGGTGCGCCGACTGCGCCGAGTAGCGCGACGCCGCTGTTGAGGCGCCTTGCACCTTCAAGTGTGTCACCGAACGGTGTTACCCGCACGGAGGGTGAAATCTCGACTGAGAACTGGCTGATCAATTTCGATCAGAAACTCTGGCACTGGGACCGGGAGCCCCGCTTCTATCTGCGATATCCGCGAGCTACGTTCCTTCTGGATCCGGACTATGTGCTAGAGAAAGTTGCGCATTGGCAAAACAAGGAATTGCTCGATGCGCTGCGTCGTTCGTTGCCACTGACGGAATCAACGGACCTCTACAAATACCAACTCAATCTGGGCATTCCCGAATACCTCACGGAGCTGCTCAACCGGCTCCCGATCGAAGCGACGATAGAAGGACGTGCCCAGATCCTGCTCGATGGTGGCTGCTGCCTGCGCACGGTGCGGGTCAACCGAAGCAGCTTGGGCACCCAAAGCGTTACCTATTATGAGACGGAGCTCGTGCAGTCCACATGGAAGCCAGAGGATCACATCACTCGCGACTGACTCGGAATCGGGCCGGCCTTTGCGCTGGATCGGCGTGCGGCGCAGTGACTGCAGCGGTGTGTGGTCCGTGCAGGCGGGAACGCCGTTGCGCAACGACGGCGAGGCCGTGTGCGACGTACACGGCGTGAGCGGATGTGAGCTGGTGCGCGCGACGATGAAGAGGACCACTACTC
>JBIOUH010000201.1:0-20545 GCA_044866955.1 Steroidobacteraceae bacterium
GCGCGTGGGCTCGCCGCCGACCGTGCCCGGATCGAGCCGCCAGCGGTACGTTTCGTACAGCGCCGCGTAGTCGAGGTCGGGATAGCCGCTCGATTCCTGGATGCGTGCGTCGGCGACGCTGCCGTCCTCGAGTACGAACAGGTTCAGGACGACCGTGCCGTGCTCACCGAGACGTTGCGAGGCCGGCGGATAAACAGGCTGCGACAGGAGTCTCGCGGGATTGCGCTTCGGCAGCACGACCGGACCGCCATCGGCTGCGAAAGACTCCTTGCTGCGGGCTGCAACTGTCTGCAATCCAGCGACGACGCCAACCAGCGGCAACAACGCGGCCAGGAACAGCCAGATCCTGCGCCGGCTCGTAGCCTGCGGCGTTACACCCATGAGAATTCTATCGATGCGCGGTCCGAGCGTGCGCTCGCGCGCCATGCTGACGAGCTGCTCGCTGCCCGCGACGCGTCGAGCGGCAAATCCCAGCAGAACTTCAGCGTAAGCCGCATGCTCCGTCGTCTCTTGAAGCGCAGCGTCGTCGCTGATGTGCTCACTCAGCAGCGCGAGCCTGTTCGGCAGCCACCACGCCACCGGGCTGAACCAGAACACGCAGCGGTGCAGCTGCGCGAGCCATTGCACGTAGAAATCCTTGTTGGCGACATGCGCGCGCTCGTGCGCTATGACGGCACGCTGGGTTGGCAGCGGCCAGGACTCGAAGTCCTCCGGAACGAGGATCGTTGCGAAGATCGTGGCCGGCGTGCTCACTGCGCGCGTTGCGCGAATGTCGAGGCCCGCGAAAGACTGAGATGCAACGGGTCTTGCGGCACGTTGCACACGACGCCAGCGCACGACGCCCAACGAGTGACGCACGACGAGCACGAGCGCGATCATCGCGAGTCCCCACAACACTGCGGCGTGCCAATCCGCCGCAACGGCCGCGCCCGAGACGGCAACCGGATCGACCGCCGTCAGCCAGTGCGGAGGCTGAGCTTCAACGGCCGGCAATCCCGGCAGCTGCATCAGCAGCGGCATCGTGCAGGAAGCCGTCAGCACGAGCAGCCAGGCGCTGCGCTCGAGGCGCGGATTGCGGATGCGCAGGCATTTCAGCAGCAGCCAGACGATCATGGCGAGCGCACTTGCGCGCAGGACCCACTCGATCAGCAGTGTTGTCATGACTTGGCTCCCTTACTTGGATTCCTTGGCCGTCCGCGCTGACTTCTTCGCGGCGCGCTTCGCTTGCGCCACGCGCGCAATGAACCGATCGAGCTGCTTCTGGTCGAGCATGTCGGCGTCGACCATGCCTACCAGCACTTCATCGGCAGCACCGTCGGCGAACCAATCGATGATGCGTTTGATCGCGCGCGCCGCCGCGTGATGCCGCGCCTCGACGGCCGAATAGATGAACGTGCGGTTATCGACGCGGTGTGTGACGAAGCCCTTCTCTTCCAGGCGGCGCAGCACAGTGCGCACTGTGGCTTCCTTCAGCGGCCGCTCCAGCCGGGCCCGCACCTCTTCCGCATTGAGTGCCGGATCCGACCACAGGATGCGCATGACCGCGCGTTCCAGCTCGCCGAGCTCGCCCCTCGCTGCCTTCATGTGATCTGTGACTCCTTGTAGTGTTACGAACGGTAACAGACGGCAGCGGCGCGATGCAAGCCGGCGAAAATCCGGCCACGGCCGCGCGAAAAATAAGTGAGCCGGTTTGCCGGCGCTTGCCGCGTTCTCTCCTCCAAGCACCCCCTCCAGGAGAGATCCGATGTTCAAGCGCCTTTCCCTGTTCGCCGTGTTGTGTACGGCAGCTTTCGCCAGCCAATCGCATGCGGACGGGTTGCCGGCCCCCACGGTCGACTATTCCGCGGACCGCATCATGGAGACCGAAGCCGGCACCTTCGACGGCAGGGTGTACTTCAGCCGGGATAAGGAGCGCCTGGAGATGAATGCCCGCGGCATGCAGAGCGTGATGATCCTGCGGCGCGACCAGCAGCTGGGCTGGATGCTCATGCCGGCGCAGCGCATGTATCAGAAGGTCGACCTCGCACGCGCCCAGCAGCAGAGCGGCTCGCAATCCGCCGATACCGTGACGATCGAGCAGGTCGGTGCGGAGACCATCGAGGGCCACGCTGCGACCAAGTACAAGATGCTGATGAAGGACGGCAGCGGCGGCGGCTTCATCTGGGTCACGCAGGACGGCATTCCCGTGAAGATGGACTTCCTGGGCAAGAACGGCCGCGACAAGACGCGCATGACCGTGACGCTCACGAACCTGACGATCGGCGAGCAGGACCCGGCCCTGTTCGAGCTGCCCGGCGACTACAAGGCGATGCCCTCCTTTCCCGGCTTCGGCGGCCAGCCCAGCGGCAAGAACGGCCTGCTCGGCGCGGCCAAGGGCCTCTTCAGCCGCAACTGACCCATCGGACAACTCCTCAGGAATACCATCATGAGCTCCAGACTTTCGACCGCCGCAGTGCTGCTGATCGGCACACTGCTTCTCATCGGCCGCGCGCAGGCTGACTGCGCCGGCGACACGCTCGCCGACAAGAAGCGCATCTACGAGCGCGCACTCGCATCCGAACATGCAGGCAAGAAAGAAGACGCGCTGCGCGGCTTTCGCGCGGCCGAGGGCTATGCGTGCGAGCCGAACAATCCGTACGAGGCCGACGCCGCGAAGCGCGCCGCCCCACTCGGGCTGGAGCTCGGCGCCGCTGCCGAGAAGAACGGCAATCTGCGCCGCGCGTTCGAGGCGTACGAAGACGGCGGCCATTTCGTCCTCGCTGATCGCGTGTTCATGATGCTGACGCGCGCCGAGCAGGACCAGCCGGGCTCGTATCAGACTGCGCTCGAGCATTATCGCAATCGCGAAGGCGCGTTCTCCGGCAACAACGCGGCGGCGCTGAAAGCGGTGCCCGGTTACAAGCTCGATCCGAAATACATGACCGAGGTGCTGGCGATGCCGGCGAAAGGCGTCGAGCACGCACTGGACCGTGAGCGCAATGCGTGGAACGAGCAGTACCTGCGCGAATACGTGCAGCTGATTCAGTCGCGTCCGGACGATGTGCTCGACACGGACGCCATGCAGCGCTTCGGCGCCTCGCAGCAGGCGTTCGCACAGAAGTGGCGCGATGCGGATCCGCTGAAGACTTCACGCCGCGCGCTCGAGTCGATGAGGATGTGGGGCATGACCGGTAGCGACGAGAAGCATCACCAGACCACGCAGGCGCGCTTCGAGCAGCTGGTCGAGCAACGCGCCACGTCCTTGCGCACGAAATTCTACGGCGCGCCGAAATTACTGGAAGACGCGATGGACTACTACCGCACGGTGAACAGCGATCAGGCGCAGCTGGAAGGTCAGCTCCGCGCCATCCGGTCGCAGGCGCTGCAGCTCGCCAATCAGGCGAACGACAAGCAGCGCTACCTGCTCGCGTCGGAGTATTACAACGTCGCGGGCGAGTCGGCGAAAGCCGAAGCGGCGCGTGCGAGGCAGCAGCAGCTCGCCATGCAAAAGATGCAGCCGGCGATGGACGAGGCCCGCAAACAGGCCGAGGAATTGCAGAAGCAGTTCGGCGATCCGGCGCAGGTCGCAGCGATGCGCCAGCAGGCCGAGGCCGCCCGCAAGAGCCTGCAGCAGCAACAGCAGCAGGCCCAGAAGCGCAACAAGCAGAGCGCCGACGAGCTGGAGAAAGAGCTGGGCCTTTGACAGGCGGGAACTGTCGGATTTGGGCCGCGCCGTTCGTCATTGAGATATGAACGCCGTGGCCCAAATCGTTGCACTCTGGCTCAAGCGCGGACTCGCGCTGGCCCGCAGTGTCGGGCCCTATGCGTTGATCGAGATCCTGCTGCCCGGCGGCACTCTGTTCGCACTGCTGCTGTGGCTGGCGCGGCGAGGTGCTTTCTCGACCCGGCAATCCATCGAATTGATGCCGACGCATTACGCAAAACAATTGGATCGACCCGCTCCCCTGCGGCTACGCTCCCGGCCCATGAAGCACGCATGTTTCGGGTTGTTGTCGGTCGCGCTGGGCTGGGCGGGCGTCGCAAATGCCGAGGTCGCTCTGCACGCCTGCGAACTGCCGGGCGTGAAGCGGGCCGCGAAGTGCGGCGTGGTCGAGGTGCCCGAGAATCCCGACAAGCCCGACGGGCGTCGGCTGCAGCTCGCCGTGGCCATCGTTCCGGCCGAAAAGCGCATGCACGACGATCCGATCGTTCCCTTGATGGGCGGGCCCGGCGAGGACGCGATCAGCGCAGCCGAATACTACCTGTCGACGATCGGTCCCCTGCTGCAGGACCGCGATCTGCTGCTCATCGACCAGCGCGGCACGGGAAAGTCGAACGGTCTGCGCTGCAAGTTGTACGACCCGCAGAACTCGGCGACGAGTCTGCACGATGTGTTTCCGGCGCAGGCCGTCCAGCGCTGCGCGCAGGAATTGAGCACCCGTGCAGACCTGACGCAGTATTCGTACCCGAATCTCGCGCGCGACCTCGAGCACGTGCGACGCTCGCTCGGCTACGGCCCGCTCAATATCACTGCCGGATCCTATGGCACTCGCAATGCACAGGTGTACCTGCGCATGTATCCGCAGAGCGCGCGGACCGTTTATCTCGGCAGCGTCGTACCGCTCGATGTCGAAACGCCGCTGACCATGGCGAAGACTGCCGAAGCCGCGCGCAACCAGACATTCGACGCATGTGCGGCGGACGCCGCTTGTCGCGCAGCGTTTCCGAACCTGCGCCAGGAGTTCGATGAGGTCGCGCGGCAACTGGATTCCGGCAAGGTGGCGCGGCTCGATCGCGGCCGCGTGGCCGAGTGGTTTCGCTCTCTCACGTATCGCCCGTACAGCGCGACGGAGCTGCCCTGGCTGATCCACCGGGCGTACGCGGGCGACTGGAAGCCGATCGAGCAAGGCATCCTGGCGAATGCGGCAGGCGGCGATTCGGCGCTGACCTTCGGCTTTCTGTTCTCGATCACGTGCAACGACGACGTCGCGTTCATCACCGAGCAGGCCATCGCTCGCGAGACTCGAGATACTTTCCTGCGCGACTACCGCGTGCGCCAGCAGCAGGCCGCGTGCCGGCAGTGGCCGAAGAATCCGACAGCGACCGATCGCACGCCGATCAAGTCAGCCGTGCCGACGTTGTTCGTTTCGGGCGATAGCGACGCCGCGACGCCGCTGTGGTTTACTGAGCGCGTCGCGGCGGGATTCTCGCAACGCGCGGAAGTCATTGCCGCCGGACAAGGTCATACCGAGTGGAGCGAATGCGTCGCTCGTTCTTACGAGCAGCTGGTGCGCGACGGCTCCGTTCGCAACCTGCGCAACACGACGTGCAATGCCATACCTCGCCCACCTTTCAAAACACAGTAAATCCCTCCTGGCCCTTGCCTCCATCGCACTACTTACGTCCTCTGCATACGCGGCGTGTGAGCAAGGTGCGTACATCTCGGATCGCGGCGGCGACTACGTCGTCGTAGTGCCGATGCCGGATCCGCAGGCTGCGGGACAGCGCTATCTGTTCCGCGACGGCCGTCGCGGCAACACGGCGGACGAGAATGCTCCGCTCGCTTGCATCGGCGACGGCGTCGAGATCAAGAAGAGCGGCAGCAGCCCGGAGCGCTGGAAGCACCTGCCGCTCACGACGGCCGATACGCGCTTCACGAGTGTCGAGACCGAGCTGGCCGGGCGGTTGATCGAGCCGCGCGGCGCCGGCGAACGTCCGCTCGTCGTGATGGTGCACGGCTCGGAACGAAGCTCAGCGCTGAACTCGTCGTACGCATACTCGCTCGCCGCGCAAGGCATCACGGTGTTCGTCTACGACAAGCGTGGAACCGGCAGCTCGCAAGGCGAATACACGCAGAACTTCGAGCTGCTCGCTGCAGATGCTGCCGCGGCATTCGCGCACGCGAAGACGATGACAGCTGGACGTGTGAGCCGCGCGGGCTACTTCGGCGGCAGCCAGGGCGGCTGGGTCGCACCGCTCGCAGCTACCCACTCGCCGGCGGACTTCGTCGCGGTCGGCTTCGGCCTGGTCGCTTCGCCGATCGAAGAAGACCGCGAACAGATGGTCTCCGAAGCGCGCGAGCTCGGACTCGATGCACCGGCCTTCGAGCTGATCGATGCGCTGTCGGCGGCGACCTCACGCCTCGTGCTCAGCGACTTTGCGCAGGGCTATGACGAGCTCGACAAGGTACGCAGCCAGCTGTCGCGGCATCCGTGGTCGCAGCGGATTCACGGCGAGTACAGCGGCGACATCCTGCGCCTGTCTAACGACGAGCTGCGACGCCTGGGCCGCGCGCGCTTCGACAACGTCGAGCTGATCTGGGACTACGACTCGATTGCCGCGCTCAAGCGCGTGAACGTTCCGGTGCTGTGGGTGCTCGCGGGTGAAGATCGCGAGGCGCCGATCGAAACGACCCGCGCCGCGCTGCTGCAGCTGAAGAAAGCGGGCAAGCCGATCGACGTGTACCTGTTCCCGGACACCGACCATGGCATGTTCGAGTTCGTCGCCAATCCGGACGGCACGCGCAAGATCACGCGCATCACGGACGGCTACCTCCGCTTGCTCGGCGACTGGATCAAGGGCCACGTCGCCGGCAAGTACGGTCGGGGACAGAAGCTGGAGTGATCGATCGTGTCCGCTACTGCTTGATCTCGGCCTCGACCAACTGCGTGAGCAGCGTCAGCGACTCCTGCCACCCGAGGTAGCACGCTTCCAGCGGAATCGCATCGGGCAGATTTTCCTGCACGACGTTCAGCTCGACTCCGACCGACACCGGCTTGAGAGTGATCGTCGTCATCATCTCGCCCGGCAGGCCGGGATGATCGAACTTGTCCGTGTAGCGCAGGCGCTCGTTCGGCACCAGCTCCAGGTACTTGCCGCCGAACGAGTGGCTCTCGCCCGTCGTGAAGTTCTTGAACGACATCTTGTAGGACCCGCCGACGCGCGCGTCCATCTCGTGCACCTTGCCGGTGAACCCGTTGGGCGGCAGCCATTTGGCCATCGCATCCGCGTCGAGAAATGCGCGGTAGACGCGCTCCGGCGTGGAGCGCAGGACCCGGTGCAGCTTGACGGTATTCGGCATGGGACTCTCCTTGCAAATGAAGTGGGCTTTCTACCTCAAGGACGATCGAGCTGCACCTGCGCCGACACCTTTTTTGTAGAACCCCAGCGCCTCCGGCCGTCATTGTCATGAGAACCGCTTCAGGAGACCGACATGTGTCCGATTTGCCTGACGACCGCCACTGTAGTCGCCGCCAGCGCCACTTCCGGAGCCGGCGTGCTCGGCTTCATCGCAGTCCGATGGCGCGCGTTTTTGCGTCGAAGGAGAGAAGCATGAACGACGTTCTCAAGAATGCGACGAGCCCCGCTGCGGTCGATCGCGTTGCCTACCAGGCCGAAGTGGACAAGGTGCGCCTGCGCGAGAAAGCGCACAGGCAGGAAAGCGGCGCCATTGCAGCCGCACGCCGCCGGCTGGGTCGCGACTGGAAGCGGGACGCTCCGACAAGCTCAGCTAGTCTTCGCTGAGGTAGCCCCGCTCCAGCTGCTGCTGCTGATTCGCGAAGATCGCCATCGCAGTCGTCATGCGCAGGAAACCGAACTTCCGATAGAACGGCTCCTTGCCCGGCACAGCGTACAGGATGATCTTCCTGTACCCGCGCGACTGCTCGACGAGATAACTCACGATCTGCTTGCCGAGCCCGCTGCCCTGGTGACTGGGCAGCACCGCGATGTCGCAGATGTACGAGCAGTCGCCGCCATCTGCGAGCGCCCGACCGGCGGCGACGAGCTTCGACTGCTCGTACGCGAAGCATTTGAACAGGCTGTGGGCAAAGACATTCCGCAGATGTGCGGCGCTCTTGTCGCCGAGCGGCGCTGCGCGATAGAGAGCGGAGAGCTCTTCCCAATCGACGCCGTCAGCCGAGTATTTCCATTCGAGCGCCACGCCGACTCTCCTGAATGTTATTGCCCGCCCGCAAGTATGCTTGGTGGCGGCTGGTCACGCGCCTAGAATCTTAGGGCTCACGACCCAGGGCTCATCAACCGCAGGAGAACACCGTGACTCAGCCGAACGTCGCCGCAACCGGTCTGCAGATCCGGTCCCTCGTCAAAAAGTCCGGTGTTCTGGAGCTCTCGCTGGCCTCGGTGCCGACCCCGGAGCCCGCAGCCGATGAGGTCGTGATCCGGGTCGAGGCGACGCCGATCAATCCTTCCGACATCGCGCTGCTGCTCGGCCCGATCGACATGAATACCGCGAAGCAGGCGGGGACCGCCGAGAGTCCGGTCTTCACCGCCACTGTTCCCGAGCGCGTGCTGCCGGCGCTGGCCGCGCGTCTGGACCAGTCGATGCCCGTCGGCAACGAAGGCGCAGGCACTGTGGTCAAGGCCGGATCGTCGCCTGCGGCGCAGGCGCTGATGGGCAAGCTCGTCGCGGCGGCGAGCGGCTCGATGTACTCGCAGTACAAGCTGGCGAAAGCCGGCGAGGTCCTGGTGCTGCCGGCCGGTACCACGGCAGCGCAGGCAGCCTCGTGTTTCGTGAACCCGCTGACGGCGCTGAGCATGGTGGAAGTGCTGCGCCGCGAAGGCCACAAGGCGCTCGTGCACACGGCGGCGGCGTCCAATCTGGGGCAGATGCTCAACAAGATCTGTCAGCGCGACGGCATCAGCCTGGTGAACATCGTTCGCAGCGCCGAGCAGGCCAGCATTCTCAAGGAACTGGGCGCCAAGATCGTGCTCGATTCCACCGCCCCGAGCTTCATGGCGGAGCTCGTCGAGGCGATCGGCGCAACGGAAGCGACGCTGGCGTTCGATGCGATCGGCGGCGGCACGCTGGCGAGCCAGATCCTGACCGCCATGGAGGCGGCAGCCGCCAAGCGCATGACGGCGTACAACCGGTACGGCTCGAATACTTTCAAGCAGGTATACATCTATGGTGCGCTCGACACCGGCAAGACCGAGCTGACCCGCACTTACGGATTCGCCTGGGCGGTGAGCGGCTGGCTGCTGACGCCCTTCCTGCAGAAAATTGGCGGCGCCGATGTCAACCGATTGCGGCAGCGCGTCGTTTCTGAGTTGACGACGACCTTCGCGAGCCACTACACGCAGGAAATTTCGTTGCGCGACGTGGCATTGGTGGACATTGCAAAGGCGTACAGCAAGCGGGCGACCGGCGAGAAATACCTCATCGTCCCGACGCGCTGAATGTCGCCGCGCAGCGTCATCACACTGACGCCGCGGCGGCGCTATGATCGGGTCCACAGCGGCTCAGGGTGCACGCTGATGAATACCGAAAATGTGCTGAACGGCCGGCGGGTCCTCGTCGTCGAGGACCAGTGCGCGGTTGCGCTCGATCTGTGCGAAAGCCTCGATCGCGAAGGAGCGAGCGTGGTGGGTCCCGCGACGTCCGTGGAGGACGCGCTGCGGATGCTCGAATCGAGCGGGCGGCCGGACGTCGCCGTGCTCGACATCAAGTTGAGCGGCGGGCTGGTCTATCCGGTCGCGGACCGGCTGGAGCAGCTCGGCGTGCCGTACCTGTTCACGACGGCCTGCGAGCCGAGCGACATTCCGGAGCACTACCGGCTCGTGCCGCGCTTCGACAAACCCGTTCGCCTCAGCTCGGTCATCGCGGCGATCCGCGCGCAGATCACACCCACCTAGCTCATTGTGGCGAATCCACGCCGCTTCTTTGGCGGCTCGTGACCGAAGCGCAGGCTCCACCCGCGCAATCCTGGTAGCGCTCGAACCAGCGACGCAGCAACAGCTGGTGTCGCAAGAAGTTCGACGGCCGCACGCCGTACGGTCCGTGATACTCGTCGGCCATGCGCACCAGCACCGTTGGCACACCCCGCAGCTTCAGCGCGCGATAGAAATCTTCGGCCTGCGCCATCGGCGTATTCAAGTCCAGCTCGCCCGTCATCAGCATCGTCGGCGTCTTGACGTTGCCGACGTACATGATCGGCGAGCGCTCGAGATGCTCGCTCGGGTCTTCCCAGAACATCTTGCGATAGTTCCAGTAGAAAGACGCCCCGTCGGTCATGCCGACGAACGACAGGTTGTTCGTGACTGCACAATTCGCCGATGCAGCGGCGAAACGATCGGTGTGCCCAACGATCCATGCAGTCAGCTCGCCGCCGCCGCTGCAGCCGTACACGAACAACCGCTTCTCGTCGACGTAGCCGCGCGCGATCGCTACGTCGACGCCTCGCATGAGATCGTCGAAGTCCTTGCCCGGCGATGCATGGTTGATGGCGTTGCCGAACTCCGCACCGTAGCTGGTCGAGCCGCGCGGATTGACGTAGAGCACGACATAGCCGTTCGCAGCGAGCTCCTGCATCGGATAGTCGAACGCCTTGCGGAACAACCAGTGCGGGCCGCCGTGGATGTTGAGGACCAGCGGATACTTGCGATGCGGATCGAAGTCCGGCGGCTTGATGATCCAGCCCTGGATCTGCAGGTCGTCGGTCGAGCGATACCAGATTTCTTCCACTGCGCCCAGCCGCACGCCGCGCAGCAGCGCGTCGTTCGCCGCAGTGATCCGGCGCGGCCGCGGTGCGCGGACATCGAAGATCGCAACGTCGGCCGGCTGTTGATAGGTCGTCAGCGTACCGACCGCGGTGCCGCGCTCGTTGATGTCCGTGACTGTCAGCGAATGATCGCCGTGGGTGACTTGCCGGACCTGGCCGCTACGCGACGCGAAGTACAGGTTCGTCGCGCCTCGATCCGGAACATTGAAATACAGGCCGCTCGAATCCTTCGCCCACCAGTACGATCTCGGTTGCGAACCATACGGATGCGGATAGATGGAGCGATCGAGCGCTGCCGAGATCGAGTGCGCATTCGCGCCGTCGATGCCCGCGACGTACAGCTGCGTGGGAATATATGAGTCGTCGCTCCAGTCATAGCCGCCGTACGCAACCCAGTGGCCGTCGGGCGAGACGACCGGATTGAAATCCGGGCCCCTGCGCGTCGTCAGCTGGCGAATCGCGCCGGTCTTCACGTCGATGGCATGCACGTCCGACTCGCGCCATGGATACTCCCAGTGCTCGGGATTGAAAGTACTGAAGACGATCTGGCGACCGTCCGGCGTCCACGAGAGATAGCCGGGGAAGTCCGGGCCGCCGCCGAAGTCACGATCGCCCTGCGTCAGCTGCCGCGGCGGCGCACCGCCGGACGCCGCTACCGTAAAGATGTGCATGCGACCGTCGTCGAGAAATCCGACGCCGTCGCGCCGGAACACCAGACGCTCGATGAAGCGCGGCTCGGCGGCCCACTTCGCCTGCGCCGGCCGACCGGGCAGGTCGAGCTGCCAGTCTTGCGTCGCACGCGGCACGAGCATCGTGAACGCCAGCGTGCGCCCATCGGCGGACCACGCGAGATTGCCTGGCCAGCTCGCGTCCCGAACCACCAGCAACGGCGCATCGCTGCTGTCCAGATCGCGAACAAAGATTCCTGACGTACCGTCGTCGGCCGCACCGATATACGCAATCCGCCGGCTGTCGGGCGCCCAACCGACGCCTCCGCCTTTGCCGAGCAAGCGGGCGCCGCTGCCATCGGCGTTGACGAGCCACATCGCCGACTGCCGCCGATCGTTGATCTTGTCGACCGTGCGCAGCATGTAGATGACGCGCTTGCCGTCGGGCGAGATGTGCGCGTCACCGACATCTGCGAAGTCGAGGTAACCTGCGAGCGTCAGCGGCGTATTCTGCGAGTAGGCGCTGCAGCTTGCCGCGAGCAGCGCAACCAATGCACATGCGTTGAGCAGATTTTTCATCTCGCAATCGTACGGAGAGCAATCGAGCGATGCACGTCGATATTGCGCGGACAGCGGAGGTGGAGCGCATCGTCTCGCTCGTCAACGACGCCTATCGAGGGTCGTCGAAGACGCCCGGGTGGACGCACGAAACCGCCTTGATCACAGGTCAACGCACGGACGTCGCGACAGTGACGGCGATGATCGGGCAGGAAGACTCGAACGTTTTCGTAGTGCGACACGAGGGTGGTGTCGTCGCATGCGTGGCGCTGCAGCGCCTCGATGACAGCAACTGGTATCTCTCGTTGCTCGCTGTCGATCCGGATCATCAGACGTACGGCGTTGGCAAAGGCATCATGGCCGGCGCCGAACGATATGCAGCCGAGCGCGGCGGCCGCTGCGTGAAGATCTCGGTCATCAACGTGCGGGAGGCGCTGCTCGCGTGGTACGAGCGGCAGGGGTACATCCGCACCGGCGCGGTCGAGCCGTTCCCCTATGACGACGCGACGGTCGGAACGCCTTTGCGCAGTGACCTGGCACTGGTCACTCTCACCAAGACGCTCCGACCGATCGGCTAGCCCCGGCGCTAGTCGAAGCGAACCGCGGACGAGGTCGAGCATCCCGTCGCCAGCAGCACGCCGTCGCTGTTGAAGGTCTCGGCAGTGCCCGCGGACGTGAAGCTCAGGCCGTACGCGCCGAGCACGATGTCGTGGCGCACGATGCGCCAGCCCGTCGTGGCGCCAGTGGCGTCGAACAAGAAGAACTTCTGCGCGAACTCGTACTTGTTGCCGCGAACGTGGCGCCAGGAGCCGAGATGCCCCGACTGGAGCGCCGGGTTCGTCGCGTTGGCGTCCAGGAACGTGCCGTCCGCTGCGAAGACATTCATGGTGTCGAAGCTCGCGAACACGACCGGCCCCGGAACGTTGCCCGGCAGGCAGTTCGTGATGTTGACCCGTGCGCTCCAGATGCCCTTGATTCGCTTCGGGGCGTGGTCGGCCCAGGCGGTCGGTTGACCCAGCAGCAGCACCAGGGCGCCCGCCGCGAGCCAGCGCGGCGTAAAACCAATGCGAGACGTATTCATGGTCGATCTCCGGGAAGTTGCGTGAGGCCGCTGCGGGCTGCAGCGGATGGTCACTTGTCGCCCGAGGCACTCCCGGATGTAATTAGGACCGCTGAAGGTTTCTGCGAATTTGTGAGAGCCCTCCATTGAGCGCCGGGACCGCCGAAAACTGCCAGTTCCACGGCTATCGCCTGGATGTCGTGCGGCGCCAGCTGCTCGATCCGGCCGGCGTGCCGGTGCCGTTGATGCCGAAGGCGATCGAGACGCTCGTGTACCTGGTCGAGCGCGCCGGGCAGACCGTGAGCAAGGAGGAGCTGCTGCGCGCGGTCTGGCCGAACGTCGTAGTGGAGGAGAACAACCTCACGCAGAACATCTCCGCCCTGCGCCGGGCTTTCGGCGAAAAGCTGGGGGAGCATCGGTTCATCGTCACCATTCCCGGACAGGGCTATCGGTTCGTAGCGCCCGTGAACCAGGCCGCGAGCCCCGCAATCGCGGCCTCGCCCTCCGCACCGGTGCCGGCCGCCCCACCGAAACGGCGGCTGCTGATCGGCTTCACCGCACTGGTTGTCGCTCTCGTCGCCGGCGCGCTCGCCTGGCGCCTGGCGGCGATGCGGCAACCGGCGATTCCAGCGCAACCGCGAACGATCGCGATCCTGCCGTTCGCTCCGGTCGTCGCCAGCGAGCGCAACGATGCGCTGGAGCTTGGGATGGCGGACAGCCTGATCATGGAGCTGAGCCGCAGCACCAATCTGATCGTTCGCCCGCTGAACGCGACGCGCAGCTTCGTTGCTCTCGATCAGGATCCGCTCGAAGCGGGGCGGCAGCTCGACGTCGATGCCGTCGTCGACGGGACCATGCAGGTCGTCGACGATCGGGTGCGGGCTTCCGCGCGGCTGCTGCGCGTCGCCGACGGCCGGCAATTGTGGGCCGGTAAATTCGAAGAAAAGTTCGCGCACATCTTCGACGTGCAGGACGCCATCGCGCAGCGCGTGGCTGCCGCGCTGCAGATCCGGCTCGAGCCGCGAGCGAGCCGCCAGACTGAGAACGTGCACGCGTACGAGCTGTACATGCGCGGGCGGCTGCACGCCCTGCGCCTGGTGATGCCTGAAGTCCAGCGCGGCATCGAGTACTACGAACGCGCGATCGTCGAAGATCCTTCCTATGCCCTGCCCTACGCCGGAATTGCCGATGCATTGCGCGCATTGGTTCTGAGCAACGATATGCCTCCCACAGAGATGGCGCCGCGCGCCATCTCGGCGGCAACGCGCGCAATCGAGCTCGCGCCGGACCTGGCGGGAGCGAACTGCTCGCGTGGCATGGCGGCGATGTGGTTCGAATGGGACTGGCGAGCGGCCGAGACGTATCTGGTGCGCGCCGTCGAGCTCGCCCCGAACGATACCGACGCGCAGATCTACCTCGCGCACCTGTACTCGAACCTGGGCCGCAAGCAGGAAGCGCTGACACACGCGAGGCGCGCGCGTGAGATCAATCCGGTCAGTCCGCTGATAGCGGCGCTCGAAGGACTGTATCTCACGCATCAGCGCGAGCATCAGGAGGCCGTTCGGCGCCTCGAAGAAGCGGTCAGCCTCGAGCCGCAGTTCTGGCTTTCGCACCATCTGCTCGCGAACGCGCTGATCGACGCCGGACAGTACGAAGCGGCGCTGCCCGAAAGCGCCGAAGCGAAGCGGCTGTCGCCATTGCAGACGCTGTCCGACGCATTCGGGGCGATTGCGCTCGCGCGCCTCGGCCGCAAGGACGAGGCCCGCGCCGTCCTGCAGTCACTGTCCGAGACTGCGCGCCATACATATGTACCGCCCACGCATCTGGCGCTCATCGAAACGGCGCTGGGAGAGCGCGATCAGGCCTTTGCGCACCTCGACGCCGCCTTCGCGGTTCACGACGCGCGCCTCGCGCTGCTCAAGATCGACCCGAAGTGGGACGATCTGCGGGACGACCCCCGCTTTGCTGCCCTCTTGCAGCGCTTGAACCTTTGATCGCGGCCTCGGCGGAGCTGGCGTAAGCGATCCGTAAGCGCTCCCGGCCGATACTTCCGGCGTACAAAAAAACGGAAGGAATCGCCGTGCCTTGCCCACATTCCCGACTCGCTTTTCTGGCGCTCGCTGCCAGCGCGCTGGTCGCCGCCACGCAGGCTTACGCCGTACCGGTTACCGTCAACTACAACGTCGCCGGAACCGGCCAGACAGCGAGCGCCCGCTTCGAATTCGTCAATGGCTCGCGGCTGCAGATTACGTTGGCCGAAACGACGCCTGCGGCTACGTCAGGCCTCGATGGCGGCAACGCGATTCTCACGAGCCTCGTCTTCCTGCTACCGCGAGTGCAGATCGTCGGCGGCTCGGTGATCGTCGCTCCCGGCAGCACGAGGGCCGGATTCACCGGCGAGCTCGCCGGCGGTGCGGATGTGTCGAATCTCTGGGGATACACGCCAAGCACGTTGTCGGCAGCGCTCCAGACGAACAGCGCTGACCTCGCGGCGGCAGCTGCTGCCCAATCGGCGATCGCGGCGGAGCAGGATGCGATCGCAATTGCGAAGCGTGCGCGCGCCAAGGCTCAACGAGACGCAGCGGCGCAACTCCTCGCCAACAATCCCGACCCGCAGATGAAGGCAGATGCGGCGGATCTGATCAAGGCGGCAGAACGGGATGAGGCGGATGCCGCCATTGCCGAGGCAGCGCGCGACGATGCGAGCGCACAGGCGGCAGCACTGCAGTCGCAAGCTGATTCCTTCGCCGCGCGGGCAATCTCCGCTCCGACTCTGCAACTCGTCGGCGCGCTGTGGAGTCCGCTGACTGCGTTCCTCGATGCGCCCGGCTCAGCATTCAGCGGGCTCGACGGTGGCCTGCTGGGCGACGTACTCGCGCGTGGCGGCGAGCGAATCATCACGAACTCCGTGCTGCTCTCGCTGACGCTGAGCGATGCGCTGCTCGCCATCGAACAGGAACAATTTCTCGCTGGCCTGCGCACGGGATCGTTCATCGGCTACGGCAGTGGCGCGTTCCTGGACGGCCGGCCCGACGGGCTGCCGCCGGTGTCGGTGCCCGAGCCCTCGACGCTCGCACTGATGGTCGCGTTGTTGCTGGTGCTCAGCGGATCTGGCTCATTGATCCGAAGGCAACGGCGAGCAGCAAACCGCCGATAAGAGCGAGATTGGTCTTCCAGGTGCTGAGTGCGCCAGCACGCGCCTCGCCTTCCTTGTTCCAGAAGTCGAGGAACATGATCGAGGCGACGATCGTGAACAGCACGAGCCCGAGCGCGGCCCACGCCGGCCAGAATCCGAAAATCAGCGCCAGCCCGCACACGGTCTGAAAAATCGACCCGATCACGAGGACGCCGCGCGCGGCCGGAACTCCGCGCGCCGTCATCGACGCTGCGATGGGCTGCAACGACGTGAAGTGATGGATCCCCGCCCACGCGAAATACGCGCCGAGCAACAGGCGCCCAAGCAGCCACATGACTTCGGTACTATTGGCGGGCATGAGCGAAGCAGACACCAACGAGCCGCAGCCCGCAAGCCAGAAGGAGCCCCCGGTGGAAGGTCCGGAAGTTCATCACCCGCACAAACATCACGGCGGCGGCGGACTGCCGCGCTGGCTGGAGCTGGGCATCGCGCTGACCGCGCTCGTCACTTCGATCAGCTCCATATTCATCGCCGTTCATCACGGTCAGATCATGGAGAAGCTGGTGCAGGCGAACTCGCTGCCGTATGTGCAGGGAGGCGTCAGCAACATTACGCCCGAGGGTACGCAGGTGCTGTCGCTAGATCTCCTGAATCGCGGGGTCGGGCCGGCACACGAGCAGAGCCTGCGCGTGAAAGCCGACGGAAAATATGTCACGACCGTCGACGAGCTGCTCGCCGCGTCGCTGCCCCCGGACCAGCTGGCGGAAATCGACCAGGCGCGCAAGGACCGGGTCATTACGATCGCCTCGAGCAACGTGAAGCACCGGTTCATTCCCGGCGGCACATCGCAGTTGATCTTTCGCATCCCCAAGACGCCGGAGAACGCGCGCTACTGGGACATGGTGGACAAAGTCTGGCAGAGGTGGGACATCGAATACTGCTACTGCTCGGTGTTTGCCGAATGCTGGAAGGTCGATGGACTCTTTGCCGAGCCCCAGCCGGCTAAGGAATGCGTGCGCGACGAGCCGCACGAGTTCATGCCGCAGCGGAACTCCCGTCAGTCCTGATCGAGAAACTCCGGCGGAACTTCCGTGCCCGTGAGCGTGGAAAACGGCGGCTGCTTCCCTTCGAATCTCGCGCGAGCTTCTGGCTCGGCAATGGCGGCCGCCAGCGCAGTGCTCAACTCGTAAGCCTGCGTGTCGTAGCCGCGTTCCTGCAGAGTGCTGCAGAACGCATCCACGTGCGCGCCGCCAGACTGATACACCAACGGCGCGAATTCAGGATCGATTTCGGTGTCGTCCGGCCGCTCGTACGAAGCGCGGCAGCCGGCAACGTCGGTCGCATGATAATTGCGACAAGTCTGCGGCCGCGCCTCGTAGATCGAACAGCGTCCCTGCGCCAGGAACGGACATTTGACGTTGCGCCGCATGCGCTCCAGGTCGCTGAGGTCCCGTAGCATCGCGCTGTTCGCTGCGATCTCGCTTCGCACGCGCGACTGGTCCGCGGCGCTCAGCTCGCGGGCCATGAAATCGAGAATGCTGAAGACCTCGACGGCGCGAACGTCGACCGTGAAGTAGCAGCACCAGTAGCAACCGCTCTTGCACGCGAGCGTGTGAGCATCCGGAGCAGCGCTCAGGCGCGCATCGTGCCTGCTGCGCGAACCTTCGTACGCAGCGACTGGCCCGAGCCGGTCGATATCGGCTCTCGCCTGCAGCATTTCCGCTGCGACGATCTCTCCGACCAGGACGTCGTCGATGATGATTTCCAAGCGCTCACTCCTTCAGGAGGCGCAGTTTACGTCACGCCGAACAGCCGGCGAAAACTCTGATGTCCTTGCGGCGTGATGCTGACCAGGCGCGAGCGGCGATGACGTTGCACCCATCCGTGCCCGACGTAAACGTCGAGCAGCGCCTCGCCGAGGACGCCGCCGAGATGCATTCGGCGCTGCGTGAGATCGATACATGCACGTGCAAAGACGCGCCGCGGCTGCTGCGCGCGAGCCAGGTCGACGCCCAGTGCTGCAAGCTCCTTCTCGCCAGTCGCACTCACCGCAAAGTCCTGCCCGCGGGCTATCAGCCACTTGCGCTTCAGCATCCCTGCGAGCGAGGCCACTGCAATCTCGCCCGCGAGATGACCGTAGCAAGTCCTCGCATAGAGAAACTGCTGCGGCTCGCCGGGCGGCGCCGCTGCCGGGCGCGGACGGCGCGGCCGCGTGCCGGCTGCCAGCGATGCCATGCCTTCGACCGTGCTCGCGACATCCGCGCTCGCGAGACGAAAGTAGCGGTGCCGACCGTGCGCTTCCGCAGCCAGCAGGCCGCCGCGGACCAGCTTGGCGAGATGGGCGCTCGCGGATTGAGCGGAGATGTTGGCGGCGTAGGCGAGCTCGCCCGCCGGCCGGGTCGTGCCGTCGATGAGCGTCCAGACGATCCGCGCGCGAGCGGCGTCCGACAGCAGGTGGGCAATCCGTGCGATGTCGGGCAATTCATCCATAGTTCATCCCATCCTGAAACGTTCACGATATGCCATCGGCAGAATGTACGCCATGCACTATCTCGAAATCACCGAGCTCGCGGCGCGTATCAGGGAGCGCGACATCTCACCGCTGTCAGCGACGCGCGCACAACTCGATCGCATCGCGTCTCTCGACGGCGGGCTCAAGAGCTACGCATTTCTCATGGAGGAGGCTGCGCTGACACAGGCGGAAGCAGCGCAAGCCGAGATCGCTGCGGGAAGGTATCGCGGACCGCTCCACGGCGTACCGATCGCGGTCAAGGATCTCTGCTGGACGAAAGGTGTTCCCACGGCGGCCGGCATGCCGCTCTACAGGGACTACCGTCCCGCGAGCGACGCCACCGTGGTCCGACGACTGAAAGCTGCCGGCGCCGTGCTGCTGGGCAAGCTGCAGCTCACGGAAGGCGCGTATTCCGATCACCACCCCTCGATTGCGCCGCCGAAGAATCCATGGAATGCCGCGGACTGGCCCGGCATCTCTTCGAGCGGCCCGGGCGTCGCCACGGCAGCAGGTCTGTGCTACGGCTCGATTGCTTCCGATACGGGGGGATCCATCCGCTGGCCCGCTGCCGCGAATGGTGTAACGGGGCTGAAGCCGACGTGGGGGCGCGTCAGCCGCTACGGAGTCTTCGAGCTGGCGCCGACGATGGACCACCTCGGGCCGATGGCGCGCAGCGCTGCAGATTGCGGCCTCATGCTGCAGGCAATCGCTGGCAGCGACGCCGACGATCCGACTGCCTTGCCGGACGCAGTACCCGACTACTCTGCGGCGCCTGCAGATATGCGGGGCCTGCGTGTGGGCATCGATCCCGCGTGGAATACGGAGGATGTCGACGCAACGACGCAGGCAGCAGTGTCGGAGGCTGCCGCGATGCTGCGCTCGCTGGGCGCGATCTTCGTCGACGTGACCTTTCCGCAGCTCGCCGCGGCGAGCGCCGACTGGTTCGTGAACTGCGCGGTCGAGGCTGCAGTGGCGCATGCCGCAACGTATCCTGCCCGCAGACGCGAATACGGTTCCGTGCTGTCGGCGGTCATCGAGGCGGGGCGATCCATGCCGGCAATCGACTACCACAGGGTTCTCTTGCGCCGGCTCGACCTGCGCGGGCGAGTCGCTGCATTGTTTCGCACGATCGACCTCCTTCTCATCCCCGTTCATCCGTTCGCACCGCTGAGCCTGGACGCGATCCGCACGCTCGGCGAGCAGCCGAAGCTCATCGCGAAGTTGCAGCGCTACACGTGTCCGTTCGACCTGACGGGAAATCCGACGATCACCCTGCCGGGCGGCTTCACGCCGTCCGGATCGCCGCTTGCTTTCCAACTCGTCGCCGGACACCTGGATGAAGCAACTCTCATTCGCGCCGGCGCCGCTTTCCAGACCGCCACCTCGTGGCATCGCTGCCACCCGATCCCGTGACACGCGTGTTCCATGGTTGGTTCGTCGTCGCCGCTGCGTTTGCCGTGACGCTGGTCGGCTTCGGCAGCGCCTACACGTTCAGCGCCTTCGTCGACTCGCTGCAAACCGAGTTCGGCGCCTCGCGCGGCTCCGTGTCGCTGGTGTTCTCGCTGGCGGGCTTTCTCTACTTCAGCTTCGGCATCGTCAGCGGTCCGCTGGCCGATCGCTGGGGCTCGCGACGGCTTGCAGTGCTCGGCATGCTCGTAGTCGGTGCAGGACTGGTACTCGCCGGCAAGGCGCGCAGCCTCGGCGGGGTCTATGCAGCGTACGGACTGGGTATCGGACTCGGCGTTGGCTGCGCCTATGTTCCCGCGCTTGGAGCAGTTCAACGCTGGTTCGCGAAGCGTCGCGCGCTCGCCTCCGGCATCGCGGTCAGCGGCATCGGCGTGGGCACGCTCGCCCTGCCAGCGCTCGCTGCGCTGCTGATAACAAAACTGGGGTGGCGCGACGCGTACTTCGTGCTCGGCTGCAGCGCCGCCGTCGTTGGCGGCGGACTGGCACTGCTGATCGTCGATGATCCGCACGACCGCGGGCTGCTGCCCGATGGCGATGGGCCGACTGCGAGCAGGGGGATCGTGCAGCGCTCCGGAACGTCGGTCAGTGAGGCGATTCGATCCCGGCCGTTCCTCATTCTCTATGCAGCGTGTCTGATCAGTTCCT
>JBIOUH010000202.1:0-5257 GCA_044866955.1 Steroidobacteraceae bacterium
AAGTTGCCGCCAGCCCGCCGCCGGGTCGGTTCGCCAGCGAAATCCGCCCGCCGTGCGCCTCGATGACTTCGCGACATAAGGTCAGGCCGAGGCCCGCGCCCGACGGTTTGGTCGAATAGAACGGCAGCAGCGCATTGCGCAGGACTTCCTCGGACATGCCCGCACCGCGATCGAGCACCTGCACCCGCCAGCCCGCAGCGTGCTCGTGCACTTGCAGCTCGATGCTGTCAGGTGGCGCACCCGCTTCCTTCGCGTTCTTCACCAGGTTGATGATCACCTGCTCGATCTGCGCCGGATCGAACACACCGGGCCGGGTCGGCGGCTCGCCCGCCAGCGTGAACGGCGCGGCTTCCTGCAGCGAGCGCAGGAAAGCCCGCCACGCGATCGGCTCGGGTTGCGGTCGCGGCAGTTTGGCGAAGCGCGCATAGCCGTCGATGAAGGTGTGCAGGTGCTTCGCGCGATCCTCGATCGTGCGGAAGATGCGTTCGAGCTGCGACGGATCGGGACGCTCGACGGTCAACCGGCCCGAGTGCGCGAGCGATGAGATCGGCGCGAGCGAGTTGTTCAGCTCGTGCGCGATCACGCGGATGACCTTCTTCCACGTCTCGACTTCCTGCCGCGCCAGCTCGCGCGTCATCTGCTTCAACAGGTACAGGCGGTGCAACTGGCTGTTGAGCAGGAAGCCGCGCTGCGCGAGATGGTAGATCTCCGATTCGTCGGGGCCTTCGATCGTGAACAGCGTATCCGCTTCGCTGGCGACCGCTTGACGCAGCGGCTCGGGCGCCGCGGCGAGCAACTCCGCGAACGCGAGACCTTCGAGCTTGCGGCCCCCGAGAAAGGTCTGGCGGGCGGCGATGTTGCTGTAGACGACGCGGCCGTTCGCGTTCGTCAGCACCATCGCGAGCGGTGTCGCCTGGATGACGGTATCGAGCAGCAGCTCGCGCTGATAGAGCGATTGACGTTCTTCCCGCAGCACGCCGCCGAGACGGTTATAGCCTTCGACCAGCGCCGCGAGCTCCGGCTCCTTCGCCATGTGAATGCTGACGCTGAAATCGCGATCCGAGAGGCTGGCGATGCCGTCGCCGACCGCTCGCAGTGTCCCGGCGACTGGCCGCATGAAGTAGCGAGCGCCGAGGATGGCAATGGGCGTCGCGGCCGCAAGGCCGAGCAGGAACGCGAGCCAGGGCGATTTGAGCCAGGCAGACAGCCCGGCGACGAGCGCAGCGACCACCAGCACCATCACGAAGCCGAACAGCGCGAGCTTGCCTTCCAGGGAGAAACGCATGGAGCGCAATGGTGTCAGGCGGAAGCCTGAGCCACAAGGAACCGGGGAATCGGGCTGAAGCCCGACCTGTACCGACTCCTATTCCTTCAACCCCAGCTTCTCCATGCGGCGGTAGAGAGCCTGACGACTGAGGCCGAGCTCGCGGGCGGCACGGGCGATGACGCCGCGGGCACGCGTCAGGGCGCCTTCGATCTCGGCGCGATCGGGCTCGCGCTCCGGCACCATTTCCAGCGTGCCCGGGGCCATGACCAGGCCCAGGTCCGCCGGCGAGATTTCAGCGCTCGTCGAAAGGAGCGACGCACGGCGGATCGTGTTCATCAACTCGCGAACGTTGCCGGGCCAGCTGTGCGCCAGCAGCGCGCGTTGCGCCGGCACGCTGAGCCTCTGCTCGTCTTCGAGGAAGTGCTTGGCGAGCGGCAGGATGTCTTCCTTGCGTTCCGCCAGCGGCGGCACCTTGAGCTCGATCACGTTCAGGCGGTAGTAGAGGTCTTCGCGGAAGCGGCCGGTCGTGATCGCCGCCGGCAGGTCGCTGTTGGTTGCGCTGATCACGCGCACTTTCACGCGACGCGTCGTGCTGCTGCCGAGGCGTTCGAACTCGCCGGTCTGCAGTACGCGCAGCAGCTTCGCCTGGCCTTCCATCGAGAGATTGCCGATCTCGTCGAGGAACAACGTTCCGCCGTCCGCTGCCTCGAAGCGGCCCTGGCGCACCTTGGTCGCGCCGGTGTACGCGCCCGCCTCGGCGCCGAACAGCTCGGCCTCCATCAGATCCTTCGGCAGCGCGCCGACGTTCACCTTGATGAACGGCCCGCCGCGCACATTCGAATTGGCCTGGATGATCGCAGCCAGCACTTCTTTGCCGGAGCCGTTCGGCCCCGTGATCAGCACCGGCACGTCGGCGGCGGCGATGTGCGTGGCTTTGGTCACCACGTCGCGCATCGGCTCGCTCTCGAACACGAGGCCGCACAGGTCGAACTTCTGCGCGAGCGCGGCGCGCGACTCGGCACGGCGACGGGCGGCCCGTTCCTGCTCTACCGACAGACGCCGCAGCTCCAGCAGATTGCGGATCGTCGTCAGCAGCCGCGCGTCATCCCACGGCTTCGCCACGTAATCTGCGGCGCCCGCCTTGACGAGCTCCACGGCGGTTTCGAGGTGCGTCCAGGCCGTGAGCAGCACGATCGGCACCGTCGGATAGCGCTCGCGGATGCCGTGAAACAGCGCGACGCCCTCCTCGCCCGAAGTCGCTTCCTTGCGGAAGTTCATGTCCTGCAGCACCAGGTCGAGCGGCTCTTTGGCGAGCGTGCGCAGCCCTTCATCGGGCGAGCTCGCGGTGAGCACGCGATGACCCTGCAGCGAAATCAGCACCTCGAGCGCCGTCCGTACGGCGTCGTTGTCGTCGATGATCAGAATGCTTGCCATGATCGAATCATACCGTCCGCGTGGCGATCGCCGGCGGAATGGCCGCCGCGCGCCGTGCCGGCAGGAACGCCGCCAGCTGACCCAGTATCAGTAGCACGACTACACCGCCCACGACGTACATGGGCGGCAGGCGGGGCAGTGAATATGCCGAGCTCAGCCACTGCCCCAACGCAAAGGCGAGCACACTCCCGGCCACCACGCCGCCAGTCGTCAGCAACCAGTTCTCCACCATGAAGTAGCGGATGATGTCGAGGCGACGCGCACCGACCGCGCGACGCGTGCCGATCTGCTTGCGACGCACGTTCACGTGGAAGCTCGCGAGACCGACGATACCGAGCGCAGTAACCGAAACCATCAATCCGATCAGCACACTCAGAAATGCGACCATGCGGCTGTCGGCGCGATAGCTGCGCTCCTTGATCTGCGTATGCGACTTCACGTAGGTGATCGCGCGGTTCGGATTCGAGTTCGAGAGCTTCTGCTCGACTTCCATCATCAGCGCGTCACGACGGCCGGGCTCCGCACGCACGACGTAGCGCGCAAGCGGGCCGGCCTCGACGCGCGGGGTCAGCATGACTTGCGTCAGTTTGTCCCAGCCGATCCACGAGCCGAGCATGTTCTCCATGACGCCGATGACGATCGCCGAATGCGACTGGTCGTACACCGTCTTGCCCACTGCGTGCTCGGTGCCGAAGATGGCGCGCGCCGCGTCCTTGTTGAGGATCACGAACGGCACGAAGTCCGAAGAGTTCGGATCCGGGTTGTACTGGATCTCGCTCTGGGTGAAGTTGCGCCCTTCGGCGAGCTTCACGCCCAGGGCTTCTACGCCGTGTTCGTCGACCGAGAAGTGGTTCGTGTTGATCGTGACCTTCTCGCGCGTCTGCTCCGGCCCGAGGTTCGTCGACGAGCCGCCGCCCGACATTGGAATCTGGCTGATCGGCGAGGCACTGACCACACCGGGTATCGAGCGCAGCAGGCGCAGGTCGTTGTCGATCGTGCTGCGCTGATCGTAGTTCGGCCCGAAACCGTAGCTCTGCACGAAGATCAGGTTGTCGGAGTCGATGCCCGGAGGCCGGCCGATCTTTTCGACGCGCGTCATGATGATGGCGACGGAGTTGGCGACCACGGCCAGCGTCAGTGCGATCTGCAGCCCGACGAGGAGCACGCCGGTCTTGTTACGCAGCATCGCGCTCAGGATGGGACGAAGTTCCATACGGACCTCTTACTGTGTCTTGAGGTAGGCGGCCGGCTGCACCCGGCACACGCGCCATGTCGGATAGAAGCCGGCGAGCAGACCCGACAGGACCGCGATGCCGATCGCAGTCAGCAACATGGGGAAGTCCAGTCGGGTCAGCTCGTCGTAGTTCTCGTAGAGATGGCGCACGCCCCATAGCCCGAGCGCCGCCAGCGCGATGCCGAGCAGGCCGCCGCCCAACCCGATCACGCCGACCTCCACGAGATGCTGTCGGAAAATCGCAGACTTGCTCGCACCGAGCGCACGCCGCAGGCCGACCAGCGGCGCCGCGCCGAGGAACTTCGCAAGCAACAGACCGATCATGTTCAGCAGGCATACCGCCAGGAACGTGAACGACAAGCCGACGAGCACGCGGTTGTCGTCCTGCACCGCCTCGTTGACCTTCAGCCACTCATCCGGATGGCGCAGGTGGTTGTTCAGCGGCCGCTCGAAGCGGCCGAGGGATTTCTGCTCGCGCACGTAGTTGTCGATGAACTGCTGAAATGCCTCGGCCTTCTGACTGCCGCGCAGCTCCACCCACATCTGGATCCAGACGCAGTCGCTGTTGAGAAAGTCCTGGAAGCTGTTGATGTTCTGGTCGCGCCAGCAGTTGGTGTTGCCGGAGCTCTGCATCTCGAACTGCGTGCCGATGCCGTAGGGCACGAACAGTTCCTCGATCTCGTCGAATACGCCGTTGTTCATGTCGTAAAACTTCGGCGTCGGCGCCCACTCGTCGAGCACGCCGACGACCTTGTACTCGCGGCCGTCGAGCCGCACGATCTGGCCGACGCTGTTCGCGCCGCCGAACGCCTTGTCGTTGGCCTGTTTCGACAGCACCACCACCATCTGCGCGGCATCGTCCGCCGCCTGATCCCAGCCGCCGCCGTACTTGAACGGCACGTCGAACATGCCGAAGAAATCCTTGGTCGTCGTGCGTCCGGTGACGAGGAAGGGCGCCACGCCGCTCTTGGGCGGAGCCTCGACCACAAACGACGCCTTGCGCATCATTACCTTGCGGTCCGGGATGTCGGAGTTGTACAGCGCCTGCGCGTCGCGATACGTGAGCTCGGGCGGCGGCAGCTCGGGATGGTCCTCGCTCCAGCTCTTGTTCGGATCCCAGCTGTCGAGCGTGACCGAATACAGCACGTCATTGCGCGCTTCCATCGGGTTGCCTGACATCAGGCGATACACAGTGAGCGTGGTGATACACACGCCGACGCCGACCGCGATCGCGCCGATCATCAGCGCGGTGAGCATCGGGTTGCGGCGCAGGCTCTTGATGGCGATGCGGAAGTAGTAAGCGAGCATGGCTTTTCAACCTG
>JBIOUH010000203.1:0-90029 GCA_044866955.1 Steroidobacteraceae bacterium
CTTGCGCACGAGGTTCGGCAAGCGACCGGGGTTCCGACTCGCGCAGTCGGATTGATCACCGATCCACGTCAGGCGGAGGAGATTCTCGCTGCAGGCTCGGCGGACATGATCGCATTGGCGCGCGCATTTCTCGACGATCCGCGGTGGGGATGGCGTGCGGCAGACATGCTCGGCGCGAAGGCGCACTCGCCGCCGCAGTACCACCTCGCGCGCAGCGACGGCTGGCGCCGCATCCGCGAGCAGATCGAGACGAGCGCTTGAACTCTAGCCAGCTTCTTCCGTAGCAGCAGCGAGTGCTGCGCGTCGCGCTCGCGGTGCGCGGCGCTGCAGATACATGATCCAGCCGGTGATTGCGAATACAGGCATCGCGAGGCTCGCGATCATGAATACGATCACGCCAACTACACCGAAGTAGCTGCCGGAGTGCAGTGGGAAGATGCTCGACACGAGCCGCGCGGCGAGCGGTTTGTCCGCGTAGCGCTCGTGCTTCACGACTTTGCCCTGACGATCGATCGCCAGCGTATTGAAGGCGCGCTCGTGACGGGGATGCTCCTCGAGATAGCGAAATTCCGTCGGCTTGCCCGGGCGCGCGGCCAGGTTGACGTTGACCGATGCGAATCGGCTGCCGGTTTCCTGCGCGAATGACTGCCACGCGAGTGTGAACCCTGCGACGTCCGGCCCGCCGAGCTCGGCAGAAGCAGCTCCGGGACCGCGTCCCTCGCGCCCACCTTCGGGGCCCGCCGGCCGCTCGACGCCGGCCATGCTGTACAGGCCGTCGCGATACCACTCGTACGACCACTGCAAGCCGGTGAGCGCGATGACCAGGTACACGGGCAGTACCCAGGTGCCGATGACGGAGTGCAGATTCCAGAGGAACGCCCGGCCCTTGAGGCGAAAATCGGGAAGCAGCCAGGTCTTCCAGCGACGCGCCGCGGGGCCGCGCGGCCAGCGCAGATACAGGCCGGTCAGCGCCATGAAGATCAGCAGCATCGTGCACGCACCGACAACCTGCCGGCCGATATCGCGATCGCCGAGCTCGCCCAGCATCAGCCAGCGATGCAGCCCGCGCACGTTGCGAAAGAAGGTTTCGGCGCCGCCGGACGTGGGTGCAAGCAGCGCGCCGGTATACGGATCGACGTAGCGCTGCTCTCTCGGTGCAAATGTGACGCGCACGGTTTGCGACGGCTCGTGCGCAATGCTCAGCCCCACAATGCTGCTGTCCTGCTGCTCAGCTGCGACGCGTGTGAGCAACTCCGCGGCGCCCAATGGCGTCCGGCCTGCGGGCTCGACTTCCCTGCCCTCGCGAGCGAGCGAGGCGACGATGTCCTGCTCGAACGACAGCAATGCGCCGGTCACGCCCACGAGCGCCAGCACGATGCCAGCGGTGATGCCGACGATCCAGTGCACCTGGAACAGAACGTTGCGTGGCGACATCAGACTTCGGCCCAACTGCGCAGGTGTTGTGATAGACGCCGGTCAGCTGCACGACCGACGAATGCGCGGGATGATCTGCACCGAGCCGGCGGATCGCGTTGTCGAGGTCGAACAGCAATGCGCGCTGGCCATCGTCGCGCACCATGCTCTGAATCCAGAAGAACGATGCGATGCGCCGGCCGCGCGTGATCGGCTTGACGTGATGCAGGCTGCTCGCCGGATACAGCACGAGGCCGCCGGCCGGCAGTTTCACGCTGTGCGTGCCGTACGTGTCTTCGACGATGAGCTCGCCGCCGTCGTAGTCGCCCGGCTCGGAGATGAACAGCGTCGCGGACACATCGGTGCGCACGCGCATGCCCGTGCCGCTCGCGATGCGAATGGCGTTGTCGATGTGTGTGCCGAAGCCGTCGCCGACTTCATAGCAGTTGAAAAGCGGCGGAAAGATGCGGTTCGGCAACGCCGCGGAGATGAACAGCGCACTGCGAGACACTGCGCCGAGCACGATTTTGCCCAGCTCGAGCGCCGGTTCGGAGTGCTCCGCCAGCTGGCGATTCTGCTTGACCTGCGCAGACTGGTGACCAGCCGTGACGCGGCCATCGATCCACTCGGCGCGCTCGAGCAGGCGCTGGCAATGAGCCAGCTCCTGCGCTGTGAGCACTTCCGGGATCTGCAGCAGCAAGCTCGCCTCCAGGAGGAGCTAGAACGCGAAATCCGCGCTCAGCAGGTACGAACGTTCCGCACCCGGGTTGTAACGACCGCCGTTGTTGTTGAGGCTGGCCGCATACTCCTCGTCGGTCACGTTGTTCACGTTCAGGCGGAACGTCACCTTTTCGTTCGCTTGCCACGCGGCCGTTGCGCTGTAGACCCAGTAGTCAGGCAGAGTCGGCGCGGCGCCGTTCGGAATCGTCAGCGAGCTGCGTGCCACCGTATCCATGTAGCGCACTCCGCCACCGATGGAGAAGCCGAGGGGCAGCTGATACGTGGTCCACACGTTGCCGGAATTTTTCGGCGTCCACTGCAGCGTCGCGTTCTGCTGGTTGGGCGCCACGGACTTCTTGAACTCGCTGTCGAGGTAGGCGTAGCCCGCGAACACCTGCCATTGCGGCGTGATCAGGCCGGCGATCGAGAGCTCGATGCCGTCGACCTGCTGTTCACTGTCGAAGCTCACTGCCACGACGGTGCCGCCGATGGTCTCGCTCGTGACGACGTTGGTGTTGATGGTGTGGAAAACCGCCGCCGTCGCCTGCAGGCGCCGTTCGAACAGGTCCCACTTCGTGCCCAGCTCGTAATTGGTCGACTCCTGCGGCTCGAGCGCCGGATTGTTTGCGTTGGTCGTGGTCGGCGACAGCGTGAAATTCAGGGCGCCCGGCGGGGTCTGCGTCGTCGCGGCCGAGAGGTAGATGCTGCCGGCATCGACTGGCTTGAACACCAGGCCGCTGTTCCAGCTGGTCAGCGTGTCCGAGGTATTGAGCTTGATGTCGGCCGTGCCGGATCCAGGGATCGCGACGCTCAGGAAGTCCGTGTCGTAGCGCTCGACACGCAGGCCGGCGGACAGCTGCCACTGCCGGCTCAGCTCGATCGTGTCGAATGCGTAGCCCGCGACCGTCGACGTCTCGCCCTGCGTGAAGGCGCCGGTGCGCGCCGGCGCGAAGCCTGTGATCGGATCGTGCGGATTCGGATGATAGATATCGGCCGGCGGCGCCGTCCCTGCGCCCGTGCGGTTCGGGACGATCTGGGTCTCCTCGGCATACTCGACGCCGGTGCTCATCGAATGCTCCAGGCCGCCGGTCTGGAATTCGAAGTTCAGATTCGTCTGGTTCGTGAAGTTGCGATTGATGCGCTCGTTGATCTGGCGCGAGCGCGTGACGAGCCCGGTGACCGGATCGAAAGCCGCAGCATTCTGAATCGACGTGATCACGGCAAAGCGATGGTTGTCGCTGTAGCGCGTGAGATTGCGCAGCGTTACGCCGGGCGCAAAGTCGTGCTCGAGGCGCGCCGTGTAGCTGTCGGAATCGACGTCGTCGAAGTCGACATCGGCGCTGCCATAGAAGTTGCTCTGGTCGACGTGGCCGACCGGCGGCGTGGTGGGAGCAAGGCCCGGCAGCGCTGCCGAGGGCAGGCCATAGTCAGGCGTGCTTTCCTGGCGCAGGAACTGCGCCGCCAGCGCGAGCCGCGTGTCTGCGCCGAGTCCGAACGCGATGGACGGCGCAATGCCCCACGCGTCGCGTTGCACTTCGTCGCGGCCGGGAACGCCGCCGTCCTGCCACATCGCATTCAGGCGCACCGCTGTGCCGCCGAGGAACGTCTCCGATAGCGGCTGATTGAAGTCGATCGTGCTACGCACGTGATCGGCGGTGCCGTACGTCACGCCCATGAGGCGCAGCGGCTGCTCGTTCGGCGTCTTGGTCACGAGATTGATGGAGCCGGAAGCGTTGCCGCGCCCGGTGTACGAGCCGGACGGACCTTTCGAGACCTCGACCTGGTCGAGATTGAAGACGTCGCGGCTGTAAGCAGCCTGGTCGCGTACGCCATCGATGAAGATGCTGTTGGTCGCATCGAAGCCGCGCATGAAAAAGCTGTCGCCCGCCGTGTTGGCGGCGCCGCCGCCCTCGCCCGCCAGCAGCGTGATGCCCGGCGTGTTGCGCAGCACGTCCGTGAGAGTCGTCGCGGCTTGCTCCGCGAACACGGTCTTGGGAATGACCACGACCGTCTGCGGCATGTTCACCAGCTCGGCGGTGTATTTCGGCGAAGAGACCTCGCTGCGGTACTTCTGACCTTCGACCGTGACTTCCTCGAGCGTCGGACCGCGACGTCGAGTCGGCTTCGCGGTGCGGTCGGACGACTGTGCCTCGGCGGCGTCCGCGAGCACGACCGACGAATCGCTCGGCGTTGCGTCCTGCGCATGGAGAATCGAAGGGCTGGCTGCTCCGAGGACGACGCTGATCGCAGCGGCGAGCGGGCTGCGCGTGCGTGCAGTTCTTGGAAGATCGTTGAGCAGCAGCATGGCCGGGTTCTCCCTGTTCTTGGGCCCATCAGTGAAGACCTGAAAACTGTAATGCGAATTATTCTTATTTGCAACCGCTATTGGAGGGCTGCCATTGCGGATTCGAAATAAAAAGGCCGCCCCGGGATGCGGGCGGCCTTTCGCTCGAGCGAGCCTGCCGACGATCAGTTCTTCTGGTCCTGAGCGACGCGCGCCCCATCCTGGTCGACGAACTTGTAGGTCACCGCGCCGAAGAACATCTCGTCCCAGCTCTGCTGACCCCACGGTACCTTGCGCGAAGGATCCGGGTTTGCGTGGTTCTGCGTCGAGTTGTCGAACGCAGCGACCGCGGTGACCTTCGTGCCGGCCGGCATGAACTTGGGCTCTTTCAGTTCGTAGTCGAGCTGCCAGTTGTAGTTGTACTTCGCGATGTTCAGCAGTTCCTCTGTGCGCCCATCCGGATACTCGGCGTAGAAGCGCATGCGCTTACCGCGAAAATGCATGTGCGGCAGCATGCTGTAGAGGTGCGCGTCCTTCTTGATCGTGATCGTCTGCCGCATCTCATGATCCGGATCGTACGGCGGGATCGGATCCCAGCCCTGCGTGAAGATGCAGGCGCAATCCGGAATCATGCGCTCGGTCGGTACCTCGTCGTCCTTGTAGAACCACAGGCCGATCTCGCCGGCGTCCACCGTCGCCTTGCCGTTAGTCGTGTAGTGCAGCTGTAGCGCCAGCGTCGAGCCCTTCTTGAGCAAACCTCCGGTATTCGGCGGCTCCTGTTGCGGCTGTGCGCCCGGAATGTACGCAGTAATGCGCGCCGCGTCCGGATCGACGCGGCCGAAGTCGACGCGCAGATCCTTCGGCGGATTCGGCGGAATCAGCTGATTCAGCGTGTGATGCAGCACCGTGCGATCGCCGGCGATGTACTGGCTCGCGCGCACCCAGCGGTCGCGGTCCAGGCCTTCGATCGGCACTTTGATGTAGCGGTAGTCGAGCACGCCGCTCGCCGGCACCTCCTGGGCGGGGATGCGGATGACCAGATCCGGTTCGCCGTACGCCCACTTCGTCGCTGGCCACGTCAGCTGCGTCAACGGATCCACGGCGTCATCCTTCTGTGCGCCCTGCTCGATCCAGTGAATCAGCGTCTGCTGCTCCTGCGGCGACAGCGTGAACGTCTCCTTGAAGGCGCCGATGTGCGGATCGATCTGGCCGGGCGGCATGCGCTTGGTGAGCACCACTTCGCGGATCATGGGCGCGAAGCCCTGAACGATCGCGTGGCTGTTCATGGCGAACGGCGCGATGCCGTTCTCCCGATGACAGCGCGCGCAGTTCTCGGCGAGGATCGGCGCGACGTCCTTCGAGTAAGAGATCGTGCTCTTGCCGTGCTTGCGGTCGGCTGCGGCCACATACGTGACCGCTGCACCGCGCGCGCGAACTTTCGCCTTCTTGACCTCGCGGCCGGCCAGCACATCGTCGATGGCGCGCACGAAGTACTTGTTCACGGGGCCGCGATAAAGCACGTCAGTCGTGCCCGGCTGGATCAGGAACACCTCGCCGATCTTGCTGACACCCAGCCCTTCCGAAACGAGCTGCGTCTCGTCCATCAGCACCGGAATGTCGAGCGAGTGCCTGGCGAGCTCCTGCTGTACCGAGGCGCGCGTGTCGTCCACGACCGGATCGAGCATGAAGAACTTGATCTTGTCCTGGTACTTCGCGCGCGCTTCGTTGAATGCCGCGAGATCCTTGTCGCTCACCGGCTTGCCGCTGCTCTGGACCAGCAGTGCGATCGCCTTGTGGTCATCGTAGTAGCTCATCTGGTGGAAGTAGCCCTGCTGATCCAGCAGGGAGAAGTCTCCGACGCGCTTGACGTCGGTTGCCGCGCCAGCGGCAGTGCCAGCGCTCAGCAGCGCCAGCGCAAGAATCGCTCTCTTCACGACGGTCTCCCCCATTTGATTCCGCGAAAACTGCAGATCGGAAGAAGCCTGCAAGGCGGTCAGCACAGCCTACAGTGCGTGTCCCGCGAAGGCTACGGCGCGCGATGGTGTTGTGGATGCGTGCGCCGCGGAAGTTCCGGCCGGCGAGCCGCCGGACCGCACCGGCGAACGGCGATAGTCCACGTCAGCGCGTCGTCTTGGCCTGGTGCCGCTCTTGCTCACGCGCGCCGGCGAGGATTCCAGGCAGCGCGTAATTGCCTTCATGGCAGGCGTACTCGAACACTCGCTCGCCCGTCGCGTTGAAAGTCATCTCGCCTCGCCAAGGCTGGGCGTAGAGCGCGGGATCCTCGACCGTGAACTCATAGAGAATTTCGCTGGGCGAAACACGCGTGAAGCGCTCGGTCACTTTCGCGGTTCCGGTCAGCGGTATCACGCCGTTCGCGTGCAGCTGATGGAAGTGAGTCGTCTCCACCTCCAGCGTCTGGCCGTCCCAGCGCCCGATGGAGTCGCCATGCAAGGCGCGGACGGCCGGCGGCGGATGATGGCCGCCGATGCGCACGACACGTGCGTAGTTGTTCATCTCTGCGCGAATGACCAGCGCGTCGGCGGTCTGCACGAACTCGTAGTTGTTGTTGTAGAGGTAGTTCAGCATCGGCGGGCCGGCGCTGTTGCTGTTGATGATGCAGCGCTCGCCGAGCGGACGTGCTTCAGGGCCGTCGAAGTTGCCGCGCCCGGCGTCGAGGCGCTCGCGGACGCCTTCGCTGAAGGGGATCTGTCCGTCGGGCGGATGGACGATCCACGACGTGCGGTATTCGCCCTTCACGCGAGCGAACGTCATGCCGGGATCGATCCAGAACGCGTTGTAGCCGCGCCCGTCCTTCAGGTCGGAGCCGTTCAGCGGCTTGCTTTCGTCGAGCTGGTCGTCAGTGCGCTGGCGCACGACCTGCGGGTGCGCGGCGGTCTGCGCCGCGACCTCGCTCGCCGGAATGATCAGCGACGTGTAGCGCGCCGGCCTCTGCAGAGAAGTGAGAGTGGCGTTCGTCCAGGTCCCTTCGAGGCTGGGATGATCGGCACGGACCGCTGCCGACGCGCAGATCGCGCTGGCGAGTAGAACGACGCTAGTTACGCGACGCATGTGATTTGCGTGCCGACCGTGTCACGGGCCGTTTACCCGTCGCGCTGCGACGAGGACTCTTGCGGCGACAGCTCTCGAGCCAGGCGATCCGTGCGCTCGCAGCCCTCTCCGCCGCCTCCTCGATCTCGCGATAGGTCTTGATGATCGCGCGGCCAAGATCAGTCAGTCGCGCCCCGCCGCCTCCACTGCCGCCGACGCTGGCCGTCGTCGCGGGCTCGGTGAACATCCGATTGACGTCATCGAGCAGCAACCACGCCCGCCGGTAGCTCATTCCCAGCTCGCGCGCCGCCTGCGACAGCGAGCCGGTCGCCTCGATGTGCTCGAGCAGTGCAATCTTGCCGGGACCGAGTGCGCTGTCCGGACTCAGATCGATCCGCAGCCGGATCGATGGCGTTTGGGGCTTGCTCATGGCAACCGATGGTACTGCCAAAGCGCCGGCGGCGCTTGCGCGGACGGTCGTCGGCCCGTATCGTTATGTCGGATCAGATATAACGAACGACGAAGGAGATCTGCATGCGGCTCGCTGCACTTCGCAACCTGCTCGGCGCTGCCGTGCTGATGCTCTGCACGCTCGCCTTGACGGTCCGTGCAGCAGACGCGCCGGATCAGGAGCTGCTGGTTTTCGCCGCCGCTTCCCTCACGAATGCGCTGGATGAGATCGGCACGGCTTACACGCAGAACACGCAACAGCACGTGAAGTTCTCTTACGCGGCAAGCTCGGCGCTGGCGCGTCAGCTCGAAGCGGGCTCGCGCGCCGACGTATTCGTGTCGGCCGATCTCGAGTGGATGGATTACCTGCAGGCGCGCAACCTGATCGATCGCTCCACGCGGCGCAACCTGCTGAGCAATCGCCTGGTGCTGGTCGCTCCCGCCGACAGCAAGGTCGCGCTCAAGATCGCACCGGGTTTTGAGCTCGGCGCTGCTTTGGGCAGCAACGGTCGGCTCGCGACCGGCGATCCGGACTCTGTGCCGGTCGGCAAATACGCGCGGTCGGCGTTGACTTCACTGGGCGTGTGGAACGAAGTCGCGGACCGGCTGGTTCGCGCCGACAACGTTCGCTCGGCGCTGGCGTTCATCGCACGCGGCGAAACGCCGCTCGGCATCGTCTATGAGACCGACGCGAAGGTGGAGAAGCGCGTGCGGATCGTCGACTTCTTCCCTGAGGATTCGCACCCGCCGATTGTCTATCCTGTTGCGGTGACTGCACACGCGCGACCAGCCGCGCGACAGTTCATCGAATTCCTGCAGAGCTCCCCGGCGCAGGCAACGTTCAAGAAATATGGGTTCCAGACAGTCCCGCAGGGTTGAGGAGCAAGCTTTGACCGGTTCGTCCTTCCGCATCTCCCATGCGGCGCTCGTCGCTGCATTGATTTCTTCCCCGGCACTCGCCGCCAGTGATAAGGCTGCCGTCGAACAGCAGTTGAACGCCTTGCAGCAGGCGCTTGCCAGGCAGCAGGAACAGCTCGCTCAACAACAGCGGGAAATCGACCGTCTGCGTCAGCAACTCGCGGCGTCGTCTTCGGTCGCAACTCCGATGGCGGTCCAACAGATCGCCGAAGATGTTCAACAAGCCAAGCTGGCTGCGCAGGATGCACCGCGCGTCACGTTCAACAACGCGCGGCCGACGATTACCAGCGCTGACGGCCGCGCCTCGATTGCGTTCCGCAGCGTCATGCAGCTCGATGCGGCCCACTACGACGAAGACACCGATGGCGGCGCCACTGACTTTCGTCGCGGATCGGTGGGTGCAGTTGCGAACCGCGAAAGTGCAGCTGCACGCGATTTTTCTGACGGCGCCTACTTCCGCCGCGCGCGTTTCGGTTTCGAGGGCACGCTGGGCCGCGACTTCACGTATCGCGTGCTGGCGGAGCTCGGCGGCTCCGGCACCGAAGGCCCGGCGCGCATCAACGACATGTGGGTCGGCTACACCGGCTTCGCGCCGTTTACGATCCAGGTCGGGGCCTTCTCGCCGCCGGCAAACATGGACGACAGCATCAACGTAGAGAGCTCGCTCTTCATCGAGCGCGCCTCGTCGTCGGAGTTGTCACGCACGCTCGGCGGCGCCGACGGCCGCATCGGCATTGGCCTGCGCGGCAGCGGCGCGCGCTGGATGAGCTCGCTGACTCTCACCACGCGAACCGTCAGCGACGCCGAAGTATTCGATTCGCAGCTCGCCGCCGTCGGTCGGTTCGGCGGACTGATCGCGACCTCCTCCGACTCCAACATTCATGCGGGCCTGTCGGGCACGTGGATGTTCCAGCCGCCGGATCAGGGGTCGACAGTTGCTCCCGCTCAACGCCACGTCCTGCGGTTCCGCGATCGCCCGGAGATCCGCGTCGACAGCACCCGCTTGATCGACACCGGCTCGATCGATGCCGATTCAGCGTACGTCTACGGGCTGGAAGCGGGCGCGACCTGGAAGAACTGGTACCTGGGGGCCGAGAGCTTCCACTACGGCATCGAGCGCACGGCAGCGACGGCTGCGCTGTCGGACCCCACGTTCGAAGGTTTCTACGTCCAGGGCAGCTGGATTCTGACGGGCGAAACTCGCCGCTATGACGCCGCGAGCGGCGCGTTCCAGGCGCCGCGACCCTTCATCCCCTTCACGTCTTCGGGCGGAATGGGAGCGTGGGAGTTGGCGCTGCGCTTCTCGCATACCGATCTGGACTATCACGCCGGCGCCTTCGGCACGGCGGCGACTGCCGACGCGATTCGCGGCGGCGTCCAGGACATCTGGACGCTTGGCGTCAACTGGTACCTCAATCCCAACGTGAAGATCGTGCTCAACTGGCTCCGCGTCGACGTCGATCGTCTCAATCCCGCCGGCGCCGGCACTCTCGCGCCTTTCGGGCCCGAGCCGGGAACGCCGCCGCTCGGCGTGAACATCGGCCAGGACCTCAACATATATGGGCTGCGGACGCAGTACAGCTTTTAGAGTCGTCGCATTTGCGGTCGTGCTGCGGTAGTGTCGAGCGGTCCGCGCTCGGGGGTCCGCTCATGACATACGCGCAAGGCCGCACGTTCTACGATGCAGACAGCCACATCATGGAGCTGCCGGATTTCCTCGCCGAGCATGCCGATCCCGGGATGCGCGATCGCCTGCCGGCGCTGCGATTGCCGCGCGTCGGACGACTCGCGAATCTGGTCGAAGAAGCTGCACGCACGCGACGGCACAGCGAGCGCGAAGTCGCCGAGATGCTCGCGCTCGGCGACACGCTGATCAGCGGACCGAAAGGCTACATGGCGCTCGGTGCGTTCAATCGCGACGAGCGTGCGCAGGCGCTGGACCTGCTGGGGTTCGCGCGACAGCTCGTGTTCGCGACATTCTCAGAAGGCCTGGCCTTCGCGCTCGAGCGTCCGCTCGAAGAGCGTTACGCAGCCGCGCGCGCTCACAATCGAGCGATGGCGGAGTTCTGCGGCAAGGATCCGCGACTGATGGGCGTCGCGCTGCTGCCGCTCGATGATCCGCAGATGTCGCTCGACGAGTTGGAACACATTTTGCGACTGAGCCTCAAGGCGGCGTGGGTGCCGCATCGTCCGTGCGGCGGCCGCTCGCCCGGTCACAGCGATCTCGATCCAATCTGGGCGCGACTCGCCGAGGCCGGCGTGCCGTTCGTACTGCACGTCGCCGGCGTGCCGCTGCAAATCGATGCGCAGTGGATGAACACAGGACGGCCCGTGCCCACCGACTGGCTCGGCACCGGCGAGAACGTTCGCGGCAAAGACATGACCTCACTGCATCAGCCTGCCGAGACGTTCGTCGGCGCGCTCGTGCTGGACGGGGTGTTCGAGCGTCATCGCACGCTGCGCGGCGGCGTCATCGAGCTCGGTGCCGGCTGGGTGCCGTCGATGATCAAGCGGCTCGACTGGATCGCGGACATCTGGAGCAAGTCGGATCCTCAACTGAAATCGCTGACGCGACGACCATCGCAGCAGATCATCGAGCACATGGCGTTCACGCCGTACGTGTACGAGGATGTCGGCGATCTGATTCGTCAGTCCGACAGCCGCCTGTATCTGTTCTCGAGCGACTATCCGCACGCCGAAGGCGGACGCCATCCGCTCGAGCGGTTCAGCGCTTCGCTCGCGGGTTGCAACGACGCTGCGCAGTCGCACTTCTACTCGGAAAACTTCGCGCGACTGTTCGGCATCGCCTAGGCCTTTCCTGCTCCGCGCGAGTACGGCGCGCCCGTCCGATCCGATGAATTCCGGCCAATGCAGCTGGCATCACTGCCGCGCACCAGTTGCGTCCGAAAGTGGCGAGTAGCGGGCATGCGCCGGCAGTTACATCGACCCGGGCCGCTCCAGCGCATCCTGCGCTCGCGGCATTCGCGCATCCGTGCGCAGCAGAACATTTGCCCGGGAGATCACTGTCATGAACATTTCCATCGCGCGTTGGGCGCTGGCTGCCGCCGCAACGCTGACAGTCGGGGCGGTCGCCGCCGACAGCACCGACAACTTTCGTCACAAGCGCTCCGACTATCGCGTCGTTACTTTGTCATCGCTCGGCGGGGCCGAGAACGCCGGCAACAGCATCAACGACGTCAATCTCGTCGGTGGTTTCGCAAACCTGCCCGACAACAACAGTCGGCACGCGATGCTGTGGCTCTACGGCTTTCGCTTCGATCTCGGCACGCTCGGCGGTCCGAACAGCGCCATTGCGTGGCCGGTGAAGAACACCAACGGCCTCGTCTCCGGCATCGCGCAGACGACGACGCCGCAACCGCGCGGCGAGACGTGGAGCTGTCGCAGTTTCTTCGCGACGCCCACGCGCGCTGCTGCGACATGTCTCGGAGTAGTGTGGGAGGAGGGTCAGATCCGCGCACTGCCGACTTTCGGCGGCGACAACGGGTTTGCGACCGGCGCGAACAATCGGCGCCAGGTCGTCGGCTGGGCGGAGAACAAGATCGAGGACTCGACGTGCGTCGCGCCGCAGATCTACCAGTTCCGCGCGGCGCTGTGGGGACCCGGCAAGAATGAGATGCGGCAACTGCCGCCGCTGGGAAACGACCGCACCAGCGCAGCGACTGCCATCAACAACAAAGGCCAGGTCGTCGGCATCTCCGGTGCGTGCGGCACGGCTGTCGGCGGCGTGAGCGCCGAGCACGCAGTGATGTGGGACAAGGACAAGACGATCTTTCTTGGCACTCTCGGCGGCGTCGCGTGGAATACGCCGATGGCGCTGAATGAGCGCGGTGATGTCGTCGGCTTCTCCAACGTGTCGGAGGCGGATGGCGCTGCCTTCAACGCCCAGGCGTTCCGCTGGACGCGCGGCCGCGGCATCGAGAATCTCGGCGTGCTCCCCGGCGACAGCCTCAGCCAGGCGCTCGGGATCAATGACAAGGGCCAGATAGTCGGCATCTCGTGCACTGCCGGCTTCGCGAGCTGTCGTGCATTCCTGTTCGACCACGGCGTGATGCTGGATCTCAACGAGTTCCTGCCAGACGACTACGCCGATCACCTGTTCACGGCGAACGACATCAACAACAACGGCCAGATCACCGGTCAGGCCATCAAGGCAGGCACGCAAGAGCTGGTCCCGGTCTGGCTGATCCCTGTCGAGAATCGCGGATACCGCGACTCGAACGACGCGGTCGCCGTGGCGAAAAATGACAGGCGAGTGGTTCCGCTGTCAGCGGAAGCGAAGCAACGTGTGTTGCTGCGTGCGTTCGCTACGGAGGCGCAGCTCGGTAAGTAGCATCGTGTGAGAAGGCCCTCGGGAAATCATGGACACGCCGCTGCTGGAACCAGCGGCGGCGTTGAGTGCTTCTAAAGTAGTACAGGGCCAGGATGCGACCGTGTGATGTGATGGTGGTATTGATCGTCGAGGATGAAGCGATTATTGCCTACTGTTGTGCAGCGACGCTGGAGGATGCGGGACACGTGATTCTCGGACCCGCGCACAGCGCGGCCGAGGCGCTGGCGCTCGCACGGAAGCGCCGGCCGGAAGTCGCGCTCATAGACATCGATCTCGAAATTCCTGGTGCGGGCATCGGACTCGCACAACAACTGCGCACTCACTATGGCACCGCCATCGTCTTCGCGACTGGCCGCAGGGACGCCGTGCTCGATCACTCCAATGTCGCCGTCGCCGTTCTAACGAAGCCGTACGATCCGGCAGACTTGCCTGGAGTCGTGGGCTTGGCAGGCGCAGCAGTACGTGGAGGATCCGCGCGCACCACGCCGTCGCGCGTCGCCAATTTCAGCGGAGTCCCCGCGCACAACGGATCCGGGGCGTAAGCAAACCAGGCGATGCGAGCCCGCTGCGGCATGCGCCACGTCTCCTGACCGGTCGCACGGTCGACCATGACGGCGTCGAAGCTGCCGTCGGTTCCCATCATTCCGCGCCACATCACCGCAGGGTTGCCCAACCTGGCCTGCTTGGGATCGTGATAGGACGTTTGCGCGATGTGCTCTGGCAACTGCACGAGCAGCTCCTTGTCGCTCATGATCGAAATGAAGACCGGCTCCGCCGCATGCTCGACGCTCGCCGGCTCGTCGCGCGTGCCAATCGCAGCGCCCCACGCGAAGCGAATCGGATAGCCGCTGCGCACGGCGTCGAACAGTGCCGATTTCGCGCCCCGGATCGGCGCGCCGTTCGTTTCGTGCAGATAGACGAGTCGCCACGACGGCAGTGCACACGCCGCTCGGCTGTCCACACACCATTCGCTGCGAACGCGCGTTGCCTCCGCGACCTCGCCGTCGTCGAAGTTGCTCTCGAGCATGCCATTGGTGCCAACGAGACCCGACCAGCGCTTGCGCTCTACGGGCATCTGGATGCTGCGCGTCCCGGTTCGCGGACCTTGCGCCTGAATATCGGCGAGCTGCGCGAAGATCTCGCCTTCGAACTCCGTGAGAAAGCCGCTGTCGCTCCAGTGGGTCACTTCGGGCTCGGGATCGTCGTCGAAATTGAGCGACCAGCCGACACGCAGCGGCAGGCCCGCGCGGAACGCTTCACGCAGAGCGTCCTTCGATCCTTGGGATGCGCTACCGTCGGGCTCGATCGTGACGAGATGGACCGGACAGGTGGACGCCGGGGCCGCAGTCGACAGGAGCAGTGCAGTTGCGGCGATCGCGAAGCGCATGGCAATCATCGGCAGTCCTCGTGCGAAAACGGGCCGAGATCCTAACGAGCCGCGAGCAAGCGTGGGGTGGCAGCGAGCCGAGACGAATCGAGCACGCGACGAGGCGATTGCGCCGTTCACTTCATCCAGCTGACCGCGCCTTCGAGAGAAGCTGGCGTTGCGGTTCCAGCAAGCGCAGTGGTGCCCAGGTACAGAAATGCGACGACGTGGTCTTGCGCGGCGAGCCCGAGCATCGTCTTCGTTTGCGCGTCGTAAGCCGCGGCGCCTGTCTTCCACATCGCACCGTAGCCGAGCGCCTGCGCAACGAGAATCATGTTCTCGACGCCGGCGGCCACGGCGCCGATTTGCTCAACTTCAGGAATCTTGCCCGGCGTGATCCTGGCAGCGACGACGATGATGGTCGGAGCGCGGAAAGCCTTGCGTCGCTCGCCGTCCTGCTGGTCCTGCGTCGATTGTGGAAACTTCACGAGCGACAGGCGCGCCATCTCGTTGCCGAGCTTTTCGCGCGCTGCGCCTTCGAGCACTACGAAGCGCCAGGGTCGTAGCCGCCCGTGATCCGGTGCACGCATGCAGGCACGCATGATCTGCTCGAGATGTGCACGCGTCGGGCCGGGCTCCATCAGCTTCAGCGCGCTGGCGCGCGATTCGATGGCACTCAGCAAATCGACGACCGTGGCGCTCACAGTGCACGCACCTGCATCGCGAGATGCAGTCGATCGCCGCGCATCGTGCACATCGCTATCTGCACCGTATCGCCGGCGGTCCAGGTGCGCGACAGCGCCTGCGAAGGAATGTAGACCGGCAGTTTGAACTGCGTGTCGACCTGCATCCCGCCCTTCGGCAGATGCGGCTCTGCCGCCGCAAGGCAGCGGCCCAGCGACCACATGCCGTGCGCCACGACCTGCTTGAAGCCGAACATCTGCGCGGTGCGCGCGGTGAGATGAATCGGATTGAAGTCACCGGAGACGCGCGCGTAGTTCCAGCCGGTGTTGTCCTTCACGTCCAGCGTCTCGGTCGACACGCCGGTCTCCGGCAGATTCGCGCGCTCGATGCCGGGACGCTTCGCGCCTTCCTTCGGCGCGGTGTTGCCCCGGGCGAACATGGTGCTCACTTCTTCCCACACGACCACGCCATTCTGTTCGTAGCGCGTCGCGAAGTCGTACTCCTGACCGAAGTCCGTGAGCCGCAACGTGTCGAAGTGCACCGTCAGCCGCAGCGGCGCACGTGGGTCGACCGGGTGCAACACGCGGATCGTATTGCGCAGGTGAATCAGGCCGAGCACCTTCACGGGAAAATTACGGCAGATGAACAGCTGCATGTGCATCGGCATCGCGACGAGATGCAGGTACGCCGGCGGCATCGCGGCGTCATCCGCGACCGAGCACACCTCGCGGTACCGGCGCAGATGCGCCGCCGACAGCACGACGCGGCGCGCCTCGAGCTCGACCGGCTCGACGACAGTGCCGGCGGGCGCGATGTACGGTTTCTTGCTGAGAAGCACGCGGGCATAGGCCGGCACCATCGAGGGCAGGCTGCCAAAGGAAATCCGGGTCGGGGAGCTCTGGGTCGTGGCTGACATCAGGTCTGAAAAACGGCGCTCACGGCACGGCGCGGTCGATGATGATATTCAATGTAGCGGCGCTCGCGGCGGCGTTCTTCGAAAAATCGTACTCGGCCTCGCCGTAGTAGTCGCCGCTCTGCGCCTGCGGCGCGCCCGAGCGCGACAAACGCGCCACGACTTGCACGTGCGGCACGGTGGCGATTGTACGGGCTGCAATCATCGCATCGCGCTCGCTGAGCTCGACCGTGATCGGCAGATCCGCGGAGCTGTGGCGCTGGACTGCCAGCGGCGGTCCGCCAGCCGATGGATCGCGCGCCAGGATGAAGAGCGGCACCGGACCGCCCTTGAGCTGATCGCGAATGTGCGGCGAGATCGAGACGGCCACTTTGATCGACCGCTTCGCAGCCGGTGCAGCCGTGCCTTCTCCGCCCGCTGTCACTGCAGGCGCTCCCTGCCCTGCTTCCGCGAGCTGCTGATTGAGGTCCTGGATCTGCCGCTCCAGCATGCTGCGCACTTCTGGCGGCGGATTCATGGCGAGCAGCTGTTGAAAACGGTCGCGTCCGAGTCGCAGGTCACCGGCCTGCAAGGCAACGATGCCGCCGTACCAGAACGCGCGCGGATCGTTCGACCCCTTGGCCAGCGCAGTTTCGAACAGGCGCCCGGCCCTGCCTTGCAGCGACGCCTCGTCGGTCCTCGCCAGGGCCTCGCCGAGACCGAGCACCGCTTCGAGGTTCTCGCCCTTCGTCAGATCGTACGCATGCTGGAAGGCGTCGAGGGCGAGCGCGTCCCGCTCGAGCTTCGCGTAAGACTTGCCCAGCAACAGCCAGCCTTCGACGTTGCTCGGGTTCTGGTCCAGTTTCGCGCGCAGCTGATCGAGCAGCTGGTCCATCTGCTGACCCCGCGCGACTTCCGCTGCGACTTCGTTCCAATTCCATTTGCTGAGCGTGACGTACAAAGTGCCCGCGAGTGCCGGCACCAGCACGGCTATCGCAATTGCGGAGACACGCCGCTCCTTGCGCGACGCGCTCTCTTCTGCAGATTTCGTGCGCAACAGCGGCAGCACGATCCACAGCAGAGCCGCCGCGATCATTGCGGCGCAGGCGATGATGAAACCGGTCACGAGGCACCCAGGCCGGGATCGGCGGGATCGGTGTCCGGTAGTTTGGACTTGCGGGCAATCACGAACGCGGCGGCAGCAACACCGACGACGAGCAACAGCACCGGCGCGCCCCACAGGAGCCACGTACGTGAATTGACCGGGGGCTTGTAGAGCACGTAGTCGCCGTAGCGATCCGTCATGTGCTGGAAGATCTCCTGGTCGCTCTTGCCCGCGGCCATCATCTCGCGCACCTGCCGGCGCAGGTCCGCGGCCAGCGTGACGCCGGAATCAGCGATGGATTCGCTGCGGCACTGCAGGCAGCGCAGCTGATGCGTGATGCGCTGATAACGCTCCTGCTGCACCGGGTCGTCGAATGCCGGCGCCGTGTCGAGCGCAAATGCCGGCAGCACGAGCACCAGCGCGACGAGCATGGCGAGCAGCGCTCTCATTCGCCTTTCGCTCCCGCTTGACCGACCCGGGGCAGGAACTCCTGCTCCCAGACTGAGATGGTCATCGGCGAGACGTACTTGTGAACGATGATGCCGCGCGCATCCACGAGAAATGTTTCCGGCGCGCCGTACGCACCCCAGTCGATGCCGGCGTCGCCTTCAGGGTCGAAGCCCGAGGCCACGTACGGATTACCGAGCTGCTTCAGCCACTGCTGCGCGAGCGGCAACTCGTCTTTCCAGTTCAGACCGATGAGCGGAATTTCGCCACGGCGCGCGATTTCCATCAGAGCCGCGTGCTCCTCGCGGCACGCGACGCACCAGCTGCCCCAGATGTTGATGACGTAGGGCCGGCCGGCGAAGTCGCGATTGGAGACCTTCTGCGACGGATCGTCGACGCGCGGCAGCTCGAACTGCGGCGCCGGTTTGCCGATAAGCGGCGACGGCAACGTTTCCTTGTCGCGGCCGAGGCCTGCGAACAGGAACACGGCGAGAACCCCGAACACTCCTATCGGAATGATGAAACGCCACATGGCTGCTACGCCGCGCTCGTGCCGGCTTGGGCGGGACTGCTCGCTTCCGCCGCAACCCGCTGTCGATAGCGCCGGTCGCACACAGCGATGAAGCCGCCGATAGCGATGACGAGCGCGCCCAGCCAGATGAAGCGCACCAGCGGCTTGTATTGCAGGCGCAGGCTCCACGAGCCGTTGCCCAGGGGCTCACCCATCGCCACGAACAGGTCACGGCCCCAGGTGACGTCGATGCCGGATTCAGTCATCGGATTGCGCTGCACGCGATACGTGCGCTTCTGCGGATAGAGCGTTGCGACGTGGCGGCCGTTGCGCGAGATCGCGACTTCACTCTCGACCGCTTCGTAGTTCGGGCCGGCAACGTTGCGGAAGCTGTTCAGCGTGAACGTGAACCCGGCGACCTCCGTGCTTTGGCCCGGCCCGAGGCTCAGGTCCTTCTCCACCTTGTACGACTCCACGGTGGTCGCGCCGAGAATGAACAGCGCCAGGCCGAAATGGGCAACGCTCATGCCGATCACGCTCGCCGGCAGCGAGTGACCCTTGCGCCAACGCTCGATCGGCTCGATCAGCGCGGAGGCGCCGACCCACAATGCGACGATGATGCCGACGCTGCTGAGGATCGAGTGCCATCCATACAGGGCCGTCGGGATTGCGATGCCGAGCACGATGGCCGCCAGCAGCAGCACGCCGAGCAATACCTTGGTCCGCTCGAACTTCGCGTGCTTCCACGTCGCGTGCATGCCGAGCGCGAGCAGGAAAGCCATCGGCAGCATCGGCACCAGGAACACGATCGAGAAATAAGGAGGTCCCACGGAGATCCGACCGAGCCCGAGATAATCCAGGACCATCGGATACAGCGTGCCCAGCAGGATCAACCCGGTCGCCGCCACCAACAGGACGTTGTTCATCAGCAGAAACGATTCGCGCGAGACCACTTTGAATCCCGCATTCGAACGGAACAGCGGCGCACGCCAGGCATACAGGCCGAGTGCACCGCCGATGCAGACGCACAGAAAGATCAGGATGAAGCGGCCGCGCGCCGGATCGCTGGTGAATGCGTGCACCGATTCGAGGACGCCCGAGCGCACCAGGAACGTTCCGAGCAGCGAGAGCGAAAACGCAGTGATCGCCAACAGTAGCGTCCAGCTCTTGAACAGGCCGCGTTTCTCCGTGACTGCGAGCGAGTGAATCAGCGCCGTGCCGATCAACCACGGCATGAACGACGCGTTCTCGACCGGATCCCAGAACCACCAGCCGCCCCAGCCGAGCTCGTAGTAAGCCCACCAGCTGCCGAGTGCGATGCCGACCGTGAGGAACATCCACGCGACCGTGGTCCACGGCCGCACCCAGCGCGCCCAAAGCGAATCGAGCTTGCCTTCCAGCATCGCTGCGACGGCGAACGCAAACGGCACCGACATGCCGACGTAGCCGGTGTAGAGCATCGGCGGATGGATCGCGAGCGCCGGATCCTGCAGCAGCGGATTCAGGTCGCGGCCATCCGGTGCGGCGGGCCAGAGACGCTCGAACGGATTGGACGTCGTGAGAATGAAGAGCGCGAAGCCGGAGCTGATGAGACCGAGCACGCCGAGCACGCGGCTCGTCATCGTGTTCGGCATGTTGCGGCTGAAAGCAACGACCGCGACGGTCCAGATCGATTGCACCAGCAACCACAGCAGCAGTGAGCCTTCGTGCGCGCCCCACACGGCGGCGAAGCGATAGAACGTAGGCAGCTCGGAGTTCGAGTTCTGCGCGACGTACAGCACCGAGAAATCGTTGCGATAGAAGCAGTATGCGAGGCACGCGAAGGCGAACGCAGTGAACACGAACTGGCCTGCGACTGCGCGCGTCGTCAACGCCATCCAGTGCGGACGCCGCGTCGCAGCGCCGACGAGCCCGAAGAACGCCTGAGGCAACGCCAGGCAGAATGCGAGGATCAGTGCGAAATGGCCGAGCTCGGCAGACATGAATGGTTCTCTACGTCGACGGCGTCGCAGCGGGAGCTTTCTGCTGGTGCTGCTTGCGCAGGGTCTCAGCCACTTCCGGCGGCATGTAGTTCTCGTCGTGTTTCGCCAGCACTTCCTGCGCCATGAACACGCCGTCGGCACCCAGCCGGCCGCGCGTGATCACGCCTTGTCCCTCGCGGAACAGATCCGGCAGCACGCCGCTGTAGCTCACGGTCACGTCCTGGTGGAAGTCGGTGACGATGAAGCGCACTTCCATGCTGCCCTTCTCACGCTTCAAGCTGCCTTCCTCGACCATGCCGCCGAGCCGGAACACGCGATCGGACGGCGCTTTGCCAGCGGTCACGTCCGAAGGCGGGTAGTAATAGAGAAGGTTGTCCTTGAACGCGGTGAGCGCAAAGGCGGTCGCGGCGCCCACGCCGAGAACGATCAGTCCGACCAGCACCATGCGGCGACGTCGCGGCGTCATGTTGCTCATGCGCCCTCCTTCTGGATCTCCACGCGGCGCTTCGCGGCGCCGATTTGCTCACGCAGGCTGCGACGCGCCGACCACGCGCTGTAGATAAGCATGGCAACGGTCACGGCATAGCAGGACCAGATGTACCCGCCGTAAGCCCCCATGGCAAGAAATTCACGTAAGCTCATGATGTCTTTACGGTTTCAGTAAGCCAGGATGCGTTACGCTCGCGGCGGAGGATTTCGCTGCGCACCCGATCGCACAGCACGGCTGCGAAGTAGAGCATAAAGCCGAGCAACATCGTGTAGAGCGGCCAGGCCATCGACAGCTCGATCGAAGGCTTGCCGATCTTCGAGATCGTCGGCGCCTGGTGCAGGCTGTTCCACCAGACCACCGAGTATTTGACTATCGGCACATTGACGACACCGACGATCGCCAGGATCGCACTCGCACGATCGGCACGTTGCGTGTCATCGAATGATGCGCGCAGCGCCATGTAGCCGAGATACAGAAACAGCTGGATCAGCTCCGTCGTGATGCGCGGATCCCACTCCCACCACGTTCCCCACATCGGCTTGCCGTAGATCGAGCCCGTCGCCAGCGCGACGATCGTGAAGCCCGCGCCGACCGGAGCGCACGCTGCCGCCAGAGCGTGTGCGAGCTTGATACGCCAGATGACGCCGACCGCAGCGGCAATCGCCATCACGACGTAGACCTGCAGCGACATGATCGCCGCCGGCGCATGCACGTAAATGATCCGAAATGCATCTTTCTGCTGGTAGTCCGGTGGCGCCAGCACCAGACCGCCGTATGCAGCGAACAGCATCAGCGCTATCGCGGTCCACCAGAACCACGGACGCAGCAGCCCCGCCACGCGATAGGCATAGGGCGGCGAGCTGAGCTTGTGAAACCAGAGCCACATATAAGGTGAGTGCGATCTCGTGACTTTCAGGACTCGACGCTGACCCGCATCGCTGCCGCCATCGCGAATGGCCCGAGGCTGAGGAAGAACAGCAGCACTGCGGCGAGCAAGTTTAGCGGACCTGCGACCGCTTCGCCGTGCATCGCCAGATCCACGGCCCGCGCACCGAAAATCAGTACGGGCATTTCGAGCGGCAGCACCAGCAGGGCCAGCAAAACACTGCCCCGGCGCACGCTGACCGTGAGCGCCGCGCCGACTCCGCCCAGCATGCTGAGCGATCCTGTGCCCAAAGCGAGAGTGGCCATCAGTACAGGCCAGGCCGACGGCGGCATGCCCAGCGCAGTGCCCACGAGCGGCGACATCAGCACCAGCGGCAGGCCCGTGAGAAGCCAGTGCGTCACAACTTTCGCCAGTAGCAACAGCGACAACGGTTGCCCGGACAAAACCCACTGCTCCATCGTCCCGTCCTCGACATCGGGACGAAACAGCGATTCCAGTGCGAGCAGCGAAGCGAGCATCGCCGCAACCCATACGACGCCGGGCGCAATGCGCCGCAGTTCGTCGAGCGCCGGGCTGATAGCGAGCGGGAACAGCGTCGTGATGATCGCGAAGAAGATCAGCGGCTGCATCACCTGGTCCCAATGGCGGGCCGCCAGCCGCAAGTCGCGCGCGATCACCAATCGAACGAGTGCGCCGAGTCCGGACGACTGCATCAGTTCAGCTCCAGCGTTCGCACGCCCTGTCGACCTTGCAACAGGAGCTGGTGTGCTGCCGTCAGGATCATGCCGCCCTGCCCCAGGTGCTCCGCCATGCATTCCTCGAACAACGCAATGCCCGCTGAGTCGAGATTCGTGATCGGCTCATCGAGGATCCACAGCGCGGCTCGCGTCAGCAGAATGCGGCCGATCGCTACGCGTCGCTTCTGGCCAGCCGAGAGCGAGCGTGCCGGCAAGTCGGCGCACGGCGCGATGCGAAGGCGTGTGAATGTGTCGCGCAGCTCTTGCTGGGTCACTGGGCGGCGCAGAGCGACGCTGTACTGCAGATTTTCGAGCGCGGTTAGATCCGGCTTGAGCGCGTTGATGTGCGCGAGGTACGCGAGCGACTGGTGATAGTCGTCGCGACACTCGTGCAGCTGCCTTCCACGCCAGACGATCTCGCCCGATTCGGTCGGCAACAGGCCCGCCACGCAGCGCAGGAGACTCGTCTTGCCGACGCCGTTCGGCCCGACGACCTGCAGCAGCTCACCGCGATTCAGGACGAACGACGTGCCGCGCAACAGATGCCGCTCGCCGCGCCACAGGTGCACGGCGCGAACGTCGAGTTGCGGCTCGGCTGCGGCCGGCTCGGCCGATGCATGCATGGTTGTTGTCGGACCCGCCTGGAAAAGCGGCGGCAGTTTACACCACGCCTGCCGGCGACCGGCCGTCGCAGGTTGCAGGCGTCGCCGTCAGCCCACAGTCCCGGTCGCGTGGCATACAATTCGTCCGCACCCGTGCCCGGGTGGCGAAATTGGTAGACGCAAGGGACTTGAGAAATTTGAGCACCCGGCGCGGAAACGCCCGGTGTGAATGGGGTCAAATTCGGGGAACCAGCCCCACGCGCGGGCGTGACTGCAATCCCGAGCTAAGCCGCCGGCGCCGAGCTGCGCGGAAAGTGTAGAGACTTGACGGCCCCTGCCTAAACGCATCCCCGCCCGAAAGCGGGCACGCATGGCAAAGAGAAAGTCCAGACTCCAAATGAGTCGCGCTGGTGACTCAGCAGCGAAAGCTGTAGCGGGTACGAAAATCCCTCGGAGGCGACTCCATGCCGGTTCGAGTCCGGCCCCGGGCACCAGCTGAGTGCGCATCTCGGCAAACTTTTAGGTCGAGGCGAAACCCAGTAGCGAGAGATCTCCGTTCTATCTCATCAAGACTATGCGCAGAGGTTACGGTCGATGAAGGCTACACAAGTGATTACCCTGTCATGTGTAGTCGCCATGGGACTAAACACTCTGGTTAGCCCCGCAGATGGGGCAACGCCTCCCAACGATGCCGCTACGCGATGCAATGTGCTTGCGACAAGAGATTTTGCGGGCGTGATCGATGCGCCAACCAAAATAACAGATGCGCGATGGGTCGAAGCTTCCGACAGTATGCCGGAGCATTGCGTCGTGATCGGATATGTCCATCCGCGCATAGGCATTTTGCTCGCGATGCCTGCTTCGAACTGGAATGGCAGGTTTCTGGAAGAGGGATGTGGAGGGTTCTGTGGCGGCAATCTTGTCAGGGCTGCAGACAAGTACGCCAATGAACTATTTTCTTATTCGCTGGGCCGCGGGTACGCGCATCTCGTATTCGCCAGCTCAGGTGCTAGCGCGATGGCTGGCGCGAGCGCGGGTGCGACTAGCGCACTCTGGGCATACAACGACATACAAGGCCAGTTTGATTTTGGAATTCGGGCCGCGCATGTTGCGGCTCTGGCGGGGAAAGCCATCGTCGAGAGCTTCTTCAGCTCAGCGCCCGCAAAATCGTACTTCTCCGGGTGCTCTTCGGGCGGACAGCAGGGATTGTCCGAAGCGCAGCGCTTTCCATGGGACTTTGACGGAATCCTCGTCGGCGCGCCTTCTCCGACATTTTCAGGGCCCATGATGAACTATGTATGGGCCTCACGGGCGCTCGTTGGCAATGTGGATCGGTCGGACCTCGAGCTCGTGCATGCAGCAGCCGTCGCGCAATGCGATATGGACGACGGCGTTCGCGACGGCATCATCGGTGATCCGATTCATTGCCCATTCGATCCGACATCCTTGCTTTGCAAGTCTGGGAAAAGCGCCGGTTGCCTGACGACGGCAAAAGTCGATGCCATCAAGAAGGTCTATTCCGGTCCCACGACATCTCAAGGAATCAAGATCTATTCAGGCGGGCCCCTGCCGGGCTCTGAGCTCAACTGGTTGGCCGACGAACTCAGCCCGGCCTACCTCATCGGTGGGGCGCCCTCGCCATGGCCGAAGGAATACTTTTCGTACATCGGATTCATGCCTGCGCCTGGACCAGGCTGGAAGCTCGACGATTTCGATTTCGACCGAGACTACAAGCGACTACGCATGGCCGAGTCTTTATTCGGCGCAGCCGACAATCCGGACTTGCGAAAATTCAAAGCCGCAGGTGGCAAGATGATCATGTATCAGGGTGCAGCCGATGAGTCTGATATTCCTGCGGACTCCATCGACTACTATGAATTGGTGGAAAAAACCATGGGAGGACGCACCGAGACGCAAGAGTTTTTCCGGTTCTTTCTGGTGCCCGGAATGAATCATTGCGATGGCGGCGCAGGCGCATTCGCCGTTGACTATTTAGACTATCTGGAAGCATGGGTGGAAAAGGGGCAGGCACCTGACGTCCTCATCGGTTCGCATCTCGAATCCGATGGGGAGGGAATGGAACCGAAGGCGAAATTCACTCGTCCGATCTACCCCTATCCCAGTCGCGCCAAGTACAAGGGCAAAGGCGATCCAAATCGGGCAGAGAACTTTCGACCAGTGTTGCCTTGACAGGGAATAGGTGTGTGGTGACCAGTGACTGCCCCCACCTGGCGAGATCGACGACTTCATGACCGTGCCACGCTCGCGCCCAGGGTAACGAGAAGCTCATCCAGTTGCGCGAATGTCTCGACCATCGCATCCGCCGCCCCGGTGCCGGCAGCGTCGAGAGCTTCCTTCGAGGGATAGAGCTCGTGCATGACCAGCAACGTCTTGCCGCCTCTTTCCTCGAAGGTCACCGTCGTGACGGAACCTTCGTCACTTTCCTCATTAGTCCAGACGAGGCGCGAGTGCGGTGTTACTTCCTTGTACGTGCCGAAGAACGCCGCCTGTGAGTCTCCGTGTGCGAACTCCAAACGGTACCTGCCCCCGACACGAACATCCATTTCGCAGGAAAGCAGGGACATTCCCAGCGACTTTGGCACCCACCACTGCCTGAACAGCTCGGGCCTGGTCCACGCCTCGAACACAAGGCGCGCCGGGCCGTTGACGGTTCGCGTGACGACGAGCTCACGCTCGGACTTCCGCTCCACCGTCGTGCGGTTCTTCATGGGGGCAAGCTCACTTTCTCTTCTTGCGTCCATCGACCTTCTCCTTGCGTTTCAATTCCTCGACAACTTTGTCCAGCTCGTCGAAGCGTGCGTCCCAGAGCTGGTGAAATCTCTCTATCCATGCCGCCTCTTCCTCCAGCCGGCACACGCCGAGCTTGCAGGTCCGCACGCGCCCGACCTTCTCCGTGGTGACGAGCCCGGCCTGCTCCAGGATGCCGACATGCTTCTTCATGCCCGTGAGGGTCATGTGGAATTTCTCGGCAAGGTCTGTGATTGAAGCGTCTGCGCGCCCGAGCTGCTCCAGGACGCCGCGTCGAGTGACGTCCGAGAGCGCGGCGAAGGAGGCATCGAAGTGAGCTTGAGTATACTGACCCATATGGTTCAGTATGTAACACACGTACAGGCGCCACGCAAGGGTAAGGCGAGCGCGCGTTGCCTTGGCCGGCTCACAGGAGATCGCATGCACAAATCGCGGGAGACCTTGGGGGAACTGCTGGGGTAACAGCCGCGAATCAAGAGAACTCGGCAAGTCCTATACTTGAACCGACTGCAATGCCCGGCCCGGCACCAGCTCTTGCTCGCCTTGACACTCCGAGCTATTCACCACCGACCTGGCTACTCATCATGATCCGCCTTTATCAGTCGAGTTGATGCGCAGGAGCAGCCGATGAAGCGTACGTGGACAATCATTGGAGTGGCTGATGTGGTGCGTAGCCTGCACTGGTATCAATCGCTCTTCGGTCAAGCGCCATCCGCGCCCAATCACGACTACTTCGGGCAAGTCCTGGACACGGATGGGACGGTCCTGCTTTGTCTTCACAAATGGGGAGCGCATGAGCATCCGACACTGGCCGGTCCCGAACGAGCGGAGCCTGGCAATGGGCTCTTGCTGTTCTTCCGCGTGGACGATTTCGACGCGGCGCTGATGCGCGCGCGAGCACTGGTCCGTCAACTCGAGGAGGAGCCGCAGACGAATCCCGCGACCGGGACCCGCGAGTTTGCTGTCCGCGATCCGGACGGCTACTACGTCATGGTCAGCGCACTCACCTGACTCTGCATTCGCTAGTCACGGTGTGATCGGCGGGGCGCACACCGGCGAAGGCCGCACGTAAGTCACGTCTCGATTGTCCGTCAAAGGCCCGAAGTCGGGCACGCAGTTCGCAGCGCAGCGAACGAGGCAGTCCGATTACGCTTGACCAGGCCTCCTCCATGATGCGACCCGGATATCGAACGGGCAGTCGCATTCTGTGTTCGCATCCTGTCGGAATTCGGAACCGCCGCCGTGGGCAAGCGTTGATATGCGGTGAGCAACCGCCCGGCAAAAGGTCTTGCCGCAGTGTTCGCGCTCGTGGTGCTGATTTCGGCCACGGGTTGCGGTGGTGGAGGGTCGCGCGACTCCAATCCACCTCCGAGTGCTTCCGATCCACCGACGGAGCCTCCGCCCGCAACACCGCCACCTCCAGATCCGCCACCGCCGGATCCGCCACCTCCAACACCGCCGCCGCCGCCGCCGCCGCCGCAACCACCGCCTCCGCCTCCGCCGCCGCCTCCGCCACCCCCGCCGCCGCCGGCATCAACGGCGATAAAAGGCGTGACGTTCGACGTGAGTTCGCATCGTCGGCTCGCAACAGAGAGCGACAACTGGCCGATGACATGGTCGAACGACGACAACCAGTACGCCGTCTGGGGCGACGGTGGAGGTTTTGGCAGCGACGGTCTCCAGGGCCGCGTCGAGTTCGGAGTTGCACGCGTGACCGGCGATCACGACAACTACGAAGGTTTCAACCGCTTCGGCGGCTTGAACGCCGAGTGCCCGGGAGGCATTCGCGGCAAAGGGCACGGTGCTCCTTTAAGTGTCGGCGGCGTCCTCTATGTGTGGTTCACGCCCAGCGCGAGCACGATGGGGTTCGACACTTTCATCCTCTTTCGAAGTCGCGACAAGGGTTGCACCTGGACGCTGCTCGATGCGGCGTTCACGCGCGAGGAGGACGGCATCTCCTTCGGGAGCTTCGTGCAGTTCGGCAAAGACCACGGCCTTGCTCGCGATGCCTATGTCTACACCGTCGCGGTCGAGGTTACCGGTACGCTGGTCCTCAACACTGTGCAGCGTCCCGGCAGGATCATCCTGCTACGCGTACCCAGGCTCACGATCGAAGATCGCGGCGCCTACGAGTTCTATGCAGGTCTGGACAGGACCGGGCAGCCGAAATGGTCGACCAGCCAGGCCGACAAAGTGCCGATCTACGACGATCCGAGCGGCGTCGGTCCGTTTCCACAGATGAGTTTCGTGCCGGGCCTGCAGCGCCTGGTGTACACGAACCAGCACGGCGACGGCTCCACCACCTCGGGTTACAGATCGCGCCTGACGATGGCGGAAGCCCCGAACCCCTGGGGACCCTGGAACGTCTTCTACAAGGACGTGTTCGTTCCGCAGCTCGAGCAGCGAGTTTTTCAGTGGAGTTTCGCGCCCAAGTGGTTCCGCAACGGCGGGCGTGACTTCACGCTCACCTTCTCCGGCGTTGGCACCCAGGACTCCTGGAACACGATCGACGGAACGTTCACCCTCGCGCAGTGAGGAGTGTGATCGAGGCAACGTAATTCGCGTCCCGCGGCCTCGATTGCTTGCCTGAAAACCCACCCGCTGGCAGTGTGCCGCCCGAATCAGCCACGACATCGAGCTGACAGCGGGCGGGAGGCACCATGGGCCGGACGGTCTTTTCTCATCGCGTCTTGCGTTGGTTCTCGGGCGTCGTGGCGCTCGCAGCGGCGACGATCGCTGCAGCATTGCCTGCCGACCCCAAAGCTCCAGACATGGCAGCGGTCGGGGTGCAGATCACGACCATCATTAACGAGCGGAAGGCAGACGCGCTCGCCTCCATGCTCGACATGAACGAGCTCGGCGCACGCGTCGCGGAAAATGTCTTCGAAAACAAGACCGGCCGCAGCGAGTTCGCGCGCGGCTTTACCAAGACTGCAAAAGCCACAACGCTGGTCGGCGATTTCTTCGCCGAGATGGATCGCTCACCCGACAGCACCGTCAAGTTCATGAGAGTCGTCACTCGCGACACTGAGGCGCGGCCGCTGTTGCGCTTCGACTATGGCGGCGACGGCTTCGAATACATCGAGTTCGTCGTCCGACCCGACGGCAAAGGTGGCGTGAAGATCATCGACTGGGCGCCCCTCAGCGGCGGTGACCTGTACAGCCAGATCATCGGTCGCATGGCGCGCATTCTCAGCGAGCCGGCGCCCGGCCTCATTCAGACGCTGCTCGGCATGGAGCAGGTCGATCAGGAAACGCTCAAGCGCATGAAGTCGATTGCCGAGATGCGTCGCAAGGGCGACCTTCGCAACGCGTATCTCGAAATGGAGAAGCTGCCGCCCGCGATCGCCGACTCGCGGTTCATCCTGGTGCAGCGTGCGTCGCTTGCCAACGAGGCCGGCGACGACGCCGGCTATCGCAAGACGCTGGCGCGGCTGGAGCAACTACATGGAAAGGACCCGGCCGCTGCGTTCATGCTGCTCGATTACTACTTCCTGACCCAAAACCTCGACAAGTGCCTGCAGGCGATCACCACGATCGAGAGTCGGGTCGGCGTCGACGGCATGACGCAGATGCTCCGCTCGAGCATCTACATGACGCTCGGCAAGCACCAGGAAGCCGTCACCTATGCGCGCAAGGCGATCGAAGTCGAGCCGGACATGAGCACTCCCTATTTCACGCTCGCGCAATCGCACGTCGCGCTCGGCCAGTTCGCCGAGGCTATCGAGGTCTACACCACACTGCAGGAAGACTTCGGCTACCAGTTCACCCAGGAAGGCTTTGCCAAGAGCGAGACGTTCACGAAGTTCGTCGCCTCGCCGCAGTTCAAACAGTGGCTGCACGAGTGATAGTGGCCGTGGGACATAGGGGTTGTCCCTAGTCCCACGGTCCAGTTCGCGCGCTGCGCTGCCGTAGGCATTCTGGCTACGGACCGCGCCCCGTGTCGCAAAGTCGCGGGCACCCCTCCCGGTAGTGACGCGTGCGCTCGTGGCTCGGGGTGCGGTTCATTTCCGCGGGATTTTCAGAATCCCGCGGTGAGTCGCAACGCGACCGACGCATCCACGAAGCCGAATCCCGAATCGAAATCGAATCCCTTCGAATGCGGGATTGCGTTCGGCCCGGTCACGCGCCCGGCTCGCGCCCGGATGTCATGTCGCGCCGCCGACAACCGCATCGCGACGTACATCACCTCGGGACGCAACTGCTGCGGGCCGAAGAAACGCTTGCCTGCCGCGATATCACGCTTGCGCTGATCGAGCATCAAAGCTCCGATCGCTGCCACGTGCGGTGCCGATGCGGAGGTGCCGAAGAAATTCGGGAAACCGTCCGGCTCGCTCGTGCCCGGAATCGCTGCTGCAAGATCGGCGATGAAGAAGGTCGTGTTGCCGCCGTCCGGTCCGGTGAGACCGGGCTTGATGCGCACCAGCGGGAAGGGGAAGCGGCGGCCGTTTCGATCGAACAGAATCGGCACGCCGCCCGCCGACGAGAACAGTTCGAGGCACGCGGGCGCGCACTCCGGCTTGTTCTGCGGTCCAAACGCCGCGGTGTTGTACCAGGGAGCTGCGCCGACAGCTTCCGCGCCGGCCGCATTGGCGTGGCCGTACAGCGTGCCGCTCTGCGTGTTGTGCTCCTCGACCGTCAGGAGGCCGTTGCCGAGATCGAACCACACATACTTCATGCGATGCGGCGCGGGGCCGGAGAACAATTCGATCGCGATGCTCGCGTGCACGTCCGCGTCAGTGTCGTTGATCAGCACCGGCACTTCGACGGCATCGGCGCCTTCGTTGCGGTCGACACCCGGGAACTGACATACCAGAGCGTTGGGATCGTCGTCGCACAGCGTGATCGGATCGCCCTGGTCGTCGACGAAGTAGATATCGACGTCGCTCGCCGAGCCCTTGCCGTTCACCGAGAACCACGGCTGATCCCACTGGAACGACAGCAGGGTGGTGCTGCCCGCTCCCGCGGTGATTCCTTGCCGGACGTCGACGCCCTTGCCCTTGTTGAAATCGTGCAGCGGACCGCCGCCCGCTCCTTCGACGCGGGACGGGCGGAACTCCGCCTCATACGACTGCCGGGCCTGGTTGCCGGCCGAAGAGAAGTACGCGACACCGCGCGCCTTCACGCGATCGACTGCCTGCGCGATCGGTCCGTCCAGGAACATCGGCTCGGCGAAGTAGATGACGTCGTCGACGATGACGTTCGATCCCGCATTCGCGAGCGCGCCGATGCCGGCCGCAAAATCTTCCGCGCTCTCGAACGCTGTGTAGAACGCCAGCGATGAGCCCGGCGCGACGTCGTGGATCAGCTGCATCATGCCGCGGCCCTCGTCACTGCAGTCAAGCGAAGGCGTTGGCGACAGGTCCTTCAGCACGCGAATGTCTTGCGGCAGGTCGTGGCTCGCCTTGTCCTGCGGCGCTGTCGTGAACGGCTCGCCCGGGACCAGCGCGCCCTCGGAGCAGTTGTAGCTGTCGGACATCACGCCGACCCGCACTCCCCTGCCATCGACGTGGAATCGTTGACGCGCGAGATCACTGCGCTGCGAGCGGTCTCCCTGCGTGGTCGTCAGGCCGACCTGCGTTCGCGCCATCGAGGGGCGCATGAATCGCAGCGTCGGAATCGTACTCATGTCGGTCAGCGCATCGATCGGCACTCGGCCCGACACGGCGTTGCCGTGGACCGTTGCGTTGAGCATGCCCTTCGCGACCAGTTCAGTGCGTAGCGCGTTGACATCGCCGTCCGAGTAGGCGCTCACACCTACGTAGCGATCGCGGATCGTCAGGGCCGGCAGCCGGGTTTGCGTCCGCGACGTGCTGCTAGGCGCGCTCAGTTGTGCTTGCGAGCCGGCAGTGCGTGCGAGCGATTGCAGAGGACCGCCGAGCTTGGCGGAGGCGCCGGCTTTCATCGCCCGCGCGTAGTTCGCGAAGGATTGCTGCGCTTGAGTCTGCTGTTGCGGCGGCGTTGCTGCCAGCACGGCGGCGGTCGCGGACGCGAGCGCCACGCCGCTCAGGACACGGTGAATTCCACGAATCATCGATGCTTCCCTCCAGTTCGGCGTTGTTCAGTGGTCTCCTTCCGCGTTCTTCGGTTTCGCTGCTGCGCGGCTGGCGGGCACTTTACTCCGTAAGGTGCATATCCTTGATTACGGATTCGTAGGAAATGCGGCAGCAGCGTCGATATTTCTCGCGATCCGTGGCGGCTGTGGTCGGTTCGCGCACGCAATAAATTCACGATGGCGGCGCCGCGCCAGCTTGACGTTCGCGGTCGTCATCAGTTATATAACCCTTTAGTTACGCAACTGGAAGGTTATGCAATGGCGACCTCCGCCCGGCTCGACGCGACTTTCGCAGCGCTCGCGGATCCGACGCGGCGCGCGATTCTTGCCCGCCTCTCTTCCGGCGAAGCCTCGGTGCTGGAGCTGGCAGAACCGTTCGACATGTCGCAGCCGGCGATCTCCAAGCACCTCAAGGTGCTGGAGCGAGCGGGCTTGATCTCGCGCGGGCGCGACGCGCAACGCCGTCCGTGCCGGATCGAGCCGCGACCGCTCGCGGAAGCGAACGGCTGGATCGAAAACTACCGGCAGCTGTGGGAGAGCAACTTCCGCAGGCTCGACTCGGTGCTGCAGGAAATGAAGACCTCGTCCGGCAAACGTCCGAAGCGCAGGAGATTGCGATGAACGCCGCTGACAACGTGACGATTACCACTCCGTCGGAACGCGAAGTCGTCGTGTCGCGGACGTTCGACGCGCCTCGCACTCTGGTCTTCGACGCGTACACGCAACCCGAGCTGCTGCAGCGCTGGTATGGGGCGCCGGGCCGCTCGCTCGTCGTTTGCGAGGTCGACCTGCGTGTCGGCGGCGCGTATCGCTTCCTGTGGCGCGGTCCGGGCAAGAAGGACGTCGGCATGCGCGGCGTGCATCGGGAGGTCGTGCGGCCCGAGCGGCTGGTGCGCACCGAAACGTGGGAAGACTGGGATGCCGGCGAGATTCTCGAGACCACCGTGCTAACGGAGCGCAACGGCGTGACGACGCTGACCTCGACCGGCCTGTATCCGTCGCGCGACATTCGTGACGCCGTCATGAAGGCTGGCCTCGAAAGCGGCAGCCGTGAGACTTTCGCGCGGTTGGCGGAAATGCTCGCGAGCCTGAAAGCTTCGAAGGGCGCGGCGTGATGCAGTCAGCAAGGTCGAGCAGGACGACGAGATCATCGCGAGTATCTGGCGCTTCACGACCGATCGGCCGAGAATGGGTCACCGGCAGCTGGTGATGCATAAGCCATCGGGGGTCACGTGAACATCAAGCAGCTTCAGCAAGGGCTCGCTTATTGCGGTAAGGTCGAGGCCGTGCGCCAGACCTATCACGTCTTCCAGGCGAAGGGCGCGTATCTCGTGTTGTCCTTCGCGCGCTCCAAGGATCGCAAGGGCTCCGGCTATTTCAATCTCATCGATGAAGCTGCTGTCGACTACGTTCAGGGCCGCATGGGTGGACACAGCGGCGTCACTGCGAACGATGTCGTGCAGGCGGGCCGACGTACGAAGCACATCACCGGCCGGCTGCAGGCGTTGAACATCCTCTACGTGATGGTGGCGCTGGATCAGGCCGCGATCCAGAAGGCCGGCGAGAATCGACAGCTGTTCTTCTCCGTGCGCAAGGCGCGCCGCGCTGCTGCCTAGGCCCGCGGGCATTCCCCCGAGTGGCGTTCCCTTCGGTCACGCACCCCTCGGGTCGCTGGCGCTGCCGGGCTCGCGGCCGGCAAGACGTGCATGGAGCATGCGAACTCTGTCTCCGGCCGCTGTCTGAAACAGGAATGGAAACAGCCCATGGAGCAACGCCGCGAGGGTCGCAACGGCCAGTGTCGCGCCGAAGCGCCAGGCGAAACGCAGGTGCTCGAAATAGCCCTGCCCCGCACTGCGCGGATGAGCGAGGAACAGGCGGTCGATGAGTCCGTCGGATGTCATTGGCGGTGCCCCATGCTTGCGGGCGTGGCCCGTGCGCGTAAATTGTACGAGGAAACGCCCGGCTTGAACCGCGGCCCGATGGGATAAGCTTGCCAACGATGACATCAGGAATTGCTGCCATTCTCCTGCTCAGCGCCGCTGCTGCGATTGCTGCGCCGCCAATCGACGAAAACGCCATGAAGGCGGCGCTGGCGAAAGGCGAGGTGAAAGTCGTCAGCCTCGAGCGGCATCTCGGGCCGCCCAAGGTTCCCGACGGCCCGTTCGCGCGGGCGTGCGAGAGCTGGAACCTGACGGGCGATCAGGTGCTGACCTTCTTCGCGCACGCGACCGCGATTCTGCCCGAGGATCTGCATGCCACGTATAACGTCGTGCCCTGCCAGTACTCGGGATCGCTCTCGATCAAGGGCACCGTCTACGAGTTCTCGATCAACGCCGGCGCGTTCGGCGTGATTCGCGGCACGCCCCCGGAACGGGTTGCGCTGTTCGGCTGCAAAGCGGAGTGCAACGGCCTGTTCCGGATCAGGTCCGAGGCGGAGTGACCCCGTCGCGCCCTGCGGCGCCGCGTGCATCGTGCTCGCCCGCGTGCACCAAACACTGATCTGAAACGCTCGCTCGCAGGTATCTACTTGACGGTCGGTGCCTGGAGCGAAAGGTATGCGGTCCGGATCATCGCTGTCGCGCTGCGGCGTGCTGCTGATCGCGATCATCAGCCCGGCATTGCTGGGCACCCAGGTCAGGTGCGTGGCGGTGAGCAATCCGTCCGCGGCGACGGCTCGCATCCAGCAGATCGAGCCCGACATGCCGAGAGTGGGCGACATCGTGCGAGTCATCGGCACCGGCACCGGCACGCCGCCTCTGCAATTTGCATGGGACTTCGACGACGGTACTCAGGCGCCAGGCATGGAGGCGGCGCACGTCTACCTGGCGCCGGGAAGCTATCGCATCACGCTCACCGTTCGTGATGCGCTCGGCAATGCCTCCATCGATGCGTCGCAGGTGATCGTTTCTGCGCGGCTACCGTCTTCGGGGCTCGGCCTCGTTCTCGTCTCTGACGCCGTCGCAGGACGACCGGTCCAGTTCGCGGCCTTGGGGCTCGAAGAAGTCGCGAGCGCACTGAACTACGTCTGGACTCTCCCCGGTGGGCAATCAGCTATCGGACGTCGGGCCGTTGCAACGTTCGCAGTGCCCGGCACGTACGTTGCGTCCGTCACTGTGACGGACGAGCTCGGCGCGATCACTGTCGCCAAGATGGCGTTCCAAGTTGGAGATGCTGCGGAATAACGGCTGCGCTCAGCGACGCCGCGTGTATTCGTACTCGACCGCGGGCCACTGCCGCGCAGTGCCATCGGCCTGCACCCAGTACTGGCGCACGAACTCGTGGTTGTTATTCTCTCGCGAGATCTCCAGATTCGAGCGAATCATGCGGCCTTCGACGCCCTGGCCGAGCCCGACGAACGCGAGGCTTTCGAAGATCATCGTGAGCTTGCCGTCCGATTCGTTCGCGAAGCTGTACGCCGGCATGATGCCGACGGGAAAACGCGTATCAATCGAGACGTACTGCCAGCGGCCTTCGACGCGGCTGTAGTACTGGTACGCGATGCGGCTGAAGTCCGGCATCTTCGCGCCGGCATCAGGATGCATCGTCTCCTGCATGTAGAGCCCGACCATCTTGCGCTCCGCGACGAGCTGCTCGGTGACGATCGGTTTTGCATCCGGCGTCGGCCGGAACGTCATCTTCACGGTCCACGTCCCGGTGCGCTGCTGGAGTTGTTCCTCCTCGTACCCGGGCTGCTGCATGCGTTCGGCCGCAGACGGCGTCGTCGGTTGCGGATCAGTGGCTGCGAAGGACGACAGTGATGCGAAGAGCAGAAGGAAGGCAGCAGGGTTTGCGTTCATGTCCGTGAGCTCCGATTGGGAGGCCGGAGCATAGGATTGAAGGCAGGAAGCTCGCTAGCTCATTAAGTGCTATGAAAGGCTCGCCGCCGCGCGATAGATGTCGGCAACCGAGAATGCGCTCGAGCCTCGTCCAAAAAGTTCTGCCAGCAGCGCATGCGCCGACCTTCATCCACGATCAGCTGACGCAAGAGCGATGCCGTTTCGCTGCGCTCGAGGGGCCGGGTACGAACGGTCGCGAAACAGCGGCCCGGGCGCAGCAGTGCTTCATCCACGTCGTTGATGTTCGGCAGGTTCGTCGTGAAGATGATCCTGCGGCCTTGCGCACGCACGACTCCATCCGCGATCGCGAGGAAACGGTGCAGGTCGTGGTTGCCGTTGCTGCGCGCAAGGAGCATGTGGTCGGCATCCTCGATCACGAAGGCATCGTGCGAGCGGGCGCTCCACAAGTCGCCTTGGAAGCTACCGCGCGTTGTTGATATAGGTTGGAGATGCGTGCGCAGCGGGCATTGTCGGTTCCTGGATTGCGCGCTCTCATTGACCGGACTGTCGGCGGCTCATGCCGACCGCTGTCACGATGGATCTGCAAACGGTGCGATTGCCGGCTGGTGTGTGATGAGTGCGATAGAGCGCAGTGCGGTCCGGCGCGGACCGCAACACGGGTAACGTGTCGATGATTGCGATGTTGCGCTTGGCGGCTAGCTTCCGGATTGCGCGCAACTCGGCGGCGTCCGCGGGCGCAATGTGCACAAGACTTTTCTTCGGGTATTGCAGCAGCACGTACTTTTCCGCTGCACTCAGCGCCGCGAACTGATCGAACGCAAACGCCATCAACTCTGGCCTGGGAGCTGCCTGGGGATGCGGCACCGTCCATAGCCCGTCGAAGCGCATGCCCTCCGGCAGCACGGAGCGCGAGAGGTGCTCCCATGCGAGCTTCGTGATGTAAAGATAGCCAAACAGACCTGCGTACTTGGCAATGCCGCGGTGCGTGGCGGCATCCAGCACGCGCTGGGATTCCTCGACGCTGGTATAGCGTGGTCCTTGCGGTGTGGTGATGACCGCGGGACGCACATCGCTGGACCGTGCGACGAGCGTGTCGCGCTCGAAATCATTTCCGACCAGGATCGACCAGATCACGCGATCGTACTTGCCGTGCAGCTCGAGCTGCTGCGCGCGCAGCACCGCCTGCGCAGCGCCGTAGCCGAACATGCCGGCATTGATGACTGGCGAATTCCATTCCCTCTCCAGACAGGCAGGCCATGTATCGCTATCGGCAACCTCGTCGCCGAAGGTGAAGGAATCGCCGACGGCGAGCGTCTTGTCACCCTCCAAGGAGGGGTGTTGCGGTCCGTTGAGCCGGACACTGTTTCGGATGGTCACCGGAGTTGGCAGGCCGTCCGGCCACGGCACCGAATAGTCACCATCGTTCGGTACGGAACCGATCACCGGATCTTGGCGACGGATTCCCATGGGATGAGGAATCCTGAACTTGGTGCCGACCTGCCAGTAGCTGCGATCGCACTCGTCTGACATGCATGAAGCGGAGAACTTCACGATACGGTAGCCGAGCTCGATCGCAAGCAGCAGCCCGATGAGGACGAGCAGATTGACCAGCGTCGTCTTGAGTGCGGTCCTCATCAATCGAGCTCGTACTTGGTCTTGTAATCCTCGGCGAGCGCGGCGTTCTGCCGTTCCTTCTGCAGCAAGAAGTTGCCGCAGACCAGGCGTTCAATGCCCGTGCCCATGAAGCATCTGAAGGCGTCCTCGGGCGTGCAGACGATTGGCTCGCCGCGGACGTTGAAGCTGGTGTTGACGAGCACTGGACAGTTCGTGAGGCGTTTGAATTCCTTGAGGAGCGCGTGGTAACGAGGGTTGGTGTCCTCATGAACGGTTTGTATGCGCGCCGAGTAGTCGACATGCGTGACCGCGGGAACGCTCGAGCGCGGCACGTTCAGCTTGTCGATCCCGAACAGCGCCTGTTCGCACTCCGTCATGGCTCGGCGCTTCGAGCGGGCGACGTCGGCCACGAGCAGCATATAGGGACTGTCCGTGTCGAGCTCGAACCATTCGGAAACATCCTCGCGCAGCACAGAAGGCGCGAACGGACGGAACGATTCCCGATACTTGACCTTGAGGTTGAGCGTTTTCTGTATCGACGGTGAACGGGCGTCGCCGAGTATGGAGCGCGCGCCCAGCGCGCGCGGACCGAACTCCATGCGTCCCTGGAACCAGCCCACGGCCTTGCCGCCGACAAGCTCTTGCGCACACGTCTGCACCACGTCCGTGTCGGATAGCCGTTCGAAGCGGGCGCCCACTGCGTCGAGACGCTGCTCGATCTCAGCGTCCGAGAATTCCGGGCCGAGAAAACTGCCGCGCATCGAGTCCTTCGTCGGTCTCACGCTGCGTGCCTGGCCCAGAAGACCGTGATAAGTCGACAGGGCCACTCCCAACGCGCCGCCTGCATCGCCGGCCGCAGGCTGCACCCAGAGCTGCTCGAAGCTGCCGTCACGAAGAATCTTGCCGTTTGCGACGCAGTTCAGCGCGACGCCGCCGGCGAGGCAGAGATTGCGCTGCCCCGTGTCGCGCGCGACCGCGCGCGTGAGTTTCAGCATCACGTCCTCGGTCACTTTCTGTATCGAGGCTGCCAGGTCCATGTGCCGCTGCGTCAATGGCTGCTCGGGCTTTCGCGGCGGACCTTCGAACAGCTCGGCGAACCGTCGGTTCGTCATCGTAAGGCCGGTGCAGTAGTCGAAGTAGTCCTGGTTCATGTGGAAGGAGCCGTCGGCCTTTACATCGATCAAGTGCGAATAGATGCGATCGACGTAGCGCGGCTCACCGTACGGTGCCAGTCCCATCACCTTGTACTCGCCGGAGTTCACCTTGAAGCCGGTGTAATAGGTGAACGCCGAATAGAGCATCCCGATCGAGTGCGGGAAGTGAATCTCCCGGTGCATCTCCAGGCTATTGCCCGCGCCGATCGCGAGCGAAGCCGTCGCCCACTCTCCGACACCGTCGAGCGTCAGCACGGCCGCGGATTCGAAGGGCGATGGATAGAAGGCGCTGGCGGCGTGACTCATGTGATGCTCGCCAAACAACAGTCGCTCCCGCCAGTCCTGTGTGTCGTCGAGCTTGGCCAGCTCGCGTCCGAGCAGATCTTTCAGGAAGAGCTTCTCTCGCAGCCAGATCGGCACAGCCATGCGGAACGAGCGAAAGCCGCGCGGCGCAAACGCCAGGTACGTCTCGAGCAGGCGCTCGAACTTCAGGAAGGGCTTGTCGTAGAACGCAACGTGGTCGAGCTTCGCGGCCGGGATCGCAGCCTCGTAAAGGCAGTAGCGAATGGCGTTGTGCGGAAAGCGGGCGTCGTGCTTCTTGCGCGTGAAACGTTCTTCCTGCGCGGCAGCGACGATCTCGCCGTCGCGCACGATGCAGGCGGCGCTATCGTGATAGTAGGCTGAAATTCCGAGGACGTGCACGCCCTGCTCGCACTAGAACAGCGTGTAGATGAACGGCGCGATCGCCGAGCCCTGTGACAGTACGATCAGAGCGCCCAGCACTGCCATGACGAGCAGGACGGGGATGAGCCAGAATTTGCGGCGAACCCTCAGGAAGTCCCACATTTCGGCAATGAACGACATCGTCACTACCTCGCTGATGTCTTCGACGCGATCCCTCGCCGCCTCCCGATCTCAGAATTGTTTCTTCATCTGTCCATCGGGCCGGCCCGGAGGTACCCGCTCGATCCAATAGGACCGGGCCTGGTGATCAATGCTTCTGTGCAGCGGATCTTTCCCGAACAGCCGTAGCAGCCAGCCCGTGGGCAACACGGCCAGTGCGTAAACGAGCAGCAACGCGACCGGGCTCACGATGCGATTGAGCAGCAGGCCGACGCGGGCCCACAGCTCGTTCAACGGTGCCAGCAGGCCGGGCACGGCCAGGGCCGCGACCAGGAACAGGGCGCTGAGGCCGATCGCCCACACCCGGACCGGCCGGCCCGTGAACAGCGGGAGCAGGGCAATGACGGCGAACACGCCCGCGAAGACGATGCCGAAGCTCCGGTTGGACCCCTTTGGGGGCGGCGACGCATGCGCGACGAGCTCGGGCACACCCTCGATCGGCTGGCTCTTATGAGGTTCCATAGGCAGATTTATACAATGCTCATGTCGGCGTCGGCGTTCCACCCCACGGCGGCCGCGCGCCCTCCCCTGGCCGCGTGCGGAATGCAGAGCGATGGCGATTCATTGCCTACGTAAGCGATGGCAGCTTCCGACCCATAGTAGACAGAGCGGCCACGCGCAGGCCGCGCCTGTGGCGCAAAGCAATATGCTGAGCAATCGCAGACTTCTTGATAAAGACTAGCGTTGTCTTCTTCGTACCGCAGTATTTGCATTTATACGCCACTGTTCCTCGTGTAGACGCTCACGCCTGCTGCGTTGAGCTTCGCGCCGAAGGTGTTGCGCGCGTACTCCGTCACGAAGCCGGGGCCATCGATGCCTGCACTGTCGAGGCGCGCGTTGAGACGCTTCGACAACTGCTCGGACCATCGCCCGGTGGTCTTGTCGGCGGTGAGTCGCCACAGGTTCGCCTGAGGTCCATCCTCGGTGCTCACCTTGATGGCCCACTGACTCAAGTGCGGTTGCATCCTTGAGTGAATCGGAACCAAACGCGCAGACGACTTTCCTTTCAAGCGCCCCGCCTGTGAGTTGATGTCGAAGCAGTGAACGCCCTCAACCTGGATCAGGTCACACGGGCGCAGCTTCGCAGCTTGCTCCAATCGCAGACCGCTCTTCAGCATCACGCGAGGTATCCACCAATGCGCAGGTGCAGTGAGACGCTCTGACTCAACCTGCCGCAGCAGTGCGGTGATCTGCTCATCGGTGAGCCGGTCACGTTGGCAGCTCACTCATGGGCGAAGGTCTGCGGGGATCGCGAGACGGGAAGCGTAGCGATTGCCTCTGCGATGTACGGACATGGACCTGCCTCAGAAAGCAGGCCTCGGACGCAAAATGCTGCGCCCTTCGTCCGGCGGGACTGAATTTCAAGGCCAGCCGCGCCGCGTTTTCGGCCCGTTCCCGTAGCGTTCCAGTGGGCTATCACCGTAGCAGTCGCCGTAGGAGCGACTGTCTGATTGAGGAAAAAGCCTTGGTTTGGGCCGTTTCTTTGATCTGGAGGCTAGGGTCGGAATCGAACCGGCGTAGACGGCTTTGCAGGCCGCTGCATGACCACTCTGCCACCTAGCCAGGCTGGCGCGCGCGGACGCAATTGCTGCGCCCAAGAAGCGCAAAACCCCGGGAGTGGCCCGGGGTTCTGCTCATGAGCTGGAGCGGGAAACGAGGCTCGAACTCGCGACCTTAACCTTGGCAAGGTTACGCTCTACCAACTGAGCTATTCCCGCTTGAATACGTCGGACGCCGGGGGTCCGGCCGACCGAACGGGCGATATTCTAGGGCCGACCGACCCCCTGTCAAGGCAGGTCAGCCGTTTCCGGGACGTAAGCCCGAGCGCATCAGCTCGGGCCAGGCGGCGCGCAGGTAGACGATCATCGACCACAGTGTCAGCGCCGCCGCAGCAACCAGGCAGTACACGCCCAACTCGAACGCCGGAATGAACCACACGTCGCTCCGGAACAGCATCATCGACAGGCCGGTCATCTGAAAGATCGTCTTGAGCTTGCCGACCGACGACACGGCAACCTTGCCGCGTGCGCCCATCTCCGCCATCCATTCGCGCAGTGCCGAAATCGTGATCTCGCGGCCGACGATCACCGCGGCCGTGAGCGTGATGAGCATGTGCGGATCGAAGCGGATGTAGTGCAGGTCCGGCGGATCGTGGCTGACGAGCAGCACCAGCGCCACGGCGACCATCAGCTTGTCGGCGACGGGATCGAGGAACGCTCCGAGCGCGGAAGTCTGCCCCAGGCGACGTGCGAGGTAGCCGTCCAGCGAATCGGTGAGCGCCGCCAGGATGAACACGATGGCGGCGGCCGGATTGGACCAGGGATACGGCGCGTAAAACAGGATGACGACCAGCGGGATCATCAGGATCCGCGCCACCGTCAGATAATTCGCGATCGGAAAACTCACTGCCGCCGATTGTAAGTGCTTTTCAGCCGGTCGCGTGCAAAGTGTCGTAGATCGACTGCGCCAGCTTACGGCCGATGCCGTGCACCTTGGCCAGGTCGTCGACGCCGGCTCGCGCCACGCCCTGCAGTCCCCCGAACTGCCGCAGCAGTTCCCGGCGCTTGCGCGGGCCGAGTCCTGGGACGGTCTCCAGCACGGAATGCGTGCGAGCCTTCGCCCGGCGTTGGCGATGCCCCGTGATCGCGAAGCGGTGGGCCTCGTCGCGGATGCGCTGGATCAAGTGGAGCGCCGGGGAATCCGGAGCAAGGATGCGCGGGTGTTCTTCGCCGGCGAGGAACAGACGCTCCTGCCCCGGCCGCCGATCGGCGCCCTTGGCGACGCCGGCCACGCAAACTCCCTCGATTTCGAGCTCCTTCAGGACCGCGACCGCTTCCGCGAGCTGTCCCGGGCCACCGTCGATCAACAGCAGATCCGGCAACGGCGCCTCGCCCTTCTTGATGCGCGCGTAGCGCCGTGACAATGCCTGGCGCATTGCCCCGTAGTCATCGCCCGGCTCCAGGCCCTCGATGTTGAAACGCCGGTAGTCGCTCTTGAGCGGTCCCTCCGGGCCGAACACGACACAGGACGCGACCGTGCGCTCGCCCATCGTGTGGCTCACATCGAAACATTCCATGCGCTTCGGCGGCGCGCTCAGTCCGAATACTTCAGCGACGGATTGCAGCTGATCGGCCGTCGTTGCCTCGGTCGCCCGGCGCATGTTGAGGCCGAGCTCGGCGTTGGTTCGCGCCATCTCCAGCCAGCGCGCCCGCACGCCGCGGACGCCCGAACGGATGCGCACCGACCGCTCCAGCCGCTCCGACAACGTCGCCTCCAGTAGGTCCGCGTCCTCGATCGGCTGACTGATGAGGATCTCGCCGGGCGCGTCGCGACCCAGGTAGTACTGCGCGAGAAATCCCGAGAGCAGCTCGCCCGCCTCCGCCAGCCCGGCGCGCGGGAAGAAGTTGGAGCTGCCGAGATTGCGGCCGCCGCGCACGAACACGATCGAGACGCAGTGATCGCTGCCCTGAGACACGAGCGCGACCGCGTCGATGTCTTCAGTGACGTTGCGGGTGACCGATTGCGTCGAATGGATTGCCTTGATGCCGTTGATCTGATCGCGCAGCCGCGCGGCCTTCTCGAACTCGAGATGCTGCGCAGCTTCCTCCATGCGTTGCGCGAGATCGTCGATCAGCTCGGCGCCCCGCCCTTCCAGCACCTGCATCGCATCCGCCACGTCCTGCTTGTAGTTCTCGACCGAGATCAGGCCGACGCAGGGTCCCGAGCAGCGCTTGATCTGATACTGCAGGCATGGACGCGAGCGGTTCGCAAAGAACGAGTCGCTGCACGGGCGCAGCAGGAACAACTTCTGCAGCAACAGCACTGTCTCGCGAGTCGCCCGCGCGTTGGGATATGGACCGAAGAATCGCCCCGGCAGCTTGCGGCTGCCGCGATAGAAGCTGATGCGCGGATAGTCCTGCTCGGTCGTGATGTAGAGATACGGGAAGCTCTTGTCGTCGCGCAGCGTGACGTTGTAGCGCGGACGATGGCGCTTGATCAGGTTGTACTCGAGCAGCAGCGCCTCGGTCTCCGAGGCCGTCGCCGTCACTTCGATGCTCGCGATCTGCGAGACCATCGCCATGGTCTTCGCCGCGTGCGCCTTGCTGCCGGTAAAATAGGTGCCGACGCGGTTCTTCAGGTTGCGCGCCTTGCCGACGTACAGCACCTCGCCGTTCGCGGCGATCATGCGATATACGCCGGGCCGCTGGCTCAGGTTCGCCAGAAAGGGCTTCGGGTCGAAGGCGCTCATGGGTGCGCTAGTTTAGCGCTCGTCCACCAGCTTACGGGCGCGCGCGAAGACGTCAGCGAACATCTTCTCCGTCAAGCGCCTGGTCTGCGTGTTGTAGCGGCTGCAATGATAGGAATCGAGCAGGAGGTGCCCGGTCGGCAGCTCATGCTCCGCCGCGTGCGCGAACTTGTACTGGGAGGGCTTCAACGCAAGCGCGCGCAAGGCCGCGTTGTGAGCGATCGAGCCCAACGCGAGCAGCACGCACCGCGAGCTCACCTGGGACAGCTCCGCTGTCAGGAAGCGATTGCAGGTACGAATTTCCGCCGGCGTGGGCTTGTTCTCCGGCGGCACGCACTTGACCGAGTTGCTGATGCGACAGCCGAGCAGTTTCAGTCCGTCATCGCGCGACTTCGACTCCGGCCGGCTCGCGAACCCGAACCGATGCAGCGTGCGATAGAGCAGCAACCCGGCGTGATCGCCGGTGAACGGCCGGCCGGTCGCATTCGCGCCGTGAAAGCCCGGCGCGAGGCCGACGATGATGAGCCGCGCCTTGGGATCGCCGAAAGGCGCGACTGGCGCACAGTAGTAGTCGGGATATTCCGCGCGGCCCGCGGCGAGAAAGCGCGCGAGCCGCGGGCAATCCGTGCAGGACCGATCGAAGATGACGCCGTCGGAAGGCCAGAGCTGGTGAGTCACCAGCGCAGTTTAGCCGATGCCCCCTCCCCGCCCTCCCCGGTGGAACGGGGAGGGTTGGGTGGGGTCGTGGTCTACGCCCGCGCCTTCTGGAATTGCGCTTCCTCGGTCGAGCCTTTCATCGCCGTCACCGACGACTGGCCCGCCGTGACCGTCTGCGTCACGTCGTCGAAATAACCGGCGCCCACTTCGCGCTGGTGCTTCGTCGCCGTGTAGCCGTCCTTCTCCGCCGCGAACTCCTGTTCCTGCAGCTGCACGTACGCCGCCATCTGCGACGCTTTGTAGCCGCGCGCGAGCTGGAACATCGAGTAGTTCAGCGCGTGGAAGCCGGCGAGCGTGATGAACTGGAACTTGTAGCCCATCGCGCCCAGCTCGCGCTGAAACTTCGCGATCGTGGCGTCGTCGAGCTTCTTCTTCCAGTTGAACGACGGCGAGCAGTTGTACGCCAGCATCTTGCCCGGGAACTGCTTGTGGATGGCTTCGGCGAACTGCTTTGCTTCATGCAGGTCGGGATGGCCGGTCTCGCACCAGATCAGGTCGGCGTGCGGCGCGTACGCGAGGCCGCGTGCGATCGCCTGCTCCAGGCCGGCATCGACATAGAAAAAGCCTTCGCTGGTGCGATCCTTCGACTTGATGAACGGCCGGTCGCGCTCGTCGACGTCGGACGTCAGCAGATTCGCCGACTCCGCATCAGTACGCGCAACGAGCACAGTGGGAACTCCACAGGTGTCGGCAGCAAGGCGGGCGGCGGCGAGCTTGGCGATCGCTTCCGACGTCGGCACCAGCACCTTGCCACCCATGTGACCGCACTTCTTCGCCGAGGACAGCTGATCCTCGAAGTGCACGCCGGCCGCGCCGGCTTCGATCATGCTCTTCATCAGCTCGAACGCATTCAGCACGCCGCCGAAGCCCGCTTCCGCGTCCGCGACGATAGGCTTCAGCCAATCGATCGAGTCATCGCCCTCGGCGTGGTGAATCTGGTCCGCGCGCACCAGTGTGTTGTTGATGCGCCGAACGACGGACGGCACAGAGTTCGCGGGATACAGCGACTGATCCGGGTACATCTCGCCCGCCAGGTTCGCGTCGCCGGCCACCTGCCAGCCCGAGAGGTAGATCGCGTCGAGCCCGGCCTTGACCTGCTGCATCGCCTGGTTGCCGGTCAGAGCGCCGAGCGCGTTGACGAACGGCTTCTCATGCATGAAGCGCCACAGCTTCTGCGCGCCCAGCCGCGCGAGCGAGTGCTCGACGTGGACCGTGCCGCGCAGGCGCACGACGTCTTCGGCCTTGAAGGCGCGTTCCACGCCTTGCCAGCGCGGGTTTGTTTGCCATTCTTTGCGGAGCTGCTCGGCTGAGAGATGCGTCATTGGAGGTTCCTGTTCAGTTGATTTCCTGGTAGGCCGGCAACGTGATGAACGTTCCGAAATCCGGCGCAGTCGTAATGCGGTCGATGAGCGTTGCGGCGGGCTCGTAATGACCTGCTTCGTAGGCCTTCGCGCCGAGGGCGGCGGCGAGTTTGTCGAGCTCTTCGCGAACGACACTGCGGAAGAGATCAACGGTCACCTTGCGACCGTCGTCGAGCTTGCCGGCGGGGTGCTTGATCCACTGCCAGATCTGCACACGCGAGATCTCGGCCGTCGCGGCATCTTCCATCAGGTTGTTGATCGGCACGCAGCCGAGCCCGCCGAGCCATGCGGCGATGTACTGGATGGAGACGCTGACGTTGGCGCGCAAACCCGCTTCGGTGATCGTGCCCTGAGGAATCTGCAGCAGGTCGGACGCGCTGATTTCCACGTCCGCAAGCATCTTCTGCAGCTGGTTCGGCGTCGGCATCAAGCGGTTGAACACTTCCATCGCGATCGGCACGAGGCCCGGATGCGCGACCCAGGTGCCGTCGTGGCCGTCGCCCGCTTCGCGCTCCTTGTCGGCACGCACCTTGGCGAGAGCTTCTTCGTTCGCCTTCGGATCGTTCTTGATTGGAATCTGCGGCGCCATGCCGCCCATCGCGAAGGCGCCGCGACGATGGCAGGTCTTGATCAGCAGCTTCGAGTACGAGCGCAGGAAGTGCGTCGTCATCGTCACCTGCTGCCTGTCCGGCAGCACGAACTCCGGCCGGCGGCTGAATTTCTTGATGAAGCTGAAGATGTAGTCCCAGCGGCCGCAGTTCAGGCCGACGATGTAGTCCTTCAGCTCGTACAGGATCTCGTCCATCTCGAACGCGGCGAGGATGGTCTCGATCAGCACGGTCACCTTGATCGTCTGCGGCGCGATACCGAGCGTCGCTTCGGAGTGCTTGAGCACGTCCGCCCACAGCCGCGCCTCGCGATGGTTCTCGAGCTTCGGCAGGTAGAAATACGGGCCCGTGCCGCGCGCCTTGAGCGCCGCGTGGTTGTGGAACAGGTACAGGCCGAAGTCGACGAACGCGCCGGGCACCGGCTTGCCGTCCACCGCCAGATGCTTCTCGTACAGATGCCAGCCGCGCGGCCGCACCAGCAGCGTCGCGATCTGCGGATTCAGGCGGTACTGCTTGCCGTCCGGGTTCGCGAAAGAGATCTCGCGAGTCACAGCATCGCGCAGGTTGATCTGGCCCTGCACGACGTTGTCCCAGGTCGGCGTGAGCGAGTCCTCGCAGTCCGCCATGAAGACCTTCGCGCCGGAGTTGAGCGCGTTGATGACCATCTTGCGGTCGGTCGGGCCGGTGATCTCGACGCGCCGATCCTGCAGGTCGGCAGGAATGCTCGTGACGCGCCACGGCGCCTTGCGCACGTGGGCGGTCTCGGCAAGGAAGTCGGGTAGCACGCCGTCGTCGAGGCGCTTCTGCAATGTGGCGCGGGCGGCCAGCAGTTCGGCGACACGATCGCCGAAGCGTCGGGTGAGATCCGCGACGAACGCCAGCGCTGCCGGCGTCAGCACGGTCTCATAGCCCGGCTGCATCGGCCCGCGGATTTCCGGCAGATTCTGACTCGACATCGTTGCTGCGCTCCCCATTGCCCGTCACGACCGACGGTGCTCGCTCAACGCGGAATCCCTGGCTGCGGGTCCGGATGGGCAGCACGATAGCTTTTTGTGAGGTGCGGGTAAAATATATGATGAGTTGGCAATTGATATCTGATACATATGGCGCATGGAGTTGCGCCACCTGCGTTATTTCATTGCCGTAGCCGAAGAAAGGCACATGACCCGGGCAGCCGAACGCCTCGGCATCCAGCAGCCGCCGCTCAGCATGCAGATCCGCGCCCTGGAGCAGGAGCTCGGGGTGCAGCTGTTTCGCCGCCAGCCGCGGGGCGTGGAGCTGACCGACGCCGGCGTCGTCTTCCTGGATCGGGCTCGTGTGATCCTCGACCAGGTCGACCGCGCTCTCGCGACCACTCGCCGCACGGCGCGCGGCGAGCAAGGACGCGTGGTGGTCGGTTTCACGAGCTCTGCGCCCTTCCATCCTTTCGTGCCGCGCGTCATCCGCGCATTCCGCGAAATGTCGCCGCTGGTCTCCCTCGTGCTCGAGGAAAGCGGCAGCAGCGAGCTGGTGCAGGGACTCAATAACGAGGATATCGACGCGGCGTTCATTCGCTCGCCGGTCGCGGACGTCGTCGGGCTCACGGTGCGACCGCTGCTGCAGGAGAAGATGGTCGTCGCGCTTCCGAAAGGCCATCCACTCGCGAGCGGCGGCCGCAAGAAGAAAACAGCACAGGCTCGCACCGCGCCTCTGCCGCTTGCGGACCTCGCCGCGGAGACGTTCATTCTCTACAAGCGTCCAGGGGGCCCGGGTCTCTACGACACGATCATTACCGCGTGTCGCGCCGCCGGCTTCAGCCCGCACGTCGGGCAGGAAGCGCCGCGCATCATCTCGACGCTCAATCTCGTCGCCGCGGGTCTCGGTGTGTCGCTCGTGCCCGAGTCGCTACGCCGGCTGCAAATGGATGGCGTCGTATATCGCAAACTCGCAGAGAATGAGCATCTCACCGCGCCGCTGATTCTCGCGTGCCGTCGCGGAGAGAATGCAGCGGCGGTACAGCGCTTCATCGATCTCGTGCAGACCACGGCGGAGCACATCGACGCGGACAGCGAGCAGCACTGATGTCTGTAGTGCTGCTGTTCAACAAGCCGTTCCAGGTGCTCACCCAATTCACGAGCACGGACGGAAAAGCGACACTGCGTGATTTCATCCGTGCGCCTGGCATGCGCCCCGCCGGGCGTCTCGACTACGACAGCGAAGGCCTGGTGCTCCTCACGAGCGACGGCAAGCTGCAGGCGCAGCTCGCCGATCCGCGCTGGAAAACGCCGAAGACCTATTTCGTTCAAGTCGAAGGCGAGCCGGATGATGCTGCGTTATCGAAGCTGCGCCACGGCGTCGTGTTGAATGACGGCAAAACATTGCCGGCGTCTACGCGGCGAGTCGATGAGCCGCAGTGGCTGTGGCCGCGCGATCCGCCGATCCGCTTTCGCAAGGCGATCCCGACGAGCTGGATCGAGCTGACGATTCGCGAAGGGCGCAATCGCCAGGTGCGTCGCATGACGGCGGCGATCGGTTGTCCGACTCTACGTTTGATTCGCTGGGCGATCGGCGAGTGGACATTGGCAGGGCTGGCGCCGGGCGCAGCCAGGGAAGTCACGTTCCAGTATCCGCGATCCGCTGCTCGCGCAACACGACGATCAGGACGCCGACGAGCGTGACTGCGCCGCCGACGAGCATGCGCGCGGTGAGCTGGTCGTGCAGCAACGTCACGCCGAAGAAAATGCCGAACAACGGCGACAACAGCGTCAGCGGCGAAAGACTGGTCACCGGATAACGACTGACGAGGTAATACCACGCGGTGTGTGCGATCAGGCTCGACATCACGGTCGTGAAGATCAGCGCACCCCAGCCTTCCCAGGTTGCATTGCGCACGGCCGTCATCTGCCCTGCTTCGAGTGCGAGGCTCAGCGCGAGCAGGATCGCACCGCCCGCCAGCGCGATCCACGATTGCAGCTCGAGCGGACTGATGCCCTTCAGACGCTTGAGGAAGATCAGGCCGAGCGAGCTGACGAACGACGAGCACACCACCAGCGCGAGTCCTTCCCAGTAGGCAAAGACGCGCGGGTCGAAGCTGATGATCACGATGCCCGCGAACGCCAGCACGATGCCCATGATGCGGCGCCAGCGGATCGTCTCGCCCAGGAACAGCACGGACATCAGCGTCGAGAACGGCACGCTCATCTGCGTCGCGACTGCGACCGTCGCGGCGTCCTCGGTGAGAAAGATTCCGGCGAACAGCAGCGCGAAGGCCGCCGGGCCGGTGAGCATCGCGGCGGCGAACAGATTGGTCATCTGCCCCCGATGGATCTTCAGCATCGGCACCAGGAACAGCGCCAGCGAGCCGAAGCGCAGCGCGGTGAAGAAGATCGGCGGGAACTGGCCGACGCCGATCTTCGAGGAGATCAGGTTCAGGCCCCAGATCAGGTTCATCCCGATCAGCAGCAGCAGGTCCCGGCCGGTCAGCGAGCCCGACTCCGCCGCACTCGAAGAGGTGACGGACATGCTGGAAGGTCAGCGCGCGTAACGGTGTTTGAGGAATGCGTAGAGCGCGCGAACGGTCTGCGGCTCCGCGCCGACCGGGCGGCCCGGCCGTTCCTTGCCGTTCCATGCGTAGAGATCGAGGTGCGCCCAGCTGCGCGCTTCGGTCACGAACCTCTGCAGGAACAGCGCTCCGAAGATCGCGCCCGAGAATGAAGAGCTCGAAACGTTGTTGATGTCCGCGATCTTGCTCGAAAGCTCGTCCTCGTATGCGCTCCACAACGGCATGCGCCAGACAGGATCGCCCTGTTGCGCGGCGATATCGACCAGCTCGCGCGCGAGCGTGTCATCGGCGGTGAACAGCGCAGGCAGCTCCGGCCCGAGCGCCACGCGCGCCGCGCCGGTCAATGTCGCCATGTCGATCAGCAGCTCGGGCTTCTCCTCATCTGCGAGCGCGAGCGCATCGCAAAGAATGACGCGCCCTTCCGCATCGGTGTTGCCGATCTCGACCGTCAGGCCCTTGCGTGTGCCGAGCACGTCGCCCGGCCGGTATGCGTTCGCCGAGATCGCGTTCTCGACTGTCGGCAACAGCAACCGCAGGCGGACCGGCAGCTTTGCATCCATGACGAGCTGCGCCAGTCCGAGCGCGACCGCGGCGCCGCCCATGTCTTTTTTCATGAGCAGCATCGAAGCGCCGGGCTTGATGTCGAGACCGCCGGAATCGAAGCACACGCCTTTGCCGACGAGGCTCACCTTCGGATGCGTCGGATCGCCCCACTCGATGTCGACGAGCCGCGGGGCGACGGACGCGGCGCGCCCGACCGCATGAATCGCAGAAAGACGCTCTTTGAGCAGGTCGTCGCCGATGACGACGCGATGTCGCGCACCATAGCGCCGCGCCACTTCGACCGCTGCGAGCGCCAGCGCTTCCGGAGACAGGTCGTTGGCCGGTGTGTTGATGAGATCTCGCGCCAACGCTGTCGCAGATTTCAGTCGCGCGACTTCGGCAGCATCGGCCTCGGCCGGGGGGCGCAGATACACGGCTCGCTGCGGATTCGCACGCCGGTAGCGCTCGAACTTGTATTGTCCGTACGCCCAGCCGAACGCGAATTGCGTCGCCAGGCGGCCCGGCAGCGGCTCGGCCAGGTGATAGTCGCCGTCGGGCAGTCGATCCGGGATCGCCGCGGCCGCCCAGCAGCTCAACTCTTCGCGCGGATTGCGCCTTCCAAGGCCCACGATGACCGCCGCTGGTCGCCCGTGCGCACCGGGAACCACCAGCTGCTTGCCACGCTCCGCCTTGAAACAGTTCGCGGCACTCCAGTTGCGCGTCGCTTCGTCCTGCGCCGTGCGCCACTGGTCGAGGTCGTCCTCGTACAGCAGATATATAGGAATCGAACCGTGGCGTTCTTCGTGGACGGTCATCGGCGTGCGTGCTGGCAGTGGCATCGGAATCGCAGAGCACGCAGGGTAGCGCAGCTTGACAAGCCGCGCAGCCATATGGTGAATTCCCGCTGCTTTTTCGTCTCGCCTTCCCGCCTCGCTAGTGCACCCAATTGGCCGTCGCCGTTGATGCGTTGCGAACGCGCGCATCGCGGACTCTTCAACTCGCCAACATGCGTCGGGAGCGCACATCACCCATGCAGATCTACTCGCAGAAGGACGTCGACAAGAAGGCCCTCAAGGGTGCCCGTATCGCCATTCTCGGCTACGGCAGCCAAGGCCGGGCTCATGCACTCAACCTGAAGGACAGCGGCTTCGATGTCGTCGTCGGCGTCCGCCGCTCGGGCGGCAGCTGGGCCAAGGCGAAGAAGGACGGACTGAAAGTCGCCGAGCCGGTGGACGCTGTCGCCGGCGCTGCGCTCGTCGCGTTCCTGACGCCGGACCTGTCGCAGAAGGACCTGTACAAGGAAGTGATCGGCGCCATCGGCAAAGGCGCGACGATCCTGTTCGCGCACGGGTTCAACATCCATTTCAAGCAGATCAAGCCGCGCAAGGATCTGGACGTGGTGCTGATTGCGCCGAAAGGTCCGGGCGACCTGGTGCGCCGGCAGTACCAGCAAGGACGCGGCGTGCCGTGCCTGATGGCGATCGGCCAGAACGCGACCGGTCGCGCCAAGGCGAACGCGCTGGCTTACGCGCACGGCATCGGCGGCACGCGCGGCGGTGTGCTCACGACCACCTTCGGCGAGGAAACCGAAACCGATCTGTTCGGCGAACAGGTCGTGCTGTGCGGCGGAGCGACCGAGCTGGTTGTGAAAGGCTTCGAGACGCTGGTCGAAGCCGGTTATCAGCCGGAGGTCGCGTACTACGAATGTCTGCACGAGCTCAAGCTGATCGTCGACCTGCTGCACGAAGGCGGCCTGTCGAAGATGCATCGCTTCATCAGTGAGACGGCGAAATACGGCGACCTGACGCGCGGTCCGCGCATCGTCAACAAGACCACCAAGCGCGAGATGAAGAAAGTGCTCAGCGAGATCCAGGAAGGCAAGTTCGCGCGCCAGTGGATCAAGGAGAATCGCAGCGGCCGCAAGAACTACACCCGGCTGATGAACAAGGATCTGAAGCATCCGATCGAGAAGGTCGGCGTGAAGCTGCGCGACCGCATGCCCTGGTTGCAGCAGTCCCGCGCCTGACCGGAGCACCTCCATGCCGATCACCCAAGCGAAGTACATCTGGCACAACGGCAAGCTGGTGCCCTGGGAGAAAGCGACAGTGCACGTGCTGTCGCATGCACTCCACTACGCATCGACCGTGTTCGAAGGCGAGCGCGCGTACGCCACACCGCAGGGTGTGGCGATGTTCCGTCTGCGCGATCACACGCGGCGACTGTTCGACTCGGCCAAGATCTATCGCATCGAGATTCCGTACACGCAGGATGAGATCAGCGCGGCGTGCAAGGAGATCATCGTTGCCAATGCGCTGAACCGCGGCGCGTATCTGCGTCCGTTCGCCTTCCGCGGCTATGGCGAAATCGGCGTCGCGCCGAAAGTCATGCCGCCGGTCGAAACGGTCATCGCCGCGTTCGAGTGGGGCGCGTATCTCGGCGCCGAAGGCCTGGAGAACGGCATCGACGTCTGCGTCTCGTCGTGGCAGCGGCTCGCGCCGAACACGATTCCGACGCTCGGCAAGGCGGCGGGCAATTACCTGTCGAGCCAGCTGATCAGCATGGAAGCGAAGCGTCTCGGCTTCGCAGAGGGCATCGGCTTGAGCGTCGACGGCACGGTGAGCGAAGGCGCCGGCGAGAATCTGTTCCTGATCCGCGACGGCGTGATCTACACACCGACCATCGTGAACGCAATCCTCCAGGGCATTACCCGCGATACGGTGATGACGCTCGCTCGCGTCCATGGCTTCGAGGTGCGGGAGCAGGCGATTCCGCGCGAGCTGCTGTATCTCGCCGACGAGATCTTCCTCACCGGCACCGCGGCGGAGATCACGCCGGTCCGCTCCGTGGATCACATCCAGATCGGCGCCGGCAAGCGCGGCCCGATCACGGAGACGCTGCAATCCGCCTTCTTCGGGCTGTTCAACGGCAAGACGCCGGACAAGTGGGGCTGGCTGGAGTTCTGCGAGCCCGGTGCGGCGCGCGGCGTCGCAGCCGCGGGCTAGCCCGGCCGCCCCAGGGATCGCGGGCGGCGATGCCTCGCTGAGCATTGATCACCCCGCGGCCGGCCCCGGTTGGCATGCTCCATCGATGAAACCGAAGACTCTGTTCGAGAAGGTCTGGGAGCAGCACGAAGTCGTGCCGGAGACGGCGGACACGCCCGCCGTGCTCTACATCGACCTTCACCTCATCCACGAAGTGACGACGCCGCAGGCTTTCGCGCAGTTGCGTGCCCAAAACCTGCAAGTGCGGCGCCCTGACCGCACGCTCGCTACGCTGGATCATTCCACGCCGACCGATCCCGCCGAAGTGTTCGGCCGCGTGCCGATCAAGGTCGAATCCGCCGCGCGCCAGGTGCGCGAGATGGAGAACAACTGTCGCGAGTTCGGCATCGAGCTGCTCGGCCTCGGCAGCGAGCAGCGCGGCATCGTGCACGTTATCGGTCCGGAGCTCGGCGCGACCCAACCGGGCAAGACGATCGTCTGCGGCGACAGCCACACGGCGACGCACGGTGCGTTTGGCGCCCTCGCCTTCGGTATCGGTACCACCGAAGTCGGTCACGTGCTGGCCACGCAGTGCCTGCTGCAACGACGGCCGAAAACGCTCGCGATCGAAGTGAAGGGCCGACTGCGCGACGCCGTAACAGCCAAGGACGTCATCCTGGCGATCATCGGCAAAATCGGCGTCGCGGGCGGCACCGGGCACGTCATCGAGTATCGCTGCAGCGCGATCGAAGCGCTCTCGATGGACGAGCGCATGACTGTGTGCAACATGTCGATCGAAGGCGGCGCGCGCGCCGGAATGATCGCACCCGACGAGACGACGTTCGCCTATCTCAAGGGCCGTCCGTTTGCGCCGAGTGGCGCAGCGTGGGACCGAGCCGTCGAAAGCTGGCGCACTCTGCAAACCGACAAAGGTGCGCACTACGACCGCGTCGTCGAGATCGACGCGAACGAGCTCGAGCCGATGATCTCGTACGGCACGAATCCAGGCATGGTGGTGCCGATTACCGCGAGTGTCCCCGATCATCCCGGAGACGCCATTCACGCGAAGTCGCTCTCGTACATGGGGCTGCGCGGCGGCGAGCCGCTGCTCGGCAAACCCGTGCAGGTCGTGTTCGTCGGCAGCTGCACCAATGCGAGATTGTCGGACCTGGAGCAGGCTGCACGAGTCCTGCGCGGTCGCAAGGTCGCAAGCGGCGTTCGCATGCTGGTCGTGCCGGGCTCGCAGCAGGTCAAGCGCGAAGCGGAAGCGCGCGGCCTGGCTCAGGTGTTCACCGATGCCGGCGCGGAGTGGCGCGAGTCGGGCTGTTCGATGTGCATCGGCATGAACGGCGACACCGTTGCGAAAGGCCAATACGCGGTGAGCACGAGCAACCGCAACTTCGAAGGCCGCCAGGGCCCCGGCGCGCGCACGCTGTTGGCGAGCCCGCTCACGGCTGCCGCTGCGGCAGTGGCGGGCCGCATCAGCGATCCGCGCGAATTCCTGAGGTCCTGACGATGCAACCGATCCGCACCTTCAGCTCGCGCACGGTCGTGTTGCCGTTCACGAACATCGATACGGACCAGATCATTCCTGCTCGTTTTCTGACCACGACCACGAAGGAAGGGCTGGGCAAGCAGGCGTTCGCCGACTGGCGGTACGACGCTACGGGCGCGCCGAAGACTGATTTCGTGCTCAACCGTCCCGAAGCCAATGGTTGCTCGATTCTCGTCGCCGGTCGCAACTTCGGCTGCGGCTCCTCGCGGGAGCACGCGCCTTGGGCGTTGCTGGATTACGGCTTCCGCGCCGTGGTCAGCACGGAGATCGCCGACATCTTTCGCAGCAACTCGCTCAAGAACGGACTGCTGCCGATCGTCGTCGACGAGCCGACCCACGCGTGGCTGGTGAAGAACCCCGGGGCGTCGGTCAAGGTCGACCTCCAGGCGAGCACCCTCACGCTGCCGGACGGCACCGCCGTCGAGTTCCCAATCGAGGCGTTCGCGCGGTACTGTCTGCTGAACGGCGTCGACGAGTTGGGATTCCTGTTGCAACAAGCCGAGGCCATTGCGCGTTACGAGCACACACACGCATAAGGCGGCTTGCAGCGGGTATGGGTATTCAAGCAACGATCGTCGTTCTCGGCGGTGATGGCATCGGTCCGGAAGTGACACACGAAGGCGTGCGCGCTCTGCAGGCGGTCGCCAAACGCTACGGCCACGAATTCACCTTCGCCGAGCACCTGATCGGCGGCGCCGCCATCGATGAGATGCAGACGGCGCTTCCGGCGCAGACGCTGTCTGCCTGCGGTACGGCAGATGCCGTGCTGCTCGGCGCAGTCGGCGGACCACAATGGTCGGGGCCGAAAGCCAGGGTTCGTCCCGAGCAGGGACTGCTGGCATTGCGCAAAGGGCTGAACCTTTTTGCAAACCTGCGGCCGGTCACGATTCATCCCTCGCTCCTGGACATCTCTCCGCTCAAGCCTGAGATCCTGCGGGGCACCGATATCCTCGTCGTGCGCGAGCTGACCGGCGGCATCTACTTCGGCGAGAAGCGCCGCACGGAAGAGTTCGCGAGCGACTTGTGCACGTACAGCGTCGACGAGATTCAGCGCGTGACGCGCGTCGCCGGACGCCTGGCGCAAGCGCGTCGCAAGCGCATCGTGTCGGTCGACAAAGCGAACGTACTGGAAACGTCGCGCCTGTGGCGTATGACGGTCGAGTCCGTGTTGCGCGCCGAGTTCCCGGACGTCGAGCTCGAGCACATGCTCGTCGACGCCGCCGCGATGCATCTCATCCGTCAGCCGTCGAGCTTCGACGTGATCCTCACGGAGAACATGTTCGGCGACATTCTCACCGACGAGGCCTCGATGCTGGCGGGATCGCTCGGCCTGTTGCCCTCGGCGTCGCTCGGCGCCGGCACGCTCGGCGTGTACGAACCGATTCACGGGTCGGCACCCGACATCGCTGGTCGCGGAATCGCCAATCCATACGCGACGATGCTCAGCGCAGCGATGCTTTTGCGGCATTCGCTCGGTCTGCACGACGAGGCGGCAGCGCTCGAAAAGGCGGTCGGCGCGAGCATTTCCGCGGGCGTTCGCACCGCCGATATCGCCGGCGGCGGGACCGTTTCCAGCACCGCGCAAGCGGGGGAAGCCGTAGTCACCCGGCTTCTGGGATAATCTCGTAACTCATTGAATTAACATGGCCCTGTTACGGGGTCGGGCGACACAAAAGATTCTTGACCAAAACCCGGCCGATACCGGTTATGATTTCGCGCGGCGTGGGTTTTCCGATCCTTCCACGCCATCTGCCTTCGGGCCCCAATCTCCATGTCTCGACCCTCGGGTCGGGTATTTTTGGTGGAACCGGGACTCGTGTCGGGTTAGTCCCCAAGGTCGGTGTCGGCTCCTCGAGCCGATGTCGCCACGACAAAAGTTCTACGTTGCCACGTACGGGCCGGCGTTTCGCCGGCCCGTTTTTATTTGTCACCCGGCTTCGTGTATGCGTCCAGCCACTCTGCGTAGAACGGCGGCAGATCGGTCGACACGCGCGCCTTGAAGTTCGGCGGCCGCTTCTCGAGGAACGCGCGCACACCCTCCTTCCCGTCCTTCACGCTGGTGTAGAACACGCCGAGCGAATCGATGCGATGTGCTTCGAGCGGATGCAGCTGAGCCGCGTTGCGATACATCATCTGGCGCGTCAACGCGATCGCCACCGGCGAGCGATTCTCGACGATGCGGCGCGCCAGCTGCTGCGCTTCGTCGAGCAACCGCTCGGCGGCATAAACCTCTTTCACCAGTCCGCCGCGTTTCGCTTCCGCCGCGTCGAAAACATCTGCCGTGTAAACCCACTCGAGCGCCTGCTGCATGCCGACGATGCGCGGCAGGAACCACGACGAGCACGCTTCCGGGACGATACCGATCTTGCCGAACACGAAGCCGACGCGCGCTTTGTCGGACGCGAGCCGAATGTCCATCGCCAGCGTCATCGTCGCACCGATGCCGACCGCCGCACCATTGATCGCAGCGATCACGGGCTTCGCGCAATCGAAGATCGCCAGGGTGACACGCCCGCCGGTATCGCGAACGCGATGCACGATCGTCGGATCCTGCAAACGGTCATGCATGTCTGCGAGTGTCGGGCGCAGCTGCTCGTCGAGCCCGAAGACGTTGCCGACGGCTGACAGGTCCATGCCGGCGCAGAATGCCTTGCCCGCGCCGGTCACGATCACCGCCCTCACTGCATCGTCGGCGCTCGCCGCGTGAAATGCATCGATCAACTCGGCCGCCATCTGCGGCGTGAACGCATTGAGCTGCTCGGGACGATTGAGGGTGATCGTCAGGATGCCGTCGGCGAGCTCGTAGCGGATCGTTTTGAAGTCCACGGCAGGTCTTCCGCTATGCCGCCGCCATGGCGGTAGCCGCACGCAAATGCTCGCGGCAGTCGCGAACGATGCGCTGGATCAGCTCAGCACACGTCGGCACGTCGTCGATGAGACCGATCACCATGCCGGCGCTGATGACACCGCCGTCGACCTCCCCATTGCGCAGCGCGACCTTGCCGCGCGCGCCAGTCACAAGGTGCCGCACTTCCTCGAACTTCGCGCCACGCTTCTCCATCGCGACCACTTCGCTGGAGATTGCGTTCTTGAAGACGCGAGCGGTGTTGTGCATCGTGCGGAACATCAGGTTCGTGTCGCGCTCACCGGCTGCAACGAGAGCCTGCTTGATGTTGTCGTGGATCGGCGCTTCCTTCGTGCACATGAAGCGCGTGCCCATGTTGATGCCTTGCGCGCCGAGCGCCAGGGCCGCGGCCATGCCGCGACCATCGCCGATGCCGCCGGAGGCGACGATCGGAATCTTCAGCGCACGCACCGCCGCCGGGATCAGGATCAGATTCGGAATGTCGTCCTCGCCCGGATGCCCCGCGCACTCGAAGCCGTCGATGCTGACGATGTCGACGCCGTGGCGCTCTGAAGACAGCGCATGCCGCACCGACGTGCACTTGTGCACGATCTTGATTCCATGCTCTTTCAGGCGCGCGACGAAATCCTTCGGATTGTTGCCCGCGGTCTCGACGATCTTGACGCCGCTCTCGATGATCGCATTCAGGTACTCCGCGTAGGGCGGCGGCGTGATCGCCGGCAGAATCGTCAGGTTCACGCCGAACGGCTTGTCGGTCATGCCGCGGCAGCGCTCGATCTCGCGCCGCAGATCGTCGGGCGTCGGTTGCGTGAGCGCCGTCAGGATCCCGAGCCCGCCGGCGTTGGAGACTGCGGACGCCAGCTCGGCATAGCCGACCCACTGCATGCCGCCCTGAATGATCGGATACTCGGTGCCGAGCAGCTCGGTGATCTTTGTTCTCATCTCGTGAGTGCACCCGCGGCGGAAACCGCCACAGGGTACACGGAGCGCGCCGGGAAAGGCACGCCCGCCGCGCGCTCCAACCCGCTGTGCAGATCGCGGATCAGATCGTCCGCCGACTCGATGCCGATCGATAGGCGCAGCAGCGTGTCGGAAATGCCGGCGATGCGGCGCGCCTCCGCATCCATCGCCGCGTGCGTCATGGTCGCCGGATGCGCGACGAGGCTTTCGACGCCGCCGAGCGACTCGGCGAGCGAGAAGCATCGCAGTCCGTCGAGGAAGGCGCGCACATTGCCGAGTCCGCCGTGCAGCTCGAAGCTGAGCATGCCGCCGAAGCCGGACTGCTGGGTACGCGCCAGCTCGTGCTGCGGATGGGAGCGCAGGCCGGGATAGTAGACGTGCCGGACCGCGGGATGACCGGTCAGCAGATGAGCCACGAGCGCCGCGTTCTCCGCGTGCACACGCAGGCGTGCATGCAAGGTGCGCAAGCCACGCAAGGTCAGATAGCTATCGAACGGCGCACCGGTGACGCCGGTACAGTTCGCCCACCATACGAGCCGCTCGTGCAGCTCCGGTGTCGACGCGATCACGGCGCCGCCCACGACGTCGCTGTGACCGTTGAGATATTTCGTCGTCGAATGCAGCACCAGGTCCGCGCCGAGCGCAATCGGGCGCTGCCACACCGGCGAGAGGAACGTGTTGTCGACCAGCACCAGCGCGCCCGCTGCGTGCGCCTTCTGCGCGAGTGCCCGGATATCCACGATCCGCAGCAGCGGATTGCTGGGCGTTTCGATCCAGATCAGCTTCGGCTGGAGCGCCAGCGCCGCGGCAAACGCACGATCGTCGGTCTGGTCAATGAACTGCACGCGCACGACGCCGCGCTTCGCCAGGTTGCTGAACAGCCGATACGTGCCGCCATAGCAATCGTGCGGCGCAATCAACAGGTCGTTCGCCGTGAGCAGCTGCGTGACCAGGTGCACCGCGGACATGCCGGAAGAAGTCACGACGGCGCCGCTGCCGCCCTCCAGCTCTGCCAGCGCTTCGGCTAGCGCATCGCGAGTCGGATTGCCCGAGCGTGTGTAGTCGTACGTCCGCTTCTCGCCGAATGATTCGAAAGCAAACGTCGAGGTCAGGTGGATCGGCGGGATGACCGCACCGTGCTGGGTATCGGACTCCAGCGCTGCACGCACCGCCCGCGTCGTTCCGGATAACGGTTGAGTCACGGCGCACCTCCCTGCCCTTCGAGCGCACGTGCGAAGACTGGCTGCAAGGCGTCGCCTTCTTTCAGGAACGCGTCGTGGCCATACAGAGACGACAGCTCCACCAGCGAACCCTCACCGCCGAGACGCGCCTTGAGCGAGCGCATGTCCGCGAGCGGTATGAGCTGGTCTTCGATGATCGCGACCAGCGTGACGGGGATGCGGATGCGAGCAGGATCGACCTGGTGCAGATCGATCGACTCGGAGAGACAAACGAACGCTTCGGGGATGTACGTCGCGGCGTATGCATCGCCGCGCGCCAGCAGATAGGACTCGACAGGGAACTGGAATCGCCCATCGATCCGCGCCGGCGAACCGCCGAACCGCGCAGCGAATTCTTCGGGGCTGCGATAGGTCGCCATCGCCAGTGCCCGCGCGAGCCGCAGACCCTCCGGCGCGTCGCCATTCCTTGCCGCGTAGCGAACCATCGCGCGCTGCACGCTGCGCCATGCCGTCGCCATTGGGTGCGGACGATCTGCTGCACTGATTGCGATCGCATGCTTCACGAGTTGCGGATAGCGCTCAGCGAACGCCAGCGCCACCATGCCGCCGTACGACGCTCCGATGATCGCGGCGAGCGAGGCGTGCAAATGCTCGAGCACCCGTCGCACGATCTCGGCCTGGTCGTAGCTGCTGATCGACGGGAAATTCGTTTGCCCGGCGCGCGGTCCGGTGGTCGCGCCGCTGCCGCCGAGAAAGTCGATCCCGAGCACCTGGTAGCGCTCTGTGTCCAGGGCCTTGCCCGGGCCGATGACCTCGCACCACCAGCCTTTCGAGCTGGTGCCGATGTCCGCCACTGCACGGCCGGCAGAGATGCCGCCCAGCGCTGCGACGAGCGGCCCGCGCGGATTGCCCGTGACGCGCCACGCGACTCGTACGCCGTCGAGGCGGCCGCCCAGCTGCAGGGCCAGCGGTTGATCGAGTTGCAGGATCCCTTCACGCACCGGCGTGACAGGTACGACAGGCGTCGCCAGGCGAGCAGCATGCAGGTCCGTCGGGCTGCGTACGACGCCGGCTTGCGATAGCGAGGTCATTGATCGAGTACTCCAATTCCGCGCCGGCCCCAATGGCCGGACAGGTTTCGCGCATCGCAGAAACCCCACGGAGTACCCGTAGTGGCAGGTCGCCGTGACCGACCGGCCGCCCCTGTCAACAGGTGCAGCCAGCTTCACAGCAACTCATCTGTCGGATCGTGGCCGGCTTACAGCCACCTCCGCAGGAGTTGGCACCATTTCGAAGTGGTTAGCTTCGACGGTTGCCCCGGCTTCAAAGGGCCTGACCCTCAGCCGGTCTCGATGAGCGGTGGACAGTCTAGGGGCGGGAGCGCGGCACCGTCAACCGCAGCTGCGGCCCGGACTGCGATCAAATAGGGCAAAACCTGCGCAACCTCGGGTCCCGGGCCGGCCTTTTCCCTTGTATTCGTCGCTCCATTGTATTAGCGTGCTATTACGCTATTACAAGCACCGTAACGTATCCGCCATGAAAGAGCATCGGGCCATCACGCCCCGCCAGGAAGTGCTGGCGGAACGGGCGCTGTTCAGCGCCATCCAGACCCTGCGCAGCGTCGAGGAGTGCCGGGCGTTCTTCCGCGACCTGTGCACGCCGGCGGAGCTGCAGGCCCTCGCCGACCGCTGGGCGGTGGTCGCCCTCCTGCAGCAGGGCGTCCCTTATCGCGAGATCTACAAGCAGACCGGCGTCAGCGTCACCACTGTTGGCCGCGTCGCCCGGTACCTGACCAACGGCAACGGCGGCTACACGCTCGCCGCCGCGCGCCTGAAAGAGCAGTCATGATCGACAAATCCTCCCGCCTCAAGGTCGCCCTGCAGAAGTCCGGCCGGCTGACCGACAACTCCCTCGACCTGCTGGTCCGCTGCGGGCTCAAGTACAGCCGCGGCAAGGACCAGCTGATGTGTTACGGCGAGAACATGCCGCTCGATGTGCTCTTCGTGCGCGACGACGACATTCCGGACCTGGTGCAGCAGGACGTCTGCGATCTCGGCATCGTCGGGCTGAACGTCATCGAGGAGAAACGCCTCGCTTTCAAGGCGCGTGGCATCGCCCCGTTGTTCGAGCAGATCATGGTGCTCGACTTCGGCAAATGCCGCCTCTCAATCGCGGTGCCAGATGGTGTGGAGTACGGCGGCATCTCCTCGCTGCACGGCAAGCGCATCGCGACGACGTATCCGAACATCCTGGCGCGATACCTGCGACAGAACGACGTGCAGGCGGAGATCGTCACGTTGTCCGGCGCCGTCGAAATCGCACCGCGCCTCGGCCGCGCCGACTTCATCTGCGACCTGGTGTCGACCGGCTCGACGCTGGTTGCGAATCACCTGTGGGAAGCGGACACGATCCTGGAAAGCCAGGCCGCCATCATCAGCACGCCCATCCCGGTCACGACCGAGAAGCAGGAGTGGCTGCACCGCCTGTCGATGCGCATCGACGGGGTGCAGCAGGTGAAGGAAAGCAAGTACATCATGCTGCACGCGCCCCGCGCGAAGCTGCCGGAGATCACGAAGCTGCTGCCCGGCAGCGAGTCGCCGACGATCATTCCGCTCGACGGCGGCAGCGACAAGGTCGCGGTGCACGCGGTCTGTCGCGAGAACGTGTTCTGGGAAACCCTCGAAAGCCTGAAGAGCGCGGGCGCGAGCGCCATCCTCGTGCTGCCCGTCGAGAAGATGCTGGCGTGACCATTCCCATCCTCAGCTGGTCGTCGCTGTCGGCGGAAGAACGCCGGCAAGCACTGCGCCGCCCGATGCAACAGGACACCGCTGCGCTCCAGGAACGCGTGCGCGAAATCGTCCGCGAGGTTCGTGAGCGCGGCGACGCGGCGCTGCTCGAATTCACGCGGCGCTTCGACGGCGTCGCCCTGCAGTCGATAGAAGTGACCGCCGCGGAATTCGCCGCAGCCGAAACCGCGATGACTGCGGAGCAGCGCCAGGCGATCGATCGCGCCATCGCCAATGTCCGGCGCTTCCACGAGGCGCAGATCGGTGCGCCGTTGCGCGTCGAGACTGCACCCGGAGTCGTCTGCGAAGGTCAATTCCGGGCAATCGAGGCTGTGGGGCTGTATGTGCCTGCGGGCGTCGCGCCCCTCCCCTCCGCCGCGATCATGCTCGCCGTGCCTGCGCGAATCGCAGGATGTCCGACGCGGATCATCTGCACGCCGCCGCGTCGCGACGGCACCGCCGATCCGGCCGTGCTCACGATCGCCAATCTGTGCGGCGTGCGTCGGGTGTTCAAGCTCGGCGGCGCACAGGCGATTGCCGCGATGGCCTACGGCACGACGAGCGTTCCCAAAGTCGACAAGATCTTCGGCCCGGGCAATGCGTGGGTGACCGCCGCCAAGCTGCAGGTTGCGAACGATCCGGAAGGTGCGGCGCTCGATCTGCCGGCGGGCCCTTCAGAAGTGCTCGTGATCGCGGACCCGGCTGCGCGCGCCGAGTTCGTCGCCGCGGATCTGCTGGCGCAGGCGGAGCACAGCGCCGATGCCCAGGTCGTGCTCATCACCACGTCTAGTGCGTTCGCGGAGGCGACTGTCGCAGAGGTCGAGGCCCAGATGCGCAAGCTCGGTCGCATCGACACCTTGCGCCAATCGATCGAGCATGCGCGCCTGTTCGTCGTCGATACGCTCGACACGGCGCTCGAGATCAGCAACGCCTATGCGCCCGAGCACCTGATCCTGCAGGTGGCGAATGCGCGCGACTGGTTGCCCAAAGTGCGCAATGCCGGTTCTGTATTCCTCGGCGCGTGGACACCGGAAACGATGGGCGACTATTGCAGCGGAGCGAACCACGTGCTGCCGACCCATGGATTTGCGAAGGCTTACAGCGGCCTGTCGCTGCACGATTTTCTCAAGCGCATGACGGTGCAGGAGCTGACATCGGATGGCCTGCGCGAGCTCGGCCCGACTGCGATCACGCTCGCGGCGCTCGAAGGACTCGACGCGCATGCCAATGCGGTGCGCGTGCGGCTCGCGGCACTGGATCGCAGGCCCGCATGAACCCGATCCTCGAGCTGGCGCGGCCAGACATTCTTTCGCTGCAGCCCTACCAGCACGCGGCGTGGGAGCCTTCGCTCGAACGCATGCATGCGAACGAGATGCCGTGGCGCGCGAGCGGCGACACGTCTATAGCCGGACTGAACCGCTATCCCGAGCCGCAGCCCGCAGAGCTCATCGGGCATCTCGCCAGGCTGTACGGCGTCGCACCCGACAATGTCCTTGCAGGACGTGGCAGCGATGAAGGCATCGACTTGCTCGTGCGCGCGTTCTGCCGTGCCGGCCAGGACAGCGTGCTGATCTGCCCGCCGACCTTCGGCATGTACAAGGTTTCGGCGCGGATTCAGGGCGCCGGCGTCGTCGAAGTGCCCCTGCAGAAGGATCGCGGCTTCGCGCTGGACACGCAGTCGGTGCTCGACTCGTGGCGCACCGGGGTCAAGCTCCTGTTCCTGTGCACGCCGAACAACCCGACTGGCAACTTGCTGGACCGCGCCGCCATCGAATCGATGTGCGAACAGTTGCGCGATCGCGCAATCATCGTCGTCGATGAGGCCTACAGCGAATTCGCCGGCGCCGCGAGCCTCGTCGACCGCCTGGAGCGCTATCCGAATCTGGTCATCCTGCGCACGCTGTCGAAAGCGTACGCGCTGGCGGGTGCACGCTGCGGCGCCCTCCTCGCTCACGCCGAGATCGTCAGCCTGCTTGCGCGCGTGATCACGCCGTATGCGCTGCCAACGCAGACCATTGAAGCTGTGCTGAAGTTCACGGATGTTCCGCACCGCGCCGAGTCGCAACGGCGCATCGAGACCATCCGGGCGGAGCGCTCACGCCTCAGCGAGCATCTCTCGCGCCTGCCGGCGATCCGCCGCGTGTGGCCGAGCGATTCGAACTTCGTCCTGGTGGATTGCGTCGATGCCGATCGGGTGCTCCGCGCCGCCGCGCAGGTGGGTCTGATCATTCGCGACCCGCGCTCGCAGCCCGGCCTGGGCAGCTGCCTGCGGATCTCCGTCGGCACGACCGAGCAGAACGATCGACTGCTGCAGGGGATCGCGCAGACAACAGGAGCCACGCTGACACTCGCGCGCACCGCTGACACGCAGCCCGCGACGCTTCGCATAGCCAACGTCGCGCGCAGGACGAAGGAAACCGACATCAACGTCGAGGTCCGGCTCGACGAGGAGATGCCGATCCGAGTGGCCACCGGCATCGGCTTCTTCGATCACATGCTGGAACAGGTCGCGAAGCACGGAGGCTTTTCTCTGCAGCTGTCGTGCAGCGGCGATCTGCACATCGACGAGCACCACACCGTCGAGGATTGCGCGCTCGCGCTCGGCCAGGCATTGAAGGCGGCGCTGGGCGACAAGCACGGCATCCAACGCTACGGCTTCCTGTTGCCGATGGACGAAGCCCTGGCGCAAGTCGCCATCGACCTGTCGGGCCGGCCGTACTTCGTGTTCGACGGTCAGTTCGGTCGCGACCACGTGGGCGAGCTGCCAACCGAGCTCGTGCCGCATTTCTTCCGCTCGCTGGCGGAAACGCTCGGCGCCGCGATCAACATCAAGGTCACCGGCGACAACACGCATCACATGATCGAAGCGTGCTTCAAAGGAGTTGGGCGCGCGCTGCGCCAGGCGATCCGGGTCACCGACACGCAACTGCCGAGCACCAAGGGAACGTTGTGATACGGCTGGCGATCATCGACAGCGGCGGTGCGAACATCGCGTCGTTGCGCTACGCGATCGACCGGCTCGGCATCGACTCGCAGATCACGACTGACGCGCAGACGCTGCGCGAGGCGACCCACGTGATCCTGCCCGGCGTGGGCGCGGCCGCCGATTGCATGGAAAGACTGCGCGCCACGAATCTGATCGAAACCATCCGCAGCCTGCGCCAGCCCTTGCTGGGAGTGTGTGTCGGCATGCAGCTGTTGTTCGAATCCTCGGAGGAAGGCGACGTCGCCTGTCTCGGCCTTCTGCCGGGACGCGTCCGACGCTTCGCCGAGCGCGAAGGCTTGCCCGTCCCGCACATGGGCTGGAACCAGCTCGAGTTCAGCGCGCCGTCGCCGCTCCTCGACGACGTGACCAGCGGCGACTACGTCTACTTCGTGCACAGCTATTGCGTGCCCGTGACCGAGAGCACGCTCGCGACGTCGACGTACGGCGAGCGCTTCGCCGCCATCGTCGGACTCGGCAAGGTGTTCGGCGCTCAGTTTCACCCCGAGCGCTCGGCCCAGACCGGCGCGCTGGTGCTGCGCAACTTTCTGCTGGTGTCATGAAGGGACTGTCATGAAGGGAATGGCGACAATGGAGCTGATTCCGGCCATCGATCTGCGGGACGGGCGCTGCGTGCGCCTGGTGAAAGGAGACTTCGCCCGGGAGACGATTTATTCCGACGATCCGCAGAGCGTGCTGGAAGGCTATCGCGCGCTCGGCGCCCGCCGCGTGCATCTCGTGGATCTGGACGGCGCACGCGACGGCACGCAGCCGAATCGACCGACAGTGCTGCTGCTGGCCAAGACCAGCGGCGTGAAGCTGCAGGTCGGCGGCGGCCTGCGCACGATCGAGCGCATTCGCGAGCTGTTCGACGCGGGCGTCGACCGTGCCGTGATCGGCAGCATCGCGGTCACGGATCCGGATCGCGTGATGAGCTGGATGTTCGAGCTGGATCCGCGACGCTTCGTGCTCGCGCTCGACGTGCGTCTCGACACTGCGGGCGTGCCGCGGCTGGCGACGCATGGCTGGCAGCAGACGAGCACGGCGACGTTGTGGACGCTGATCGAGCGGTTCATGAACGTCGGGCTGACACACGTGCTGTGCACCGACATCGGCCGCGACGGCACACTGGTCGGGCCGAACCTGACGCTGTACTCGGAAGCCGTGCAGCGCTATCCGGAATTGCAATGGCAGGCCTCGGGCGGTATAGCTGCCGCCCGTGATCTGCGCTCGTTGTCGGAGTGCGGCGTCGCGGCGGCGATCAGCGGCCGGGCGCTGCTGGAAAACAAGATCTCTCCCGAGGAGCTGCGGCCATTCTTGCCAAACGCATCATCCCCTGCCTCGACGTAAGGGACGGCCAGGTCGTCAAGGGCGTGCGCTTCCGCGACCACGTTGTCGTCGGCGACATCCTCGAGCTGGCGCAGCGTTATCGCGAGCAAGGCGCCGACGAGCTGGTGTTCTACGACATCACCGCCAGTCCCGACGGCCGCTCGGTCGACCGCAGCTGGGTGCGTCGCGTCGCGGCGATTCTCGACATTCCGTTCTGTGTGGCTGGCGGGATCCGCAGCGTCGCGGAGGCGGAGCAAGTGCTCGGCGAAGGCGCGGAGAAAGTTTCGATCAACTCGCCGGCGCTCGCGGATCCGGAGTTGATCAGCCGGCTGAGTGCGCGCTTCGGCGTGCAATGCGTGGTCGTCGGCATCGACAGCCAGTCGATCGAGGGTGAGTTCTACGTCTATCAATTTACTGGCGACCCGGAGCGCACGCGGAATACGGCGCGCCGCACGCATGACTGGGTGCGCGAAGTGCAGGAGCGCGGCGCAGGCGAGATCGTACTCAATTGCATGAGCAGCGACGGCGTGCGCAAGGGCTACGACATCGCGCAGCTCGCGTCCGTCCGGCGGATCTGCAAGGTGCCGCTGGTAGCGTCCGGCGGCGCCGGCACTCCCGGGCACTTCGCCGAAGTTTTCAACGAGGCGCGCGTCGACGGCGCGTTGGCAGCAAGCGTGTTCCATACCGGCACGCTGCAGATCCCGGAGCTGAAACAGTTCCTGCGCTCGCAGGCGATCGAGGTGCGTCCATGAAGCTGGATCAGGTTGCCGCGCTCGACTGGACCAAGAACGAGGGCCTGATCCCGGCGATCGTGCAGGATGCTCGCAGCGGCCAGGTGCTGATGTTCGCGTACATGAATCGCGAAGCACTGCGCATGACGCTTGCCGACAAGCGCGTGACGTTCTTCAGCCGCAGCCGCAATCGCCTGTGGACCAAGGGCGAGACGTCCGGTCATTGGTTGAATGTCATCGACGTGGTGGCGGACTGCGACAACGATTCCTTGCTGGTGCTCGCTACGCCTCAAGGGCCGACGTGTCACCTCGGCACGCAAAGCTGCTTCGGCGACGAGATCGAGACCGATGCCGCGGAGCTGTCATTCCTGATGCGGCTCGAAGCCACGATTGCGCAACGAATCAGCGACCGGCCCGAAGGCAGCTACACCGCGCGACTGTGGTCCGAAGGACCGACGCGCATCGCGCAGAAAGTCGGCGAAGAAGGCGTGGAAGTGGCGCTGGCAGCGGTGACGCAGGAAGACGAACGGCTGGTCGGAGAATCGGCGGATCTGCTCTATCACCTGGCGCTGCTCTTGAAGAGCAGGAATCTTTCGCTCACGGCCGTCGTCCGCGAGCTGGAGCAGCGGCACAAGGCGAAATGACGTCGGACTGACGTCCGAACTACATGAAGTTCAGCTTCAGGCCCGGACGTGGCCAGCGCACCTTCACCAGCTTGCCGGTCCCGGACAGCGTGATGTACGCATCGCGCATGTCGGCGCCGCCGAAGCAGATGTTCGTCGTCAACGGATCCGGAAGCGCCAGGTGCTCGAACGAGCCGTCCGGCGCAAAAGTCGTGATGCCGCCGTTGAGCAGCGTCGCCGAGCAGACGTTGCCGTTTGCTTCCACCGCGAGGCTGTCGAGCAGCTGGTGACCCGGCAGCGTGCACACGACGCGGCCGCGCTGGCCGAAGGTGAACGGCTTGAGCTTGCCGGGCTCAGCGACATCGAACGCCCAGAGTTTCTGCGTCTCCGTGTCGTTGCAGTAGACGACGCTCTCGTCCGGCGACAACCCGACGCCGTTAAATGAAACCGCGGGATGCACTGCGCGATGCAAGTGCGAGCCATCTGGCCGTGCGTAGAACAGGCAGCTGTGATCGCGCTGGCGGGCGAAGGTCTTGCCGATGTCCGTGAACCAGAAGCCGCCGGTGCGATCGAACACGATGTCGTTCGGGCCGCCGAGCCGCTCGCCCTCGAACGTCTCGTAGATCCGCTCGAAGCGGCCGGTGTCGAGATCGACGCGCTCGATGCGCCCGGTTTTGTAGTCGGCCGACGCGCGCACCGGCACGAGCAATCCATTCATCTCGCGCCACTCGAAGCCGCCGTTGTTGCAGACGTAGACAGCGCCGTCGGGTCCGATTGCCGCGCCGTTCGGTGCATCGCCGAGATCCGCGATCACTTCCGTCCGGCCGCGCCACACACGAGAGAGCGTGCCGCGCGCGGCCTCGACCAGCACGATCGAGCCGTCGGCCATCGCGATCGGGCCTTCGGGAAACAGCAGGCCTTCGGCGATGAGTTCGAAGTCCATCGGATCACGAACTTCAGATCACAAACTCTTGAGCCGGCTCGCGCAGGTTGTAGCGCGAGCTCATCGAGCGTCCATATGCGCCGGCGGTCGCGATCAGCAAGACGTCGCCTTCCTCCGTCGGAGGCAGCAAGCGATCGACGCCGAGTTGGTCGCCGGACTCGCAGATCGGGCCGACGACGTTCACGGTTTCCGTCGGCTGCTCGTCGAGCCGGCTGAGATTGAGGATCTCGTGATGCGCGCCGTACAGTGCCGGGCGAATCAGCGAGTTCATGCCCGTCGCCACGCCGACGTAGTGCACCTCGCCTTTGCCCTTGACCTGCGTGACCTGTGCGAGCAGCACGCCGGCCTCGGCAACCAGAAAACGACCAGGCTCGATCCACAGCGCGAGCTTCGGATGCGCGGCTTTGAGCGCGACGAGCGTCGCGCCGAACTCCGACAGCATCACTCCTTGCTGGCCCAGGCGCTCCGGAACACCGAGTCCGCCGCCGAGATCGACAGTGCGCACGTCGCGGAAGCGTTGCGTGAGCGCGGCGAGCGTGTCGCCCACGGATTGCCAGTTGTCGACAGTGAACACGCCGCTGCCAGTGTGCGCATGCAGCCCGACGATCTTCGCGCCCGCCTCTTTCGCCAGGCGTTCCAGCTCGTCGATCTCGAACAGCGGCACGCCGAATTTCGAGTGCACGCCGGCCGTGCGCACCTTGTCGTGATGACCGCGGCCGTAACCGGTATCGATGCGCACGAACAACTCGCGACCCTTGAACAGCTCCGGCCATTTGCGCAGCGGGTGCAGGTTGTCGAGCGTGACCCAGATGTCCTGCCCGACGGCCCATTCGTACTCGGCACGCGGCGCGAAGTTAGGCGTGTAGAGGATCCGCTTGCGATCGATGCCCTGCAGCGTGGCCAGCACATGCTCGACTTCACCGCGCGACACGCACTCGAACCCGAGACCCTGCTCGTAAAACACCTGCAGGATCTGCGGATGCCAGTTGGCCTTCATCGCGTAGAAGACTGCGTCTATGCCGGGCAATGCCTGTAGCGATTGCGCGCGCGTCTTGAGCGTCTCGCGGTCGTAGACGAACGCGGCGCCGTGCTCGCGGCCGAGCGTCAGCAGCTCATTGCGGCGGTCCTGCCACCATTGCCGCGCCGCGACTTTCATCTTGTCCGCGCCGCCGTAGAGCTCTTCCCACGTCGGGCCCAGCACGCGGTCGGCGGTCATCTTGCGAATCGCAATCTCGTGCAGGCGCGCGACCAGCCGGTCGCCGTGCGCCTCGTCGATCACGAACGTGATGTTGAGATCGTTCGCGGCCTGCGTGACCAGGTAGATCTTCTGCTCTTCGAACAGCTCGAGCGCCTCGCCGAGCCGGTGCAGGATGGCGCGAATGTTGCGGCCGACCAGGCTCACCGCCGCGCACGGCCCGATGACCTCGACACGGCACAGCCGGGCGAGATCGGCGAGCAGCGCATCGAGCGTGGATTTGTCGAGCGCGTTCGCCGCCGGGTCGAGCGACACGGTGACGCTGGTCTCGGAGGTCGACACGAGGTCGATGGACAGTCCGTGCTGCTTGAACACGGCGAAGGCATCGGCGAGGAAGCCGACCGAGTGCCACATTCCCACCGTCTCCATCGAGATCAGCGTGATGCTTTTCTTGATCGTGACCGCCTTCACCTGCGCCGCGACGTTGCCGCCATGCGTGGTGATGACGGTGCCTTCGAGCTTCGGCGTCTGCGTAGCGTAGACGTACAGAGGAATGCCGTATTGCTTCACCGGCATGATGCAGCGGGGATGCAGCACCTTCGCGCCGCTGCTGGCGATTTCCTGCGCCTCGTCGTATTCGAGCGCGCGCAGCAGCCGCGCAGTGGGCACCGAGCGCGGGTTGGCGCTGAACATACCGGGCACGTCGGTCCAGATCTCCAGGCGGCGCGCCTGCAGCTTCGCCGCGAAGTAGCTGCCGGAAGTGTCTGAGCCGCCGCGGCCCAGCAGCACCGTGTCGCCGGTCTCGTCGCTCGCAATGAAGCCCTGCGAGATCCAGACGGTACCCGGCGTGGACCAGCGCTGCTGCAGGTCCGGATCCGGCTCGTAGGCACAGGTCGCGGAGAGATAGGTCGCACGCATGCTGGCGTTGCGTCGCGGCTCGGCCTTGATTACGGCGCGCGCGTCGACCCATTGCACGTCGAGACCTTGCGCGGTCAGGAATGCGGCGCCGAGGCGCGTCGCCATCAGCTCGCCCTGCGCCAGCACCCGGGCGCGCAACCGCTCGCTCACTTCGCCGACCAGCGCGATGCCAGCCGCGATCTGTCGCAGGCGCTTGAACTGCTCTTCGAGCTCCGGGCTGGGTATGACGCCGAGATCGCGCGCCAGGTCGCGATGGCGCTGCTCGATCTGGTCCATGACCGGCTGCCACTCGTTGCCGAGGGCCAGGCCCAACAGCTGCTCGAGACGGTCGGTGATGCCCGAGAGAGCGGAATGAACGACGAGGGGCCGCAGGCCCTCCGCCAGGCGGTCGCGCAGCACTGCTGCGATGTTCTTCCAGTTCGCGACGGAGGAAACGCTGGTGCCGCCGAACTTCAGCACGACCCACGGCGAGGCGCTGTGCGTCGGATCAGCCATCGTCATGTGATACCCCACTGAACCGCAGCCTCATCGCCGCGGATCGGCCGTGTAGCGCAGACCTCAGTGGGCCTGCGCCCGGCCAGAAAGCCTAGTCCGAAAGACTATTCGCCTTCGAAATCTTTGAGTTGTTTCTGCAGACGCCGCTCCGCCAGCACGTCCTCCAACTTGCTCCAGGCGGCCTTGCCTTTCTTGGCCGCCGCCGCGGCGCTGGGGCGCGCCCGCCGGCCGACCGGATCGATGAACTTTTCGTAACTGGAGCTCTCGTCGCTCTCGGCTACGAAGTCCTCGTCGAGATCGAAATGATCGTCGTCTCTCTCCACCATGGCGATTCCTAAAAAAATTCGATCAAAATCAACTAGATCGGAACCCCGACGGGGTTGGAAGCCTGCGGACTATATACGATGCGCCGGCGTTTTCAATGGCCGGACCGGTCCGCCCCTTCTAACCCCTGCTGGGCCTTAGACTGGGTCCCGGACCTTAGTTCTGCAAGGGTCCGCCCCCGGGAGTGCGCGGACAGCGCGTCAGCGGCTGGAGATGGTGACGGGGGCGCCGCGACCCAAGCCGAGCGCCTCCGCGGCGCTCTGCTCGGCCCGGGCAATCTCGATGACGCCAAAGGAGTTCACCAGGGCCAGAAACTCCCCCGGCCGCACGTCCCCGTAGGTCCGCCGCAGCGGCAGGCTGTGGCCGCCGGTTCGCACCACCGGTGTCGGGAAGGCGCGGATCAGCTCGGCGTCGATGTTGGTGATCAGGTTGCCGAAGTGGTCGATCGTGATGATCACGCCGCTGACGTGGTCGGCGGTGACGGCCGGCTCCTCGACCCACGACGGCACGATGTCGGTCGTCTTCGGCCCGAGAGAGGCCGGTGCGGCCCGGCCCGCGGCCAGCTCGGCGGCGACCGGCGCGAAAATGTCGCGACCGTGGAAGGTCGCGCTCGGCATCGGCAGCCTGAACTTCGCAATCGCCTTCGGCGTGTCCAGCCGGTAGATCGACGGCGAGTCGGAGCGTGCGACGACTGGCGCGAGCAGTCCGTTGTCCGGCGCGAGGAACGCATGCCCGGCCGCGACCACGACGATGATGTCGCGCGAAGTGCCAACGCCCGGATCGACGACGCCGACGTGCACGGAGCCGGTCGGGAAATAGGGATACGCGCGAGCGAGCCAGAATCCCGCTTCCGCCGGCCAGTACACCGGCACCTCGTGCGTCACGTCGATGATTCGTGCAGCAGGAAGGTGCGCGAGCATGCGTCCCTTCATGGTCGCGACGAACGGTCCCTGGTGACCGAAGTCCGTCGTGATCGTGATGACGCCGCAGGCAGTGAACATGGCAGGTCGCGTTACGCCTCGTACTCGACGCGACCGAAGTCCTCGACGAGGACGTTGCGCTCGCTCGCGACGAGACGAAACGCAGCTTCGCCGGCGCCGAGATTCCAGATGTCCGCGCGCAGCGGCTCGCCGGGATAGACCGGACTCGTGAAGCGCACGTCGAGACGTCGCAAGCGTCCCGGGTCGTCGCCGCACAGCACCTTGATCAGCGCGCGGCCGACCGTGCCGTACGCACCGAGCCCGTGCAGGATCGGTCGGTCGAAGCCAGCGCTGCGTGCGACCTCGGGATCGACGTGCAGCGGGTTGTAGTCGCCGGCGAGTCGGTAGATGAGCGCCTGGTTCAACGTCACCGGCATCGTCGTCTGCAGATCCGGCGAGCGATCGGCCGGTACCGGCCGCGGCTTCGGTGCGCCTTCGCTCTTGCCGCCAAAGCCGCCATCGGCGCGCAGGAATGCAACATTGCCCATCGTGACGAGCAAGTCGCCGCTCGACGCCTCGTACAGCTTGCGCGTCATGTACATGATCGCGCCCTTGGCTGCGCCCTTGTCGTAGATCTCGTCGATCTTCGCCTCGCTCACGACGGTGCCTTCGACCGGCAGCGGCTTGTGCATCTGGAGCGTCTGCTCGGCGTGCAGCAGCATCCGGTAGTTGATGCCGTATGACGGATCCGAAAGGCGCATCGCGCCTGCGGCCAGCGTTACCGCGAGTGTCGGCAGCGCCACGAGGTTCTTCTCGTAAACGTACTTGAGCTCGTGCGGATCGCACGGATCGAGTGCGCCGACGCCCACCCCCAGCGCATACAGCATCGTGTCCCGGCGCGCATACGTTTGTCGGACGGGCTCGAACGTCGTGCTCATCAGCTTGTCGTAGTTGAGCGGCATGGCGAGTGCGAGTTGGTATCGGTTGTTGGGCGGATAGTAACTCCGTCCCCGCCCTTCCGTGCTAGCATCTTCGCGCGCATGTGACTGGCGTAAATGGGCTGAACCATTGGGAAGCATGCGCGCAGGGCCCCACCCTGCACACGGCCGCTCGCCTGGGCACTCGTCCCACTCCTTCTGAATGGAGCGCCGTCATGCAAATCTCTTTCGACCTGCTCGAGGCTTCCGATCCCGAGGTGTTCGCCGCGCTGCGCAGCGAGGAACAGCGGCAACGCGATGGCATCGAGCTGATTCCATCCGAGAACTACGCGTTCCCGGAGGTTTACGCGACCAACGGCAGCGTGTTCGCCAACAAGTACTCCGAGGGCTATCCGGGACGACGCTACTACGGCGGCCAGCAGTTCACGGACCGGATCGAAACGCTGGCGGTCGAGCGCGCGAAGGCGCTGTTCCGGGCCGAGCACGCCAATGTGCAACCGCTGAGCGGCTCGCCGATGAACCAGGCCGTTTATATGGCGTGCCTCGATCCCGGCGACACGGTGCTCGCGATGGATCTCTCGCACGGCGGCCACCTGACGCACGGCGCTCCGGTGTCGTGCATGGGCAAGATCTTCAACTTCGTCCGCTATCGCACGCTGCCCTCGCGCGGCGATATCGACTACGACGGCCTGCGCGAGACAGCGAAGCAGGTGAAACCGAAGATCGTGCTGTGCGGTCACTCGTCGTATCCGCGCGAGTTCGACTATGCGCGCTTCCGATCGATTGCCGATGAAGTCGGCGCGCTTACGATGGCGGACGTCTCGCATCTCGGCGGCTTGATCGCGGGAGGTGCGCTCGCAAATCCGCTCGACGCGGGTTTCGATGTCGTGACGACCACGACCCACAAGTCGCTGCGCGGTCCGCGCGGCGGCATGATCCTGTGCAAGTCCGGGCTCGCGCAGAAGATCGACCAGACCGTATTCCCGGGAATGCAGGGCGGACCGCACATGAACGCGGTCGCCGGCATCGCCGTGACGCTGAAGCTTGCTGCGCAACCGCCATTTCGCAGCTACGCAAAGCGAGTGCTCGCGAACGCGCAGGCGCTCGCGAAGGAATTGCAGCAGCGCGGCTGCAAGCTCATCACCGGCGGCACCGAGAACCATCTGATGGTCGTCGACGCGATCCAGTCGTTCGGCATCGACGGCCGCGTCGCCGAGAAGGCGCTCGATGACGCGGGGCTCACCGTGAACAAACAGGTCATTCCCGACGATCCGCGGCCGCCGCTGCGCCCGAGTGGCATCCGTCTCGGCACGCCGGCCCTGACGACTCGCGGCATGCAGGAGACGCAGATGTCGCAAGTCGCGCAGTGGGTGGTCGAGGCGATGCGCTCGCACGACAACGCGTCCAGGCTCGCAGAGTTGCATTCAGCCGTGAAGGCACTCTGCGCGCGGTTTCCCGTGCCTGGGCTGTAGCCTTCCCGGTCATGGCAGTTCGTCTGCACCGAACTGCAGGAAGTAGACGTCCACCATCGTCGTTCGAGCGGGGCGGCCGGTCGCGCCCGCCCACGCCCAGTACGGCAGCGAATTGCCTGCTTCATCGATGTAGCGCCGCACTCTGGGAATGATGCCGAACGACGTGAGCCCGAGCGACTCGGGCCGCCGCATCTCGTTGCGGGTTGCGACGCCGTCTGCATTGGCGTCCACCCACAGCGAGAGCTCCTGCCAGACGGCATCCGCACGCGAGATGACACCGTCGTCGTTGCCGCCGAGCAGCGGCTGATCGTACTGCGCGAGCGCGACAAATCCGTTCGGCGCAGTGCCGCCTTCGAGCAATGGCGTCCCGACGCCGAACAGCTCCGACCCGTCATCGACGATGCCGTTACGGTTGCGATCGAGCGTGAGGAACGCCTCATCGCCTCGCGGCCGGACCCATTGCACGGTATCCGGAAATCCGTCGGCGTTGACGTCGAATGAGACCGTGCGACCGGCAGCACCGAGCTGGATGCCGTCCTTGTGGGTGTCGACGACGATCGGGCTGCACTGCGCCCAGGCGCCGGTGGCAATCGCGCACAGCAGAAAGCAGATGAGCGTTTTCATAGGAGTCCCTTCCTTTCCGTTGTCCTAGGCCGTCTATCCGGCGTCCCTCATGGAATCGCGCAAGGCGGAGTACAGCACTGTTTCTGCCGCAACCGGCATGCGTCCGTCAGAATCGAATCGCTCTTCGACTGCTCGCCCGCCGGGATGAGCGTGAAATTCGCGCCCACGCCAGTACTGCCAACCCTGATCGACAGGGTCGTTTCATCCCTCACTTCGGCTTTGTATTGCATGATGCACTGAGTGCAGGCTCCGAATGGCAGGTTCGACCATCCCGGAATCGGATACACGCTCGGGACCACCTCCGGGATCCGCAATACCTCGTGCGGGCCCAGGAAGGCGGAATAGGTCGCGCGTCTTTCCGCAGTCTGTTGCAGGGTGCTGCTGGTGCAGGTGATGGTGAAACCGCCACCGATGACCAGAACGGGCAGGCTCGTCGCAGCCTCGATGAGCAGACCGACGTTGAGGCCGCTGTTGGCACCCGTTTGATTGAACGTTGGTGTGACCACCCTCAATTCCGGGATCGCCGCCGCGTGTCGGCACACCAGTATGAGACTCAGCGTCGCGAAGACGCGCATGCGGGTATTCATCGCTGTTCTCCTTCCATGAGTTTTTCGGCCCGACGCTCGGCGTCCCGCTGGGTGTCGGCCGCTTCGGTCCTGAGGATCTGCACGTATTCGCCGGAGAGGATTGGTTGAGCCTCCTGCTCGAGCGACTGGTCGAGCGGCGCCGTCGGGCGTCCCAGCATCAGTGACGAGTCGAATTCATCCAGGAAAGACGCGAGGATGCGCTGCCGCTGCGGGTCGAGCGCGTCCAGGAGTTCGACGGCCCATTGTCGCTCGATCTCCGACCTGAGGCTCACCTTCTGATAGCGATACGCCAACACCTCTTCCAGATTCAGTGGCTGTCCGGCCCGCCGAGCCTGGAGCCGCTTCGCGAAAGTCTCGACGAGTTGCGTGCCCTCTGTCTGAACGCGCAACCGCGGATCGTGCGTGGCGAGGTACTTCCGCAGCGCCGCGATGTCGCTGTCGCGAAATCCTCGTGCCCGGAGCGCGGACTCGCAGGACTCGAACACGTCCGGATTGGTGAGACGATAGAGCCGCGCATCCAGCGGTTCCCATTGCGGGAACTTGCGCAGGTCGACGACATACGAGCCGTCGGCTTTCGCATCCAAGCCGAACTCCGCGAGATCGCCGAGCGGCATCCGCTCGTCGAGCGCCAGCTTCACAGCGAAGTAAAGGTCCGACCATTGCCGGTAGGCGCGCTGATCGCGGATGAACGCCGCGGGATCCGCGTCCTGCTGCTTGCGCTGGAACGTCTGGAAGTGCGCCTCGAACCTGGTGCGCAACGCTTGCGAGCTCGCCGCTCGCGGCGCTTTTGATTTCTCGTCGAACGGCGCAGCCTGCGCTGCAATCGATAACACTATCGCGAGCGCGCCCGCGAATGACTTTCTCGTCCTGCCTGCGTGGGTCGTGTCCATGACAAACTTCCTTGTACCAGCCACCGTGGCCGGCATTCTGCAACGATCGAGTCGACGCGAGCGAGCAAGAACCTCGGCGCCCGCGCAGTTTCGTTAGTTCTTTATCGCTCCCGTCTCGAGATCGATGTCCGCTGCCTCGAGCGCCGTGACCAGCGGCCCGAGATGCTTCCGATACTTCTGTGCCCGGCCGTTGCCCAGTACGACCGGCCCGCGCGCCTGCACGGAGCTCGGAGTCGCGATCACTCGCAGCGCCTTCTGGAACTCCAGGCACTGCGGCTCCCAGCTCAGCCCGCATGCCTGCAGCAACGCGGGCGCCGCGGTGGCGAAGTTCGTGACGAAGTCCTCGTACTGAATCGTCAGGAAGCGGCCCGGAAGCTCGCGCTCCCATTGGGCAGCGAGCTGCGCGTAGCGGCGAGAGTACTCTGCGATGTGCGGCAGGCTGTGCGTGAACGTCCAGCGCCGATTGAGCTCGTGCCGATAGACCGAGAAGCAGGTTTCGACCGGATCGCGCCGCACATGCACGATGACGGCATTTGGCAGCATCCGTGCAATCAGCCCCACGGCTTCGAGGTTGCGCGGATGCTTGTCCGTGACATGGTCGGCGCGACCCACGTTCGGCAGGTCGCGGAGATAGAACTTCGCCCACTCCTGCAGCGTCTGCGCGTCGACGGTGCCCCCCGCGTCGGCGATGCCGAGCAGATACCGCAGAATCTGTCGCATGGCAGATCGCTCGCCGCACGCGAACACGCGCGAGTGCGCGCCGAGCACCGACTCGATCACTGTTGTGCCGGACCGCGGCATGCCGACCACGAAGATCGGTCGCGGCGCATTCGTCACCGGCGCGATCTCCGGCAACGTCTGCGAAACCTTTACGATCTGTTCGATTCGCGCCAGGTCCTGCCTCACGTCGGCGTCGCGCTTGTCGAGCGCATCACGCTGCGTGGCGAGCTTGTGCGCCGCCTGGTAGGTCGCGAATGCTGCATCGATCTCGCCGCGCGCATCGTAGGCGTGTGCGATCGCGAACACTGCTGGGATGCGCGAACCGAGATAAGAACCCTGGCGCCGCGCGAGCTCGTGCAAGGCCTGCAGGTCGGCATCGTCGATCGCACCGCGCCGCACGCTGCTCAAAGTGGTGTACGCGGGCACGAAATCGGGCTGCCGCGCGAGGCAGCGACGGCAGTGCTCCTCCGCTTCATCGAACCGCCCCAGGTACATCATCAGCAATGCACCGGTCGCGAGCATCGGCGGAAAATCCGGGTCCAGCGCCTCCGCCTGGTCGAGTGCCGCGGCCGCCGCCTCCATCTCGAACGCCTTCAGACATAGAGCGGCATAGGCAGTAAGGTCGGGAGCCGTCGGCTTGTCGAACGAGAGCGCACGTGCAAATGCTGCCGTTGCTTCGCGCAACCGCCCGTCCTCGAATGCGCCGCGAGACAGCGCACGCCACGCAGCCGGCGACTTCGGATCGACTTTCGTCCAGGCCACCCCGTTGGCATAGAGCTTGGCCCACTCACGTCGCTCGATCAGCGCTGCGCACTCCAGCTCATAGAAGCGGCTCAAGGCCCGCGTGTTGGTCGGCTCGACTGCTATGACCAGCCCGAGCTCGACCATCGCGCGGTCGGCCTTGCCGGTTTGCGCGAGCCCCTCCGCGAGGTTGAGTCGATAGCCGCTCTGCCCCGGCTCACGATCGACGGCTTGCTGCAGCAACGGCATCGCCTCCTCGCCCTTGCCGCTGTGGAGCAATGCCAGTCCGCACAGGCTCGCGGCCTCCGGATCGTTCGGCCGCAGCGCCAGCGCCGCGCGATAGGATTCGAGGGCGTCGTCCAGCCGCCCCGCCTGGTGTGCGGTCACGCCGCGCTCCAGGGTCTCGATGAAAGCTGCTTTGCTCATTGCTCCAGTCGTTTGCCGGTCTGTGCGTCGAAGAAGTGAAGCCGCGCGGGCGCCGGTTGTAATGCGATGGACGCGCCGAGGGCCGGCAGATTATACGGCGAGGAGCGGATAATCAGCTTCCAGCCGCCGCTGGTCGCATGAACGAAGGCTTCGCTGCCGACGGATTCGATCAGCTCGACGGTTCCGGTGAGACTGCCGGCCGCCGGAGCATCGACGATGTGCAGGTCCTCGGGACGGATCCCGGCGACGATTTCCTGGCCGGGCTGGCCCGGCAGCCCCGGAATGCGCAACTGTGCGCCCTCGCCCTCCAGCATGGCGGCGGGTTCCTGGCGCAGCCGGCCGCGCAGCAGGTTCATCGCAGGATTGCCGAGGAAGCCGGCCACGAACAGGTTCACCGGCCGTTCGTAGATCTTCATCGGCTCGTCGATCTGCTGAATGACGCCGCGATCGAGCACTACGATGCGCTGCCCCAGCGTCATCGCTTCCACCTGATCGTGCGTGACATAGATCATGGTCGTGCCGAGCGAGCGATGCAGCCGCGCGATTTCCGCGCGCGTCGAGGCGCGCAGTTTCGCATCGAGATTCGACAGCGGCTCATCGAGCAGGAACACCTGCGGATTTCGCACCAGCGCGCGACCGAGCGCGACGCGTTGTCGCTGCCCGCCCGAGAGCTGGCGCGGGAACCGGTCCATGAACTGCGTCAGCTCCAGCGTCCGGGCTGCGTGCTTGACCCGCTTCTCGATGTCGGCTTCGTCGTGGCCCCGCAGCTGCAGGCCGAAGCCGAGGTTGCGCTCGACGGTCATGTGCGGATACAGCGCGTAGCTCTGGAACACCATCGCGATGTCGCGGTCGCGCGGCTCGAGATGCGTCACGTCGCGCTCGCCGATGAAGATCGAGCCCGAGCTCACCTCTTCCAGTCCGGCGATCATCCGCAACAGCGTGCTCTTGCCGCAGCCGGACGGACCGACCAGCACCAGCAGCTCGCCGTCGTGGATCTCGAACGAGGCGTCGGCGATGGCGACGAAGCCGTTCGGATAAACCTTGCGGACCGAGCGCAGCGTTACTTCAGCCACGGGATGGAACTCATATACACTCGCTTGCGATGGCCACGAGCTTTCCCAAGAATTTTCTGTGGGGCTGCGCGACCTCGGCGTACCAGATCGAGGGCTCGCCGCTTGCGGACGGCGCGGGCCCGAGCATCTGGCATCGCTTTGCCCACACACCTGGCCGCATCGCGGACGGGGACACCGGCGACCTCGCCTGCGATCATTATCGGCGCTTCCAGGGCGATGTCGAACTGATGCACGCGCTGCAACTGGCTGCATACCGCTTCAGCATCTCGTGGAGCCGCGTGCTGCCGCAGGGCACCGGCCGCATCAACCCCGCCGGCCTCGGGTTCTACGAGAGACTGGTCGACAGCCTGCTCGCGCGCGGCATCCAGCCGATGGCGACGCTGTACCACTGGGATCTGCCGGCGGCGCTCGACGATCGCGGCGGCTGGCTCAATCCGGACGTCGCGAAGTGGTTCGCCGAATACGCCGACGTCGTCTTCCGCAAGCTCGACGATCGCATCAAGCTGTGGGCCACGCTCAACGAGCCCTGGGTCGCGATGAACGATGGTTATCTGCTCGGGATCCACGCGCCCGGTCATCGCAGCGCATTCGAGGCAACGATCGTCGCGCATCATCTGCTGATGGCGCACGGCACGGCGGTGCAGGCGTATCGCGCGACGGGCCGCAATCAGATCGGCCTCGTCGTCAACATCGAGCCGAAGTACCCGGCTTCCGATGACGAGGCGGACATCGCAGCGACGCGGCGCGCCGACGCCTACATGAACCGGCAGTTCCTCGAGCCGGCGCTGCGCGGCACGTATCCTGAAGAGCTGCCCGCAATCTTCGGCCATGCATGGACACCGCGGTTGGCGAGCGATCTCGAAACGATTCACCAGCCGCTCGACTACATCGGCGTGAACTACTACACACGCAGCGTCGTGCGGGCCGATCCCACTGCGTGGCCACTGCGTACTGCCGGTGTGCGTCAGGAGAACCGGCTGCACACCGAAACCGGATGGGAAGTGTTTCCGCAGGGGTTGACCGACACGCTGCTGTGGATCAAGAACCGCTACGGCAATCCGCCCGTCTACATCACCGAGAACGGCGCTGCGTTCCCCGATCCGCCGACTGTCGCCGGGGCGGTGCTCGAGGATCCTCTGCGCGTCGAGTATCTGCGAACGCATCTGCTCGCGATGCACGAGGCGATCCGTCAGGGCGCGGACATCCGTGGCTACCTCGCGTGGTCGCTGTTCGACAACCTCGAGTGGGCCCACGGATTCACCAAGCGCTTCGGGCTGATCCACGTCGACTACCAGACGCTGAAGCGCACGCCAAAAACGAGCGCACACTTCTATTCGCGCGTGATCGCGTCGAACGGCGCGACGATCGACGACGCGCGTCACTGATTGCCCCCCTTGCGCGGGAACGCTACGGTGAACGGGAGTTGCGTGATGCGCAGCTCAGTACCGAGCCAGCGCGCCTGGCCGCGTTGAATGTTCTGATGCTGCGGCTGGTCGTCTTCCGGCCACGCGACTGCCAGACCGCCGTTCGGCATCCTGATCTCCGCAACGTCGAGCACGACCTTATCGTCCTCTACGCGCAGTGAATACGTGAGCGGTCCGTACGGCGTGCGCAGGTTCTTCACCGAGAACCCTTCCTGCTGCGTCCACGCCTTCGGCACGCCGGCCATCAATACCAACGTTTCGTCCGCGGGCCGTTCGAACGCGAACATGTCGAGCAGCGAGCGTCCGTAGTCCGAGGCCACCCAGCCGTGCGGCATGTCGCCGACGAAGCGCGACTTGCGCGGCTCGCGGCCGACAACCTCGGCCCACTGATTCCATTCGCGGGGCCGCCGATCGTTCATGAGGAAGTCGATCAGCTCCATCGAGCGGTCGCGCCAGCGCAGGCGGATGAACGTGCCCAGGTTGCGCCACTCGTACGGTGTGTAGGCATCCCAGCTCTTGTCGGTGCGGCGCGCGGCAAAGTCCTTCCAATAGCGCTCGAACGTCGCGACCAGCGCTTCCGGCGGCAACATCTGCTGCTCGCCGACCGGCGACAGCGCAATCGAAGTCGAGGTGGCGTCGAAATCGCCGAGCTCTGCCGAGCCCGGCAGGTAGTCGATGTTGTGTGCCTGCATCGCTACGCCCAGCGAGACGTAGATGTCGCGACGGAATTGATCGCGCGATTCGATGAACGTGCGCATCTCGGCTTTCTGGTCGAGCGCGCGCGCAATGCGGATCGCCGACTCGTAACCCGCCAGCGCCCAGAAATCGTCCCAGTAGGAATGCATCGGCTTGGCCGAATATCCCTCGTGACTGATCGACGCAGGCATCAGGCCGTAGAACGCCTTGCGATCGCCTTGCTGGTTCGCTTCCGTGCGCTCGGAGAGGCGCAGCTTGTCCATGTAAGCAACGGCTTTGGTCGTCGCCGGCCAGAGCTGCCGCAGGAGCTGTTCGTCGCCGGTGTAGCGATACACGCTATCGATGAGGAACAGGAACTCACCCGCACTGTCGTTCTCGGGCACCGGGTCGGCGCCGCGCCGGTCGACGCAGCACGGCACCTTGCCGTTTGCGAACTGGTACTTCGCGTACCAGAGCAGGAATTCCTTCGCGTCTTTCTCGTGACCCAATCGCAGCAGCATTTCCGAGGTCATCGCGCCGTCGCGGATCCACGAGCGCTCGTACGCCCGCGATCCCGGCTGGATTGCCGGACCGTCGCGGTTGATCAGCACGTACGCGAGCGAGCTGCGCAGCGTGTCGCTGAGCGCCTGGTACTTGCCGGGAACGACGAGCTCGACACGATTCAGCTTCTCGCGCCACTGCGCGACGACCGCATCGAGCGGCTGAGGCGTACCGCTGACTCTGACCTCGTTCTTGCCCAAAGGCTCAAGTGGGTGCTGCGGCAGATCGAGCACGATCTCCTGGCTCTGCCCGGGCCGCAGATCGACATCGTAGAGCAGCGCGCCAGAGGCGAAGCCGCTGTCATCATGTACTTGCCGACTGCCGACGTTCGTCGGCAACCAGTCGCACGGCGTATCGGCGGCCAGCGTCACCGCGCGCCACGATTTTGGCTGGGGGCGCGAGTAAACCGCCGGCTTCCCATCGACGGTCACGCCGTTCTCGGCCTCGTCGAAGGCGAGATCCTGGATCGGACTCACGCCGCCTTCGGTATTGAGGAACTGTGCCGGCGAGTTGACCTGAAACGGCCGCACCACCAGCGCCAGGGTCACTTGCTGACGGCCCTGCGTCGGATTGTGCAGGCGGTAGACGCCGTGCAAGGTGCCTCCACCGACGGTGCCGGTTGCATAAGCGGTGGTCGTGAGCTCGACCGATCGGTGCTTCCACTCGACGCTCGGGATCGGCAGATAGCCGTCGGCGAGCGAGTGGCCGATCGTCACGTCAGCCCACGTGAGCCAGCCGGAACGAGTGCGGATGAACGGCTCGACGGAAAAGCTGCCCTTGCGGACTTCCAACTGCCCGTCCTCGGAGAGCATGCCCTCCTCGGAGTCGCCGTCGACGCCGACGATCGTCCAGTAGATCTGCTCGTCGAGGTACGGGCGCGGATAACATCCGCGACGCGCCTGCTTGGCGAGCGAGCGCACGAACGCGTTGCGGGAAGCGCCGAATTCGAGATCGCGGATGTGCAGCTCGTTGATACCGACGTCGCGGCCCGGGTCGGGCATCGTGAGGCGGATGTAGCGCGCTTCCGACTCCGGCATCAGGTGAGAATCGCGGCCGCCGTTGCTGGCGTCGATGCTGCGCACCTTCTGCCATTTGCTGCCGTCGAGCGAGGTTTCGATCGAATAGCGCGGAGCGAAGAGTCCGCGCGCCCAGTCGATCTCGATGCCGCCAAATTCGCGCACAGCTTGCAAATCGACTTCGAGCGTCTGCGGCGCGCTGTCGGTGCGTGCGCTCTTCCACATCGTGCTCGTCTTGCCATCGATTGCCAACGCCGCAGCGTTGCCGCTCGCTTCCGACGAGGCCCGTGCGGTCGGTTGTGCGGCCGTCCCGCGTTGGGGCTGCAGCGGCTTGAGCGACAAGCGATCGAACCACAGGCTGCCGCGTCCGCCTTCGTCGCCGGCGCTGAGCACGAATTCGATCGATTGGAACTTGCGCAGCGTGCGATCGCTGGTCGGGCCCCACGCGAACTCGATCTGCCGGCGCTTGATGCGGACCTGCTGCCAGTCGCCCGAGAACTGGTAGTTCGCGCGCCGGAACCACCACACGTTGTCGCCGGAGGCATCGACGAACTTCACCTCCAGGTTGTTGCGACCCGCCTCCGCCCGCAGCCAGAACGAAATCTCGTAGTTGTCGGGCAGCTCGGTCGGCAACTGGCGCGTGGCAGCCGCATAGCCGGCCGTGTTCGCCAGGTCGAACTCCAGCACGAGCGCATTGCCCTGCACGCCCTTCGCGGAATGCACGGACGCACTCACGCCGTCGGAAGCGAGCGACTTCCACGGCGCGATGTCGTCCATCTCGTCGAGATAGCGGATGTCCAGCTGCGGAGCCTGCTCTGCGGCGGTCGCAGTCATGGCCAGGAGCAGTAGTGCGAAGGCACGCAGTCTCATCCCTTCACGCTGCCGGCCAGGATGCCTGCGATGTAGTAGCGCTGCAGTCCGAGGAACAGCAGCAGCACCGGTACCACCGTGATCACGGCGCCGGACATCATCAGCTCGTTGTCCTGTACGTGCTCGCGCGACAAACCCGCCAGCGCGACGGGCAGCGTGTACAGCTTCGCGTCGGTCAGGACGATCAACGGCCACATGAAATCGTTCCAGGTCGCGAGGAACGTCAGGATTGCGAGCGTCACCAGGATCGGCCTGATCAGCGGCACGACGAGCGACCAGAAGATCCGCGCCTCGCTCGCGCCATCGATGCGTGCAGCTTCGAGCAGCTCGTCCGGCAGCGAGAGCGCGTACTGGCGGATCAGGAAGATGCCGAAGACACTCGCCATTGCAGGCACCACCACGCCGCCATAAGTGCTGACCAGGCCCATCTCCTTGACCAGCGCAAACAGCGGAATCATTGCGACCTGGCTCGGGATCACGAGCGCGCCGAGAAGTCCGCGGAAGATCCGATCGCGGCCGGGGAATCGCAGCTTCGCGAACGCGTAGCCGGCCAGGGTGTTGAACACGAGCGAGATCAGAGTAGCGAGCGTTGCGACGAGCGCGCTGTTCAGCATGTAGCGACCGGCGGCGTGCCTGGCGAACAGCTCGCGATAGTTGTCGAGTGTGGGATGCGCCGGCAGCAACGGGGGCGGATACGTGCTCGCGGCACCCGTCGGCATGAACGAGACGGAGATCATCCATAGCAGCGGGAACGCAACGAGCAGTGCGCCGATCACGAGCAGCGTGTTCACCACGATCGTACGTTGCGTGCGTGTCATGCGCCGCCCCGCTCGCGACCGAGGCGCAGCTGCACGACGGTCACCACGAACATCAGGATGAACAGCAGGAACGCGACGGCCGATGCGCGCCCGAGGCTCCACCACTTGAAGCCTTCCTCGAACATGAAATACAGGACGCTGTACGTCGCCTGCAGCGGCCCGCCTTCAGTCATGACGTACGGCTCGGCGAACAATTGGAAGTAGCCAGTCATCGTCAGGATGCTGACGAGCAGCAGCACAGGGCCGATGCCCGGCAGCGTGACGTGACGAAACTGCTGCCAGCCGGATGCGCCATCGATGCGCGCCGCCTCGTACAGGTCATCGGGGATGTTCTGCAGCGCCGCCAGCAGGATGATCATGTTGTAGCCGAAGTTCTTCCACACGGCGAGGATCACGATCGCCGGCATCGCCCAGTGCGGGTCGCCCATCCAGTCGACGGGATCGAGGCCGATCGAAGCGAGCGCGTAATTCAGGAAGCCGTAGCGGGTGTGAAAAATGTAGCGCCACACGACCGCGACGGCGACGAGCGTCGTCACCACCGGCGCGAAATACACGGTGCGGAATACGCTGCGGAACTTCGCGACTTTCGAGTTCACGAGCAGCGCTGCGCCCAGCGATACGCCGATCGACAGCGGCACGCCGAGCGCGACGAAGTACAGCGTGTTGCCGAGCGACTTCCAGAACAGCGGCTCGCGCAGCAGCCGCGCGTAGTTCTCGAAGCCGATCCAGCGCAGGTTCGCGAAGTCGTCGAGCGCGTACAGGTCGAAGTCGGTCATGCTCATCGCGAGCGCGGCGAGCACCGGCAGGAAGAAGAACACGCCGAGCACGATCAGCGCCGGCGTCACGAACCACCAGGCGGCGCGCTGCGGCCTCATGTGACGCGATCCTTGTCCATCATCCAGCGCCGCTTCTCGAGGATCTCGTCGGTCTTGCGATCCAGCGCGACACACGCTGCATCGACCGTGGACACGTTCTGCACGACGCGTTCGGCCGCGAGCCGCATCTCTTGCGCAATGCGCTCCCATTCCGGCACTTTCGGCGGCGAGCGCACGCGATCGAGTTGTTCGAGGTATGCCTTCGCATACGGCGACGCCGCCAGCGTCGAGGACTGCCACGTCGAGCGCCGCGGCGGCATGTTGCCGGTGAGCTCATAGAAGCGCTGCTGCACGGCCGAGCGCGACAGGTATTCCATCAGCGCCCAGGTCGCAGGCTTGGAGCCCGAGCGGTTGAAGATCACCAGACTCGCACCGCCGGCGCTGGAAGCCCCCGGACCGTTCGGACCCGGCATCGGCGCCGTCATCCAGGCGTCCGCCAGCTGCGGCGGCAAGCGTTTCCTGAACTCGGCGATGTTCCATGGCCCGGAGATATAGAAAGAGAACAGGCCGTGGCCGAATTCGTCCCACACGTTCGAGATCTGCGTGTTGGTCATCCTCGGCGCCCAGTCGCGCCGGAACATGCTCGCGTAGAATTCCAGCGTGCGGTGAAAGTCGTCGCTGCGGAAGTTGCCGTAGCGTCCTTTGTCGCGCAGCAGCTCCGAGGGTTGCTGCAGCGACAGCACCAGCAGCGGCTCGAATTCGTTCAGCGGCAGCAGGATCGAATAGCGATCGCGGCCGACCAGGGTCTTGATCGCGCCGAGCATCCTTTCCCATTCCGCCCAGGTCGTCGGCGGCGCGTCGAAGCCCGCCTGGTGCAGCAGGTCGCGCCGGTAGTAGAGCAGTCGCGTGTCGATGTACCACGGGATGCCGTACAGCCGCCCTTCGACCCGATTGGAATCGAGAATGCCCGGGAAGTAGTCGTCGAGCGCGATTTCGCGCGACGCCTGCACCAGCGAATCGAGCGGCGTGAGCGCATTCAGCGCCATGAACTCCGGGATCCAGGTGTTCCCGAGCGAGCACAGGTCCGGCAGCGTGTCGCCTGCGTAGGCGGTCAGCAGCTTCTCGTGCGCTGCCGTCCACGGCAGCTTCTGCACTTCCACGTGGATGTCGGGACGCTCGCGCAGGAACTCCCGGATCAGGTCCGCTGCGACCTCGCCCTCGCGGCCGACGGCCCAGAAGCTGACGGTGTCGGGACCGTGCGAGCGGCGGGTGCAACCGAGGGGAGCCGCTGCGACCGCGGCCAGCGCGAGCACCGTCTGCCGACGATTCACCATCGGACTACGGGCTCGGCTGCTGTGGCGGCGGCGGCTGTGCGAGCCACCCGCCGGTGAAGCCCGCGCGCTCCAGCCCGCGGCGAATGTGCGGGCTGCGCTGCATGAGCTTCCAGATGAGGCCGCTGCGATAGTTCTCGATCATCGCCACGATCGGGCCCTGGTCGATGCTCAGATAGTCGGTGTCGACCCAGCCGATGTTCGGGATGACCTGCCCGTGACGCAGCGGCACGTTGCCGAACGTGAAGCTCTGGTTCACCGCGTCGAGGAAGCCGTACTTCTGGTACAGCTGCTCACCGAAGCGTACGCGGAACGCGCGGATCGTCGGGATCACGATCTCCGGCGCAAAGGCGATGGAGCCGACCGCGGCTGTGGGTGCGATGGTGCCGTCATCGAGCACGTGCGTGGCGGCGGTGCCGCGCGCCGAGTAGGTGAAGAAGCCGCGCTCCTCGTTGTTGAAGATCTGCACCGTGTCGGCGGGACCGTCGGAGGCGGTCAGGCCCCAGATCTCGCTGTCATAGCCGCGCCAGCGCATCGGATTCTGGATCGCGTACTCGCGGTGCGCGTACGCCGCGCGGCGGCTGTTCTCGAAATAGTCGATGCCCTTCTCGCGCATGAACTCGTCCTGGATGCCGCGGAAGTCGATCCAGACGTGCGAGTACTGGTGACCGAACATCGGGCCGAACGACAGGAACTCCTGGCCGCTGAATGTGCCCCACGAGCCTTTGTAGGTCGCGAGCCATTCCTTGTATGCGTCCGGCTCGACCGGATGCGTCGGCGAGCCGAGGGCCAGGATGTACAGCAGCAGCGCCTCGTTGTAGCCGCGCCAGTCGAAGCGCAGGAAGCCGGTTTCGGGCCGCCACCCGTGCGAGATCGTCGGCGGGCGGTTCTGCGCCCAGGTCCAGTCGACGCGGCCGTAGATAAGCTCCGCCAGGTCGCGGATCTCTTTCTCGGCGCGCGTGTCGCGATCGAAATACACCTGCGCGGCGAGTACACCGCCCAGCAGCAGCGCTGTGTCGACGGTCGACAGCTCCGAGGTGCCGAAGCGCTGCCCGTTCTGCATGTGCAGGAAGTGATAGTAGAAGCCGTGATAGCCGGTCATCCCGGTCTCATCGGGTCCCTGCGGCGCGTTCGCGAGGAAGCGCAGCGTGCGCACCGTACGCAACCGCGCCTGACTGCGCGAGACGAAGCCGCGCTCCGCGCCGATCACATATGCAGTGAGCGCGAAGCCGACGCCGGCTGTGCTGGCGAACGACGGCGACGGATAGCGGTCCGGCGCGAGGCCGTTCTGCTTGTTGGTCGTATCCCAGAAAAAGCGGAAAGTGCGCCGCTCGAGGTTGTTGATGACGGGATCGCCGTCGCGCTCGGGATCGTACACGCGGGAGCCTTCGACGACGACGCCGGGGATGCGCTCCTTGCTCGCACCGAACGCCACGCCGCAGGCGAGCAGCGCACACAGCAGCAGGTGCCGGGAAAGAAAACCAGGGGAAACTGAGCGGCGCAGCAACCCGCCCCCGTTTGCTGCGCTGCTGAGTTTCACCCTGGTTTCTCTCCTGGCACCGTCTTGCAAGGACCCCGATTATCGCCAGCCTACGTTGAATGACAACTTGAATGTACGGGTCGGCTGACGCCAGCTCGTGATGTTGCCGTAGGTCGGATTGGCGACGCCGTCGAAGCCCCGGAAATTCTCGAAGCCGTCCGGGTTCTCCCAGTTGAACACGTTGAGGATGTCGGCGCGCAGGGCGAGGTTGAAGTCGCCGAGGTCGAATCCCTTGGACACCGCCAGGTCGAACTGCTTGCGACCGATGGTCGTGTCCGGTTTGAAGTTGTGGAAGAAGCAGGCGTCGCCGCCGGCGAGGCAGTCGAGCGCTTCGTCTTCCTCCGGGCTCTGCAACGCCAGTTTCGCGGACATCGACAGGTCCCACGGCCCGTCCCAGATCCCCGTCATGACCAGCCGATGCAGCGGCACGCCCGTCGCGGTGTGCCAGCCGAATTGATCGACGGTCGGGTAATCGAAGATGAAATGCTCGTCGTTCTCGCCGGCCTTGGTGCGGTTCTCCTCCG
>JBIOUH010000204.1:0-6861 GCA_044866955.1 Steroidobacteraceae bacterium
GGAATGCGGCCTGCGCCGGGATGGCGGCTGTGGACGGGCGTGGCGCTCGCCACGCTCGTCGTGTGGCTGATCGTTGCGAGCTGACCTCTATTTCGGCACGAGCGTGAGACGCGGCGGTGCGTGGCGAACCTGGCGCTGATCGCGATGGAAGCCATTTTCCGGGCTGTACGCGAGCTCGCTGAATCTGCGCTCGAGCTCCGCTGCGTGCTGCGGATCGGGTGTGACGCGCGGACGCACGACGGACAACGGCATTTCCGTGAGTCGAAACATCATTGGCGATTCCTCCCGTGGACGGTCGTGCCGTCTATACGCGCCGCCGGGTGCAATGGATCCGCCGACACGCCGCGTCGGCAGTTTTTAACGGTAACGTAGGTTAATGAGGGGAAAAGACAGTCGGCCGGGCGGAACCCGCGGTCATTTCCAGACGTTCGCATTCTTCTCAAATCCGGCCCGCTGGGGGCGGACGAGACAGAACCGGTGTCCGGTCGGTGCCTCCATCACGCACCACGTGTGCACGCTCTGCACGCGTTTGGCGCCGAGCGCTTCGAGCCGACGCGCCTCCGCTTCGATGTCGTCAGTCTCGATATCGATGTGCACGCGGCTCTCGTGCCCGACCTTCTGCACTTCCACGTGCAGATCTTCCGGCGCAGTCAGCAGCTGCCGATAGATCGGGCTCGGCTCCTCGGCGCCGGGCTTCAGCGCCAGGCCCAGCGCCTTGCTCCAGAACTGCGCGGCCTGTTCCAGGTCGTCGGTTCGGCAATCCACGATGAATCCGGCGAGACGGCTGCGGTGCATGGAAGACCTCTTCAGGCTGGCCCTCAGGAATTGGGATTGACGCCGCGCCGGGCGCTGTTCATGGCCGCGAGAATGTCCCGCACGTCGGTGCGGGCAAAAATCTCCGCCGTGTCGTGCGTCACCTTGCGCTGCCAGTTGGCGTGCTCGGTGTTGGTGCCCGGCACGTTGACCGGCTCGCTCATGCCGATCAGGTCCTCGATCTGAATCATCGCCACGTGCGCCGGCGACAGGCCGAGGAATGCGTGCACCGCGCGCGACAGTGCCGTCGAATACTGCGGCAGCGGCTGATCGGGCGACCAGCGCCACAGATTCTGCGCAACCAGCGCGAGCAGCAATTCACGGCGCTCCGAGGCGCGGGTCGCGTGCGCCTGCGCCTTGAATTCCGGGCTCGGATACAGATCGAGCCGATCGCGCAGGGTCAGGTCGCCCTCCTCCCACCAGCCGCGCAAAGTCGGCAGATCGTGCGTCGTCACCGCGGCGAGCGCGGTTGGAATATACGCAGACGGCGGCTTGAATCTGCCGTTCGGCTCCTGCTCGAACAGCAGCACTTTGTAGTGATACGCGTGGTAGTGCTCCATCGCGCGCGTCATCGCTTCCGGCACGGTGCCGAGGTCCTCGCCGATCACGAGGCACTCGTTGCGCTCGCTTTCCAGCGCCATGATCGCGATCAGGTCCTCCAGCGGATAGTGCACGTACGTGCCGTCTTTCGACAGCAGCCCGCGCGGCACCCACCACAAGCGGTACAGCGACATCACGTGATCGAGCCGCAGCGCTGCAACGTAACGCATGTTGTTGCGGATCAGCCCGACGAACGGCTGGTATTGCTGCGTGCGCAGCTCGTTCGGATCCTGCGGCGGAATGCCCCAGTCCTGACCTTTCAGCGCGAGTGCGTCGGGCGGTGCGCCGACCGATGCGCCCTGCCGATACAGGCGGCGATTCGCCCACGTCTCCGAGCCGGCGGAGTCCGCACCGACCGCGACGTCGCCATACAGGCCGACCGCCATACCGAGCTCGCGCGCCGAGGCCTGCGCCTCGCGCAGCTGCTCGGCTGCGAGCCATTGCAGATAGAGAAAGTATTCGACGTCCTGCGCGCGCTCGCGAGCGAAGCGGACGACGACCGGCGCAGTCGGATCGCGATAGTCCTCGGGCCAGCTCGGCCAGCCCCAGTATTGCGGCCCTTGCAGCCGCAGATGCGCATCGAGCGCGTCGTAAGTCGCGTGCAGCCGCAGCGCTTCGCCCTGCATCTCCACGAAGCTGCGGAAAGCCTGGCAGCGCTCGGTGTCCTGTTCGAGGTGGCGGCTGCGGAAGCTCGCGTACAGCAGTTTCAGGATCTCGAACTTCGCCGCGGCCACGCCGACGTAGTCGACGTTGGCAGGCTCGCGCAGGGTCTGCAGTTTCTCCTGAAAGTCGGCGGCGGCGACGCGCTGCCGCGCTGCCTCGCACTCCGCGAAATCCGGCACGTCCTCGACCGCGATGTAGAGCACATTGAGGAACTGGCGATTCGACGGACTGTACGGGCTGATGTGCGCCGGATTCGCCGGCATGAGCGCGTGCAACGGATTGAGGCCGACGATGCCGCAGCCGAGCGGCGCAGCCTCGCGGATCAGCTCGCGCAGATCGCGAAAGTCGCCCATGCCCCAGTTGCGTTGCGAGCGCAGCGCATACAGCTGCACGGCGACGCCCCATACGCGCGTGCCGCTCGAAATGGCCGGCGGCTCGAAGCACCGCGCCGGCGCGACGACGAGGCGCACCTCGCCGCTCAAGCCCGTGTCCAGTGCGATCGTTGCAGTGTGATAGCCCAGCGGCAGCTCCGGCAGTGTCAGCGACAGGCGCCGATAAGCGCGATCGTCGGCGCTGCCTTCCTCGACCACTTTCAGCTTGTCGAGGCGCGCGGCGCCTTTACGCTGCCGGCCGCCTTCGAACGAGATGCGCCATTCGAGCCAGGTCGCATCGAGATCGAGCGGCACCGAGACCGGCACGACCAGCGGCTCACCGGTCTCGACGACAACGACGGGCGGTAACAACCGCGTCCAGCGGACTGTCTGGTGCTGGTGGATCGCGGCCGCGGCGGCCTGCTCATCGGCCGCGTCGATGCCGATTGCCGCGAGTATCGCCGCCTGCGATTGGACTGAGACTTCGCGCGGCTGCGCGCGATAGTCCATGTACGTAGCGGCGACGCCGTAGAGTCGGGCAAGTTCGTGGACGGCGTTCATTCCCGGTCAGGTCTGCTGCAACTGAAAGCTGCGCACGCTCAACGGCGCGTCACCGTCCGCGAGCAGCACGCAGGAGTGAAACGAAACCGCACACGTCTCGCCGGCGGCCAGGCGCTTGCCGAAATCGCTGGAGCGCCAGCGAGCCGTGTCGAACACCACCTGCCACACTGCATTCGTCTTCGGCGCCGGCAGGCGGAAATCGACGGGCGTGTCGCCGTTATTGCATAGAAACAGGAGATGTCCGTTCGGGGTTCCATGCGGGTCCGCGAACGCCTGGCCGATCAGCACACCGAGCGCGCGTGCGTTCTCGTCGTGCCAGTCGCCGGCGTTCATCTCATGGCCGAGCGGATGGCGCCAGCTCACGTCCTTGTGCGTGCGGTCGACCTGGCGTGCGCCTTTCAGGAAGGTGTCGCGGTGCAGCCCCGGCGCATGTTTGCGCAGCGTGAGCAATTGCCGGACGAACGCGGCGAGCCAGACGCGGCGCTTCGCAAGATCCCAATCGATCCAGCTCACCTCGTTGTCCTGGCAGTACGCGTTGTTGTTGCCCCGTTGCGTGCGGCCGAATTCGTCGCCCGCCTGCAGCATCGGCACGCCCTGCGAGACGAGCAGCGTCGCGAGCAGGTTGCGGACCTGCCGCTCGCGCAGCTCCGTCACCGCCGGATCCTCGGTCGGGCCTTCGACGCCGCAATTCCAGCTGAGGTTGTGGTTATGGCCGTCGCGATTGTCTTCGAGATTCCCCTCGTTGTGCTTGTCGTTGTACGCGGTCGCGTCGTACAGCGTGAAGCCATCGTGGCACGCGACGTAGTTGATGCTCGCGGTCGGCCGACGGCCACTCGCGCGAAACAGGTCGCTCGATCCGGCGAAGCGCTCGGCGAAGTTGCCGAGGATGCCGGGGTTGCCGCGCCAGAAGCCGCGCATCGTGTCGCGATACAGGTCGTTCCACTCGGCCCAGCCGGCGGGAAAGTGACTGAGCTGGTAGCCGTCGACGCCGATGTCCCAGGGCTCCGCGATCAGCTTCACGTAGCGCAGCGACTGCTCGGCGGCGAGCGCCTTGAAGAAGGCCGCGTCGGTGCGAAAGCGGCCGTTGTCGCGGCCGAGCACGGCCGCGAGATCGAAGCGAAAGCCGTCGACGTGCATCTCCTCGACCCAGTAGCGCAGGCAGTCGATCACCAGATCGCGCGTCGCGTTGTGGCCCATCGCGAGCGTGTTGCCGGTGCCGGTGCGATTGACGTACTGCGACAGCGACTTCGGCTCGAGCCAGTAGTACGTCGCGTTGTCGAGGCCGCGCAGGCTGAGCGTCGGGCCCGTCTCGTTGCCCTCCGCGGTGTGGTTGAACACGACGTCGAGGAGCACTTCGATGCCCGCCGCGTGCAGCGCTTTGACCATCGTCTTGAATTCGGTCACGGCATCGTCGAGGGCGTACTGCGGCGCCGGCGCGAACCACGCAAGCGAGTTGTAGCCCCAGTAGTTCGTCAGGCCGCGATCGGCAACGAACTTTTCGGAAATGAAGGTCTGCACCGGCAGCAGCTCGACGGCAGTGACGCCGAGCTGCTTCAGGTGCGCGATGACTTCGGGGCGCGCGAGGCCGAGGTAAGTGCCGCGCTCGCGCTCCGGCACCAGCGGGTGAAGTTTCGTGAATCCCTTGACGTGCAGCTCGTAGATCACGGAATCGCGCCACGGCACCGAGGGGGCGATGTCGTCGCCCCAGTCGAACGCGTTGTCGATCACGCGCGCCTTGTAGTTGTAAGCAGCACTATCGGCGGCATCGGGACGATCGCTCTCGCCATGGCCGAGCAGCGCTGCGTGCCACGTGAAGGTGCCCACTACGGCGCGCGCATGTGGATCGAGCAGCAACTTATTGCCGTTGTAGCGCAGGCCGTGAGGCGGATCGTAGGGACCGTGTGCGCGCAGGCCGTACACGAGGCCAGGCACGCCGTGCGGCGCCGGCAGGAAGCCATGCCACACGTTTTCGGTGCGCTCGGGCAATGCCAGCCTGCGGACCTCGTGCTCGCCGGTCGCATCGAACAGACACACCTCGACGCTGCTGGCGCCGCTGGAATACACGGCGAAATTCACGCCTTCGCCGGTCCAGGTGGCGCCAAGCGGTTCGGGTGCGCCAGGCTGCAAGGTTGCGGCGCTGAAGTCGGCCGGGAGTGCGTTCATCCGTGCGATGGTGACAAATCAGGGGGCGAGATGAGAAGTGGGGGAAACAGAAGGCTGTGGGCTGTGGGCTATAGACTGTAGCCAGAGCCGGAAAAGAGTTCTTCTTCTGGCTACGGCCTGGAGCCTACAGCCTACAGCCTCTCTAGTATCACCATGGCGAGCGGCGGCAGCGTCACGGCAATGCGCGCAGGGAAATCGCGCCAGCCCTCATTCGGTGCATCGAGCTCGCCCTGCTGCGAATAGCCCGAGCCGCCGAACGCCGGCGAGTCGCTGTCCAGGATCTTGCGATAGCGGCCCGGCTGAGGCACACCGAGCACATAGTTGTCGCGCGGCACCGGGGTGCAGTTGAACGCGACGATCAGCTGCGTGCCGCCTTCGCCAGGCAGGCGCTGTCGCAGGAATGCAAACACGCTCTCGTCGGCGTTATCGGGCTCGACCCAGCGGAACCCGTCCCACGCGTTGTCGCTGCCGTGCAGCTCGGGATACGTGCGGTACAGACGATTGAGCGCGCGATTCCACGCGTGCAGCTGCTGATGGTGCGGATGGGCGAGCGCCGCCCACGCCAGGTCCTCGTAGTCGCGCCACTCGTGCCACTGACCGAACTCGCCACCCATGAACATCAGCTTCTTGCCCGGATGCGCAGTCAGATAGCCGATCAGCAGCCGGTAGTTCGCGAGCTTGCGCCACTCGTCGCCCGGCATCTTGTCGAGTAGCGAGCGCTTGCCGTGCACGACCTCGTCGTGCGACAGCGGCAGGATGAAGTGCTCCGAAAACGCATACACGAACGAGAACGTGATCAGGTTGTGATGATGCCGGCGATACAGCGGGTCGAACGCCATGTAGCGCAGCGTGTCGTTCATCCAGCCCATGTTCCACTTGAGGTGAAAGCCGAGCCCGCCGAGGTGCACCGGCCGCGTCACGCCGGGAAACGCCGTGGAGTCCTCCGCCATCGTCAGCACACCGGGGAAGTAATGACCGATCGTCCAGTTCAGCTGCTTGAGGAAATCGATCGCTTCGAGATTCTCGCGGCCGCCATAGCGGTTCGGCGTCCACTCACCAGGATTGCGTCCGTAGTCGAGATAGAGCATCGAGGCGACTGCATCGACGCGCAGACCGTCGATGTGGTACTCCTCGATCCAGAACAGCGCGTTCGCCACCAGGAAGTTGCGCACCTCGTGGCGGCCGTAGTTGAAGATCTTCGTGCCCCACTCGACGTGCTCGCCGCGGCGCGGGTCGGCGTGCTCATAGAGATATGTGCCGTCGAACTCGGCCAGGCCATGCGCATCCTTGGGAAAATGCGCCGGCACCCAGTCCATGAACACGCCGATGCCGGCCTGATGCAGCCGGTCGACGAAGCGCTTGAAGTCGTGCGGCGTGCCGTGCCGCGCCGTCGGCGCGAAATGCCCGAGCACTTGATAGCCCCACGAACCGTCGAACGGATGCTCGGCGACGCCGACCAGCTCGACGTGCGTGTAACCGAGATCATGCATGTACGGGATCAGTTGGTCGGCGATCTCGTCCCAGGTCAGGAACGCCGGCTTGCGATGCCACGACCTGCGCCATGAGCCGGGATGCAGTTCGTAGATGTTGATCGGCGCGCGCAGCGGGTCCCACGCGCCGCGACGGCCCAGCCATTCCGCATCGTTCCAGTGATAGCCGCCGATGTCCGCGACGATCGACGCGTTGTCCG
>JBIOUH010000205.1:0-27479 GCA_044866955.1 Steroidobacteraceae bacterium
GCGTACCTGATCGGCGCCGTGCTGCTGCATGTCGTGTTCGTCGGCGTGTTCGGCCTCACGATGCTGAAGTTCGCGCGCAAGCCGCCGCCGGCCCCGCTTGCGATCCAGGCCGTCCTCGTCGACCGCAGCGTCATCGACCGCGCGGCGCGTCAGCAGCAGCGCGATCGGGCACAGGAGCGGGAGCGCCAGCGGCAGCAGCAGGAGGCCGAACAGCGCAAACAGCAGGAGCGGCGCGAGGCGGAACAGAAGGCCGAACAGCAGCGTGAGCAGGAGCAGAAGCAACGCGAGGACCAGCAGCGCCGCGTGGTCGAGGAGCAGCAGGTACGCGAGAAGCAGGAAGCGGAACGCAAGGCCCAGGCAGAAGCTGAGCGCAAGGCGCAAGTGGAAGCCGACCGGCAACGCAAGGCCGAAGAGGAGCGCAAGCGCGTCGCCGAGATCGAACGCAAGCAGAAGGAAGAGGCGGAACGGCGCAAGGCGGCGGAAGAGACGCGCGCCCAGCAGCAGCGTGAGGACGAGTTGCGCAAGCAACTCGAGAGCGAAGAAGGGGAGAACGAGCTCAAGACGTCCGATGCCTATGCCGCGTATCGCCTGATGGTCATGCGAGCCATCGAACGACAGTGGAACAAGCCGCCGTCGGCGCGGCCGGGAGTCGTGTGCACGGTGAACATCACGCAGGCCCCGACCGGAACTGTGCTCTCGGTCCAGGCGGGCGAGTGCAATGGCGACGAGGCGCTGCGCCAGTCGATCGAGGTAGCCGTGAAGCGCGCATCGCCGCTGCCGACGCCGGAAGACCCCCGCCTGTTCGAGCGCACCGTTGTTCTGAACTTCAAACCCCAGTGAACCCTCTCAAGGTGGAATGCTTCACATGACCATGCTGAAACTTACAACGGCGCGCATCGCCGTACTCCTGGGCGCCTTGCTGTTCGGCGCGGTGGCGCAGGCCCAGCTCGTGGTGGACATCACGCGCGGCCAGGAAAACGCAGTGCCGGTCGCCGTCGTGCCCTTCGGCTGGACGGGGACCGATGTCGCGCCCTTCGACGTCGCGCAAGTGATCGCCTCGGACCTGCACCGAAGCGGCCGCTTCGAGCCCGTCGACCTCGACAAGATGGTCGACCGGCCGACCACCGGTCAGGAGATCCGCTTCGACGAGTGGCGCTCTTACATCCGCACCGATTTCATCGTGGTCGGCAAGCTCATGGCGCAGGGCGCCGATCGGTACGCCGCGCAGTTCGAGCTCTACAACGTGCTCAACGGCCAGCGGCTGGCCGGAACGGAGCCCGGCAGGGAGCTGACCGCGACGGCCCCATCGCTGCGAGCTCTGTCGCATCGGATCTCGGACATCATTTACGAGAAGCTCACCGGCGTCCGCGGCGCGTTTTCGACGCGCATTGCCTACGTCACCGCCGAAGGCACGCCGCCGAAGCAGCAGTACAAGCTGATCGTTGCCGACTACGACGGCGAGAACGCCAAGATCATCCGGGACCAGGACGAGCCGATCATGTCGCCGGCCTGGTCACCCGATGGCGCGCAGCTCGCGTACGTGTCGTTCGAGGGCAAGATGTCGGCCATCTACGTCCAGACATTGCGCACGGCGGAGCGCACCCGCGTTTCGGCCAGGGCGGGCATCAATGGCGCGCCGTCCTGGTCGCCGGACGGCAGCACGCTGGCGCTGACGCTTTCGCGCAAGGACGGCGACGTCGACATCTACACGCTGAAGCTGCAGTCGCAGGAACTGAAGCGCATGACCTTCGACCCCGGCATCGACACCGAGCCGACGTGGTCGGCGGACGGGCGCAAGCTCTACTTCAATTCGGATCGTGCCGGCAGCCCGCAGATCTACGAGATCGATGTCGCCAGCCCGGAGCGCGCCACGCGCATCACGTTCGATGGACCTTACAACGCGCGCCCGCGGCTTTCGCCCGACGGCAAACAGCTGGCAGTCGTGCTGCAGGACAATGGCAATTTCCGGATCGGAGCCGTGGACCTGAAGTCGCGCTCCGTGCGCGTGCTGAGCGACGGCCGCCAGGATGAGAGCCCGAGCTTCGCACCCAACGGCGCAATGGTCATTTATGCGACGCAGGTTCGCGGCCGCGGCCGCCTCGCCACTGCGGGCGTCGACACCCAGTTCCAGCAGACGCTCAAGGCGCAGGGCGACGCCGATCAGCGCGAGCCGGTCTGGTCGCCGTTCCCCGCCGGTCGCTGAGCGTGCGGGCAGGCTTTGTGGCAGAATTTCGCGCGATTTTTACGGTCCTGAGTCCTTTGTAGGAGAGGTGAATGCGTGTAGCGCAACTGATGCTGATCGCGATGAGTGGCTTGGCCCTGGCAGCTTGTAAGTCGAAGCCCCCCGCGCTGCCCGACGCCAGCAACCAGCCTGAACAGCAGTCGGGCCAGTCCGGCGCGACCAGCGACACGAGTGTCGGCCAGGGGACTGGCAGCGCGAACGAGCTGCTGGAGGTCGCGAAGCAGACCGGCACGGTCATCTACTTCGAATACGACCGGGCCGAGATCAAGCCCGAGTTCGTGGCTATCGTTACCGCGCACGCCAAGTACCTGAACGCCAGCGCCAACAACAAAGTCCGGCTGGAAGGCCACTCGGACGAGCGCGGCTCGCGTGAGTACAACATCGGCCTCGGCGAGCGGCGCGCGCAAGCCGTGCGCCGCGCGTTGATGCTGCAGGGTGTGACGGAGGCGCAGATCACTACAGTCAGCTACGGCGAAGAGCGCCCAGCCGTGCAGGGCAGCGACGAGGCGGCCTACGCCAAGAACCGTCGCGTCGAGCTGGTCTACGGCCGCTAGCAGAGAGTCACCCATGACGAGCGTTCGATTCGTGATCGTTGCTGCAGCCTGCGCCTGGCTCTCAGGCTGCGCGACGACTCCGCCGGAAGAAGATCCGGTGGTTCAGAAGCTCACCGAGCTGGACGGCCGGTTGCTGCGCATCGAGCGCGTGCTGGCCAACAACAGTCTGCTCGACCTGTCGCAGCGGATCGAAGCCTCACAGGCCGAAGTGCGCACGCTGCGGGGTCAACTGGACGAGCTGCAGCACCAGGTGCAGCAAACGCAGAACCAGCAGCGTGACATGTATGGCGACGCCGATCGCCGGCTCACCGCGCTCGAAGGCGGCGGCCCGCGTGCATCCGTGAGCAGCGGTAGCGGCACGGATCTACCGGTCCCGCAGGGCGACGATCGTGCGAACTACCAGGCAGCGTTCGACCTGCTCAAGGACGGCAAGTACAACGAGGCGATCTCGGGATTCCGGCAGTTCCTGACGACGTTTCCGACCAGCGCGCTGGCGGACAATGCGCAGTACTGGCTGGGCGAGGCTCACTACGTCAACAAGCAATATCCCGATGCGCTGCGCGATTTCCGCACGGTGCTCGAGAAATATCCGGATTCGCGCAAGACCCCGGACGCGCTGCTGAAGATCGGTTTCTGCAACTACGAGCTGAAGAACTGGGCGGAAGCGCGTTCGTCGCTTAGCCAGGTCGTGCAGCGTTTCGGAGACACGACAGCCGCACGTCTCGCGAGCCAGCGTCTGGCGAAGATGGATGGGGAAGGAAGGTGAGCAGTGAGCGCCGCGCCGTCATCGGCGGTTGCCCCTGCTGAGCAGGCGGCGCCGGCTCGGGTCAAGATCACCGAGATTTTCCTGTCGATCCAGGGCGAGGCGGACAGCGTCGGCTGGCCCACCGTGTTCGTCCGGCTCACCGGCTGCCCGTTGCGCTGCCAGTACTGCGACACGCAGTACGCGTTCTACGGCGGCGAGTGGCTGAGTCTCGACGACGTCCTCGGCAAGGTCTCCGCATTCCAGACGCAGCGCGTGTGCGTAACCGGCGGCGAGCCGCTCGCGCAGAAGGGTTGTTTCGACCTGCTGCGCCGGCTGTGCGACGCCGGCCATCGCGTCTCTCTCGAAACCAGCGGCGCCATCGATGTCAGCAAGGTCGATCCGCGCGTCGTGCGCGTGGTCGACGTCAAGACGCCGGGCAGCGGCGAGGACGCGCGCAATCGGCTCGAAAACCTGGTGCTGCTGCGCCCGGACGAGCAGATCAAATTCGTCATCTGCAGCCGAGCGGACTTCGATTGGTCGCGTGACCTGGTGCGCTCGCAGCGGCTCGACGAGCGCTGCACCGTGCTGTTCAGCCCGAGCTACGGCCAGGTCGAGGCGCGCGACCTCGCGCAGTGGATCCTCGACGAGCGCCTGCCGGTGCGGCTGCAGATCCAGCTGCACAAGGTGCTCTGGGGCGACACACCGGGGAAATGATGGAGCGTGCAGTCGTTCTGCTCTCCGGCGGCCTCGATTCCGCCACGACGCTGGCGATCGCGCGCGAGCGCGGCCATGGCTGCTATGCGCTGAGCCTCGACTACGGACAGCGCCATCGCGCCGAGCTCGATGCTGCTGCCAGGGTCGCGCGCGCACTCGGCGCAGTCGAGCATCGGACGCTGCGCATCGACCTCGGTGGCATCGGCGGTTCCGCGCTCACCGATGCGTCGATTGCAATACCCGAATCGCCGCAGATCGGGATTCCTGTCACCTACGTACCGGCGAGGAACACGGTGATGCTGGCCTTTGCGCTCGGCTGGGCGGAAGTGCTCAGTGCGCCGCGCATATTCATCGGTGTGAACGCCGTCGACTATTCCGGCTATCCCGATTGCCGCCCGGCGTTCGTCGCGGCGTTCGAGCGCGTCGCGAACCTCGCGACCAAGGCGGCCGTCGAAGGCACGCTGAAGTTCGAGATCGCGACGCCGCTGATCGATCTGACGAAGGCGCAGATCATTCGCCGCGGCCTCGAACTCGGCGTCGATTTCTCACTGACGGTGTCCTGCTACCAGGCAGACGCCGAGGGCAGGGCGTGCGGCCGCTGCGATGCCTGCCGGCTGCGCCGCGACGGCTTCAAGGCCGCAGGGGAACCGGACCCGACGCGTTACATTCCGTGAACGAGCGCGGGGCATTTCGGTATCATGCGCGCCCTCCCGTGACGCCTCTCATACGTGGGTCGGTAGCTCAGTCGGTAGAGCACTGGACTTTTAATCCATTGGTCGTGGGTTCGATTCCCACCCGACCCACCATCGCACCGCGCTGCTACCCAGGCGTTTGCCTTGTGCTTGTGCAAAGTTACGTCTATTGTCCAGTGACGCGACTCGCGAATGACTCTAACTGAAGGGGTCAAATGTATGAAAGTCAGCGAGTTGCGGAGAATTGCTAAAGCTCTTACATGACTGAGATTGCAGCATCTCTGCAGGAGTCCGTGGGGTTCGGCCTCGCCACTGCCCCTTTCGCCCGGACAGACGAGGATGCGTTCTTCTTTCCGAGCGACCAGCACCTGCGGGCGCTCGAGTTCATGGGCCACTCCCTATGGACCAACGCGCGCCTCGGCGTGGTCACCGCCGAGCACGGCTGCGGTAAGAGCCTGCTCATCCACCGTCTGCTGAAGGACCTCGACGAGCGCATCGTCGCCGCCGCGGTTCACCAGGAAACGATCAGCGCGCGCGAGTTCCTGCAGGACATCCTGCGTCAGTTCGGGTTCTCGGCGGATGAGGTCGACAAGACCGACCGCCGCCGCTGCCTGGAGCGCTTCATGGCGCACCAGGCGAGCATGGGGCGCATCTGCCTGCTGGTCATCGAGAATCCGCAGGCGATGCATCCGTCGGTCCTCGAAGAGCTGCGCTACCTCGCCGCCGCCGAGGTCGACGGCATGCGCGTGCTCAAGGTGCTGCTGCTCGGCCAGCCCTCCCTCAACCTCGTTCTCGAATCGCCGCGGATGGCGGAGCTGCTGACGGCGAACGTGCCGCGGTTCTCGCTCGGGCCGCTGACCGAGGACCAGACAGCGGCATACGTCGCCCACCGTCTGCGGGCAGCGGGCGCGGTCAATCCGGATGCGTTGATGCCCTACACGTTGATGTCGCACATTCACGCGTGCAGCGGCGGCGTGCCTGCCCGCGTCAACAAGTTGTGCGCGAGGGCACTCGCGTGGGCGGCCTCCGAGGGCGCGCCGCTGGTCACGACGTCGGCCCTTGATCACGCGACCGAAGAGCTCGGATGGGAGAACAAGCGGCGCGTCTCCGTCGTCGCGCCGGGCTACATCGTCGAGTCGAGCGATGCACCCGCGCCACGGGCCAAGCTGATCATCACCATGCAGGGTCTGCCGGACCGCGAGATCACGCTCGAGGGCGACCGCATCCTGGTCGGGCGCGGCGAGGAAGCCGACGTCTCGATCGACTCCGTGTTCGTCAGCCGCTACCACGCGCTGATCGTCCACGACAACGGCCAGGACCTGATGCTCGATCTCGGCAGCACCAACGGCCTGGTCGTGAACTCGCGCCGCATCCTGCGCCGGGCGCTGCGGCATCGCGACCTGATCCAGGTGGGCCCCGCCCGCGTGATGTATTTCAACGAGAGCGCCGCGGCCACCGCCCAACCGGACCCGGGCGAGACGATCTGCTTCGCACGCCCTGGATTTCCGCACGCGGCGGGCGAAGAAGAGGCGGGCGCACTGCTCGCCTTCGGCCGGCTCGATACTTCCGGCTAGTTTTCCGCCAGTTGCAGTTGCCCGGGCGGCTGACCTCCCAGTAGAGTGTCGCCCTCCCAGCCTCCGCGCTCCCGAGTGTTTGCATCCCCCTCCCGGTGGTCATGCGCCGGATCGCAGCGGCTGCGCGGTCGCCTTGAGAGAGCAACAAGAGATCCTGGCAAGTGCAACGCTGGCGCGTACATAAGTTCGGCGGATCGAGTGTCGCCGATGCCGTCTGCATGGAGCGCGTCGCACGGATCCTCGAGCAGGATCCGCATCCGCGGCTCGGCGTCGTGCTGTCTGCCTGCCGCGGCGTCACCGACGCGCTGCTCAACCTGGTCGCCACCGCGGAGCGCCAGGACGGTCCGCTCGCCGAGCCGATCGAGGCACTGCGCCATCGCCACGAGGTGATTGCAGACACGCTGCTCGCCGGTTCGGCCCGCAACGAATTCCTTGCGACGCTAGGACAGGACTGCCGGGACATCGCCGGAATCCTGAACACGGTAGCGCTGATTCGCTCGGCTTCGCAGCCGGTGCGCGACCTGATCGCCGGCTACGGCGAGATCTGGTCGACACGCCTGTTCAGTGCGTACCTGCGCAATCGCGGCCGGCGCCCCGGCAACGTGCTTTGGATCGATGCCCGCGACATCGTGTCGGTGGAATGGGGACCGCTCGGCCCGGCCGTGCGATGGGACGTCTCGCAGGCCAATGTGGAGCGCATGATTCCCCGCGACCCGGCTGTACCCGCCACTCTGATCATCACGGGGTTCATCGCGCGCGATCCGAAGGGGCTGCAGACGACGCTCGGCCGCAACGGCAGCGACTTCTCCGGCTCGATCTTCGGCGCCTTGCTCGACGCCGAGGAGATCCACATCTGGACCGACGTGGACGGCGTGCTGAGCGCCGACCCGCGGCTGGTGCCGGACGCCAAGGTCATCGACTCCCTGTCCTACAACGAGGCGATGGAGCTCGCATACTTCGGCGCCAAAGTCATTCACCCGCAGACGATGGCGCCGGCGGTGCTGAAGGGCATCCCGATCTGGATCCGCAACACCTTCGCTCCCGAGAAGGCCGGCACGCTGATCTGCGCCAACCCCACCTCGGAGATCGCGGTCAAAGGCATCACCTGCATCGACCGCGTCGCGCTGGTGAACCTCGAAGGCGCCGGCATGATCGGCGTACCCGGCACGGCGCATCGCCTGTTCGGCGCGCTGCGCGATCACGGCATCTCGGTGATTTTGATCTCGCAAGGCAGCTCCGAGCACTCGATCTGCTTCGCGATTCCGGAAGCCGAGGCCGCACGCGCCGAAACGGTCGTCCGGCAGGCGTTCGACCGCGAGTTGCGCGAGGGACAGATCCAGCAGGTGCAGGTCGATCCGGGCTGCAGCATCCTCGCCGTCGTCGGCGACGGCATGGCGGGCTCGCACGGTGTCGCCGCGAAAGTGTTCGGTGCCCTCGGGACTGCCGCGGTCAGCGTCCGCGCGATTGCGCAGGGCGCGTCGGAGCGCAACATCTCAGCGGTGATCGACAGCAAGTATTCGGCGCGCGCGCTGCGCTCGGTGCATTCGAGCTTCTACCTTTCGCCGTACACGGTCTCCGTCGGGCTCATCGGTCCCGGCGTCGTCGGCAGCGCGCTGCTCGATCAGCTCGCTTCGCAGGTTCAGCGATTGTCGCGCGAGCTGAAGCTCGACCTGCGGGTCCGCGGCATCATGAGCTCGAAGCGCATGCACCTGGTGGACCACGAAGTGCAGCTGCCGCGCTGGCGCGATGCATTCGCCAGCCGCGCCGAGGCTGCCGATCTGACCCGCTTCGCGCAGCACATCCACGCGGACCATTTACCGCACGCGATCATCATCGATTGCTCATCGAGCCAGGACGTGGCCGATCGCTATCCGGGCTGGCTCGCGAGCGGCATCCACATCGTGACGCCGAACAAGAAGGCGAACAGCGCCGACCTGGAGTTCTACGCGCGCCTGCACGAGGCGCGACGGGCGGGCAGTGCCCACTACCTGTACGAGGCCACGGTGGGCGCTGGTCTGCCGGTGATCCAGACATTGCGGGATCTGCGCGATACCGGCGACCAGATCCGCTGCATCGAAGGCATGTTGTCCGGCACTCTGTCGTATCTATTCAACGTGTGGGACGGCACGGAGCCGTTCTCCTCCGTCGTGCGCCAGGCAAAGGCGCGCGGCTACACCGAGCCGGATCCGCGCGACGACCTGTCGGGCACCGACTTCGCCCGCAAGCTGATCATCCTCGGTCGCGAGATGGGACTGCGGCTGGAGCTCGACGACGTGCAGCTAGAGAGCCTCGTGCCGCGCGCACTGGTCGGCTGCAGCCTGGACGAGTTCCTGGAGCGCCTGCCGCAGTTCGACAACGCGATGGCAGAGCGGCTGCAGGCCGCCCGCAGCCGCAACCGGGTGCTGCGCTACATCGGCTCTCTCGATGCCGCTACGGGCAAGGCCTCGGTCGGACTGGTCGAGCTGGAGCGCACGCACACGTTCGCCAACATCAATCTTACCGACAACGTCGTGCGTTTCCTTACGCAGCGCTACAACCAGAACCCGCTGGTGGTGCAGGGCCCCGGCGCCGGTCCGGAAGTGACGGCGGGCGGCGTGTTCGGCGATCTGCTGCGCGTGTGCGCTTACCTCGGCGTGAAACTCTGAGCATGCGGCAGGCAGCCACAGCATTCGCACCCGCCAGCGTCGGCAACGTCGCAGTCGGTTTCGACGTCCTCGGACACAGCTTCCAGGCGATCGGCGATCGCGTGACCGCACGCCGCATTCCCGAACCGGGCGTGACCATCAGCGCCATCACCGGCGTGGCCGTCGACTTGCCGCGCGAGCCGGAGCGCAACACGGCCGGTATGGGTGTGCTCTGCATGGTCCGCGACCTGAAGCTGGACTTCGGCATCGACCTCGCGATCCACAAAGGCATTCCGCTCGGCTCCGGGCTGGGCGGCTCGGCGGCGTCCGCGGTCGCGGCGGTGGTCGCGGCGAACGCATTGCTCCCCGAGCCCCTCGGCAAGCTCGAGCTGCTGAAGTTCGCGATGAAGGGCGAGGCGGTCGCCAGCGGCTCGGTGCACGTCGACAACATCGCCCCGTCCCTGTACGGCGGGCTGGTGCTCACGGTCGGCATCGACAATCCCAATGTGAAGCAGATTCCCGTGCCGTCCACCGTGCGCTGCGTGCTGGTGCATCCGCACATGATGCTGTCGACGCGCGAGGCGCGGCAGATCCTCAACCGCTCCATCGATCTGTCGGACGTGATCTGGCAATCTGCGAACCTCGCCGGATTTCTCACCGGGTGCTTCACCGGCGACTTGCAGCTGATACGGGAGTCCCTCGAAGACGTGATCATCGAGCCGCAGCGCCAGGTGCTGATCCCGGGCTTCAAAGCAGTCAAGGAGGGCGCCATGGCCAACGGCGCGCTCGGATGCTCGATTTCGGGCGCCGGGCCGACGGTGTTCGCCTGGTGCGAGCAGCAGCATGCGGAGCTCATTCGCGATGCGATGACGGCGGCGTTCGCCGCGCACGGTCTCGCCAGCGATGCCTGGATCTCGACGCTCGATCCGGCCGGCGCGCGCATTCTCGAATGACAAAAGTCGCCTGACCTCCGAGCCCCTCTCCATGCACTACATCAGCACCCGCAACGCCGACCACGCCGTGCAGCTCGGCGAAGCCATTGCGCGCGGTATCGCGCCGGACGGCGGGTTGTACGTTCCCAGGGAGTTTCCGCATTTCACGACGCGGCAGTTCGAGGCGGACGTCGAGCTGCCGCAGATCGCCACGACGTTGCTTGCGCCGTTCGCTGCGGGCGATCCGCTCGCGCCCGAGCTGCCGGCGATCTGCAAGGAGGCGTTCGATTTTCCGGCGCCGCTGGTCGGCCTGCCGAATGCGCCCGCGCCGCTGTCAGTGCTGGAGCTGTTTCACGGCCCGACGAGCGCGTTCAAGGATTTCGGCGCGCGCTTCCTCGCTTCGTGCCTGGAACGAATTCGTCGCGGTCAGAAGCGCAGGCTGACGATTCTGGTGGCCACTTCGGGCGATACCGGCGCCGCGGTCGCGGCTGCGTTTCACAACAAACCGTGGGTCGACGTCGCGGTGTTGTATCCGCAAGGGCGCGTCTCGGACCGGCAGGCGCAGCAGCTCGCGTGCTGGGGCGGCAACGTGCGGACCTTCGCGGTGCACGGCTCCTTCGACGATTGCCAGCGCATCGTGAAAGAGGCGTTCGCAGATCCGGCGCTCGCCGAGACGCATCAGCTGTCGTCCGCCAATAGCATCAACATCGGTCGCCTGCTGCCGCAGATGGTCTACTTCGCGCAGGCGGGCCTGCAGCTGTGGCGCGAGAGCGGCCGGCGCGCGAACTTCATCGTGCCGACCGGCAATCTCGGCAACGCGCTGGCGTGCATCTGGGCGCGTCACATCGGCGTGCCGATCGGGGAAATCGTGCTCGCCACGAACGCGAATCAGTCGATCACGGAATATCTGCGCACCGGCGAGTGGGCGCCGCGCCCGAGCGTCGCGACGCTGGCGAACGCGATGGACGTCGGCGACCCGAGCAACATGGAGCGGCTGCGCGCGCTGCATCCGGACTTCGAGGAGCTGCAGGGGCAGATCGGCGCGTCGAGCGTCGACGACATCGAGATCCGCGGCACCATCCGCCGCGACGCGCACGAGCTCGACCGGCTGTGGTGCCCGCACAGCGCGACTGCGGCCAAGGTGTTCCGCCGGCTGCTGGCGCGCGGCGCGCGCGGTCACTGGGTGATCGTCGCGACGGCTCATCCGGCGAAGTTCAGCGAGATCGTCGAGGCGCAGACCGGCCGCGTAGCGCCCGTGCCCGCCAGCCTGGCGCGCTTGCTGTCGCTGCCTCGGCAGGAAAAGGAACTCGACCCGACGCTCGAAGCGTTGCGTACGGAGCTGCAGAAGAGCTGATGATCCAGATTCCCGAACACATTCCGACGTGGTGGTATGTCGTTGCCGGCGCGGTCGCCGCGCTTGCGCTGCTCGTCTGGGCCTACCTGTTGCTGCGCGCGTATCGCACGCGGCGGGCGATCGACGCGGCGATCTCCAACGTCGCCTATGAGATGCTGAAGAACGTGCTGATCCCGAACGGCAACGGCGGCCAGATCCACGTCCACTATCTGCTGCTCACGCAGCGTGGCCTGCTGGTCGCGGACCTGCTGGATCACCCCGGTGCGATCTTCGGCGGCGACCAGATGCTCGAGTGGACCGCGATCGGCAAGAAGCGCCGCTATACGTTCACAAACCCGCAGCACGCGCTGTACGACCGCATGGCGGCGGTGCGGCTGCTGACGGGCGATGTGCCGGTCGAAGGCCGGCTGCTGTTCACGCTGCGCAGCGAATTCCCGAAGGGCAAGCCGCGCAACTGCCTGCGCATCGACGGCCTGACGCAGGATTTCCCGCCGGTGGACAAGGCGCGCGGCAACATCACCGCGGCGTTCGGCGACGTCTGGGCGAACGTCAAGCGCAACGCCGAGCCGAATCCGCTGGCGGCGTAGCTACGAGTTCTTTTTCGCGTGTTCGGCTACGACGTGCGCGACGCACGCCGTCACCCGTTTCCCCATCGCAATATCCAGGAACTCGTTCGGCCCGTGCGCATTCGAGTGCGGGCCGAGCTCGCCGGTGACCAGGAACTGCGTGCGCGGAAACTTCTCGCTCAGCATGCCCATGAACGGAATCGTGCCGCCGACGCCCATGTACATCGCGTCGCGACCGAAGAACGCGCGCGACGCCGACTGAATCGCGGCTTCGAGCCACGGCGCGGTGGAGGGCGCATTCCAGCCGCCTTCGCTCGATTCCACGTTGAAGCTGACGGTTGCGCCGTAAGGCGGATCGCTCTCCAGCACCTGCTTGACCGCGTTCGCAGCCGCCTTCGCGTCGACGCCCGGCGGCAGGCGAAACGACAGCTTGAGCGACGTGTACGGGCGCAGCACGTTGCCGGCGTTCTGCAGCGAGGGCAGTCCTTCGGCGCCGGTTACCGAGAGCGTGGGCCGCCACGTGCTGTTGAGCAACAGCTCGTAGATGTCGTCGCTCATTGGCCGCGTACGGCCGGCGAGAGGCATTTTGCCGTGGACGCCCTTACCCAGCGTCTGCGCAGCACCGCGCGCCTGCTGCAGGCGATCCTCCGGAATCCGGGTCCACAGGGCATCGATCAGCTTGCCGGTCTCGGCGCTCTCGATGCGCTCCAGCAAGCGGCGCGCGATTCGAAAACTCGACGGCACGATGCCGCTCGCCATGCCCGAGTGCACGCCTTCCTGCAGCACTTCGACACGCAGCGTGCCGACGAGATTGCCGCGCAGCGAAGTAGTGCACCAGAACTGATCGTAGTTGCCGCACTCGGCATCGAGGCACACGACCAGCGACGGCTCGCCGATGCGATCGGCGAGCGCATCGATGTAAGCGGGCAGGTCGGGGCTGCCGCTCTCTTCGCTGCCCTCGATCAGGATCACGCTGCGCACATATGGAATGTTCTGGTCGGCCAGGGAGCGCAACGCGAGCAGCGAGCCGAACACTGCGTAGCCGTCGTCCGCGCCGCCGCGGCCGTAGAGACGTCCATCGCGAAGTACGGGTTTCCACGGCTCGAGCCCTTCGGCCCAGCCGCTGAATTCCGGTTGCTTGTCCATGTGGCCGTACAACAGCACGCAATCGTTCGAGCGGCCCGCAGGATTGCCGGACGCCGGTACGTCGATGTAAAGCACCGGCGTGAGCCCGGGCAGGCGCACGATCTCGATCTTCATGCCCGGCAGCGCGTGCTGCTCGCACCACTTCTTCATCAGCTCCGCGGCGCGCAGCATGTGACCGTGCTGTTCCCATTGCGGGTCGAAGTGCTTCGACTTGTTCGGGATGCGGATGTATTCGGAAAGCGCCGGCACGATCGATTGGTCCCAGGCGGTATCGATGTAGCGGGTGAGGCGCGCCGTGTCGATTCCAGAGTTCATTCAAACCTCCACGGCCGGCGCGGGCCAGCCGAATAGCGTGAGAGCGTTACGCGTCGTGAGAGACGCGAGTTCCTGTGGTGACTGACCCCGGGCCGCGGCGACGGCCTGCAGCACGTGCGGCAGGTACATCGGCTCGTTGCGCCGGCTGTGCGGCTTCGGATTCAGGTCGCGCGGCAGCAGGTACGGACCGTCCGTCTCGACAACCAGGCGCTCCGCCGGGATCGTGCGCACGACTTCGCGCAGGTGCAGGCCGCGCCGCTCGTCGCAGATCCAGCCGGTGATGCCGATGTACAGGCCGAGATCGAGATAGGCGCTCGCTTCGGCGCTGCCGCCGGTGAAGCAATGGGCGACGCCGCCGACGAGTTGCGGCCCGTATTCGCGCAGGGTCGTCAGGAACTCGTCATGCGCATCGCGCTGATGCAGGAAGACCGGTTTGCGCACCTTGACCGCGAGGTCGAGCTGGTGCCGGAACGCCGCGATCTGCGCCGGTCGCGGCGAGAAGTTGCGAAAGTAGTCGAGTCCGCACTCGCCGACCGCCACGACTTCCGGCTGCGCGGCGAGGGTTGCGAGCTCCGACAGCGACGTCTCGTCGAGGTCAGTCGCGTGATGCGGATGAACGCCCGCTGTGCACCGGAATCGCTGCGGATCGCTGCGGACCAGTTCGATTGCCGCGCGCGTGCTGGGCAGCGAGCTGCCGGTGATCACCATGCGCGTCACGCCGGCAGCCGCAGCCCTCTGGATCACTTCAGCGCGATCGGAGTCGAAACTGTCATGGGCGAGATTGATGCCGATGTCGATGAGCGGAGCGGGCAATGGGGCGAATCTGCGTCGAAGGCAGCCTGTGCTATCGTGCGGGTCATGAATTGTAGAGCAACGCCCTGCGGGCTGCTGCTGGCAGCGCTGGTCGCGCAAGGAGCCTACGGGGAGAGCGTCACGGAGCTCGACGATGCAGCGGCCCGCATGCAATACGGGTTCTACACCAGCGACCCGCAGGCGATCGAAACCGTCCTGAAGTCGCTCGAAGAGTTCCAGGTCGAAGATTCCCTGGTGTCCAGCAAGGCCTATCAGCTGGCGTACGGCAACTGGAAGCTGTCGCAGCTGTATCTGCAGCCACTGGCGGATCAGCGGCCACGGCCCAACGCGAAGTCGCTGGCGTCGAAGGCGGCGCAGGCGTGTGCACGGCATGCACGCAGCGCAGTCGAGAAAGAGGCCGGGCTGGCGGAAGCGCTCGCGATCCAGGCGGCATGCGAGGGTCATTCAGCGACGGCTCGCACCGGCTCGGCAGGCTGTGCGGACAGCAAACCGCTGCGTACGGCAACAGGGCTCGCTCCGGACAATCCGCGCGTCAAGCTGATCCAGGCGCTCTGCGGGCCGAACACCGCAACGGACCCTGCGGCAACGGAGCGCTGGCGCGCAGTGGTTGCGAGCTTCGAGGCTGCGCCGCCCTCGCGTCCGGGTAAGCCCGACTGGGGCCACGTGGAAGCGCTGACGATGCTGGGCGAAACCTACCTGCAACGCGGCGATCCGGTCGCGGCGCGCGACGCTCTCGAGCGGGCGCTGGTGCTGGCGCCGGACTACCGGCAGGCGCAGCAACTGCTGCAAGCTGCCGCGACGAGGCCTCAGTAAACTACACTGTGCTGAATTACACTGTGCACGTGAACCGGCGCCAGTTTCCATCTTTCATGTCTCCGCAGCTGCAACTGTTCGATGCGCGCAGCGCTGCCGATCGGTGGACGGTGCGCGTGAGCCGACGCGCACGGCGGTTGTCGGTGCGCGTTTATCCGGGCGGCCGAGTCGAAGTCGTCGTACCGCCGGGCGCGTCGCCTGCAGCGGTGCAGAAATTCGTAGGCACGCACCGGCAGTGGATCCATCGCCGCATCGAAGATCTGTCGACTGCGGCGGCCATCGACGACAGGCGTCCGACGTCGATCAGGCTGCCCGCGATCGATCGCCACTACGCGGTTGAGTACCAGCACGCCGCGGGTCCCGCTGCGCGCATCCGCGTCGGCGGAGAGAACGTCATCATCGTGAGCGGACCTCTGCACGACGAACGTGCGGTGACCGCTGCGCTGCGCGAGTGGCTCGCCGACGTGGCGCGAGAGCAGCTCGGCAATGAGCTGGCCCGGGTGGCGGCGGAGGGCGGCTTCCGTTATTCGCGTGCGCAGATTCGCCGGCAGCGCACGCGCTGGGGCAGTTGCTCGGCAAGCGGCACGATCAGCATGAATGTGTCCCTGTTGTTCCTGCGGCCGCAGGTAGTGCGCTACCTGCTGGTCCACGAGCTCTGCCACACGCGGCACATGAATCACTCGAATCGCTTCTGGTCGCTGGTCGAGAGCTTCGAGCCCGACTATCGCGAGCTCGATCGCGAGCTGCTGCGCGGCTGGCAAAGCGTTCCTGGATGGATGTTCTCGTGAGCGAGCACGACCCGAACCCCCCGGCACGTCCGGTCGACCTGTCCGACGAGCAGGTGCACTGGGACTTGGGCGAGTCGCAGAGTTACGGCCAATACCTCCGGCTCGATCAGCTGCTCTCCGCGCAGCGTCCGGTCTCGGTCGAGCACGACGAGATGCTGTTCATCATCATCCACCAGGCCTCCGAGCTGTGGATGAAGCTGTGCCTGCACGAGCTGACGGCGGCGCGGGATCATATCCGCCGCGACGATCTCGGTCCGTCGTTCAAGATGCTGGCGCGCGTGTCGCGCATCCAGGCGCAGCTGGTGCAGTCGTGGGACGTACTGGCGACGATGACGCCCGCGGAATACTCGATGTTCCGCAATCAGCTCGGCCGCGCGTCCGGATTTCAGTCAGTGCAATACCGCATGCTGGAGTTCGTCATCGGCAACAAGAACGCGGAGATGATCGAGGTGCATCGACGCGACGCTGCCGGGTACGAGGCGCTGCAGCGCGCACTGAATACGCCGAGCATCTACGACGAGTCGATCCGCCTGCTGAGCTCGCGCGGCTTCGAGATCCCGCAGGAATGCCTGGACCGGGACTGGTCGCAGCCGTACCAGCCGAACAAGCAGGTCGCGGCCGCATGGCTGTCGGTCTATCACAGCGTCGATGAGAACTGGGATCTGTACGAGCTGGCGGAAAAGCTGGTCGACCTCGACCATCAGTTCCAGCTCTGGCGCTTCAGCCACATGAAGACGGTCGAGCGCATCATCGGCTACAAGCGCGGCACCGGCGGCACCAGCGGCGTGTCGTATCTCACCAAGGCGCTCGAGCTGCGGTTCTTCCCCGAGCTCTGGTCGATCCGCACCGCGATGTGACGCGCGTAGCGTGCGGGTGTAGAGGTTGTTGCGGAGGGAGATAGGAGAAGAATATCTCTCGCCAAGATCGCCAAGACCGCCAAGGCCAGAATTCGGAGTTTCAGAATTTGGTAATTCGGAAGTTCAATCCTTCTTTGTCTTCTTGGCGATCTTGGCGATCTGGCGAGAGATACTCCGGTCTTCTCTTCTCCTCCGCAAACTCGCGCCGGAATCTGCCCCCTCCGGGGATCCATCCCCGAAGGAGGGCTGCGCGCTGGGTCGATTACTTCCCGAGCATGCGCTCCGTGTCTTCCGCGGAAAGCGGCACGCCAGCGGCTTCGGTGCTCTGGCTGGGACGCGCCGCGCTCCCCTGCCGCGCTCCCATGTCGATGCGGCCGTTGAAGAGGGCGCCATCGACGATGCCCACGCGCGGGGCGAATACGTTGCCGCTCACGCGGCCGGTCGCATTGATCACCACCGATTCCGTGCCGTGCAGGTCGCCTTCGACCGAGCCGTCCACCGTGACGACGCGCGCGTGGATGTTGCCCTGAACCACGCCCTCGGTGCCGATGGTTACGCTCTGGGTGTGATTGATGGATCCTTCGATCCGTCCCTGCAGGATGAAATCCTCCTCGGCGCTCAGCTCGCCCTTGAAGCGCAGGGTCGGGCCGAGCACGGCTACGCTGCGCTGGGTGCCCGGCGTCGGCGCGCTGGCCGGCCTGCTGCCGAGCGGCGGCGGCTGCATCGTCGGCGCTGGCTGGGTGAAGTCCTGACGTTGATCCAAACCGAAATTACGCATGAGAGTTCTCCAGCTCACTTGCCCGACCGGGAGGCTTTGGTCTCGCCGCGCGGCGACGACTGCGCCGACTTCATGTCCATGTCGATGGCGCCGTTGAAGCGCGAGCCCTCGACCAGGCAAACGGACGGCGCATGAATGTTGCCGCGCAGGTTGCCGGACTCGGCGACGAACACCGACTTGCCGGCGTGCAGATCGCCCTCGACCGCACCCTCGACCTTGATGATCTGCGCCGTGATGCTCGCCTTCACCTTGCCTTCCTCGCACACGGTCACGCGCTGCGTGTGGTGAATCGTGCCTTCCACGCTGCCCTGGATCAGCAGATCCTCGTCGGCGGACAGCTCGCCCTTGAACTTGAGCGTCGGCGGCAGCACCGACATGCGCTCGCTCGCCGTATCGTACGGATTGGCCATGCGTCGTCTCCCATTCTGCAGTGACTGGTGGTAGGACTCGGCGCGAGCTGCGCCGTGCGACGTTGACAATCTACGCGGGGGATGTTTGACGCCCCTAGAGACGTGCGTCACACATTGTGGCGATCGGCGCTAAGCACCCGCGCGCGCCGAAGCAAATCCCTGAAGCATAAGCGCGGGTGTTAAGTCGCCGCTGACACGCGGCTGTAACCAGTCATGCGGTCTGCGCCGGGAGCCAGCGCCGCCGCATTTTCCACACGCGCCAGCCGAGCAGCACCAGCGCGACGCCCAAGTAGATCAGCGGCTCGCGCACGTCGGCCTTCACCTGCCAGTAGTAGTGCCAGATGCCGAGCAGCACGATCGCGTAGATCAATCTGTGCAGCGTTTTCCAGCGGCGGCCCAGGCGACGCATCATGCCGTTGGTCGAGGTGATCGCGAGCGGGGTGAGCAGCAGCAGCGCCAGGAAGCCGATCGTGATGAACGGCCGGCGCGCGATGTCGGGCAGGATGCCGGCCCAGTAGAGATCCTGATCGAGGATCAGCCACGTGAGAAAGTGCAGCAGCACGTAGAAGAACGCATACACGCCGAGCATGCGCCGCAGCCGGATCAGCCACGGCGCGTCGAACCAGTCGCGCAGCGGCGTGACTGCGAGCGTGATGAGCAGCATGCGCAGCCCCCACTGCCCGAGGGTGTCCTGGATCTTCTCGACCGGATTCGCGCCGAGATTCGTGCCGCCTAGCTCCAGGGCGCGCCACACCAGCGAGGCGAGCGGCAGCAGGCACAGCAGGAACAACGCTGGCTTCAGCACCCAGCGAACGACGGTCGCGGATGGCATCAATAGAATTTCTTCAGATCCATGCCCTGGTACAGCGCGGCGACTTCTTTCTCATAGCCATTGAACATCAGCGTCGGCACGCGCGAGTCGAACAGGCCACGGCCGATGCGCCGCTCGCGCGCCTGGCTCCAGCGCGGATGATCCACGTTCGGATTGACGTTGGCGTAGAAACCGTATTCGTGCGGCGCCGAGATGTTCCACGAGGTTGGCGGCTGGCGCTCGGTAAAGCGGATCTCGACGATCGATTTGATGCCCTTGAAGCCGTACTTCCAGGGCGTGATCAGCCGCAGCGGCGCGCCGTTCTGGTTCGGCAGCGTCTTGCCGTACAGGCCGACGGTGAGGAGTGCGAGCGGATGCATCGCTTCTTCGATGCGCAGGCCTTCGACGTACGGCCATTCGAGCACGGGATAGCGCTGGCCCGGCATCTCGGCGGGGCGCAACACGGTCTTGAAGGCGACGTACTTCGCCTTCGACGTCGGCTTGAAGCGCTTGAGCACGTCCGCCAGCGGCACGCCGGTCCACGGAATCACCATCGACCACGCTTCGACGCAGCGCAGCCGGTAGACGCGTTCCTCGATTGCGTGTCCCTTGAGCAGATCCTCGAGAGTGAACGTGCCGGTGGTCTCGCACTCGCCGCTGACGGCGACCGACCACGGCGTGGGCTTGAAGCGCGCGGAATTCGCAGCGGGCGCGCCCTTGTCGATGCCGAACTCGTAGAAGTTGTTGTACGACGTGATGTCTTCGTAGCTGTTGGGCGCTTCGGTCAGGCTGTACTTCTCGTTGCGTTTGTACTGCAGCGGCGCGCCGTCGGCCGGCGCGGGTTCCGACCACGCTCCGCCGAGCCCTGCGACACCCGCGGCAAGCGCGGCCTGCAGCAGACGGCGTCGATTCAGATAGACCGACTCGGGTGTGATTTCCGACGGGCGAACGCCCGCGCTGTCGCCCGGCCGGGGCTTTCGGATCAGCATGCGGTTGGCTCCTGAAGGCTCACGGAAGCAAGTTATCACTGATGTGCTACGCACGGCAGAGTGCTACGGATTCTTCACGCAATACCGCCGAGCGCTGCCGCAACCGCTCCGCAATGCGTTGTGGCGGGCCGCAGCGGGCTGCAATCCACGCCACAGTTCGCCCGAATTGCGTCGGGGGATTGCCCTCTTGGCGGCGCAGGCTCCCCGCCATCACAAAGCGAGGGAGAAACGGGCCATGGCGTTCGGGATCGGCGAATCGGGTTCGGTGACGCTCAAGGCAGTCGTGGTCGGTGCGATCGTGCTGTTGCTGCTCGTGCCGCTCGCGCTGCTGCGCGGCCTGGTGAGCGAGCGTGTGGCGCTGCGTGAGCAGGCCTACCAGCGAGTCGCGGAAGGGTGGGGCGGCAACATCGTGGTCGGCGGGCCGATGCTGATCGTGCCGATGCAACAGACGATGGTCGAGAACGTCAACGGCAAGGAGGTCGCACGGCTGGTGCGCAACGACGTCTATTTGTTGCCGGCGCGCCTGGAGATGAGCGTCGATCTGAAGCTGCAGGAAGAGCCGCGCTACGTCGGCATCTACGCCGTGCCTGTCTACCTCGCGGACGTGCATCTCGCGGGCGAGTTCGACTTCGAGGAGCTGCGCGAGCGCGCCGGTAATGCCGGACCCGACATCCAGTATTTGTGGCATCAGAGCCGCCTGCTGTTGCCGCTTTCGCAAGTGCGCAGCCTGCGCGAAGTGACGCAGGCGAACTTCGGCGGCCGCGCGCTCGAGCTCGGGCCGGGCGGACCGGCTGTGTATCGCGGTATCGAAACCGCAATCGACCTCGACCCGCCGGCAGAAGGTGCGTCGCGCGCGTTCGAGTTTCGCACCGTGATTGCCGGCAGCCGCGATCTGTCGATGTTGCCGCTCGGCAGCAAGACGACGCTGCAGCTGCATTCGAACTGGCCACATCCCTCGTTCCACGGCGCCTTTCTGCCGGCCGAGCACACGATCACCAGGACCGGTTTCGACGCGCGCTGGCAGGTGCTCGAGCTCAATCGCTCGTATCGCCAGGTGTGGAGCGAATTCGAGGTCAACGAGGCGGCGCTGCAGGAGTCCTCGTTCGGCGTCGGGCTCTATCAGGCGGTGGACGTGTATCAGCGCGTCGAGCGTGCGGTGAAGTATGCGTTGCTGTTCATCGCGCTGACCTTCCTCACGTTCTTCGCCTGGGAGCAGATCACCCGCAATCCGATGCATCCGCTGCAGTACCTGCTCATCGGTCTCGCGCTGAGCCTGTTCTATCTGCTGCTGATCGCGCTCTCCGAGCACATCTCGTTCCTGGGCGCGTATGTAACTGCAGCGGTCGCGTTGGCGCTGCTCATCGGAGTGTACATAGCGGGCGCGTTGCGCAGCTCGCTGCGCGGAGCCGTCGCAGGAGTTGCAATGAGTGGCGTGTACGCGCTCTTGTACGCGCTCGTGTTGTCGGAGGACTACGCACTCTTGCTGGGCGCCATCGTGCTGTTCGTTGCGCTCGCCGCGGTGATGCTCGTCACGCGCCGCGTCGACTGGTATCGGCTGAATGCGTCGCCTAGTACTAGCACAGATCCGGCGTGATGCAAGGACTGCAGCTGCCATGAAGATCGTGGTAAAAAAGGGCGGTCATGAGCGTACTGCCCGAATCGTCCGAGCGCCTGAACCTGCGCGAACAGGTCGAGCGGCTGCTGCCCGGTTGGCAGAGCTGGTATCCGAGCTTGTTCGATGCAGCCGCGGACCTGGGGTTGATTCGTGCGCGAGTGTGCGCGCCCTCGTCGCTGCTCTTGTCGACGCGACACGCGGCCGTACAGCAGGAGGCGTTGCAGGCGTTCAAGGAGAAGTGGCTCGTGGAAGACGAGCCCGAGCCGCCGCGCCTGCCGATCCGCCTGCACCGCGCACCGCAGCGCCCGCCGCAGAAACTGCAGAAGTGGCGCCGCTGAGTGCTGGTGTAGGTCAGGCCGCTCCAGCGCATCCTGCGCTCGCGCCATTCGCGCATCCCTGCGCAGCAGCTTCAGCCTGACTTCTTTTTTTCTTCTTCTTCGTATCCGGGATACGACGCCTTCATATACGCTGCATTCAGCAGCATCGTCGCGAGAACATCTTCTCCACCCGGCGCGAACACGCGCGTGCGAATCCACAGGCTTTCCGTGCGGCGGCTGCCGCTGAGCGCAACCACTTCGCGATCCATCTCGTACGGCTGGCCGACGAACAGCGGCCCGCGATGCATGCGGATCTCCTGATCGGCGAACAGGCCGACCACCGGCTTGCGCACCGGAAACGCGGCCGCGTCGTTCGAATAGTTCAGCAGCACGCTGACCATTTCCATCGGGATGATCGCCTGCTTCCACGGCGAGCTCGCGGCGCCGGCGGCGGTGTACCAGGCTGAAGGCTCGGTAATCGCTGCCAGCTTCTGCGCGAGCGAGAACGGGTACAGCGCGCCCATGTTCTGGGCTGCATCCATGCGCACGGTCATGCGCGGTGTGCGCATGCCAACCTGCACGTCGCGCAGAATCACCAGCGACTCCGGCGGGCGCAGCTCGCTGATGCGCTGTTCGAGCGCAGAGGGCGGATTGTTACTGCCGACAGCTGCCGTGCCGCGCAGAATTTCGGTGCCGTCCTCGCGCTCCATGCGGATCGTCGTTTGCGTGGCTTCGCCTTGCGGCTTCGCGACGAAGGCGCGGACCTTCTCGCCTTCGAAGCACGCATTGCGGTAGTGCGCCGACAGCGATCCTTCCTCGAGCCAACGCGGACCCCACAGCGACACGCACAGCGGGACGAACTGGCTGAAGTGGGTCGGACCTTCGATCGTGCCGCCCTTGAAGCCGAACTTCTGCGCGGTCTCGTTATCGTGGATCGATGTGTGATCGTCGTACTTCTGCGCAGCCAGCATCTGGCGAGGCGCGCGCAACGGTCCGATCAGCTCCGCGCCGCTGTCCTGGATCGGGGTTGCGAACGGCTCCGGCATCGCGCGACTGCGGCGCTCAGCCCTGGATCTTCGTGAAGTCGGGCGCCCGCCGCTCGGCGAAAGCGCGGAACGCTTCGGCCGCCTCGGCTGTGCGCAACCGGTGACCGAACGCTTCGCCCTCGCGCGCCATCACAGCCAGAATCGCCGCCGAGTCGCGCATCAACTTCTTGGTCGTCTGCAGCGCGCCCGCAGGTTTTGCGGCCAGCGCCTTGGCTGCGGCGAGCGCCTTCGGGCGAACCTCCGCTGCCGGCAGCGCAGCCGTCACGAGTCCAATCGCGGCGGCCGTTTTGCCATCGAGCGGTTCGCCGAAAGCAAACATCTGGAAAGCGCGCGCGTAGCCCACCCGGGCCGGAATGAGCCACGTGGACGCTGCCTCGGGCACGAGCGCGAGATTGACGAAGGGCGTCGACAGACGCGCATCCTCGGCAACGTAAGAGACGTCACAGTGCATGAGCATCGTGACCCCGACTCCGACGGCCAACCCATGTACGGCTGCGACGTACGGCTTCGTGCCGCGCGCGAGCGCTTCGAGGAAGATGTGTGTCTGCATCTCGCTGCGCGAGCGCGTCCCGGCGGCGACAGCTGCGAACTCGGCAATGTCATTGCCGGCCGTGAACGCGTCACCTTCGCCTTCGAACAGCACGACACGCACGGCCGGATCGCTTTCAGCGCGTGTGAGCGCCTCGCCCACCGCGACGTACATCGCGTTCGTCAGCGCGTTCTTCTTCTCCGGTCGCGCGAGCCGGATCCGCAGGACGCCGCCCTCGTTTGCGATCTCGACGTGCTCGGTCATGACTTCCCCGTTTACGCCGCTTTGGCCGACGACGCCAGCTGCCGCAGCACGTAGTGCAGGATGCCGCCGTGCTGGAAGTACTCGCGCTCCTTCGGCGTATCGATGCGCACGCGCACTTCGAACTTGATCGGCGCACCCGAAGGGGGCGTCGCGACTACGGTGACGGCCTTCGCCGCGCCGCCGTTCAGGCCGATGATCTCGAACGTCTCCTTGCCCGTCAGGCCGAGCGACTGTGCGGTCTGTCCTTCCTTGAACATGAGCGGCAGGACGCCCATGCCGATGAGGTTCGAGCGATGGATGCGCTCGAAGCTCTCGGCGATCACCGCCTTCACGCCGAGCAGCATCGTGCCTTTCGCGGCCCAGTCGCGCGACGAGCCGGTGCCGTACTCCTTGCCGGCCAGTACGACCAGCGGCGTGCCTTCCTGCTTGTAGCGCATGGCCGCGTCGTAAATGCTCATCTGCTCGCCGCTCGGCACGTGCACCGTGACGCCGCCCTCGGTGCCCGGCGCCAGCTGATTGCGCAGCCGGATGTTTGCGAACGTGCCGCGCATCATCACTTCGTGATTGCCGCGCCGTGCGCCGTAGGAGTTGAAGTCCGCAGGCTGCACGCCGAGCGACACCAGGTACTTCGCCGCCGGGCTGGACTTCGAGATGTCGCCGGCGGGCGAGATGTGGTCGGTGGTGACCGAATCGCCGAGCAGCGCCAGTACGCGTGCGTTGCGAATGTCCGCGACCGTGCCGGGCTTCATCGTCATGCCGACGAAGTACGGCGGATTCTTCACGTACGTCGATCGCTCGTCCCAGGAGTAGATCTTTCCGCTCGGCAGGCGGATCGCATTCCAGTTCTCGTCGCCGGTGAACACGCTCGCATAGCCCTTCTTGAACATCGCCGAGTCGATCGACTTCGCGATGAACTCGTGGATCTCGCCCTGCGAGGGCCAGATGTCCTTCAGGTAGACCGGCTTGCCGTCGCTGCCGGTGCCGAGCGGCTCGGTCGTGAGATCGAGGTTCAGCGTGCCGGCGAGCGCGTACGCGACCACCAGCGGCGGCGAGGCGAGGAAGTTCATCTTCACTTCCGGATGCACGCGGCCTTCGAAGTTGCGGTTGCCGGAGAGCACGGAACAGGCAATCGCATCGCCCACGCGCACCGCCTCGGAGATTTCCGGCCGCAGCGGGCCTGAGTTGCCGATGCACGTCGTGCAGCCGTAGCCGACGGTGTAGAAGCCGATCGCTTCCAGGTCGACGGTGAGACCGGCCTTGTCGAGGTAGTCGGTGACTACGCGGGAGCCGGGTGCGAGGCTGGTCTTGACCCACGGCTTTGCAGTCAGCCCACGCCTGCGCGCATTGCGCGCCAGCAGGCCGGCGCCGATCAGCACGGCCGGGTTCGACGTGTTCGTGCAGCTCGTGATCGCAGCGATCAGCACTGCGCCGTCGGCTACCGGGAACGACTTGCCGTCCACCGTGGCGGTCGCAGTACCTTTGGCGGAAGGATTCTTGGTCGCCCGCTCTTCGGCCATCTTCTTGTGCGCCGACTGATACGTCTGCTTAGCGGTGCGCAGCGGCACGCGATCCTGCGGACGCTTCGGACCAGCGAGCGAGGGCTCGACAGTGCCGAGGTCGAGCTCGAGCACATCGGTGTAGTCGGCCTGCGGCTGGCCGTTCTCGCGCCACATCCCCTGGTGCTTCGCGTAGGCCTTCACCATCGCGATGTGATCGGCGCTGCGCCCGGTCAGCTCCAGGTAACGCAGCGTCTCTTCGTCGATCGGGAAGATCGCGCAGGTGCTGCCGAATTCGGGCGACATGTTGCCGATGGTCGCGCGGTCCGCGAGCGGCAGGCTGGCGAGACCGTCGCCGAAGAACTCGACGAACTTGTCGACCACGCCCTTCTTGCGCAGCATCTCGGTGACAGTGAGCACGAGGTCCGTGGCCGTCGTGCCGGCGGGCAGGCTGCCCGTGAGCCTGAAGCCGATGACGTGCGGAATCAGCATCGTCACCGGCTGACCGAGCATCGCGGCTTCCGCTTCGATGCCGCCGACGCCCCAGCCGAGCACGCCCAGGCCGTTCACCATCGTCGTGTGCGAATCGGTGCCGACGAGCGTGTCCGGATATGCCCAGCGCACGCCGTCCTTCTCCATGTCGAACACGACGCGCGCCAGGTGCTCGATGTTGACCTGGTGCACGATGCCGGTGTTCGGCGGCACGACCTTGAAATTGCGGAACGCGGTCTGACCCCAGCGCAGGAACGCGTAGCGCTCGGTGTTGCGGCCGAACTCGATCGCCGTGTTTTTCGCGAGCGAGTCCGCGGCGCCGTAGGCGTCGACCTGCACCGAGTGATCGATCACCAGCTCGGCCGGCGACAGCGGGTTGATCTCGTCGGGGTTGCCGCCGAGCTTGATCATGGCCTCGCGCATCGCGGCCAGGTCGACGACGGCCGGCACGCCGGTGAAGTCCTGCATGATGACGCGGCTCGGGGAGAAGGAGATCTCGTAGGAGGGCGCGGCCTTCGGATCCCAGTTGAGCAGCGCATCGATGTCCTCGCGCGTGACGTTCACGCCGTCCTCGAAGCGCAGCAGATTTTCCAGCAGGATCTTCAGCGAGTAGGGCAGGCGGGCGACGTTGCGGCCCTTCAGCGCAGCGAGGCTGAAGATTTCGAAGTTGCTGTTGCCGCAAGCGAGCGTGGTGCGCGCCTTGAACGAATCTTTCATGCGTCCTCCGGGAGAAATGGCGAGGCGGCTTTTTGGTCGCCTCTGCCCGCGCACCTTAGCGTCTGCATGGGTACGGGTAAAATATATGGTGACTCGGTCATCAATATTCTAAAGATATGGCAACCGGGACTGCGGCTGCCGAAGCGGGCGGATTATAGCGGCTGGGGCTGGGCGTGAGACGCCTCAATGACGCCGCCGCCCAGGCATTCCTCGCCGCGGTAGAACACTACGTACTGCCCTGGCGTGACGGCGCGCTGCGGTGAGTCGAATTCGATGGCGCAGCGCCCGCTGGCGAGCACGCTGACTTCGCAAGCCTGATCAGGTTGCCGGTACCTGACCTTGGCCGTTCCCCGGAAATGCGCCGCGGGCGCGGCACCGGCGACCCAAGTCAGTTGCGACGCGGTCAGCCCGCGGCTGAACAGCGATGGATGATCGTGTCCCTGCACGACCACGAGGACGTTGCGTCGCAAGTCCTTGGCGGCGACGTACCAGGCATCCTCCGACGCATCCTGGCGCCCGCCGATGCGCAGCCCCTGGCGCTGGCCGAGCGTGTAGTACATCAGTCCGCGATGCTCGCCGACCTTGCGCCCATCGGCCGTCTCAATAGCCCCGGGCTGCGCCGGCAGATACTGCGCCAGGAACTCTGCGAACGGCCGCTCGCCGATGAAGCAGATGCCGGTGCTGTCCTTCTTGTCGAAGACTGGTAGTGCGAGCTCGCGCGCCATGCGCCGCACGTCGGCCTTCTGCAGTGAGCCGATCGGAAACAGCGTGCGCGCCAGCGCTTGCGACGGCATTGCGTGCAGGAAGTAGGTCTGATCCTTACCGGCGTCGACTCCGCGCAGCAGACGCGGAGCCGCGCCCTCGGCACCGTGCTCGACGCGTGCGTAGTGACCAGTCGCGACCCACTCGGCGCCGAGCCGCCGTGCATAGTCGAAGCAGACGCCGAACTTGATCTCGCGATTGCACAGCACGTCGGGATTCGGCGTGCGTCCGGCGCGATATTCCTCCAGGAAGTACGCGAACACGCGCTCGCGATATTCGCCCGCGAAGCTCACCTTGTGCAGCGGCACGCCGAGCCGCTCGCAGACGCTGCGCGCGTCCTGGAAATCCTCGGCGGCGGTGCAGTAGCCGTCTTCGTCCTCGTCCCAGTTGCTCATGAACAAGCCCTGCACGTCGTAGCCCTGCTGGAGCAGCAGCCACGCCGCGACGGACGAGTCGACGCCGCCGGACATGCCAACGATGACGAGGGAAGACATAGAAGCGGGTGGCGGTTAGCGGTTGGCGGT
>JBIOUH010000206.1:0-61127 GCA_044866955.1 Steroidobacteraceae bacterium
GCGCTGTGCAGCGGCGGCGCCGACAATCCCGGCAGCAGCAGCGCGACGAGGCCGAGCACTGCGCACGCGAATCCGACGACTTGCCAGCCGCGCAGTCGATCACCGTTCCAGAACCCGTAGCCGATCATCGTGGCCTGCACCGCGCTGCTGCTGCCGGGATTGTCGGCGCCGCCGCTGCACAGCGCAGCTTTGATGGTTGCCGCGGGCATCGCGTGGGGCATCTATTCGCTGCGCGGGCGCGGGTCCGGAGATCCGACCTCGGCGACGGCAGGCAATTTCGTGCGCGCAGTGCCGTTCGCTGCCGCGCTGAGTCTGCTGATGCTGTCGCGATTTTCCGTCGATGTCGCCGGCGTCAGCTACGCGATTGCATCAGGCGCGCTCACCTCCGGTCTCGGTTACGCGATCTGGTACACGGCCCTGAAGGGATTGAAAGCGACCAGCGCCGCCACCGTGCAGCTGAGCGTGCCGGTGATCGCGACGATCGGCGGTGCGCTGCTGCTCGGCGAGCACGTCACGATGCGGATCGTCATCGCATCGGTTGCGATTCTGGGCGGCATCGCGCTCGTGATTCTCACCAGGGCAAGAGCAGGAACCTAACAGCGGGTCGCTCGTTACGCATGCTCAATGCGACGACGCGACTTTCTGCAATCGACCACCCTGGCTCTTGCCGCCCTTTCATCCGCGCGCCTCGCCGCCGCCGAGCGCGGTCGCGAGACGCGACCATTCGATTACGCCAGCCTCAAGGGACGGGCACGCGCACTGGCGGCTACTGAGTACCGTCCGCCGCAGCACCTGGCGCCGGATTTCCTGCGCGCGCTGACGTACGACCAGTATCAGGCGATCCGCTTCCGTCACGATCACGCGTTGTGGGCGCAGAGCGACGGCCACTTCCGCCTCGAGTTCTTCCATTGCGGCCGCGGCTTCAAGGAGCCGGTCGATGTGTACGAGCTCGTCGACGGCGTCGCGCGCCCGATCCGCTACAGCCCGGAGATGTTCGACCTCGCTGGCAGCGGGATCGAGAAGCGCAAACTGCCGGCCGACTTGTCGTTCGCTGGCTTTCGCGTGCACACCTCGACGAACTGGGACGAGGACGTCGCGGTGTTTCTCGGCGCCAGTTATTTCCGTGCGCGCGGCAGCGACTCCAGACAATTCGGCTTGTCCGCGCGCGGGCTCGCCATCGACACGGCCGAGGACGTCGAAGAGTTTCCGCGCTTCGTGTCCTATTGGCTCGAGAAGCCGGCGCGCGATGCGCGCACGCTGGTGTTCTATGCCTTGCTCGATTCGGTCAGCGCGACTGGCGCCTATCGTTTCGCGCTGACGCCGGGTGCGCCGCAGGTGATCGACGTCGACGCGGCGGTGTATCCGCGCAAGCCGATCCGTCGACTCGGTATCGCACCGCTGACGAGCATGTATCAGTGCGGCGAGAACGATCGCCGCCTCGCCAACGACTGGCGGCCGGAGATCCACGACTCGGACGGGCTCGCGATGTGCACCGGCGCCGGCGAGTGGATCTGGCGGCCGCTGACGAATCCGGGCGCGCTGCGCATCAGCTCGTATCTCGATGAGCATCCGCGCGGTTTCGGTCTGCTGCAACGGGATCGCAACTTCGAGCACTACCAGGACGACGGCGTCTGGTACGACAACCGGCCCAGCGCCTGGATCGAAACGAAAGGCGGGTGGCCGAAGGGCGAGATTCAGCTGATCGAGCTGACTGCGCCGAACGAAACCTTCGACAACATCGTCGCATTCTGGAATCCCGCAGCGCCGCCGCAGCCCGGCGACGAGTTGTTGTACGGCTATCGCATGTACTGGGGCACGCGCTTGCAGGCAGCACCGCCGCTCGCACAGACGGTCGCAACGCGCACCGGACTTGGCGGCGTCGTCGGCCAGACGCGGCGCTCCTTCTCGTGGCGCTTTGCGGTCGACTTCGCCGGCGGCGAGCTGCCGGCCTTCGCGAAGAGCACGGAAGTCGAGCCGGTCATCACGGTCTCGCGCGGCACGATCGAAGTGCCGTCGGCGCGTCCGCTGCAATCGATCAAAGGTTTCCGCGCGCTGTTCGACATCCGCCCGCCGGACGACAGCCTCACGCCGATCGACATCCGCATGTTCCTGCGGCATCGAAATCAGCCGCTGACCGAGACGTGGATCTACCAATGGACGCCGCCGTCGCCGCAGGAGCGACAGCTCGCGCTCGATCTGACGAACACAGGCGAAACCTAGTTTTCGGGTCGAAAGCCCAGGCCTTTCGGCTAGAGCTTGTGCGTGGAGAGCAGCAGGCTCGTCTCGGTGCTCGAGATGCCTTCGATCAGCCGGATGCGGCCGAGCACGCGATCGAACGCTTCCAGACTGTCGGCGCGCAGCTCCGCGACGAGATCCCAACGACCGTTCGTGCTGTAGAGCGCGCCGACGGCGGGATCGCCGCGGAGCGCTTTGAGTACCGCGTCGGCCTTGTTGCCTTCGACTGCGACGCTCATCAGCGCGCGGATGCGCTGCTCTTCGACTTGCGGGCGCAGTCGCACGGTGTAGCCCATTACGGTGCCGTCGGCCTCCAGTTTCCCCAACCGGTTCTGCACCGTTCCTCGTGCTACCCGCAGTTTCTTGGCCAGCGTCGCCAGAGGGGTCCGTGAGTTCTCGCGCAGGAGGGCGATGAGCTGGTGGTCGATTTCGTCCATTTCCGCCTCCGGCCTGAGCAAAACGCCAGTCGACACTGTCAGTCTGCTCAATCTTATCCTCATTTTGATCAGTTTTCTGGCTATTCGTTGACTCTCCGCGCCCGGAACATGGGCCGCTCTTCCGGAGATGCATTCCTATGGTCGATTACATTGGACTGGAGCGCGTGCAGGAACTGGTGGCGCGCCTGGGCGCCGCGCGGTTCATCGAGGGGCTCGCGAACGAAATCGAAGCGGACTACCGCCGCTGGCGCGACTTCGACAAGTCACCGCGTCATGCGACGCACTCGCCCGTGGGCGTGATCGAGCTGATGCCCATCAGCGATGGCAGCCTGTACTCGTTCAAGTACGTCAACGGTCATCCGAAGAACACTGCGCAGGGATTGCTGACGGTCACCGCGTTCGGCGTGCTCGCCGACGTCGCGACTGGCTATCCCGTGCTGCTCTCCGAACTCACTTTCACGACGGCGCTGCGCACGGCGGCGATGTCCGCGCTCGCTGCCCGCCACATGGCGCGCCCTGCGAGCCGCTCGATGGCGATGATCGGCAACGGCGCGCAGGCTGAATTCCAGGCGCTCGCGTTCTATCACCTGCTCGGCATTCGCGAGCTGCGCCTGTTCGATACCGACTCCGCCGCGACGGCGAAGCTCGAGCGCAATCTCGCCCTGCTGCAGTTGCCGGCGTTGCAGGTCACGCGCGGCCGTTCGACTGCGGAAGCGGTAAGGGGCGTCGACATCGTTACGACCTGCACGGCCGACAAGCGCAACGCGACGATCCTGTTGCCGGAGATGATCGAGCCCGGCATGCACCTGAATGCAATCGGCGGCGATTGCCCGGGCAAGACTGAGTTGCACGGCGACATCCTGCGCCGTCCCGACGCGCGCGTCGTCGTCGAGTTCGAGCCGCAGTCGCGCATCGAAGGCGAGATCCAGCAGCTCGAGCCGACGTTCCCGGTCGTCGAGTTCGCCGATGTGCTGGCCGGCAAGACGCAGGCGCGCACGGCCGACAGCGACGTCACGATCTTCGATTCCGTCGGCTTTGCGCTCGAAGACTTCTCGGCGCTGCGCTATCTGCATCGCCTGCATCAGGAAGAGCGCGGCACGAAGCGCGAGATCGATCTGCTGCCGGCGCTGGCCGATCCCAAGGATCTGTTCGGCGAGCTCGCCGGCCGGCTGGCCGCGCGTGAGCGCATCAAGGTCGCACTCTGATGACGAATCGCGCGGCTGTGCTCATCGGCGCGCCCACCGACATCGGTGCGAGCGATCGTGGCGCTTCGATGGGCCCGGAGGCGCTGCGCGTCGCGGGTCTGCAGGACGCGCTGCGCAGTCGCGGCCTCGAGGTGCTCGACCGCGGCAATCTCACGGGTCCTTCGAATCCCTGGCAGGGTCCGACGCAAGGCTACCGTCATCTCGCGCAGGTGACGGACTGGAATCGGCTGATCTATGAAGCGATCCGGGCCGAGCTCGCGCATTCACGGCTGCCGATTCTGCTCGGCGGCGATCACTGCCTCGCGGTCGGCTCGATCAGCGCGGTAGCGCGCCACTGCCGCGACACGAAGAAAAAGCTGCGCGTGCTGTGGCTCGATGCGCACGCGGACTTCAACACCTCGGAGCTTTCGCCGAGCGGTAACATTCACGGCATGCCGGTCGCGTGCCTGTGCGGCTTCGGCCCGCGCGAGCTGACCGGCCTCAGCGGCGTGACGCCGGCGCTCTCGCCGAAGACCATGCGCCAGGTCGGCATCCGCAGCGTCGACCAGGGCGAGAAGAAGTTCGTGCACGAGCAGGGGCTCGAAGTGTTCGACATGCGCTATATCGACGAGTGGGGCATGAAGCACACGATGCAGCAGGCGCTGGCGGGCCTGGACGCCGAGACGCATCTGCACGTGAGCTTCGACGTCGATTTCCTCGATCCGGACATCGCGCCCGGCGTCGGCACCACGATCCCCGGCGGCCCGACGTACCGCGAGGCGCAGCTGTGCATGGAGATGATTGCGGACACCGGCCGCCTCTCGTCGCTCGACGTCATGGAGCTGAACCCGGCGCTGGACGTGCGCAACAAGACCGCCCAGCTCGCCGTCGATCTGATCGAGTCGCTCTTCGGCAAGAGCACTTTGATGCGGCCTGCAGAGCCGGGCTGAAGAAAGAAATTTTGACAGGATGAACAGGATGGACAGGATGTGAGAAGGGAGACGGACGTGCCTGGTTCTGCTCTTATCCGACCATCCTGTTAATCCTGTTCATCCTGTCCAATCTTCCTCCTACAATGACGCCCCTCTCCAGTCGAGGGTCCGTCATGCGCCTGCTGCTCTCCTGTTCCATCGCTCTTTCCCTGTTCACAGCCGGCGCGTTCGCACAGACGATCGCGACCCGCCAGATCGGCACCGCGACGTTGCAAAACGTGCCGGAGGTTCCCGCGGAAGTGACCGCGGCCGTGCAGCGCTACCAGAACTATCGCGCCGCCTCGTTCCAGGACTGGTTGTCCGACGGCTCCATCCTGATCGCGACGCGGTTCGGCTCGACGCAGCAGATCCATCGCGTGACCGCGCCCGGCGCGGATCGCACGCAGATCACCTTCCAGAGCGAGCCGGTCGCGGGCGCGACCACGATTCCCGGTACGCAGCGCTTCATCTTCGTGCGCGACACGGGCGGTGACGAGTGGTTCCAGATTTACACCGCGGGGCTGACGGGCGAGCCGCAGCAGCTCACCGAGTCCGGCACGCGCAATCAGTCGATCGCATTCAGCCCGGACGGCCAGCTGGTGGCGTGGGCGCGCGCGACCAAGGGATCGGCTGAGTACGCGATCTACGTCGCCGATCCTTCCGACCCGCGCAGCGTGAAGAGCGTGTATCGCGAGGCCGGATCGGTGGGCCCGAGCGACGTCTCCGCTGACCGCACGCAAGTGCTGTTCACGCGCGACATCTCCAATCGCGAGTCGAAGTTGTTCGTGCTCGATCTCGCGTCGGGCAAAGCGAAAGAGATCGCGCCGAAGGCCGGCAAGGTGCGCTACGCAGACGCCCGCTTTGCTCGCGACGGCCGCAGCGTCTATGTGATCTCCGACAGAAACAGCGACTTTGGCCGGCTGGTGCAGATCGACCTCGCCAGCGGCAAGGACACGGTGCTGACGCCGGATTTGCAGTGGGACGTCGATACCTTCACGATTTCCGACGACGATCGCCTGCTCGCGTACTCGGTCAATGAGGACGGCTTCTCGAAAGTCGTGGTGCGCGACCTCGTCACGCGCCGCGCACTGCCGCAGCCGGAGCTGCCGCGCGGCGTGTTGCAGTCCATGGCGTTCTCGCCGGACAAGAGCAAGCTCGCATTCGATCTGTCGACCGCGACTTCGGCCGGCGACGTGTGGACCTGGGATGTAGCCGGTGCGCAGCTCAGCCGCTGGACGAACTCGGAGCTCGGTGGGCTCGATCCGTCGAAGCTCGCCGAGCCGCAGCTGGTGCGCTTCAAATCCTTCGACGGCCAGTCGATCTCGGCGCTCGTCTATCGACCTGCGGGCATCACGGCTGATTTCAAAACGCCGGTGATCATGGATATCCATGGCGGTCCGGAAGGGCAGACGCGACCGTCGTGGAATGTCGGCGCGCAGTACTTCGCCGGCGTGCTCGGCGCGACGGTGATCCTGCCGAACGTTCGCGGCAGCACTGGTTACGGCCGGCGCTATGCAGACCTCGACAATGCAGAGAAGCGCGAGGACAGCGTCAAGGACATCGGCGCGCTGCTCGACTGGATCGCGGCGCAGCCGAACCTCGACAAGAACCGCGTCGCCGTCTACGGCCAGTCGTACGGCGGCTACATGTCACTCGCAGTGAGTACGCACTACGCCGACCGCCTCGTCGGCAGCGTCGAGCGTTATGGCATCAGCGACTTCGCTTCGTTCCTGAAGAACACCGAGGCGTATCGCCGCGACAATCGCCGCGCCGAGTACGGCGACGAGCGCGATCCCAAGATGCAGGCGGTGTTCAAGCGCATCGCACCGCTGGCGAACGTCGCGAAGATCACCAAGCCGATGCTCGTGATGCAGGGCGCGAACGACCCGCGCGTGCCGAAGTCGGAGTCGGACCAGGTGGTCGCCGGCATCCGCGCGAACGGTGTCGAGACCTGGTACGTCGTATTCGCCGACGAAGGCCACGGTTTCCTGAAGAAGCAGAACAACGATCTGCGGCGCGAAGTGGAGACGGTGTTCTTGCGCAAGCTGTTCAAGCAGCCGCGAGCCATCGGGGAGTCGGGCTGAAGCTGCTGCGCAGGGATGCGCGAATGGCGTGGGCGCAGGAGGCGCTGGAGCGGCCGGACCTACGAGGCCTGGTTCATCGGCAGGATCGGCGTCATCTCGCCGCCCGGGAAGAACAGCTTCACCGGGCGGATCTCGAAGATCGTGCGCACGCTCGGCAATGAGCGTGCGACCTCGATCGCTTCCTCCAGCGATTTGCAGTCCACGATGTAGAAGCCGAGCAGCTGCTCCTTCGTCTCGGCGAACGGGCCGTCGATCACGTGCGGTGCAGTCGACGTGCGCAACTGCACTGCAGTCGTCGTCGGCATCAGGCGCACGACCGGCCCCAGCCGGCCCTGCTCACCCAGCTGGTCGTGAACGCGCAGGTGCCTGGCGATGTGCGCGTCCATGTCTTCGGCGGACATCGCGTCGACCAGGTCTTCCGGAACGTAAATCAGGATCGAATAGAGCATGTGAACTGGGCCTCCACAGCCAAGGACGCAGCAGCCGGCCCGTTTCCGACAATTGCTCTCAGGCGATCGAAACGCGGGCCGCTGCCACGTTTTCCTCGAGGTGCGCCACCGACGAGGTTCCGGGAATCGGCAGCATGGCCGGCGATCGGGCCAGCAGCCAGGCCAGCGCCGCCTGCGCGGGTGTCAGCGAGTGCTGCTTCGCGATGCGCTCCAGCTCGGGTGAGCCGGAATCGCCGCCGGCATGCTCGCCCGCCGCAAGCGGGTACCACGGGATGAACGCCATCTTGTGGCTCTCGCAGTAGGCGATGACGTCGTCCGAGCGGCGATCGCTGACGTTGTAGCGATTCTGCACGGACACGATCTTCGCGATGCCGGCGACGCGCTCGAGCTCCGCCACGCTGAAGTTCGAGACGCCGATGTGCCGGATCTTGCCTTCCTGCTGCAGCCTCGCCAGCTCGCCGACCGAATCCTCGACGCGCACGCGCGGATCGGGCGCATGGAGCTGGTAGAGATCGATGCGCTCGACGCGCAGCCGCTTCAGGCTCGCCTCGCAGGCCTGGCGCAGGTGGGCCGTGCTGCCGCGCCGGAGCCATTCGTCGCGACTCGGCCGGATGAGGCCGCCCTTGGTCGCGATCACGAGTCCCTTGGGGTATGGATGCAGCGTCTCGGCGATGAAGCGCTCGTTCACCTCCGGCCCGTAGGAGTCCGCCGTATCGATGAAATTGATGCCGAGCTCGAGCGCCCGCTGCAGCACACGGCGCGCGGTCTGCGGATCCTTCGGCTCGCCCCAGACGCCGGCGCCGGTCAGGCGCATGGCGCCGTAACCGAGGCGGTTGACTTTCAGGTCGCCGCCGATCGTGATCGTGCCCGCCGCGGCTGCGTTCGTCGTCGCGTTCATCGCCATCTCCTAGAGTGCTTCCGGATCCACCCATGCTCGTAGCGGCACGCCGCAGCCGGCAAAAGTCACGTCTTTTGACGGCGGGCGACGAACCGCCTGCGAAAAAGCGCCGCAGGCGACTTTTTCCAATGAACTAGAATGCTGCGCATGGCCTCGCGCCGCCAAATCCTAACTCTCCTCGGAACGCTGGGGTTGCCCCTTTCCACCATGACCGATCTGATCGCCGCCTCGAACGATCCGTCCGCCGCCAAGCCGCTGCGCGTGCGCACAATCACCACAGGCCTGGAGCTTTCGCCGCGCGGCGAGTCGCCGCGGCTCGAAAGCGCCCTGAAATTCCTCGCTGCCGCGAAGCGCAGCTTCGTCAATGCCGGCTACGAGGTGCAGACGCTGCGCATTGCCACCAATCCGTGGCTCGCAGGCGCATCGCCCGGCGACCGCCGCCAGCTGCTCGATCGCCTGCGCGTGCTCGACAAGATGCTGATAGAGCACGATGTCATTCTCGGCGTCGGGCCGGTGCTCACCGAGGATCGTGCCGACGACAGCCTGGCGCAGTGGGCCAATGACTTGATCGGCACGACGCGACAGATCCTCTTCTCCATCGTCATCGCCTCGCAAGAGCGCGCGGTGCATAGCGCCGCCGCGACTGTTGCCGCGCAGATCACGGAAGCGCTGGCGCGCACGCTTCCTGGCGGCATCGGCAATTTCAGATTCGCGGCGGCTGCGAACATTCCGGCCGGCACGCCGTTCTTTCCAGTCGGTTGGCATCGCGGGCCGGAGTCGATCGCAATCGGCGTGGAGTCGGCGTCCGTCGTCGAGCAGGCGTTCAAGGGCATGCAGCCGGGCGACGATCCGACCGCGCGGCTCAAGCAGCACATGGACCGGGAGCTTGCGCCGATCGAGCGCCTCGCGCGCGACATCGCGAAAGAGCACAACCGCACGTACCTCGGCATCGATACCTCGCCGGCGCCCGGTAAGGATCGCAGCATCGGCGCGGCGATCGAAGCGCTGACGCACGCGCCGTTCGGCAGCGCCGGCACGCTCGAAGCGTGCGCGTCGATTACTGCAGCATTGAAGTCAGTCAGCGTGACGACCTGCGGTTACTCCGGCCTGATGCTGCCGGTGCTCGAAGATCCGCTGCTCGCGCAGCGCGCCGGCGAAGGACGCTTCTCGGTGCGCGACCTGCTGCTGTATTCGAGCGTTTGCGGCACGGGCCTCGACGTCGTGCCGATTCCGGGCGACACGCCGGTGCACGCGATGGCGGCGCTCATGCGTGACGTCGCGGCCCTGTCTTCGCGCCTGCGCAAGCCGCTCTCGGTGCGGTTGTTCCTCGTCCCGGGCAAGAAGGTCGGCGACCTGGCGCGCTTCACCGACAAGTATCTGACCGACTCGATCGTGATGAAGCTGGATCAATGACTATGAAGCTCGCGTACACCGCTCTCAGCCCGTACTGTCGCAAAGTGCGGATGGCGATGCAGTACAAGGGGCTGGACTTCGAGATCGTCACGGCCGATCACGTGACCGAAGTGCCGGTGTTCAATCCGCGCGCGGAAGTTCCGGTGCTGATCGATGGCGACACGGTCGTGTGCAACTCGCCGGACATTCTCGGCTATCTCGATCGCAAATTTCCGCAGCGGCTGCTCTATCCGGCGGAAGCTCGCGCGTACGCCGAAGTGCGCGAGTGGGAGCGCTTCGCCGACACGCAAGTCGATCCGATCCTCACCGTGATCGGCAACTGGAAGTTCGCTGACTTGCCGCCGATGCCGGATGGCTTGCTCGGGGCTGCGCGTCGCGATCTGCTGCCGATGTACGACCGCATCGCAGCGCAGCTGACGAATCGCGAATATCTCTGCGGCGACATCTCTGCAGCGGATTTCGCGCTGTATCCGCAGGTCGGTTCGGGCGCAGCGCTCGATCTGCCGCTCGATCGCTCGCGGCATCGCGCGGTGTTCGGCTGGTTGCGTCGCATGCGCGACCGGCCGGAAGGGCAGACCGACCTGGACGCGGCGCGCGAGTGGTGGACGAATCGCGAGCAGAAGACGACGGACACCGAGCGCGTGAACTGGGGAACGTTCCGGCTCGAGTGGCTGCTGGCGAACGGCGGAGTCGGGTTCTTCGCCGATCAGGTGAGGCAGGACAAGGTACTGTGGTCCGTCGGACCGAAGAGCAACGCGCGCAACAATCCCGCTGCGCCGCAGTGGTTGCGCAAATCCTAAGAGCTGGTGCGCTCCGCGATCAGGACTTCGCGGACGAGACGGGTGGCGATGACGCAGACGAAGGTCTTCACGCGCGCCTGGGATTCGAGTCGCTTGTGCTCGCTCTCGAACAGCTCGCGCACATGATCGAGCGGCGCGCTGTTTTCCTTCGCAAGAGCTTCGATGACCTGCTGGTGGCGGGCAGGATCTCCAGCGTTGTTCCGCAAAAAGGCCATTGCTTCACCTCGTCGCTCACTTGAGAGCAGGCACTGCTTGGTGACAGTTTTATCCGAACCCCAAGGGCCGGCATCGTAGCCACGTCGCCCAACGCTTCCAATATTGCGTGCCCGACCCACCTTTTCCATCGGTGCACCACCTACAGCTTCGGCAAGCCGCTCAGAGGCTTGCACTACATAGCTTTGACATGGAGCCAGCTGCTGTCACATCTGGCGGAACGGCTGGAATGCGCAAGTCAAGAACCATTGCACGCGCATGACACAACGACGGGCGTTCGCCGACCGCGTGTCCGCGTCATCACTTCGCAATCAAAGTGTGATCAGCGCGCGGGCCAGGCCCACGACGGAGTTTCCAGCAGCCCCTGACCGACGATCTGCGTCTCGCCCAGATCTTTCGCGAGCCGCAGCGAATTGCACGAGCCGCTGTCTTCGAGCGACGCGATCAGCCGCGCCGAATGCGAGACGACCCACAGCTGCGATCGCTTCGATGCCTCGAGGATCAGCCGCGCGAGCGCGGGCAACAAATCCGGATGCAGACTCGTCTCCGGCTCGTTGAGCACCATCAGCGGCGGCGGACGTGGAGTCAGCAACGCAGCCGACCACAGCAGGAACCGCAGCGTTCCGTCCGACAACTCGGCGGCGGACAGCGGTCGCAGCATCCCCGGTTGTTGCAGCCCGATGGAAAATCTGCCGTCGCCGTGCTCGATCCTGAGCACCGAGCCGGGGAACGCATCCTGAAGCGTGCGATCGAGTGCCTCGTTGTCGCCGATTTCGCGAATGGTCTGCAACGCCGGGCCGAGATCGCGGCCATCGTTGGCGAGCGTCGGTGTGCGCGTGCCGAGTTGCGGGCTGCGGATCGGCGCCTCGGCGTCGACGCGAAAGTGATCGTAGAACCGCCACGCGCGGATCGTCTCGCGAACGGTCAGGACCTCGGGTGCTCTTTGCGGATCGGCGATTCGCGTCAGCATGCTGTCGAACGTCGGTACGTGGCTGCTCGCGACCGACCACTCGCCGTCGGCGTTGCGAACACTCACGACGGCGCCGCGCCGATCGATCAGCATGGAGGACGGCCGGAACTTCACGCCTGCCCAGATGCACTCGCGCTTGATCTCGGGGTCGTGCGCGAACGCCGACTGCGCGGGCTGCGGCAGTCCCAGGTCGATGCAATAGCTGAGCTCATCGCTCGCGAAACCGAGACGCAGATGCACGACGTCGCGTCGCGGACCGCCTTGCACCGGATGCTCGCCCTGGCGCATCGCCCGCGTGATCTTCTCCGGCCCGGCCCACAACGTAGAGCTGAGTCCGCCCTCTCGCGCGATGGATGCGACCACGCCGCCTTGCGCGGTCTCCGCGAGCAGCCGCAGTGCGCGATAGAGGCTCGACTTGCCCGAGCCATTCTCGCCGCTGACGAGATTCAGCGTGCCGAGCGGCGCGACGATGTTTCGCAGCGACCGATAGTTGGCAATGGCGAGGGTCGTGATCATGGCGCGATGCTAGACGATGCGGGCTGCGCGCTGTAGCCACAATTCATCACAATTTCCCGAGGCGCCGGGGCTATGCTTGCACCTGCTTCGGAGGTGCCGCTTATGTTCCGTGCGTGGATCCTTGGAATCTTCCTGGCGCCGTCGCTGGCGAGCGCGGCCTCCATCGACTGCGAGCAATGCGAGTCCTGGAATCGCGATCAGGCGCCGTTCCAGATCTTCGGCGACACGTACTTCGTCGGCGTGCGCGGCCTCAGCTCGGTCCTGGTTACCTCTGCGGAGGGCCACATTCTCATCGACGGAGCGTTGCCGCAGTCGGCGCCGCTGATCGCGCGTCACGTGCAGCAGCTCGGATTCAAGATGAGCGACGTCAAGGTCATCCTGAATTCGCATGGGCACTACGATCACGCGGGCGGCATCGCGGAGCTGCAGAAATTGAGCGGCGCGAAAGTCATCGCGAGCGACATCGCGGCAAAGGTGCTGCGCACGGGCAAGCTCGACCGCAGCGATCCGCAGTTCAATATCATCAAGCCGTTTCCAGCCGTGAAGAATGTCGAGGCGCTCGGCGCGCGCGGATCCGTCGAAGTCGGCAAGCTGAAGCTGCGCGTGATTCATACGCCGGGTCACACGCCGGGCGGCACGTCATGGACGTGGACCTCGTGCGAGGCGGAGCGATGCCTGAACGTGGTCTACGGCGATAGCCTCAATGCAGTCTCGGATGACTCTTTCAAGTACTCCGGCGACCCCCGATATCCGAATGCAGGCAGCGACATGACGGCGAGCATCGCGGCGATCAGCGCTGCGCCGTGCGACATCCTCATCTCGGCGCATCCGGATTTCACCGGTCTGCTGACCCTCATCGACGAGCAGGGCAAGGGCGATCGCAGTCAGCTCATCGATTCGTCGGGGTGCAAGCGATACGCTGCGACCGGCAAAGAGCGGTTCGAGAAGCGATTGGAGCAGGAGGCGATAGGGCACTGATGGCGGCGATCCTGTCGATTCTGGCAGCACTGCTCAGCTTCTTGTCCGTCGCTGCGAATGCCGCCGAAGAGGCGCCGGGCCTGCGTGCGCGCGCGTTCTCCGAATCCACGATCGTCTCCGCGAAAGGTCTCGAGTATCGAATCCTCGTGTCCGCACCGTCCGGTCCGCCGCTCCAGCGCGGATTCCCGGTGCTCTATGTGCTGGATGGCGATGCCTGGTTCGGCAGCGCGATCGAGATCGCGAAGGTGCGCGAGTACGAGAAGCTCGCGCCAGCAATCATCGTCGGCGTCGGCTATCCGGGCCGCCGCTTCTTCGATCTGCGACGCTCCTACGACTTCACGCCGCCGGGCTCCGTGGATGCGGACTTCAAGACATCCGAGATTGGCGGTGCGGACGAGTTCCTCGCATTCCTCAACACCAGGCTGAAGCCGTGGGTGCGGCAGCACTACCGCGTCGACCCCGACGCCGAGATTCTCTTCGGCCACTCGTTCGGTGGACTCTTCGCGCTGCACGCGCTCCTCACAGCGCCGGACAGCTTCGATGTCTACCTGGTCGCGAGTCCTTCGATCCTGTTCGCCGATCGGATCGTGCTGAAACGCGAAGCTGCTTTTCTCGCGAGTCCCAAACGCACGGGTGTGCGTGTACTGGTGACGGCCGGCGAGTACGAGTATCCGAAGATCAGCGAGGCGCTGAAGGAAGACTATCGTCGCCACTACGCGGCTCATCCTGAAGACATTCCAGGTCAGACACCGCAACAAGCAGCCGATGAGTTGTTTGCGCGTGCTCCCAACGATGGAAATGCCTCCATCGCCGGTGACGCGCGCGCGCTCGTGGAGCGCCTGACGAAAGCCGGCGTAAACGTGCGGTTCGCGTATTTCGAGGGCGAGGAGCACATGTCTGCGGCTGTGAGCGCCCTGAACCGCGGCATTCCGTTCGCGCTGCGTCCGCCGCAATAGGTGCTCGATTCGTCGCGCCGCAGTTGACCGCCGCAGGCCCAGCAAACGATCCTAGCCGCAGTCATGAAGAAGACCCGACGCATCCTCTGGATCCTGTTGCTGCCGCTGTACGCCGCCTGTTCGACGACGTACCTCGGTCAGTCGGGAACGCTGGGCGGATCGGACTGGCGCACGGCGAGCCGCGAGCCGGTCGGGCTGGCTCCGGATCCGGCCGCGACGCCCGAAGCAGTGGTGCAGGTCTATTCGGCCCGAACGATCAGCTGGCGCGGCTACTTCGGCGTGCACACGTGGATCGCGGTGAAGCCGAGCAAGGCCGACCATTTCACGGTTCACGAGGTCATCGGCTATCGGTTGCGCCGCTCCGGCACCGTTGTGGTTTCGCGCGCGCGCGCGCCCGATGGACGCTGGTTCGGCGCATACCCGGAGTTACTGCGTGACGTGCGCGGGCCGGGTGTCGATGCGCTGATCACTCGCATCGAGGCAGCAGTGCTTCGCTATCCGTACGCGACGAGCTATCACGCTTGGCCCGGCCCAAACTCCAACACCTTCACTGCGTTCGTGCTGCGCGAAGTTCCGGAGTTGCGCGTCGATCTTCCGCCCACCGCAATCGGCAAGGACTATCTCGGCATGATGCCGGTCGCGTGGACGCCGAGCGGGACCGGCGGCCAGGTGAACCTGCTCGGCGTCGCGGGCATCGCCGCCGGCTGGGAGGAGGGACTGGAAGTCAATGTGCTGGGGCTGACATTCGGCGTCGATCCGCGCAGCCTGTCCATCAAACTGCCGCTGCTCGGACGCATCGGCCCGTCCGAATCGGAGCCCGTCATCCTCGATTGAAGTGGCCCAGGGCACGCGTGCGAATATGGCCCTTTCGCGTGCGCGTGCGCTGACGCACGCTTGATGGATGAACATTGCAGCCGCTGTGATCGCAGTCGCTCTGGCGACGGGTGCAATGGACGTGCAGCACTACAGCCTGAACCTGCACGTGGATCCTGCGACGAAGTCGCTGCACGGAGTCGTCGAGACGCGCGCAAAGCTCGTGGCGAATCCGCCAACGCAGGTTGCTCTGGATCTGTCGGACGCGCTCACCGTCGATGGCGTGACTGTTGGCGGCAAGCCAGCGGACTTCCAACATCAGCACGACCAGATTGTCATAGCCGTGAAGGAACAGCCGGAGCGCGGCAAACCGCTCTCGATAGTGGTGACGTATCACGGCACTCCACGAGGCAAGGGCTTCACGTTCGCAGAGCGCAATGGGCAGCCGGCCATCTCGAACTACGGTCTGCCATTCACTGCGCGTCAGTGGTGGCCGAACAAAGACGATCCTTCGGACAAGGCTGATTCGGCCGACATCATCATCACGGTTCCGCCGCCGTTGACGGCCGCGTCCAACGGCAAGCTCGTCGCGATCGACGGCAACACCGACGGGACGCTGACGTATCGCTGGCACGTTGCGTATCCCATCTATCCCGACACCGTCTCGGTCGCCATCGCCGAGTACAAGATGTTCGAGGATCGCTATCGCGCCGCCGACGGCACGGTCATGCCGCTGCAGTTCTATGTATTTCCTCCCGACGAGGACAAGGCGCGGCGCGAGTTCAGCATCATCCCGGACATCATGCGCGGCCACGTCGCACGCTTCGGCGAGTATCCGTTTGTGCGCGAGAAGTATGGCATCGCGGAATTTGCCACCAACAGCTTCCGCGAGCACCAGACGCTGCCGAGCTATGCCGAAGGCCTGATCACCGGCGACCATGCCAACGTCGCCATCCTGGCGCACGAGCTCGCGCATCAATGGTTCGGCAACAGCTTGTCCGTACGCGACTGGCGACACGTCTGGCTGAACGAAGGCTTCTCCACCTACGCCGCGATGCTGTGGCAGGAGCGCCGGAACGGTGCTGCTGCGTACCGCGCCGAGATGAGCAAGCTCGCCGAGGGAGATCTGCAGGGCCCCGTATTCATCGCCGACGTCACCGACAACAAGCAGTTGTTCAGCGATGCAACTTTCAACAAGGGCGCGTGGGTGCTCCACATGCTGCGAGGAGTGATGGGCGAGCAACGATTCTTCGCGGCGCTGCGGGCGTACGTTTCCGAGTACAGCTACCGGAACGTAACCACCGAAGACTTCCGCGCAGTGTGCGAACGCTCCTACGGCAAGAGCCTCGAGTGGTTCTTCAAGGAGTGGATCTACGGCGTATCGCGCCCGACTTATCGAGTGAGCTGGACGACGGCTGACGACGGGGCGTCGCTCACGATCCGGCAGATTCAGACGGACGCTCCCGCATTCACGATGCCGATCGGCGTGCAGGTCACGACGACGTCCGGCGTAACGCGACAAGTCGTATGGAACGATCGCAGCGAGCAGACGTTCCGGATCGCCGTGAACGGCGCGGCCGCAGACATCAGGAACATCACCATCGATCCGGACCAGTGGATTCTGAAGCACATGGCAGACCAATCACCCGACACCGTGTTCGAACTGCGCCAGTACACGCTGCATCCAGGCCAGCGCGACGTGCTGGTCAGCGAGTTCGACGACAACTTCGTCGAAGGGCAGGAAGCGCAGGGCATGCGGATCATCGGCCAGTTTCGCGACCTCGACGACCCGGATCGCTTCGTGTGGCTGCGCAGCTTTGCCGACATGCAAGCGCGCAAGGCGGCGCTGACGCAGTTCTATTCCGGCCCGATCTGGAAGGCGCACGGCAAGGCTGCGGCGGGAACGATGGTGGATTCGGACAACGTGCTGCTGTTGCGACCGCTGCGTCCCGACAGCGCATTCGCTGTTTCGACGATTGCATTGCCGCCGCCCGGCGCGCGCGGACCGGGCAAGGGTGTGCTGGTCGCGAGCATCGTCTACGTGGAGCGCAAAACGCCGGCCGAATTTGCTGCGTTCTTCGAGGACGAGCTGAAGCCTCGTTGGGAGCAGCACGGTGCATCAGTCATTGCGGAAATGGTGAGTGAGCACAGCGCCAACACCTATCCGAGCCTGCCGGTGCGCGAGCGAGAGAATGTGTTCGTGTGGTTCTCGCTGTTTGCCGATCAGGCAGCGGTCCAGAAGCAGCAGAGAGCGCTCGCGCAGTCCAGGGAATGGCGTGAAGCTGCCGGCAAGCTGACACAGTGGACTCATCACAGAATCGAGACCCTGCATCTCGAGCCTACGGCGCGATCGCGGCTGCAAGGCGGCTAACGGTCGCTGGCATGCGCAAGCGCGCCGAGATCGTGAGCACCATGAGGGACGAGCTTGCGCCTCAGTTGGCGTACTCGAGCTGCATAGCCACGACGTAGCGCGTTGCCGCTCCATAGCGCGACTCGATGACCGCGAGCGTCTGATCCAACGCCTGCACCGGCGCGCGATCGGTGAACGCGTTCACGACATCTTCCTTCGGCTTCGCGCTCGTATCGGGGACGATGCGAATGCCGCTGCGGGTGGTGATTGCGCCGGGCGAGGCGGCGAATGTGACGGCGCGCGAGCGATAGGTCCTCGACCACGCATCCGCGACCAGTGCGAGCGAAACTTCGTCGAGACCCGGCGCAAGCTCGATACCCAGTTCGTCACGATTCCAGAAGGCGAGCTTGTTGCCCATCACCGTCATCGCGAACGGCCGCGTGAATTTGAACGCGTCGCTGGCGTGGCGCGCGTCCCAGTGTTCGACTCCGAGATCCCGCGCGACGGCTTCCGCCTTGTCGTGGCCGGCGATCGCTTCGATCAGCGTCAGCGACATCGGGAGCGCTGCCGTGATGCCGGTCGTGGTCGCGACATTGCGATCCACGACGAACCGCCGGTTCGGCACGTACTGCACATGCGGATGCTTCTCGAGCAGCTCTTTCCGATAGAACCAGTGCGTCGTGCCGCGCTTGTTGTCCAGCAGCCCGGCCGCCGCAACGACTTTCGCGCCGGCGCACACGCTGATGACCAGCGCACCTTTCGCGGACTGATTCCTGATGAACTGCAGAGCCGTCGGATCGTCATCGCGGCTCATCGCCGGGACGATCACGTAGTCGGCGCCGTCGGGATGACTTGCATCGAACTCCGCGACGGTCGTGTCCGGCTGCACTGTCAGCGCAGGGTAGAGCGCAACAGGGCCCGGACCCGTCGCTAGCAGCATCACGTCGGCGACATCGGCGCGGCGGAGAATGCCGGTGGGCATTACATAGTCGTTCGTCTCGGTCGCGTCGTTGAGGCCGATGACGGCGACCAGCGGGCGCTGACGCTTGGGAGGCTTGAGCGCAGCGAGCGTCGCTGCGACTTCCTCTGGTGCGATGGTGGGCGCTGCCGCGACAGTACCGGCCGGCGGCCGCGTGAAGAGCCAGCCGCCGAAGCCGGCTGCGCCAAGGACGACGATGCCTGCTGCAATTGACAGAATGCGGCGCGTACTCATGGCAGCGAAGTATAGGCCGCGGTGCTATTCTGCGCGCCGCGTTGGACAAAAATGATCGATAACGGCCGACGCATTTGGAAGCGCCCGCGTTCACGGATCCTGGAGGAACACACATGTCAGCGGCTCTCAGCAGATGCTCGCTCGTTACCCTCGCAATTCTGGTCGCTGCCACCGCGCAGGGCGGCGGACACGACAAACTGCCGAAGCAGTACGACGTGACGCCAATCGTGGCACCGCCCAACAACGCGCATTGTGAGCCAGGGTTCGCGCAAACGACCTTCGCCCGGCGCATGAACGCATCCGGCCAGATCGCCGGCTATCAGGTTTGCTATGAGGCCACAGGGAGTCCGGACGCTCCCTTCCTGTTCAATTTCGGCTGGGGCTATGTCTTCACGCCCGGCGCAGGTTCGCGCTTCCTGCCGAACATCAGCGCCGACGCCATTGGCACCCTTGGCCGTTCGGTCAACGATGCCGGCGTCGCCGTCGGCTGGGAATTCACGCAAGAGCTCGCGTTCGCCCCGGTGTGGCTGCCGTCCGGCGGTGCGTCTTACGCGGTCGCATCCGATCCGTGCGCAGACTTTCCGTTTTCGCAGGCCGACGACATCAACAATGTCGGTTCGATCGCGGCCAGCGCGGAGCGCCTGCCGGCGCAGGGCTGCAGCAACCACTGGATTCTCAAGCGAGCAGACGGCACGGAGGTCGTCGGCCCGCTCGGTTTTGTCGACGCGCTGAACGATCACGACGTGCTGGTGGGCCAGGTCAGCAACACCGCACGCAAGTGGTCGCCGACGCTCGGCGATGTCGTCCTGCTCCCCGAGGGAGTCCCGGGACGCGAAAGACTGCGGGCCTACAACATCAACAACAACGAGGAGGTCGTGGGCGAGTGGCAGCACATCAACAATCCGCAGGATTTCTGCCTCGTCGGCGCGGATGCGGTGTACTGGGGACCGGAAGGTGGCACCGCGCAGATTCTCCCGCGGCTGCCGCACGACACGCACGCCGTTGCCATCGGTATCAACAACCAGGGGCTGATCGTCGGCAACTCGCGGACGATGCCCGTCTGCAACTCGTTTCAACCCGATACGCAGCGCGCAGTGATCTGGCACCAAGGCAGGGTGACCGACCTGAACAAGTTGTTGAAGAAGTCGGACGCGCGCGAGATCCAGCTGATCCAGGCGAGCGACATCAACGACAGCGGGCAGATTGCCGCGTTCGGTTTCTACAGGAATCAGCCGCTCGACAAGTGCTGGGACTTCGTCTTCAACCCGGACACGGGCGAATCTGTCTACGACACTACGTTGCAGTGCCATTCGCTTCATTCGTTCCTGCTCACGCCGACGGGGGACAAGTAAGCGTCCCGGGCGGTCGCTCTCGCAGCGGCACCTCGTAAGGCGTCGGGACAACTTCGCGATACACTCTGCGGATGCTCCATTCATTCTTGCGGCCGCTCGCGGCCGGCTGCGCTCTGATCATCGGCCCTGCTTCGGCGCAGTCGCCGGTGCAATCCTGCAATTCGGAGCCGAAGCCGCCGTTCTGCGCGGCCGTCTCCGGCGATCGGTCGCAGGGCTGGACGGTTCAGCATCGCTCCGAAGTCATGGCTCGCAACGGCATCGTCGCGACGAGTCAGCCGCTCGCAGCGCAGGCCGGCCTCGACATCCTGAAGCGCGGCGGCAATGCGATCGACGCCGCGGTTGCGACGGCCGCGATGCTCAGCGTGGTCGAGCCGATGAACGTCGGTCCTGCGGGCGACATGTTCGCGATCATCTACATCGCGAAAGAAAACAAGCTGTACGCCTTGAATGCGAGCGGCATGGCGCCGAGCGGCGCGACCGTCGCGCGCATGAAGAAGCTCGGCTACGCGTGGGATGCGAGCAACTGGGGTCCGGGCTCGGGAATGCCCGAGGGCGGCATCCTCACAGTCACGGTGCCGGGCGCGGTGTGGGGTTGGGACGAAGTGCAGCATCGCTTCGGCTCGCTGAGCTTCAAGGAGACGTTGCAGCCCGCGATCGACTATGCGGAACAGGGATTCCCGGTCTCGGAGCGGATTGCGCACGACTGGGAGCTGCCGAAGGGCCTGCCGGATAACGCGGGCGACCCACGCAAATGCTGCACGCAACTCGATCCCGATTCGATTGCGACCTGGTACCTCGATGGCAAGCAGCCGACGGCTGGGCAGATCCACCGCAATCCCGGGCTCGCGAAGACCTTCCGCGTCCTGCAGCAGCAGGGGCGCGATGGCTTCTACAAGGGCGAAGTCGCGCAGGCGATCGTCGACAAGTCGACGAAGCTCGGCGGCTCGATGACGCTGGAGGATCTCGCGTCGTATCGCGGCGAGTGGGTCACGCCCGCGACGACCAATTATCACGGCTACGACGTGTTCACCTTGCCGCCGCCCGCGCAGACCTGGGCCGCCGAGGAGATTCTCAACATCCTCGAGGTGTGCGTGCCGAAATGGGCTCCGGGCCAGACGCTCGCGACGCTCGGTCCGGCGAATCCGCAGTACTGGCACCTGTTCGTCGAGGCCAAGAAGCTCGCGTTCAACGATCTCTACGCTTTCAACGCGGATCCGAATTTCGCCAAGGTGCCGCTCGAGCGACTGCTTTCCAAGGCGCACGCCGAGTCGCTGTGCAGCAAGGTCGACCCGAATCGCGCGACTGCAACGAAGCCGGGAGGCAACGCCAAGAGCGATGGCGACACGATCGTGCTCTCGACGGCAGATCGATTCGGCAACATGGTGGCGTGGGTCAACAGCCTCTACGACGGCTTCGGCTCCGGCATCACCGTTCCCGGCTATGGCATCACGCTGCACAATCGCGGCGGTTTGTTCACTCTGGATCCCAAGAGCCCGAATGCAATCGCGCCTCACAAGCGGCCGTACAACACACTCTCGGCGGGCTTCGTCATGCGCGACAACAAACCGCTGATGACGGTGACGCTGATGGGCGGCGACGTGCAGGCGCAAGGCATCGCGCAGGTCCTGGTGAGCATCCTCGACCTGGGCGCGAACGTGCAGGCCGCTTCGGACATGGCGCGCTTCCGGCATACGCAGGTGCCGAACAGGTTGATGATGGAGTCGCAGCTGGTCGAGCTGGTCGGTGCGCAGCTGCAGGCAATGGGACACGAAGTGAAGTCGATCAACGGCACGCCGATGGGCGGATTCCAGGCCATCATGGTGACGCCGGACACCGGCGTGTATCGCGCCGGGTCGGATCATCGCAAAGACGGGCAGGCCGTCGGCTACTGACGCAGCTGTTAACCGGAGGTTCGCACTACGGATGCGCCGGTGATGCTCGCGATCGTCGGAGTGCCGGCGTGGCGCATGATCGTCGCGAGCTCGCGATTCAGAATATCGATCACAGTCTCGACGCCGGGCTGACCGAACGCCGCGAGTCCCCATACCTGCGGCCTGCCGATGCCGACCGCTGTCGCACCCAGCGCAAGCGCTTTGAAGATGTCGGTACCGCGCCGAATGCCGCCGTCGATGAATACAGGCACGCGACCGCGCACGGCCGCGACGACTTCGGACAGGCAGTCGATCGGTGCGCGCAGCGTTTCCTCATTGCGCCCGCCGTGGTTCGAGATTACGACCGCGTCTGCGCCATGCTCCACGGCAATGTCGGCATCCGCGCCGCTCATGATGCCCTTGATGATCAGCTTACCCTTCACGACGGCGCGCACCCGATCGAGATACGCAGGAGTCAGATCCATAGGCGCCAGGTCGTTCACGCGTGAGATATCGAATCCCTTGTACAGCGAGCTGCGACGCCACAGGTCGTGCGAGTTGTCGATGTGGCAGCTGGTGCACGGCCGATTGTCGATCTTCATTGCACGCGCCAGCGTTTCATTGTTGCGCGCACCGCGATAGTCCACGGTGAGTGCGATAGCGGTGGAGCCGGCGTCTTCAGCGCGCTTGACGACCGCAGCCCCGACGTTCCAGTCGTTCGTTGGGTAGAGCTGTTGCCAGATCGGCGCGCCGCGCGCATCGCGCACTGCTTCGTGCGAAGTCGATGTGCCGGTGGACAACATCATTTGTGTCGAGCGGCTCTTCGCGGCACGTGCCGTCCCGAGCTCGGCGTCGGCGTGAAACGCGCCCTGAGCAGAGACTGCCGAAAGATACAGCGGGCTCGGCCATTGATTGCCGAACACGCGCGTGGTCGTGTCCAGCCGGCTGATGTCGTTGAAGCGGCGGACGCGGATTTCGTAATGCGAGTACGCGTCATGGTTGTGCACGACGGTGCGATCGTCATCGACACCCGTCGCGATGTAGGCGAAGTGCGCAGGCGGCAACGCGTCGCGCGCGAGCGGCTCGAAGTCCATGACGTTGAGCACCTGGCTCGCGGACGTGATGGGTTCCGGCTCCTTGCGAAATAGCTGAGCGGGCGAGGTGATGCTCTGCGCCCAGGCTCGTGAGCAAATCGCCGGTAGTGCCGTCAGTGCGCCAAGTAGCGCCCGTCGCGTTCTTTGCATGACTGCTTTCCCCATGGCAGCTGGCAGCGAGAGTATACGGGCGAACCGTGCCAGATGGAGTTGAACATGCCTGTTGTGCTCGCTTTAGGCCTCGACCCCGAGTTCGTGGACCCCAAGGCCATGGGTGGCTTCAGTGCGCCGGTCGTCCGGGCCTACATCGACGCGCAGCTGGAGCGCATCCGGGCGCTGGGCTATGAAATGGAGAGTTGCATGGTCGATCTCGGCGACACTGCAGAGAACGTCCTGTCGGAACAATTGCGCAAGCGCGCGTTCGACTGCGTGATGATAGGCGCTGGCCTGCGCAACCCGGAGTTTTTGCGCCTGTTCGAGAAGCTGCTGAACGTCGTGCACGCGCTCGCGCCCGGCGCGAAGATCTGCTTCAACAGCTCGCCTGCCGACTCTGCCGAAGCCGTACAGCGCTGGGTGTGACCTGTCGATTTCGCGAAGCGTGGCTTCGCGAATCGCAGGCAGCTGGTGCGGCTGCGGTTGCATGGCGATGCCTATCGCAACTGGTTCTTCATCGGCCTGATTGCGCTCGGCGCGTACTCGATCGTTCGCGCGGCGCTGCAGATCGTGCGCTAGCGACACGACGGCCGCAGAGTGCCGCTGGATCCACGACCATCATTCCGTTCCTGCCGCCAAGACCTTAGAATGCGGCGGCCGCCCAGCGGGCTGGCATATACATAAGGAGAAGTGTCATGAAGACCAAGAAGAACATCCCCGCCGACGTGTGCTTTCGAGCCGACCAGTAAGCGGCGCCGCGGCTTCCCATCCGAACGGCGCGTTCAGCGCGGTCAGCGCATCGTGCACGGGAACAAGGAGTTGATTCGAGAAGCTGGGTCGCAACGACCCGTGTCCGTGCGGCTCGCGGAGGCGGTTTCAAGAAGTGCTGCATGGTCTCCGGTCAGCTCGACGGCTCTGACCGGCACTACTACGAGCGCTGAGTCATGGACGCGCTCGCCGCAAGGCGAGCGCTGACAAAGGCTCATGGAGCCGCACGCAACGTCCGGTGGTTTCGGAGCGTGGCTGTCCAGCCAGGTGCGGCCGCGATTCCAGAACGCGCTGTTAGTCGTTTACTTCGGTGCAGTCGGCATCGTATTCGTGCTCGTGACGATGCTCCTCGACCTTGTATTGGGCGAACGTTTCAGATGGAGCCCCAGGCTCGCCCTCAATCTGCTCACTGTGATCGCTATTCCAGTCGGATCCATAGGTGTGGGTGCGCTCGTATCAGCGCTGCTGTGGACCTCCGACGGTCTCGACACGCTCAAGTGGCTGCGGTTGACGCTCTTCGGCGCCACCAGCGCTTTCGTGCTCGGCCTTCTGGCGCAGCTGCGACAGGGTCCGCCGATCGATCCAGTCTTCTGCACGCTGTTCACGCTCTTCGGCGCGGTTGTTCTGCCGCTCATTCGCTGGCTGTCACTGAAGGGACTCTAACTGTAGTTGGTCGAGTGTCCGTGCTAGTGTCTGCGCATGCCGCAGAAGCAGGACGCAACCTGGCCGGAACTACCCTACGACGCGTGGCGTGACACTGCGGCGACGCTGCACCTGTGGTTACAGATCGTCGGCAAGATCGCGCTGGTGCAGCGGCCGTGGGTCAACCACTCGTGGCACGTCGCCTTGCGCATCACCGCGAGGGGCATCGGCACAGGACTCATTCCGCACGAGGCGGGCTCGTTGCAGATCGATTTCGATTTCGTCGAGCATCGCCTCCTGCTGCACGTCGTCGACGGACGCACGGTCAGCCTGAAGCTTCAGCCGCAGCCGACCGCGAATTTCTATCGCGACGTGATGAGTGCACTGGCGACGCTCGGCGTGCCAGTGAAGATCAATACGTTGCCGAACGAGTTGCCGGACCCGATTCCCTTCGATGCGGACGAGACTCATCGCTCGTACGACAGCGAGTCCGTCAACCGCTACTGGCGTGCGCTCGTGCAGGCCACGCGCGTGTTCGAGCAGTTCAGAGCGCGCTTCATCGGCAAGAACAGCCCCGTGCATTTCTTCTGGGGCAGTGCGGATCTTGCAGTCACGCGATTCTCCGGTCGCACGGCCCCGCCGCATCCCGGCGGTGTTCCGCATCTTCCCGACTGGGTTGCGCGAGAGGCGTATTCGCACGAGGTCAGCAGCGCGGGCTTCTGGGCCGGCGCCGACCAGTATCCGGAAGCGTGCTTCTATTCCTATGCGTACCCGGAACCCCCGGGGTTCGCAGCGGCATCGATCGCACCTCTCGGCGCGCACTACAGCGACAAGCTTCGGGAGTTCGTGCTCCCGTATGAAACTGCCCGCCGCGCGGCTTCGCCGGATGCAGCAGTGCTGGAATTTTTACAGAGTACTTACGAAGCAGCGGCGAACCTGGGCCGCTGGCCGCGCGAAGCACTGGAGCGCCCGCCGCCGTAGTGATGCGGCGATGCGATCAGTCCTGTAAAGTGCGGGCGCTCACCCTCCGCACGCTAGAGACTCCGCTTGACCGGCATGTTGCCCAGTCCCGACGCGCTGATGGCGTCAACCGATTGGACGGTTTCTCCGATCGGTCCGCCTGCCGGCTGGCCTGCGTCGCTGCGCAATGTCGTCGACGTGATGTTCGGCATGCCGAGCCCTGCGTTCATCATCTTGGGCTCGCAGCACACACTCCTTTACAACGAGCCATTCCGCGCAATCGTCGCAGCGACTGCGGCGGATACTTTCGGCAAGCCGCTGCCCGTTGCCTCGCGCTATGTCGGCGACGAGTTCGCACCGCTCGTGCGAGGTGCACTCTCGGGGCGGGCCGTCGTTCGTCAACAGGTTCAATTCGGTGCGCGCGCGTGGTGCACGGTTTCGCTGTCGCCGCTGCGCCAGGACGATGGCGCGATCGGCGGCGCGTTCGGCGTGTGCGAGTTCCGCGAGAACGAGGCGCGCTACCAGACCCTGTTCGACTCGATAGACGAAGGCTTCTGCATCATCGAATTCATCGATGGCCCGCATGGACCGTTGAGCGACTACGTGCACACGGCGGCGAACGCTGCATATGCCATCAACACCGGCATCGCCAACGTCGTCGGTCAGAAGGTTCGCGAGATGGTGCCCGACGAAGCGGACGGCTGGGTCAAGCTCTACGCCGAGGTGCTGAAGACCGGCAAGCCCATTCGCTTCGAGCGCGAGCTGGTGGCGACGCAACGATTCCTGGAGCTCGCCGCCTTTCGCGTCGAGCCGGCGAGCCGCCGCGAAGTCGCGGTATTGTTCAAGGATGTCACTGAGCGTAAGCGCGCTGAACGCGCGCTGCAGGAACTGAACGAGACACTCGAAGCGAGAGTTGCCGCTGCGCTCGCGGAACGCAAAGTGCTGGCGGACATCGTCGAGGGCACGAATGAGTTCGTGCAGGTCGTCGACCTCGATGCGCGCTGGGTCGCTATCAATGGCGCTGCGACGCGCGAGTTCAAAAAGCTGTTCGGCGTAACGCCCAAAGTCGGCTCGCGGCTGCTCGACGTGCTCGACGAGCATTCGCGCGATCGCGAGACGCTGCAGCGGATCTGGTCGCGTGCGCTCGATGGAGAAGACTTCTCGGAGGTCGTCGCGCTGGGTCCGGACGAGGCGCGGCGACACTACGAGATGCACATGAGCATGCTGTACGACGCCGGTGGCAATCGCATCGGCGCGTATCAGTTTGCGTACGACGTCACCGATCGCCTCAACGAGCAGCAGCGGCTGCGCAAGGCCGAGGAAGCGCTGCGGCAGGCGCAGAAGATGGAAGCGGTCGGGCAGCTCACCGGCGGTCTCGCGCACGATTTCAACAATCTGCTGGCGGGAATCTCGGGCGCGTTCCAGATGATCGGCGTGCGCCTCGCGCAGGGTCGCACTCGCGATGTCGACAAGTACGTCACGGCGGGGCAGGGCGCTGCACGCCGCGCTGCTGCGCTCACGCATCGCCTGCTGGCCTTCTCGCGACGGCAAACGCTGTCGCCGAAGCCGCTCGTCGTCAACCGGCTGATGACGGAATTCGTGGAGCTCGTGCGCCGCACCGTCGGTCCTGCGATCGACGTGGAAACGATCGAAGCGGGTGGGCTCTGGCCCACGATGGTCGACGCGAACCAGCTCGAGAACGCGCTGCTGAACCTGTGCCTCAACTCGCGCGATGCGATGCCCGAGGGCGGCAAGATCACGATCGAAACCGCGAACAAATGGCTCGACGAGCGCAGCGCGCGCGAACGCAATCTCGAGCCCGGCCAGTACATCACTATTTGCGTCAGCGATACCGGCGTCGGCATCGACAAGGCCACGCTGGAACGCGTGTTCGAGCCGTTCTTCACGACCAAGCCGATGGGTCAGGGCACCGGGCTCGGCCTATCGATGGTCTACGGCTTCGCGCGTCAGTCGAACGGCCACGTGCGCATCTATTCGGAGGTCGGCAAGGGCACGATGGTGTGCATGTACCTGCCGCGATACCACGGCGAGGAACAAGTGGAGCCAGCTCTTGCGTCCACGCCGGAGCCGTTGCGCACAGCGGATGCCGTCGTGCTCGTCATCGACGATGAGCCCACCGTGCGCATGCTGATTACGGATGCGCTCGGCGATCTGAACTACACCTGCATCGAGGCGACGGATGGTCCGAGCGGCCTGGAAATTCTGCGGTCCGGCAAGCGCATGGACCTGCTGATCACCGACGTGGGTCTGCCCGGCGGCCTCAACGGGCGACAGGTTGCGGATGCCGCGCAGGCATTGCGGCCGGACCTGAAGGTGCTGTTCATCACCGGCTATGCGGAGAATGCCGCGCTCAACCACGGACACATCGGGCCGGGCATGGCGGTGCTGACGAAGCCGTTTGCGATCTCTGAGCTCGCGCGACGGGTCGAGCGCATGCTCGGGCGCAACTAGCGACGCGTACCCGCGGTTCAGCGCTCGATCATGATCTCGGACGGCGTGAGCACGCCGTTGCCGTCGACATCCAGCTCCTCGAACATTCGCTGCGAGCCGGAGGTGTATTCCCGAAGCGTCAGCACGCCGTCGCGATTGGTGTCGAGGCTGCGGATCTTGTCCGTGTCCGAGGCCGGATGGTTCGCCCACACGATGCTCTCGGCACCGTGGCTCGCTTTGATCTCTGCAGCGCTGATCTTGCCGTCCTTGTTCGTGTCCATCATCTCGAAGCGCTTGCTCGCCGTGGCAGCGTGTTTCGCCGCGGTGATTCCGCCGTCCCCGGTGCCTTCCGCTTCCCGCGTCGTGACCTGCGGGCGCTGGCAGCCAGGCGCGTCGTCCTCAGCGGCGGCGGGGGTTGGCAAAGCGCACGTAACGAAGAGAGCGAGGGTGGTGGCAGCGAAGCTTCGTACCGCGGCAGTGTTCATCGCGAATCCCTCCTGGACCGCTTTTAGCCTACCTCATTGACGGTGGCGAGTCTTGTCCTGAAACCGCTTGACTGCAGCATCGATTGTGAAAAAGAAATGATCGCTGCCGAGCACCGCGTACAGGCCGGAACGCTTCATTACGTCACGTACCGGCGCCTTGACACCGGCAATGTAAAACTCGATGCCCTTCTTCTTGAACTCGGCCGAAAGCTGGTGCAGCGCGGTGTCGGCCGAGGAATCGAGGTCGTTCACGGCGCTGGCGTCGAGGATCAGGGCCTTCAGATTCGCTGCATGCTGCCTGCAGATCTCGTGCACCTTCTCCTTCAGGAAGACGGTGTTGGCGAAGTACAGCGAGGCATCGATGCGCAGGATGACGAGGCTCGCGATCGTCTCGGCCTCCGGGAAGTGCTGCACGTTGCGGAAGATGTTGGTGTTCGGCAGTCGTCCGAGAATCGCGGTGTTGGGCCGCGTATTCAAGGTAATGAACAGCAGGATCGAAGCGACGATGCCGAGCAGCAGCCCCGGCATGATGCCGAGCGCGAGCGTTGCAACAAATGTGAATACCAGCAGCACGCCTTCCGTGATCTTCACTTTGAACAGGTAGCGAATCTCGCGCGTGTCGATCAGCCGCAGCGACGAGACGATCAGGATCGCTGCGAGCGTCGCCTGCGGCAGGTAGTGGAACAGCGGCGTGAAGAACAACGTCGTGACGCCGACGCACAGCGCTGAAACGATCGCAGCCACCTGCGTGCGTGCGCCCGCAGCGGCATTCAGCGCGGAGCGCGCCAGGCTCCCGGAAACTGCGTAGCCATGCGATACGCTCGAAGTGAGGTTGGAGAGACCGAGCGCCGTCAGCTCGCGGTTTGCATCGATGTCGTAACCGAACTTGTTACCCAGCGACTTGCCGACCGAGATGGTCTGCGCGAAGCCGACCAGTGCCATGGTCAGCGCCAGCGGCATCACTTGCCGGATCTCCGCCCAATGCAGCGACGGCAGGCTCAACTGCGGCCAGCCGCCGGCGACCGGACCCAGCACGTTCACTCCGCGAGCATCGAGACCCAATGCGTAGGCGAGGCCAGTGCAGACGACGACGAGCGCCAACGCACCGGGCGCTGTGGGCGCCCAGCGTTTCACCGCCCAAAGCACGAACATGCAGCCGAGTGCGATGACGAGCGTGATCGGATTCGACTGCCCGGCATGGACGACCACATCGGTCACGGTTCGATACAGCTGCGCTTGCTGCGGCTCACTGATGCCGAGAACGTGTTTCAGCTGACCGAGAACGGTGATGACCGCCGCAGCGGACGTGAATCCCGCCAGCACCGGATAGGAAAGAAAGTTGACGAGAAAGCCGAGACGCAACGCGCCCATCGCGAGCTGAATCGCGCCGATCAGCGCAGTCAGCAGGATCGCGAGCGCGATGAAAGAGCTCGTGCCGGCCGTCGCCAGCGTGCTGAGTCCTAGCACCAGCATCAGCGAGTCGACGGTCACCGGGCCGACGGAGGTTTGCCGTCCGCTCCCCGCGAGCGCGTAGACGATCATCGGCAGGACGGAGGCGTACAAGCCCATCGCAGGCGGCAGGCCCGCCAGCAACGCATAGGCCATGCCCTGCGGCACGACGAGCGCCGCGACCGTCAGGCCGGCGACGATCTCCTGCCGCAGGCTCGCCGTCCGGTAGCTCTCCGAAAGCGGCATGGAGCGCAGCCAGTGAGCGAGTGATCTATCGGCGCCGAGCGCTTGCTGTTTGGCCGTCTGCTCGTTGGGTCGGGCGACAGGTGTTGCCGCCCGAAACGCGACCATGTCGAACATCGTGTGCTCGCTGGCGGAAGTCGGCGACGGAGTCGCCTGCAACTGCAACGCCAGCTCATAGGGACCGATCCGCACGATTTCGCCGGCGTTCAGCACCTGCCGGCGAATTCGCTCGGCGCCGACGAACGTGCCGTTGGAGCTGCCGAGGTCTTCGATCACGCACGTGCCGCCATCGTGGCTCAGCACTGCGTGTTGCCAGCTCACCTGCGCATCCTGCAGACAAATGGCGCAGCCGGGGTCGCGGCCGATCGCGAGGGTCCCGCCGTGCAGCGGGTAGGTGCGCTCGGTGCCGTCGGTTCCCCGGACAGTGATCCTGTTCACGGCCGATCTCTTGCTGGAGCTGTGCCGCAATCATAGGACGGCGCGCGGGTGCTTGATACACTTGCGTAAACGCCAACAGAACGAATCGTCATGAACGAAGCGTCCGGGGGTCACGCTCACTGCGCCAACTGCGGCGCGGCGCTTGCCGATCGCTACTGCAGTCGCTGCGGGCAGGACAGCCACGTCTCGCTTTCCTTCGGCCATTTTCTGCACGAGTTCGTGGAAGGGATGTTCCACGTCGACTCGTCGTTCTGGCGCACGCTGCGCGCGCTGGTGACCCGCCCCGGGCTGCTCACGGAACAGTATCTGGGCGGCAAGCGCCGCGCGTACTCGCCACCGTTTCGCACCTACTTAGTGATCTCCGTCGTCTATTTCATCGCCGCCTCCATGTTCGACACGGCGTCATCCAGAGTAGTGAGCTCGGGAGGCCGGGAGATGCAAGCGTCAGACTGTGCACAGCTCGCCGCCAGTCCAGGTTGGATGCTGCGCTTCGTGCCGGATCTCGAAAACCGGTGCGTACGGGCGTTGAGCGACGATCGGCGTGCGCTGACCGCAACGATGCAGAACCTGCTGCCGAAGGTGATGTTCGCCGTGCTGCCGCTGGTCGCGCTGGTGCAGTTCTGGGTCTATCGCCGACAGCGGCCGCTGTATCTCGAGAATCTGGTATTCGTCCTGCATTTCCAGTCGTTCTTCTACCTCGCCTGTACGCTCGCGCTGCTGCTGGTCGCGGGTATCGCGGCGCTCGCCGGCGCACGAGCAAGGATCGGCGAGTTCTTCGACTTCGCGATCTACGCGTGGAGCGTCGTCTACCTGTTCATCGCCACGCGGCGCGTGTATCGCGTAGGCGTTCTCAAGACCGTGCTCGGACTCGTGGCGCTCGCGGCGGCGTACATGGTGTTCTATGTGCTCGGTATCTCCGTCGCGAGCATGTACGCGTTTCTGCGTGTGTAGCGGCACGAGATGAGCCCGTCGGCCGCGCTGCAGACTGTCAAGATCGTGCACACTCTGGCGTGGGCATTCTTCGCCGGCTGCATCGTCGCGATTCCGTTTGCGACTTACGCCGGCGATTTCTTCGCCGCCTTCGTGCTGATCGCAATCGTGCTGCTCGAGGTGCTGGTGCTCATCGTCAATCGCTGGCGTTGCCCGCTGACCGACGTCGCCGCCCGCTACACGGCCGATCGCCGGGACAACTTCGACATCTTCCTGCCGGAGCTGCTGGCCCGGCACAACAAGCTCATTTTCGGCTCGCTGTTCGTCGCAGCGCTCGTCTATACGCTCATCGCCTGGGTGGCAACGTGAACACCTGGCGGCCGACACCGTGGATCGCAGCGGTCGTGGGGTTCTTCGGCGGCGGGCTCGGTCTGTTGTACGTGCAGCGCCCGTGGTATGCGATTGCCTATTTCGCCGTTTCCTTCGTCGCGTCGCTGACGCTGCTCGCAGCCATCCTGACTTTCGACCTTCCGGTGCAGCCGGATGCGACGTCGTGGATCGGCCTGGCAGTCGGGATTGCCTGTGCATTGCATGCGAACGGCATCGCTGTCGCCACGACTTCCGTCGCCGAGCGCAAATGGTATTCCCGCTGGTATTTCCTGCTGGCACTCCCCCTCGCGCTGGCGCTGCTCACATTGCTGCTTCGCGCCTTTGCCTACGAGCCTTTCAGGATTCCGTCGGAGTCGATGCACCCGACGCTCCCGGAGGGCTCCTACATTTTCGTCTCGAAGGCCGGCTTCGGCGGGTACGGCTCGTTCGGCATCACGCTCTGGCGTGGTGAGCCGACAGCGCAGATCGCCCGGGGTGACATCGTTGCCTTTCGGCTCGTCGACGATCCGTCGACTGTCTACGTGAAACGCATCATCGGGCTGCCCGGCGATCGCATCGAGTACGCGAAGCGTCGGCTGATCATCAATGAGATGCCGGTGCCCATCTCGCTCGGCGAGCGTGACAGCAGGTATCAGTATGCTGTCGAGCGCGTGAATGAAACGGATGTGACGATCGCGCTCATGCCAGAGCGCGCGGCGAGCGACTTCGCCGGCGTTGTTCCGCGCGATCAGTATTTCGTCCTCGGAGATAACCGCGACAATGCGCGTGACAGCCGCTACATCGGCTACATCCCGCGCGATCATTTGATCGGTCGCGTTGTCAAGATCATCCGGCCCCGCAAGCGCTGAGAATACTCGCCGGCAGACGCTGGCCATTCACCGGCGATCTCTTGTTGCTGCCCCGTCGCAGGCGTGGAATAGCGCCATCGCGGGAGACCAGAGGTAACGACACAAACCGTGCTCTTTGCAGCAGAAACCTGGCCCTTCACGGCAGCCGCTTTTCTCATGCTGCTCATCGCCATGGTGGAAGGCATTGCGATGGTCATCGGCGCAAATCTCTCCGAGACCTTGCACCATGCGCTCCCCAACCCGGACCCGCTCCAGGGTCCGTTCGACAAGCTGCTCGGTTGGCTGTACGTGGGACGCGTGCCGCTGCTCGTGCTCCTGGTGTTGTTCCTCGCCGGGTTCGCGCTCACCGGCTTCGCGCTCAACATGGTCGCGCATCGGTTCTTCGGCGTATGGGTGCCGCCGCTCGTCTCGGTGCCGGCAGCGTTCCTGGCGACGCTGCCGATCGTGCGAATTCTTGGCGCGGGCCTCGCACACCTGATTCCGCAGGATCAGACGTTCGCTGTCTCCTTCGACTCGCTAGTCGGTCGCATCGCCACCATCGTCGGCGGCACTGCGCGCGCCGGTTACCCGGCACAGGCGCGAGTTGTGAGCGAACACGGCCAGACGCTCTACGTCATGGTCGAGCCCGACACCGAGGGGATGCAGTTCCAGAGCGGCGAGCGCGTGCTGCTGACCAGGCAGATCGCGGGCAGCCGCTTCGCGGCCGGCATCAATCCCTGGCTAGACCTGCTCTGATCTGATCGCGAATTCTCGGGCGACCTTTTCTTGGCAACTGGGGAGATGAACGGATGACTAACCTGCTCATGCTGGACAACCTGATTCTGACCGGTATCGGCTTTCTCGCGCTGCTGATCGTCGGAATGATCGTCGCGCGCCTCTACAGGCGCTCCTCGAAAGAACGCTCGTTCGTGCGCACCGGCCTGGGCGGGCAGAAGGTGATCATGGACGGCGGCGCGCTCGTGTTCCCGGTGCTGCACGAGATCATTCTCGTGAACATGAACACGCTCAAGCTCGAAGTGACGCGCTTCGGCAAGGACTCGCTGTTCACGAAAGACCGCATGCGCGTTGACGTCGTGGTAGCGTTCTTCGTGCGTGTTGTGCCGACCAAGGAAGGGATCGCGAATGCTGCGCAGACGCTCGGTCAGCGCACCATGGACCCGGATCAGCTGTCGCAGCTCGTGGAAGACAAGTTCGTCGACGCGCTGCGTGCGGCTGCGGTATCGATGACGATGCAGGAGCTGCTCGACAAGCGCCAGGACTTCATCCAGGGCGTGCAGAACGCGGTCAGCGAGGACCTGTTGAAGAACGGTCTGGAGCTGGAGAGCGTGTCGCTGACGCGCATCGACCAGACGGCGATGCAGTTCTTCGATCCGAACAATGCGTTCGACGCCGAGGGTCTGACGCGCCTGACTGAGCAGACGCAGCGCCGCACCAAGGAGCGCAACGAGATCGAGCAGGATACGACTGTGGCGATCTCGCGCAAGAACTTCGAGGCCAAGCAGCTGCAGCTGGAGATCGATCGCCAGAAGCGTTTCGCCGAGCTGGCGCAGTCGCAGGAAGTGGCGTCGCGCGAGGCGGAGCAGGGGGCCACCGTCGCCAAGGTGCAGGCTGCGAAAACGCGCGAGGCCGAGGAGGCGAAGATCCTGTCCCAGCGGCAGATCCGCGAGGCCGAGGTCGCGAAGCAGCAAGCCGTGCGTCAGCGCGAGGTCGAAGCCGAGCGCGAAGTGCAGATCGCCTCGATCGAGCAGCATCGTGCGACACAGATCGCCGAGCAGAACAAGGCGATCTCGATCGCGCAGAAGTCGGAGGAACAGTCGAAGGCCGAGGCGAGCGCCAACCTCGCGCTGGCGGAGGCGGTGAAGTCGCAACAGGCCGTGAAGACAGCCGAGGAAGTGGCGAAGGCCGAGCGTGAGAAGCAAGTGACGCTCGTCATCGCCTCGCAGGAGGCGGAGCGCCAGGCGATCGGCGTGAAGGTTTCGGCGCTGGCCGAGAAGGAAGCCTCGGAGGCGAAGGCTGAAGCGATCCGTACGCTCGCCAAGGCGAATCGCGAGAACTACGAAGCGGAAGCGGCCGGCAAGCGCGCGCTCAACGAAGCGATCAACATGCTGTCGAATGCGCAGATCTCGCTGCAGGAGAAGCTGGCGCTGATCCAGGGCCTGCCGCGCATCATCGAGCAGGCGGTCAAGCCGATGCAGAGCATCGACTCGATCCGCATCATGCAGGTCGACGGACTCAACACCGGGGCTGCCGGCGCGCAGTCGGGCGATGGAACACCCGCTCCGACGTCCGGCAATCTTGCGGAGCAGGCTGTCGGGGCGGCACTCAAGTACCGCGCCTACGCGCCCGTCGTCGATCAGCTCATCAAGGAAGTGGGCCTGTCGGGCGAGGGTCTCAGCGGTCTGGTCAAAGTTCCGCAGACGCCCGCGGTGCCGGCGACATTGCCCACGCGCAGCTGACAATAAGATGTAACACGGCAGTGCCGGATGCTCCTGCATCCGGCACTTTTTCACGTGCGCGTGACCTGCACTCCCCGGACCAGTTAACCTAGGCGTGACATGTGCTGACAGGACGCCTATGCACATTGCCCATCATCCAATATTCATTGCGCTCTCGAGCCTGACTGCCTGGCTCGGTGCATGGACCGCTCTTGACGTGTTCCGCCGCGTCCGGGCGCATGTCGGCGGCTGGCGACTCGCCTGGCTCACCGCGACCGCGGTGGCGATGGGCCTCAGTATCTGGTCGATGCACTTCATCGCGATGCTGGGCTTCAATCCCGGCACCGAGGTGCGTTACGACGGGGGCCGCACGATATTGTCGTTGCTGCTTGCAATCGCGACGACTGCATTCGCGTTCTTCTTTGCCCGCGGTGGCGGTCCGCGCCGGGAAATCACGGGCGGCATCGTGATGGGCGCAGGCATCTGCACGATGCACTATGTCGGCATGTCCGCGGTCATCACTGGCGTCAGGCTGGTCAATGAGCCGATCTACGTGGTGCTCGCATTCGCAGTCGCTGTTTCCGCCTCCACGAGCGCTCTGTTCGTCGCGAGAAAGGACACCACGCCGCCGCAGCGGGTCTTCGCGGCAGCGGTACTTGCGTTCGCCATCGTCGGGATGCACTACACGGCGATGTTTGGCGTTCGCGTGCTGCCGGGGGCGGCATCGAGCATCGGATCCGGGGGCATGGACTCGATGGTCCTGGCCGTCGCCGTTGCGGCGGGCACGCTGTTCATCCTGCTCCTCGCTTTGATTGCCGCCATTTCCGATCGCAGATTCGAAGCCGCAGCAGTGCGGGCAGCTTCGCGCAGCGAGCAGCAACTGCGCGCGATTCTCGATCATCTGCCGATAGGCGTGTTCGTCGCCGACTCACCTTCCGGCGAAGTCCGTTTTGCAAATCGCGAGGCGGTCAGGGTGCTGGGCAGTCCCCTCGAAGGAGAGGCACTTTGGGCGCGCGAGGGTGTGCATGGGTCCGTCGATGCCAATGGGCAACGCCTGGCGCCTACGGACCATGTTCTTTACCGGGCGATGCACGAGCAGCGTCGGCTCGGACCCGAGTTGCGCGCCTATAGACGTCCGGACGGGGCGCTCGTGCAACTCGAAGTGACCGCCGCGCCGATTCAGGACCGCTCGACTGGCGGGTCGCTCGCGGTCTCGGCGTTTCAGGATGTGACCACAAAGCTCCTCGCGGAGGAGCAGGCGCGGCAACGCGTGGCCGCTGCACTCGCGGAGAAAACCGAAGCAGAGGCAGCACTGATGCGCGCGCAGCGACTGGACGCGCTGGGGCGGCTGACAGGCGGTGTCGCGCACGATTTCAACAATCTCCTCACCGTGGTGATCGGCGCTCTCGACGTGATCCTCCGCCACCCGGAGAACGCGACGCGTCGTCAGCGTCTCGGCGAGGCGGCGCTGATTGCTGCGCGGCGCGGCCAACGGCTCACTGCGCAGCTGCTTGCATTCGCGCGCCGGCAGCCATTGCAGCCGGAGACTCGCGAGCTGAACGAGCTCATCCGGCAGGCGGAACCGCTGCTGCGGCGTGCACTGAGCGAGCGGATCGCGCTGACACTGCGGTTGAGTAACGACCGAGCCGTCGCCCGGATCGATCCGGCGCAGTTCGAGGCGACACTGCTGAACCTCGTCGTGAATGCAGTGGACGCCAGTGCCGAGGGCGGTGAGATCGAGCTGGAAACGCAGCTGTGCACGGTGTCCGCTGGCGAGCATGCGGGCCTCGATGCGGGTCAGTATGTGCGGATGAGCGTTGCGGATCGCGGGCACGGCATGAGCCCCGATGTCGTGAAACGCATCTTCGAGCCCTTCTTCACGACCAAGCCGCCCGGCAAGGGCACCGGCCTCGGCCTGAGCCAGGTCTATGGTTTCGTCAGGCAATCGGGCGGCGAGATCGAGGTCGACAGCGCCGAGGGCGCAGGCACCCGTTTTCGGATCTATCTGCCGATCAGCGCAGCCCAGCCGGATCAGGACCGCGAGGCGCCGAGTGCACACGTTGGCGTGGTGCAGCCCCTGAGAATCCTGCTGGTCGAGGACGATTCTTCGGTCGCCGCCGTCACCGAAGTCATGCTCGGCGATTTCGGCCACACGGTGCACCGGGCGGCGAACGCGGACGAGGCACTGCGCATCCTGTGGTCCGAGGCCGAGCTCGACGTGTTGTTCTCCGACGTCGTCATGCCCGGCAGCATGAACGGCGTGGATCTCGCCAAGCAGGCGGTGGCGCAGCGACCCCAGCTGAAGGTTCTGCTGACTTCCGGATTCGCCGGTGAAACGCTGGATGAATGGCTGTCGCAGGGCGCCTGGCCCTTCCTTCGCAAGCCATTCCTGTCGACGGAGCTCGCGGAGGCGCTGGCCGACCTCGGTCCCGACAAATCTAAAGATCCGCGCACCCCTGCTGCAGTGTTAGATTCGGCCGACTGATCGGCGCACCGCCGTCAAGGGGAAGTCCATGAGCCGCTCGCAGAAGCGTAGTCACGTCGCCGCTGGCCTGGCCGCCGCAACAATGACGATGTTCGTCGGGACCGTCGCCGGCGCCCGCAGCGTCGCGTATTTCGCGGGAGAAAAGGTCGACAATTTCATGCTGGCGGATCAGACCGGCATGGGGCATGAGCTCTACTACTACACGGCCAGCCCGGCCATCGTTCTCGTGACTTCGGCGGACGGCGACGCGGTTTCGGCGCGGGCCGTCACGGCGCTGAACAAGGTCCGCGACGCGTTCAAAGGCAGGAACGTGCAGTTCATGATGCTCGATTCCTCGCTGAGCTCGCCGCACGACAAATTCGTCGGCACGCCGGGCTCGGCCGATCTGCCGGTGCTGGCAGACGAGCTGCAGCTGGTCGGACGCGCGCTCGGCGTCACGACGACCGCCGAAGTGTTCCTGATCGAGACCAAGACGTGGACCATCGCTTATCACGGTCCGATCGACGACTCGTTCGCGCAGAAGAAGAACAGGAAGGCGAATCTCACTGCGGCGCTCAAGGCCGTGCTCGATGGCAAGCCCGCGCCGGTGAGCGAAGCAGCAGTGAAAGGCACGCCGATCGATTTCCCGGACCGCGCTCAGGCCGCCGAGTTTGCGAAGATCGACTATGCGACGCAGGTCGCGCCCGTGCTCGCCGACAAGTGCGTGGTGTGCCACACGCAGGGCGGTCTCGGACCGTTCGCGATGGACAGCTATGACATCGTCAAGGGCTTCGCGCCGATGATTCGCGAAGTGCTGCGCACCAAGCGCATGCCCCCGTACCATTCGGATCGGCATGGCGCCACGTGGACCGACGACATGCGGCTGACGGACGCGCAGGTGAAGACGATCGTCAACTGGGTCGAGGCCGGCGCACCGCGCGGTGAAGGCGCGGATCCGCTGCCGGAAGCAGCCAGGCCGGCGCCGAAGTGGCCGCTCGGCGAGCCCGACGTCGTCGTGCAGGTTCCCGCGTTCGCAGTGCCGGAGACCGGCATCGTCGACTATCAGGATCGATCGGTGGCGACGCAGCTCACCGAAGGCAAGTGGCTGCGAGCGACGGCGTGGGCCAATGCAACGCCTGCCGTGCATCACGCGCTGGCGGGCTGGATTCCGAAGGTGGATCCGAATGGCCGCGGCTTCTCGTGGAATGTCGCCCTCGGCGGCTACGGTCCGGGCGGCGCGCCGAACCTGACGCCGGCGGACACGGGCATCTATCTGCCGCCCGGCGGCTCGTTCGCCTACCAGATGCACTACACGCCGATCGGCAAGCCGATCACGGACAAGACCGAGGTCGGCTACTACTTCTACAAGGAGGAGCCGAAGTACATCCTGCGCCAGGCTTCGATCACCGATTTCTCGATCGAGATTCCCGCGGGCGAAGCGCGTCACCAGGAGACGGCGTACATCGAGTTCCCGCACGACGCGGAAGTCTTCGGCGTGCAGCCGCACTGCCACTCGCGCTGCTACTCGACCAAGCTGCGCATCCGCTACCCGGACGGCACGGAGAAGGTGCTGCTGAATCAGCCGCGCTATTACTTCTCGTGGCAGCGCGAGTATCACTTCCAGGATCTGCTCGAAGTGCCGCAGGGCTCGCTGCTGATCGCCGACTATGTCTACGACAACTCGACCTCGAACCTGGCAAACCCGGATCCACACAAGCACGTGACATTCGGCGAGCAGACTTCCGAAGAGATGCTGTTCACGTTCGCGCGCTTCCGCTTCAAGGGCGAAACGACCGCCGAGCGGCACGACGAGTGGTTCCAGCAGCTGCAGCAGAACGTCACGTTCGGCGCGCTCGACGACAACATCGACGGCAAGCTGACTGCGGCGGAGTTTCGCAACGACCCGCGCTTCAAGCCGGTCGTCGGCTATCTGCCGATGGTCGACGCGGACAAGGACGGCGCGCTGTCGAAGACGGAGATGGCGAACGCGCTGCAGATCATGCGCAAGATGCGCGAGGCGAAGAAGGCGCAGGAAGCTCCGAAGGGCGACGCCGCCGTTGAAGCGATGAAGCAGCAGGCGACGGGCGAGAACTAGAGCTGGACAGCAAGGCGCACGACGCCGAAGCCGCGCAGGATCCTTTCGTCGGCGGTGGGTTGCGACCTGATGTAGCCGAGCCCGCCGGCCTCCTCTGCGAGGCCGCGGCTTCGCAGTGCCGCTGCAGTCGTCTGCGACATCATCGATACGCGCAGCTTGAGCGCCGCTGTCGTGCGCGTCAGCGGCCCCACGTCGACTCCCATCGAATACTCGTCCAGTAGCTGCAACGATTGCCGCCTCAGGCGAGCGACCTCGCTGCGATTCGCGCCGTGTTCCGTTGACTCCGACAAGCCGCACGTCGCACGCAGGTGCTCGGCTCGCGCGAGATAAATCTCCGCGATGAACAGATGGAACCAGGATCGCTGGTAGTCCGAGATGCAGTCGAGCTGCGCATGATCCGGAACGACCAGGTAGTGCCCGTTTGGCACGCGATGCTCGACGAACGTCACGGACGAGGTGTCCGAGAGCTCCATCGCTCCGCTGAATTTCCACTGCCCGACGCGCACCGAGCTGGCCCGCAGATCGGCTGCGCACAACACGGTGTGATTGCTGTCCGCCAGCTCAGCTTTGAACAGCACGATATCGGCGATGCTGCTCAGCGACAGATACTCGCACCGGCCGTTGACATAGACACCGTCCGCACTTCTGGTTGCCGTCAGCGGAGTGGTCGTGCCATGAATGCGCTCACTACCGGTATTCGCGAGCAGCAGCGAGCGATTCCGGATGGTTCGCAGCAGCATCGCGCGCTTCAGCCTCGCAACGCTGAATAGGGGAATGGGCACGCACTGCAGGACGCAGAACGGATAGAGATGCATCGAGACGGCGATCGCCAGTGGCAGGCAAGTCGCGCCCAACGAGCGAACGGTCGCCGCAGCAGATTCGAAGACCTGGGAAGGGCGCGAGCCGGCCGGATACAGCGACAGCTGCGAGCGCAGCCGGTTGAACGAGCGGCGGTACGCATGCCGGGCCGCGCGCTCGTCCGCTGCATCCGTCACGCGTTTCGCGAGATCTGCGACCAGCAGGCTGTCGTTGCTGTGAACTTCGGCTTGCATGGCCGCACTCTGAGCCAAAGGCCGGTCGAGTTGCGGGCGTTTGAGACGAGCCGCGGTATATCTGCGGCGAGCTACGATCCGGGCGGACGGACGGCGGCGCAGCCTTGCGCGCCGCCGATGTTTCGCGCTCGACGCTTACATTCCCGGAATCGGCAGGCACTCCATGACCTCGATCGCCTCGCCGGGGAAGATCGTGAAGTGCGGGTGATTCTCGAACAGCTTCACCGCTGCGTCATGCGACTCCGCCTGCACGATCGTCCAGGCGGCCATGTCGTTGCTCGTGTCCTTGATGCCGCTCTTGTCCGCGCGCTTGGTCTTGCCGAGCGGGCTGCCCATGTCGACGATCGCCGCCTTGTTCTCGTTCGCCCAGTCCTGCCAGGCCTTCATGCCCTGCTGCTCGCGCTGCTTGCGCGTCGCGTCGTCGAGCTTTTTCCACTTCTCCATTCCGGCCTGCGTGCCGAGATAAATCGCACAGAACTTTTTCATACAGTCGGCTCCATGTTGGGGTAGTCGGAAGAACCACATGGCCGCGCCTGACCGCGGCAGCCATACCCTAATGACGAACGAGGCAGGTCGTTCCAGACATCCGGCTGCCGACGTTCCGGCTTTTCCTGCTCGAGGTCAGTCGTCCTTCCAGTCGCCCGGTTTGGGCGGATCGTCCATGTGCTCGAACAGATCGCCGCGGGCCGGCTTCTTGCCGAACATGCAGAAGGGCATCGCCAGGGCGGCGACCGCCACGCCACATTTGTCGTTGATCCACACGACGAAGCCGCCGCCCTCCATCGGCTCGATGCGATGCGTGGCGGAATGCGACCAGCCGAATTCCGGTTTTGGCTTCGCCGGTTCGTCCTTGGAGGATTCGCGACCTGCTTCTGCAGCCTGCGCATGTTCGCGCGCGATTGCCTCGGCGTCGCGGCGCCAGTCGATGGCCGGCGGCACGCCTGCGTCGTCTCGTTGAGGTGGAGCGATCAGTTGCGGCGCCGTGATCGACGGCGGCGAGAGCTCGGGCAAGCGCAGCGGACCAGGCGGCACAGTCTCGAGGGGCGGACTCTTCGCCTGCCGGCCCGGCAGAAAGACCAGCACCGTCTGTCGCTCCGGAGACTCGACGCGCACATGCCTGTCGCTTACGAGCAGCGCAAACAGGCCGACATGGATCAGCAGGGCGAGCGCAAACAGCACGGGCCGACGCGGTTCGCGAACTGCCGCGCTTTTTGCCACCGGACGTGTCTCCCTCGCAGGCGCTGGAGCATTGGTCCGCACCCCCGCGCAAATGTTCCACGGTGCTAGGCAGCGCACGGAAATTCTGTATCCTTGCGCGCCATGAAAACACTCAACGCTCTGTTCGCGGCTTCACTTTCCTTGACGTTGACGGGCGTGGTGCAGGCCGCTCCCGTCGCCGATGCCGGCCGCGATGCGTTTCGCGAGATTTACAAGGAGATGGTGGAGATCGACTCCTCGCAATCGACCGGCTCCTGCACGAAAGTCGTGCGCGCCGCCGAAACGCGCTTGAAGGCCGCCGGCTTCGGCGAGGATGAGCTGCACCTCGTCATCCCCGAAGGCAAGCCGGACGACGGCAACATCGTGGCCCGCATCCGCGCCAAGAATCCGGCGAAGAAGGGCGTGTTGCTGCTCGCACATATAGATGTGGTCGACGCGCGCCGCGAGGACTGGGAGCGCGATCCGTTCAAGCTCGTCGAGGAGGACGGCTTCTTCTACGGCCGCGGCTCTGCCGACGACAAGTCGATGGCGGCCGTCTTCCTCGACCTGATGATCCGCCTGAAGCAGGAGCGCAACTTCAAGCCGAAGCGTGACGTCGTCATGGCGCTGACCTGCGGCGAGGAGACCTCGAACCGCGTCAATGGCGTCGACTACCTGCTCAAGAATCGTCGCGAGCTGATCGATGCAGCGTTCGCGCTCAACGAAGGCGCCGGCGGATTGCTCTCGGCGGATGGCAAGCCGCTGACGCTGCAGGTGCAGGCGGGCGAGAAGATTCACCAGGTGTTCACGCTCGAGGTGACGAATCCGGGCGGGCATTCCTCGCGACCAGTGCCGGACAACGCGATCTATCGCGTGGCAGCCGCCGCGGAGAAGGTTGGGCAGTTGTCGTTCCCGGTGCAGGTGACGCCGGTCGTGCGCGAGTACTTCCGCGTCAGCGGGCCGCTGATCGGCGGTGAAGTCGGTGCAGCGATGAGCGCCATCGCGAAGAATCCCGAAGACGAAGCGGCCCTGCAGCACGTGATGCAGGATCCGAGCTATAACGCCGTCGTTCACACCACGTGCGTGGCGACGCAGATGCAAGGCGGTCACGCACCGAACGCGCTGCCGCAGCGCGCGACCATCACGCTGTCGTGTCGCGTCATGCAGGGCACGACGCCGGAGCAGGTCAAGGAAACGCTGGAGAAAGCGATCGGCGACGACCAGGTGAAGGTTGCGATCGTGCGTCGTCGCGACGGCTCGTCTGCGCCGCCGCTCACCGACGAGATCATGGGCCCGGTGAAGAAGATGGCGGCGAAGCTGTGGCCGGGCGTGCCGGTGGCGCCGATGATGAGCGCCGGCGCGACGGACGGCCGCTTCCTCATGAACGCGGGTATCCCGACCTACGGCATGAGCGGCATGTTCTCGAAGCCCGACGAAACCAACGCGCACGGCCTGAACGAGAAGCGCCGTGTCCAGTCGCTCTACGAAGGACGTGAGTTCCTCGAAGGCGTGGTGCGCGCCTACGTGAAGTAGAGATCCGGTCCCGACGCGAGCACCGCATCGGGATCGTATCGACGCTTCGCCTGCTCGATTGCATGCCACTGCACGCCGTAGTGCCGGCGCCAGTCGTCCTGCATCAACTCGATCGCCGCGAACGGATACAGCGTGCCGCCGCCGCTGCGGTTCAGATCGTAGAGCGTACGATTTCCGGAGAGCGTTCGCGCGAGCGACTCGGCGTCGCTCGGCGGAGCGCGCAGCAGCGCGGCGTAGCAGACCAGCCGATCGTCGGGCAGGCGCAGCAACGGGCGCGTGAATACGTCGCGCTTCCAGAAGAACAGGCGGATTCCCTGCACGCCGCCGAGATCGTCAGGCGTCAGCCGGGGCAGCGCGTTGCCGATGAATGACGTGACCTGCGGCTGCGGCATGAGCAAGCCGAGATCGGCGTGCGCCTGCGTGAAGTCGATCGGCGGCATCTCGTCGAGATATTCGAGGTAGCCGACGTCGCGAATCTTCTCCGCGCCCCGCACGAACTGCAGACCCTCGAGCAGGACAGTATCGTCGGGCGTCGCGGGCGCCGTGAAATGCTTCACGGGAGTCAGCGCGTAGCTCCACTTGCCGTTCATCGCGATGATCAGCGCGACCGCGCCGTCGAAGCGCGCGTCGAGCGTCACGCGCGTGCCGTCCTGTACCAGCGTTGTCAGATCCCGGTACGGCAGGATGTATTCGCGCACCTGGCGCGGCGCTCGCTCCAGCCGCAACGTCGCGCGCGTGATGACCGCGAATTTTCCCTGTCCAGCAAGCACGGCTGCGAAGAGATCGCGTTGCTCCTGCTCGGAGCACGTGACGACATCACCTTCGCCAGTTACGACTTGCAGCGCGAGCGTTTGATCGATCTGCGCTCCGTGCCGCAGCGACGCGACTCCGACACCGCCGATCGACAGCGTGCCGCCAACAGTCAGACCGAGGAACTTCGTGAGAACGGGCGGTGCGAGTCCATAGCTCAGTGTCGACTGCAGCACCGTGCGCCAGCTCGCACCGGCATCGACTTCGACCGAGTCAGCCGTAAACGTGTGCACCTGCTGCAGCGAGCGCATGTCGATCACGATGCCACCGCACACCTGTGCTTGTCCGAAAGGCTGATGTCCTGCGCCGCGCGCTGCGATCTTCAGGCCGAAGCGACGCGCGAATCCGATCACCCGCGAAATGTCATCGACCGATCCTGGCCGCAGCACTGCAAGCGGCTGCTCGTGGATGATCTGCCCGTAGTCCTTCGCGTATTCGTTGCGAGTCGCGGGATCGAACGAGAGCTCGCCGTCGAGGTGCGGCAAGCTCGCAAATGGCGAGCCGTGCGCATCGGCGGCAGAGACCCACGATCCTGTCAGTGCATCGAATCCCACGATCAGCGAGCCGCCGGCCATGGCCTGGGCAAAGCCGCGTCGCGAGAATGTACGGTCTCCGCGTTCCGTCATCGGCGCCACCTCCACGCATCGTCTGGAGGTACATACGCCGCGGCAGCACTGCAGTTACGTCGTCGCGGGACTCCTGTCGGCAAAACCCTTCGCCAGCAGCCACACTGACAGCGTGAGGTTGGCGATCCCAGCGGGCGCGAGCAATGGAAAAATGACGTGACCGCCCAGCAGCGGCATGGAGACTGTCGCCATCTGCAATGCGGCCGCCGCCATGCCGAACGCCGCGATCGCGCGTGGTATCAGCGCGAAGCGGAAGGTCGTTGCGTAGAGGACGAAGAACGTCGAGCCGCCGATGATCAGGTGCGTAAAGTGTGCCCAGTTGCGAGATGCCGCCACCACGCCACGCAAGCCTTCGAACGCGGCTGGATCTGCAGCACCGGACGCGGCGTACGCCTGGCTCAGCGACAACATGGACATCAGCCTGCCGTTCTCAATTACCGCTAACGCGAGTGCGGCAATTGCGAGCGCGAGAAACGACAGCGCCATGCGCTCGCTGTGCTTCTTGAAGACGGGCCAAGCCGTGATGGCGATCGCAGTGGCAAAAGTGCCCATGAAGATGCCGAGCAGCGCTGTCATGCCGACTCGCAGCGCGTGCGGCGCGGCGTTCACGAGGAATCCGGGCGGCGCGGTCGCCGGCCCGATCAATGCGAAGTTCACGATGTAGCCGCCGATTCCCTGGACGAGGATCAGCGCGCCGGCAATGCGGCCAGCGCTCTTCGCAGTCGTCATCGGTTCGCTCCTATTCTTTCTCGGCAGCGGGGCGCTTGCGATACTTGCCGTACAGCAGCTCTTCGGCGAACTCCACGCACTTGAAGTCGAGCAGCTGCACATTACGGTCGACGCGCCGGTACAGCGGCAGCGAGATTTTCCACGAGCGCGTGAACGTATCGGGATCGGTGATCGTGGCCTCGTACATCAATACGTCCGGACCAGCGGGTGTATAGCGCTCCTGCACGTGCATCGCAGGCCCGTGAAAGTTGCCGGCACTGTCGAGCCAGGTATCTGCAACCTGCGCGGTCACATCGATCACCAGCGAGTCGCCTTCCCAGCGTCCAAGGTTGTGTCCCATCCACGAATCCACCTGCGCTGGCAGTTGCGGCTGATCCAGGTAGACGATCCGTGTCGCGCCGGCGAACTCGTACGCGATCAACATCGATCCACGCTCCTGCGTGATCTGGAACGGATGCGGCAGGTACGTAGCGCGCGGCACGCCTGGCATGTAGCACTTGACGAGCGGATCGCGCTCCAGCCAGTGCGCCTTGTTCTCGTCGCGCTTCGCGGCGGCCGTGGGCGTATATGGAATACGACCGCCTTCGACGACGCCGAGTCCGCCCGGAATTGCGCCGAGCGCACCCATCTGCGGGAGCGGACCGCTCTGCGCGGTGTGCGGCTCGAGATTCCAATGAGCCGAGCCCATCGCTTCCCAGATGCCATTGAGATCCGGCTTGCCGTCTGCAGTGCGCGCGATGCGCGGTTGAGTGGCGCACGCTGTCAATACGAGCGGCACGAGCATCAGAGCAAGTAATCGCGATCGCATGACGGCGCTCCTCACTGCTTGGCCCGTAAGGCGTCTGCTTCTTCCTTGCGAGCGCCGCCGAGAATCATCTCCATGCTGTAGTTCCCTTCGTGGCAGGCGAACTCGTAGAGACGCTTGTCCGTCCTGGCCATCGGGAACACCAGCGTGAAACGGTCCGTGAAGGTTTTCGGATCGACGACTGTGGCCTCGTACTCCAGCTTGTCATCGGCCGTGCGCGTCAAACGCTCGGTCACGAGCTTTTCGTAGGAGGTGCCGGAGCTGTCTAAGCTCTGCGTGAGGCCGTTGAAGTTGCCGGTCTCGATCACCAGCGTGTCGCCGTCCCAGCGGCCGCGTGAGTAGCCGTACCAGCCGCGCACCTCACCGTCGGGCGGCGGTCGGCCATCGAAGAAGACTGTGCGTGCGTCGTGAATCTGCTCGTTGAGAATCACGACATGGTCGCGGCCCTGGAAGATCTGCAGGTAGTTGTTGTCGAAGCCCGGCGTGAGCGGCGGACCGTTGTCGGCGGCGATGCAGCGCTCCGACAGGCCGCGATCTTCAGGACCGTCCTTGCCGATGCCACCGAAACCGAAGCGCACCGGGCGCGTGCCGGGAACGTCTTTGAATGCGGCCGCGAAGCCGCCGACCTTGGTGACGCCGTCGACGAGCTTCGGCAGGCGCCCGTTGAGCGGATAGACGAGCAGCGACGTCCGCAGGTTCTCGGTCTGTGACTTGTAGTCGAGCCAGAACGTATTGTGGAAGCCCACGCCTTGCTGCGTGAACTGCTCGAACTGCTTCTCGCGCGCGGCGAGTGCCTTCTCGATCTCCTCGCGCGTCTGGAAGAGCTTGTCGGGCGTGTCTTTCGGACGCTGCAGCGGCACGTCGGAGCTGAAGTTCCACACGCCGCGCAGCTCCGGCTGGCCGTACTCGTTGCGCGGCGCTTGGTACTTGACCGCCTCGGTCGCGTGTGTCACGGAGGCGAGCAGCGATGCGCTCGCGACGAGCAGCAGCTTCCCCCTGGCGATCATGTGCGTCTCCTGTGTTTTCTGGTCGAAAGCGGCCGAGGCCCTTGCGACGACCCCGGCAAAAGGCGCGACTTTTTTCCGGCTATTCGACGTTCACGATGACCTTGCCGCGCGCACGGCCGGTCTCGAGATACTCCATCGCCTGCGGCGCTTCCTCGAAGGCATAGCGCCGATCGATCACAGCAGTGACTTGGCCGGCCTGCATCAGGTCGCCGACGAGCTTGAGGTCGGCGGGCTCGAGCCGCGCGATGAAAAAGCCCATCTTCTGGTCGACAAACGGCGCGACGACCGAGGCCCTGATCACCGGCAGGAGCGGCCCGATCCAGTCGCCTTTTTCCGCGCCGACGATGACGAGGTGGCCGGTCGGCTTGAGTACGTGTCGCAGCTCGGACAGCTTGCGGTTGCTGACGTTGTCGAGGATGAGGTCGTACTGCTCGTTGCCTGCAGTGAAGTCCGCTTTCGTGTAGTCGATAACACGGTCGGCGCCGAGCGAGCGTACGAGCTCGACGTTCCGCGTGCTGCAGACGCCAGTCACTTCCGCGCCGAAGTGCTTTGCGAGTTGCACGGCGAACGTACCGACGCCGCCGGACGCGCCGTTGATCAGGACTTTCTGGCCCGCTTTGATCTCACCTTTGTCGCGCAGGCCTTGCAGCGCCGTGAGTGCCGCAACCGGCACGGACGCAGCTTGCTCGAAGGTCACATTCGCAGGCTTGGGCGTGACCGCGCGGCTCTCGCGGACTACGACGTACTCCGCGACGGCGCCGTCGGCGCCGCCGAACACTTCGTCGCCCGGCTTGAAACGCGTGACGCTCTTACCGACGGCTTCGACCGTGCCGGCGAAGTCGACCCCGACGCGCACATCCTTCGGCGTGCCGAGGCCGGACGAGAGGCGCATGAGATACGGCGAGCCGCGCATCGTGTGCCAGTCGACCGGATTCAAAGCCGCCGCGTGCACTTTCACGAGCAGTTGGTCGTCCGCGGGGGTCGGCTTGGCGAGCTGATCGACGGTCAGCACGTTTGGTGCGCCATAGCAGCGAGCGACGAGTCCCTTCATGGGCTCCGCTCCCGCAGGCAGCGCCGCGGGGGTGCCGCACGGCGAGCTATAGCTGAGCGCGATGGCGAGCGATGCGAAGGCCAGCGCCAGAACGATAGCGATGATGCCGAGGATGCGGTTGCGTAATCTCATGGTTGTGCGCTCCTTCGGGCCGGAACTATGAGCGTGGCCGATCCGGCAGGCCAGCTGCTTGCGACCGGCTACGGCAAAGCGCCGGTGAGCTACGCCCGGCGCGGACGAGTGACGGTCATGGGCAGGCGCAGGCGGCCGCCAGGCCGCGAACGGGTTGGAACGTTGGTCTATAGTCACGCCATGGCGATCGCTGCCCCTGCCGTCAAACCCACTGGCCTTGCGCGGATTTTCGCGTGGCGGCGCGTGCGCTTCACGCTCGGCGTGGCGCTGCTGTTCGGGTTGATGCTCAACATCGGCAATCAGGCGCCGTTCCTGGTCGTGATGCTGCGCGCCGCGATCGTCGCCATGTCCATCCTCTTCATGTTCGGATTCTTCGAGCAACGGCCGCGGCGCCTGTGGCGCCCGTTTTCGCGCTGGGGATGGCAGCTGCTCGGCATCGTGATCGTGATTCCCTTCGCCACCTTTTTTGCGTACTGGATCACGACTGGCGGCGATCCACAGCTCGACACGAACAAGTTGCGTCAGGTGGGCTTTTTGCAGCTGTGCATGACGTCGCTGCTGTTCGCGCCGTGGATAGCCGTCGGCGCGATGATCCGTCAACGCGAAGAGTTTGCCCGCAACCAGGCGCATGCGTTCGAGCTGGAGAAGAGCGAGCTCGAGCGCAAGGCAATCGACACTCGCTTCCGCCTGCTGCAGGCGCAAGTGGAACCGCATTTCCTGTTCAACACGCTGGCGAACGTCCAGGCGCTGGTGGATGCAGGCTCGCCGCAGGCATCGAACGTGCTGAAGAGCCTGATCGCGTACCTGCGCGCGGCGGTTCCACGCATGCATGAAATCGGAACGACACTCGGACAGGAATTGGACCTGGTGCGTGCGTACCTGGAGCTCATGCAGATGCGCATTCCCGATCGGTTGCAGTTCGCGCTGCACATCGAGCCGGCGGCGAACTCACTGCAATGTCCGCCGATGACGTTGCTCACGCTCGTCGAGAATGCCGTGCAACACGGCATCGATCCGAGCGAGGAGGGTGGACGCATCACTGTCGATGTCTGGCTGCGCGACGGCCGCTGTCACGTGCGCGTTACGGACACCGGAGTTGGCTTGCAGTCGAAGAACGGTGGGTTGGGAACGGGCCTTTCGACGCTGCGCGAAAGAATGCAGCTGGCGTTCGGCGCAGACGCGCAGTTGCGGTTGACCGAAGTGCAGCCGCATGGCGTGTGCGCCGAACTCGAATTCCCCGCGCGACAGGAGAGCAAATGAAGCCGCGGCGGCCGACTGCGCTCATTGCAGACGACGAGCCGCTGTTGCGCGACGTCCTGGAGCGCCTGCTCGTGCAGACGTGGCCGGAGCTGGAGATCGTCGCGCAGGCGCGCAATGGCCGCGAAGCGGTGGACAGATTCGAGGAACATCAGCCCGACGTCTGCTTCCTCGATGTTCACATGCCGGGAATGACCGGCGTCGAGGCAGCGCGTCATATCGGCCGGCGCGCGCACCTGGTGTTCGTTACTGCGTACGATCAGTACGCCGTGCAAGCTTTCGCGCAAGGTGTGCTCGACTATCTGGTGAAGCCAGTCGAGCCAGCGCGCCTTGCCGAGACAGTGTCGCGATTGAAGGAGCGGTTGCGTGCTGCGCAGCCGGCGTCGAACACGGACGCGTTGCTCCATCAGCTTGCGGCGAGTCTGCAGAAGAGTTCGGCGCCCGCGCCGTTGCGATGGCTGCGTGCGTCGGTGGGACAGACAGTGCGCTTGATTTCGGTCGATGACATCGACTTCCTGCGATCGGAGGAGAAGTACACGACGATCGCGTGGCGCGACGACGCGCAGCAGCCGAAGGAAGCCGTGGTGAGAATGCCGCTCAAGGAATTGCTCGCACAGCTCGACGAGTCGCAGTTCGCGCAGGTGCATCGTTCGGTCGTCGTCAACATGCGCGCGATCAGCCATGTCACGCGCGGCGCGAATGAGACGGCGGATATACATTTGAAAGGGAGGGAAGAGGTGTTGCCGGTGAGTCGCAGCTATCTGCATCTGTTCCGGCAGATGTGAAGGAGCGAATGAAAACCGTCGGGGTTGCTTATGCAGTCGGGTGGGTATCGCTCATCGGAGCGCTGACATGCACGCAGATGGGCTGTGCAGAGTTGGCCACGACGCGGGAAATCCGCGGACGTGTGCAATTCGCGGAGACAGGTTCGCCGGTTGTACATGCGACCGTCATCATTGAGCAGTTTGGATCTCCGTCGGCTCCGTTCGAGTTGCCGCCGGTAGCCGAAATCGTTCGCACCGAGACTGCGGAAAACGGTACGTTCTCGTTGCGCGTCCCCGAACACAAGTATCTTGCCATCCGCGTACTGGGCGAGAACTGCCAATGGAACGGTACAGGAGCGCGACTCGATAAAATCAGTGACCTCGATGCGCCTCTCGAACTTCCAGTGACTCAATGGGAGTGCTGAAGGGAGTCGCGACACCCGGCACCCCGGGCTGGCTGTCTACAGCACGCGCCGATAGCGCTGATCGTTGACCTGAACGCCCCAGACGGTATCCGTGCGCCGCGTGCCGTCCGGCATCCAGCCATCCTGTTCGTAGAAGCGCTCGGCGCGAACGTTGCCGACGAGCACCCACAGCAGCGCGCGCGTAAATCCCGAGTCGAGCAAGTAGGCGCGAGCGGACGCGAGCAGCGCCTGGCCGGCACCGCGTCCCCACCAATCCGGATCGACGTGGATTGCCGCGACTTCGCCGTATCCCGGCAGATCCGGATCGCGAGCCGCGCAGGTAGTGACGAATCCCCTAACCGTTCCTGTCTCGTCGACCGCGACGGTCGTCATCGGCTGGCGTGGATCCGTGCCTCCAAACGTGTAGCGCGCCGCGCGCTCTTCCGGTTTGAGGCCAGCGAGATAGTCGGCGGGCAGGAGGTCGCGATAGGCAACCTGCCATGCGCGCACGTGCACGCTGGCCACAGCCATCGCATCGGCAGGTTCGGCGGGTCGCAGCAGCATGGCGCGAGTCTCGCACGGACTCCCACTAAACCGTTAAATAGTATTACAACGGTTGACACGTTCCGACTCCCGGTGCAGAGTCCGGCGCATGCTGTGCAAGGTCGCACCGGCTCCCGTCTTCGCTCTCCTGCTTGCAGCCACTGCGCAAGCTGCGATCGAGATTCGGCCGCTGACGGAAGTCATCGAAGGTCATCAGGTCGGCGGCGTCAGTGCGGACATGGTTGGCGATCTGTACGTCGCGGACTTCGGCGAAACCGTCTGGAAGATCACCCTGGAAGGCGAGCGCCGCGTGCTCGCGACCGGTCTCTACGGCGCTTCCGGGAACGCGATCGACAACGACGGCAACCTGCTCCAGGCCAACTTCTACGGCGATTCGATCACCCGAATCGACCGCAAAGGCGAGGCGAAGACTTTCGCGAGCGGACTGCGCGGCCCGGTCGGCATCACAGTCGATCGCAAGACAGGCGAAGTCTTCGTCGCCAACTGTCGCGGCAATTCGATCTCGAAGGTCTCACCGGACGGCGTCGTGGCGCTGTTCGCGAGCAGCGAGCTGTTCAAATGCCCGAACGGCATCACGCTCGATCGCGACGGCGCGCTCTACACCGTCAACTTTCGCGACAACCGCATGCTGAGGATCGATCGCGAGGGCAAGGTCACACCGTTCGCGACGATTTCGGACAAGGGACTTGGGCACGTATGCTTCAGCAGCGATCGCTTTTACGTCACCGCCTACCATTCGCACGAGATCTTCCAGGTCTCGCTCGACGGTAAGGCGACGCGGATTCTCGGGAACGGCGAGCGCGGTCTGGTGGATGGACCCGACGGAACCGCACGGCTGACGTTTCCCAACGGCATCGCCTGTCATCCGTGGGGCGAGCGGCTCTACATCAATGAGTACGTCGGCGAGACGTCAGCCTCGATCCCGCGCCGCGCGATCGTGCGGCAGATCATTCTTGCGCCCCGACCATAGATCAGCGCGTTCCAGACCTGCGGCGCGAGCGTGCGTAGAATCGCTGCGCCTTCGCGACATTGCCGCACACTGCCATGTCGCACCAGCGGCGGCGTCCGGCCTTCGAGCTGTCGATGAAGACCCATGCGCAGTTCGTGCCTCCGCACATGCGCAAACGATCCGCCGGCTGCGACAGGACGTGCTCGACCATGCGATACGCAACCATCGCAGCAATCAGCTCGAAGTCGGCGGCGTCGGCACGGACATCGGCGATCACTTTGCCGTTCTCGAAGCGCAGCTCGTGTGCGTCGATACCGGCGAGCCAATGCTCACGCAGCGCCGCGAGAGCGCTCTTCGGCGGTGCATTCCCTGCAACGATCGCGCTCACGAGTGCAAACAATTCCTCGCGCAGCTCTTTTGCGCGCAGCAATGCACGACCTGCCGCGCCCGGCTCGCCATGCATCCTCTTGGTCAGAGCACGCAGATTTCGTTCCGGCAGCAGTCGCACCAGCGTTGCCCATTCGAGCAGGCGCGCGTAGCTGTCGAGCCAGTCGCGCGGCGATTGGTCGCGGCCGGAGACGGTGTTGACGAAGTCCAGGGCGGCGTCGCCGCCAATGAAGTCGCGTGCGGCGAAGTCGTGCGATTCGATTGCGTAAGACACTAAAGCACCCCACGAAATCGTATATAGGTTCGTGAGGTTTGCAGCATCAGTGGAACGATTTCGCGGGGGACCCCGCTAGACCCGCTGCACCGGCGCGCTGCGCGAGTGGGCTGCGGGACGCGGCGGCGCGCCGCACGAGGCGCGGATGATCAGCTCCGCCGGCACAGTCTCGGTGACAGGCTGGAACTGTGCGGGATCTTCGATCGCGCTTGCGAGCCGGTCGAGTGCGCGTCCCCCCATATCGGAGATGCGCACGCGCACCGTGGTCAACGCAGGGACGACGAAGCGCGCCGTCGGAATGTCGTCGAACCCGGCGAGTGCGATGTCCTGCGGCACGCGCAGGCCAGTTTCGGTGAGCGCGCACAAGCAGCCGATCGCCATCATGTCGTTCGCCGCGAACACTGCATCCGGACGCATCGCCGTGATGAGCAGCTCGCGACCGGCGCGATAGCCCGACTCTTCGGTGAAATCGCCGCGCAGAACGTATTCGGGAGCGCCGGACAGCTCGCGCTGGAGCGCCGCACGATAGCCGCGCAGACGCTCCTGCGCATCGACGTTCACTTCAGGCCCTGCGATGTGCGCGATCGTGCGATGGCCGCAGCCGGCGAGGTGCGCGACCATCGCGTAGGCGCTGCTGTAGTTGTCCACGTAGAAAGACGTGTGCTGATGATCGACGTCGACCGTGCTGATCAGCACGATCGGCAAAGACGCGCGCACGCGCTCCTGCAGGAAGCGGCCGTTCACGTACGGCGACATCACGAGCAGGCCGTCGACGCGGCCCATGAGCGAATGCACCGCGTTGCCGGCTTCGGTCGCGTCGCAATGAGTGCTGGAAATCAGCAGGTGCAGCCCGCGGGCACGCGCCGCGACGTCGATGCCGCGAATCAGCTCCGAGAAGAACTCCCCATACAACGTCGGCAACACGATGCCGATCGTATGGGTGCGGCGGGTCATGAGACTCTGCGCGCCGCTGTTCGGTACGTACTGCAGGCGAGCTGCAGCCTCGAGCACTCGGGTGCGGATGGCTTCGGTGACGACGCCGGTGCCGTTCAGAGCTCGCGAGACCGATGCCATGGAGACATGCGCTTCGCGGGCTACGTCTTTCAATGTTGCGCTCACGCGTCAACCCGGAGTGTGAGCTCCAGGTTCCCCCTCTTGCCACACTGCGTGAAATCGCAGCGTGGCGCTATTCTGCGGAGGGGGCGGAGAGGGTGTCAAACCGATTGCTCGGCGCTCTTGCGTGCAGCGATTTCCTGCACCAGCCGCGCGTGAGTCGGTGCATCGAGCCGGTAGAAGTGCATCACGAGCGCGGATGCGATCAGGCCGCCGGCGGCCACCAATGTAATCATCAACTTGATCGCCTCGGCCGTTTCGGGCGTTTGCGGTTGATTGGCGACATAACCCGACCAGGCGAGGTAGGCGCCGAGGAACGCCGACGAGGCGCCGAGCGCGATCTTCTGGATCAGCGTGACGAAGCCGAACACGAAGGCCTCGGCGCGCACGCCACTGCGCCACTCGCCGTATTCGACGGTGTCCGGAACGATCGACCAGAAATTGATGCCGATCGACGCGCTGCCGATCGCGTACACGACGATGTAGCCGTACAGCGCGCTGGCCTCGCGTGCGCCCGAGAAAAACAGGCCGACGAGCCCTGCGAACGCGATCGCCAGACCCGCCTGCCACGCCCAGCGCTTGCCGACGTAGCGCGCCACGATCGTCCACGGCAGGATCATCACGGTGATCGTGATCTGCATCAGGCTCGCTGCCTGACCGGCCACCGCCTCGGTATCGCCGAGGTAATACTTCACGTAGTAGACCAGCCCCGAGCACACCAGGATGTTCGCGAAGCTGAAGAACCCGATGCCGGCGATGATCTGCAGGAACGGCACGTTCTTCGCGAGCATGCCCAGCAGCTGGCTCACCGGCGGCGGTTGTTCCTGCGCGTGCGTGATCGACGAATCTTCGCGCGTCGCCGCGAAGGTCAGGATCGTGAACACCGTGGCAATTGCCGCCAGCACGGCGGTCGCGCCGAAATAGCCTGCAGTGCGGCCGCCGCTCGTGAAGTAGGCGACGAGCTGTGGCGTGAAATAGCTGACAACGGCTGTTCCCAGGAATGCGCAGACCATGCGCGCGCCTGCGAGCCAGTTGCGCTGCATGGAATCGCGGGTCATGGTCGCCATGAGCGCGCTGTACGGAATGTTGACGAGCCCGTACATCGTGCGGAACAGGACCTGCGTGGCGAATGCATAGCCGATCAGCGCTGCGCCTTCGAGCCCGGTGGGGGCGAACATCAGGGCGAAGCTCACCGCAAGCGGCACGCTGCCGAGCAGCAGGTACGGCCGATACTTTCCCCAGCGCGTGCGCGTGCGGTTGGCGAGCACGCCGATCGCGGGATCGATGAGCCCGTCCCAGGTGAGGCACAGGAAGATGATGAGGCCGGCCACTTCGCTGCGCAGGCCGAGCACGTCGGTGTAGTAGTACGACAGGAACAGCGTCAGCGAGAACCAGTAGAAGTTGAAGCCGAAGTCGCCGATGCCGTAGCCGAGGATTCGCGGCAGCGGAATGCGGCCGGCATTCGCCGCGGCCGCAGCCTTCGAAGCGGGCTCAGTCACTGTCTCAATGCTGGTTGCCATAGCTGTTGCTCGGAAGGAGAAGATTGGAAAGGATGAACCGGATGAACAGGGTGGGACGAGAAGAGAGAACCTGATCAGGTTGCCTTTGCGCGTCTTGCATCCTGTTTATCCTGTTCATCCTGTCCAGTCCTTCTTCTTCACAAATCGTCCTCGAAGGTCGATTCTTCGATCGGAGCGCGATCGTCGACTGGTGCGATCCAGCCAAACGAGCGGGTCGCGCGAATGTCCGCCGCCGAGCTGCCAACGTACAGGCGATACTTCCCCGGCGTCGTGATCCACGCGCGGCGGTGCACGTCGTAGTACGCCAGGTCGTGCGTATTCAGTGTAAAGCGCACCAGCTGCGACTCGCCCGGCGCCAGCTCCACCTTGTGGAATCCTTTGAGTTCTTTGACCGGCCGCACGACATCCTGCGTCACCTCGTCGCCTACGTACAGCTGCACGGTTTCGCGGCCGGCAATCGCGCCCGTATTGGTCACCTCGACACTGACGTGGATCGGCTGGCCGGCCAGGACCTCGTCGGGCGCGCGCAGGCTCGCATATTCGAACGTCGTGTAGGAGAGGCCGTGGCCGAACGGGAATAGCGGCTCGACCTTGCGCTTCTCGTAGTAACGGTAGCCGACGAACACGCCCTCGCCGTAGTGCGCGTCGCGGCCGTTCGAGTAGTACAGGTAGCTCGGATTGTCTTCGAGCCGACGTGGAAAGGTCAGCGGCAGCTTGCCGCAGGGGTTCGCCATGCCGAGCAGGACTTCCGCGACCGCGCGAGCGCCTTCCTGGCCCGGCAGCCATGCCTCGAGGACTGCACTGACGCGATCGATCCACGGCAGCCGCAGCGGCGCGCCGTTGTTCAGCACGACGACTGTGTTGGGATTTGCGGCGGCGACTGCTTCGACGAGCTCGTTCTGCGGTCCGAACAGCTCCATGTCGCGGCGGTCTGCGCCTTCGGTCTCCGAGGTGGTCGAGACGCCGACGAAGACCAGGGCGACGTCCGCGTCGCGCGCGATCCGCACCGCCTCGTCGATCGTGCCCGCGGGTGGACGAATGCCGAAGCGGAAGAGATGAAACGCGAGCGTGCCGCTTACGTATTCCAGGAGAATCGGATAGCCGCGGCCGGCGCGCAGCTCGAGCTGCACGACGCGCATCGGAATCGGGAACAGCTCCGCCCCGGCGGGCGGACGCGTCGGCGTCTCGTCGTCGATGATGCGCACGCCGTCGATCGTCAGCACCGCGCTGCCGACCTGCGTGAGGCTGAACTCGTACACGCCCGACTTTGACGGCCAGAAATAGCCGCTCCAGCGCGCGGAGATCGGATCCTCTTGCGCCGGCGTCAGTCCTTCGCCGAGGCTGAGCTTGTTGAAGTACGTGTCGACACCCGAGCTCGCCGGTCTGCCGGCGAACTTGGCATTCGCGTAGATCGCGAATTGCAGACCCTGGACTTCGCGCGTCGCGGTCGTGCTCAGCAGGCGGCTGTCCGCGGCCGGTGTAACGAGCTCGTTGTCGACACCTTGCGCGTACTCGACGTGCATCCCCGACAGCTCGCGCAGGCTTTCGAGCGCCGTGACGATGCGGGCCGGAATGACGTTGGCGCTGCCGCCGCCCTGAATGATCGCAGCATCCGCGTTCGGACCGATCACGGCGATTGAACGCACGCGCTCGCGCGACAGTGGCAAAAGCCCGCGCTCGTTCTTCAGCAGCGTGATGCTATCGCGTGCCACATCGACTGCGATGTGACGATGACGCTCGCTGCCGAGCTCGCCTGCGGGACGACGCATGCCGTCCATCACGCCGGTTCGGAACAGCGTGCGCAGTACGCGCCGCACGTTGTCGTCGAGCTGCGCCATGTCGACTTGCGTGTTGCGAACGGCTTTGACGAGCATGTCGCCGTAGTAGCGCGCCGGTCCCGGCATCTCCAGGTCGAGCCCTGCATTCGCTGCTTCGACCGTCGTGTGAACTGCGCCCCAGTCCGACATCACCATGCCGTCGAAGCCCCACTCGCGCTTCAGCACTTCCGTGAGCAGCCGGCGATTCTCGGTCATGAACATGCCGTTGAGCCGGTTGTACGCGCTCATGATCGTCCACGGCTGCGCCTGGCGCACGATCATCTCGAACGGCGCGAGATAGATCTCGCGCAGTGCGCGCTCGTCGACGTTCGAGCTGCCGATGCGCCGCTGGCGCTCCTGCTCGTTCGCGACGTAGTGCTTCACGGAAGCGCCGACGCCTTCGCTCTGCAAGCCGCGCACGAACGAAGTGCCGATGATCCCGCTCAACAGCGGATCCTCCGAGTAGGTCTCGAAGTTGCGGCCGGCGAGCGGAGTGCGCTGGATGTTGATGTTCGGCCCGAGCACGACGTGCACGCCGAGCGCGCGCGCCTCGCGGCCGATAGCCGCAGCGGCGCGCGCGATCAGCTCCGGATTCCACGTCGCCGCCATCGCAACGCCGGTGGGAAAAGCCGTCGCAGCGTCGCCGCGCGTGGAGCGCACGCCGTTCGGTCCGTCCGCGAAACGCATCGGCGCAATGCCCAGGCGCGGCAGCGCAATCGTCGAGAAGTTGTCGGCGCCTGCGACCAGTGCAGCCTTCTCCTTGGTCGTCAGGCGCACCAGCAGATCGGCGACGCGATGCTCGAGCGCCGCGGCGGAATCCTTGTACAGCGGCAGAGTGCGCGACGGCGCAGCGACTGGGGCGAGCTCGTTCTGGGCGATGCGCGTTTGCATGAGTTGTGCGCGCCTTGTTGTGCAAGCAATGGAAGTGAACCGGTGTCCGATCATGTTCGAAGTCGTGCGCGATTGGAACTACGCTGTCGCGTATTTTGCAGTGAAAGCGCTTTCTTTTTTGGCGCGCGCCAACTGATCTGCGCTGAAAGCGCTTTCTTCTGCGAGCTCGAAAAAATATTTCGGTGAAAGCGCTTTCTTCCTCGCCCTTGCGTTGACACGTCACCGGAGCGGTGCGCAGACTCGAATCACCACGAGTGACTCGCGCGACGCGCAGCGTGCGCAACTCAGGTGCACGCGCGAGTGCACCGACACAAGCAGAAGGACGCAACAGGGGGCCAGAATGTCAGCCAACGAAGTGTGTCATCGAGTTCGCCGATCCGCGCTGCTGAGCGCGGCGATTTCCTCGGTTCTGACGGTGGGTGCCCAGGCGGCACAACCTGCATCCTCGGCGACCAGCACGAGCGCTGAGCCGCTCGAAGAAGTGGTGGTCACCGGCTTCCGGGCCTCGCTGGCGGATGCGCTGCAGAACAAGCGCGAGTCCAACCAGATCATCGAATCGGTGACCGCCGAGGACATCGGCAAGTTCCCGGACCAGAACGTGGCCGAGTCGCTGCAGCGGCTGCCCGGCATCTCGATCGATCGCTCCAACGGACAGGGCACCAAGGCGCGCATCCGCGGCCTGGATCAGAACGTGACGCTGCTCAACGACGATATTTTCCTGAGCGGCCTGGAGCTCTACACGCAGGGCGAAGGCAACGTCCGCGAGTCCGATTCTCTGGAAGGCATCCCGTCCGAGCTGCTCGGCGGCATCGACGTCTACAAGTCGCCGAACGCCTCGCAGAGCGAGAGCGGTCTCGGCGGCATCATCAACCTGAAGACGCGCAGCCCGTTCTCCCTGAGCGGCACGACGCTGGCCGGCAACTTGCGCTACGCCGACAGCGGCGAGGGCTGGGAGCCGCTCGGCGCTCTGGTGTTCAGTCATCAGTTCAACGAGCGCCTCGCCGTCATCGCCTCGGTGTCGTACGACAAGCAGCAGTTCCAGACGGACGTGCTCGGCGGTCAGAATCGCGGCGGCTGGCGGTTTTCGAATCGTAACGATCGCGCGACGGTGCCGCAGGACTACTTCGCGCCGGAGTATCGCTACGCGACCGACCGTGACGAGGAGCGCGAGCGCCTGGGCGCCTCGCTGGCCGTGGCATTCCGCCCGACCGATTCGACCGAGATCGAAGCACAGTGGTTTCACTCCGACCTGGACATCCTGACGCAGGAAGGCTCGATGAAGTTTGCGTTCACCGGTGAAGGTGCAGCGCTGGTCACCGGCGATCCTTCGTTGCCCATCGAGATCGACAGCAACGGCGTGCTCATTCGCGGCACGATTGCCGCGAATTCGGCGGAAGCCATCTCATTCGTCAAGAACACCGATATCAGCTCGGACAACTTCCAGCTCAAGTTCAAGTACGACAATGGCGGTGCGTGGCGCGCGAGCGCTGCGGCAGCGTACTCGAAGGCGGATCAGGCCAGCGCCAGCGCCAACAACGATGTTCGCTTTACCGCATACACGGTGCGCGGCGAAGATGGCGTCGGTTTCGCCCCGAACGCCAGCGCGCCGGCGAACTATCGCTACACCTATCTGAACAACAGCGGCACGCTGCCGAGCTTCCAGCTCGTGGGCAATCAGGACCTCCTGACCAATCCGGCGAACGGCTTCTTCAAGTCGCACTGGGCATTCGGCGACGAGACGGACGCCGAAAATTACGCGGTGCGCGCCGACCTGCAGTTCGATCCGCCGTTCCTCGAATCACGTGGCGTGACGTTCAGCGGCGGAGCCCGCCTCGCCAACCGCGAGATCGACTACGAATTCGGGCGGTTCCTCGCCGATTACTCCGGCAAAGGCGAGCTGGATGGCTCGGCTTTCGGTGCGAACTGGACGCCGTTCGGCTATTTCCAGGACGGGGCCATCGGTTACAAGTCGTGCGAGCTCCCGGCGTCGGCGGGGTTCCAGTTCGCACCCTGCGAGCGATTCGGCAACTCGCCGGCGCTGATCACGCCCTACCAGACCTTTACCGGCACGCCGGGTCGGGTCGAGACCATCAACAGTTTCTGGGCCTCCGGGCACATCACCGGCAATTCCATTCTGGTGAACAACCGCTCGCAGATGGACAATGCGCAGGCGTGGATCCAGGCGTTGTATCCGGACACGCCGTTCTCGTTCTTCCCCTCGCCGCTGGAAACGTTCAAGGTCGAAGAAGAGACGAAGTCGGGCTACCTGATGGCCGATGTCGGCAAGCCGGACGACCGCTATCACGTCAACATCGGCGCGCGTTTCATCCGTACCGAGCTCGGCGTCGACCAGAACGCCGCCTCGAACCCGAATCCGACCTTCTGGGGCACGGACAGCTGGAACGGCGTGCTGAAAGACTTCACGACCGTGAAGTTCGATCGCAGCTACGACGACATCCTGCCGAGCGCGAACGTCGTCGTGAACGTTACGGAAGCCAGCAAGCTGCGGTTCTCCGCGGCGAAGGTCATGGCTCGCCAGGACCTGTTCCAGCTCGGCCGCGGTTTCGAGCAGAACTTCACGCGTGACACCAATCCGGGTCCGAACCAGGACAAGTTCCGGTTCACCAACGGCAGCACCGGCAATCCCAACCTCGATCCGTACCGGGCGTCGCAGTTCGACCTGAGCTACGAGTACTA
>JBIOUH010000207.1:0-14667 GCA_044866955.1 Steroidobacteraceae bacterium
GAACGTGTCCGACAACGGCAGCACGCCGACCGCCGAAACGCCGAAGCCCGAGATGCCCACGTCGAACGTGTCGCCGAAACCGAGGCTGCCGCTCGCTTCGCCGAGGTCGAAGTAGGTCGCTTCGATCGCGAAGTTCTGGTTGAAGCTGTAGCCGCCGAACAGCTTGAAGCCGACGTCGCTGTCGTCGAAGTCGATGTCGTCGAAACCGTCGTCATCGATCTTCGTCGAGCCGAAACCGGCGCCCATGTAGAAGCCCGGCTGCACGTCGGCCTGGGCCGCCATCGCCGCGGTCAGGGCGAGCGCGGCGAACACGCTCAATCCAAGACGCTTACGCATAGAAACTCCTTGTGACTTTCCGCAACGCCCAGGTGCGTTACGGCGCCGGATTATGCCGATGGTCCTGTAACGCCTCCTGAACAACCCGCCAAAAGCCATTGCCAGATCAATGGATTTGAGAGCCGTGTCACATTCGGCCCGTCACCTGACGGTCGGCGACGTGGCAGCGAGCCGATCGACTGGAGTCATGGCCAGCGAACAGCAGTAGCCGGCCTCGATTCCTGTTGTGGAGCCAGCCCGGAAACGACGACACTCCCGCTACCGAAAAGAACGAGGAGTCGCCGATGTCGCGCCTTACTGTCCTGGCCGCCGCTTTGCTGCTCGCCGGCTCCGCGCTTGCGCAGGACGCCAGCCAGACACGTTACGCGGTCCTGATCATGGAAAAGCCCGCGGGCATGCAGACCAGCACGCTCGCCGCCGACGGCCTGCGCAGCCTGAGCTACGAATTCAACGATCGGGGCCGCGGTCCGAAGCTGACCGCGCGCGTGCGGCTGGATGCTGCGGGCGTGCCGACGTCGATGGAGATCGACGGTGTCGACTATCTGAAGGCTCCGGTCGCCGAGCGCTTCTCCGCCGCGAACGGCGTCGCGCGCTGGAAGAACAACGCCGAGGCGGGCGAGCAGAAGATCGCCGCGCCCGGGTTCTATCTCAGCACGCAGGGTTTACCGGAGGAGCTCGGCTGGCTTGCAAGCGCCTTGCTGAAGGCACCGGGACAGCGCATCGCGCTGCTGCCAGCGGGCGAAGCGACCATCAAGCGCGCCGAAGAACTGAACATTGGCGAAGGTGCGAACAGGCGGCACGTGACCGCGTATCAGATCGAAGGCCTCGGGTTCTCGCCGAGCACGGTGTGGCTGGACGATGACCAGAGCCTGTTCGCCGCGGTCGACCGGTTCTACTCCGTCGTACGCCAGGGTTTCGAGGCGAGCGTGCCCAAGCTGCTGGAGAGGCAGGAAGCGCTGGCCAGCAAGCGCAGCGGTGAGCTGGCCCGCACGCTCACACGCAAGCCGCTGATGCCCGTCGCCCTCACGAATGCAAATGTGTTCGACTCCGCGACCGGCAAGTCGAGGCCGGGCACGACGGTCGTGATCGAAGGCAATCGCATCCGCGCAGTCGGCAAGGACGGCGCCGTCGCGATTCCGTCGCAGGCGCAGCGGATCGATGTTGGCGGCAAGGCGCTGCTGCCGGGTCTATGGGATATGCACGTGCACGTCTCGCCGAACGACGGCCTGCTGCACCTGGCCGCCGGCGTCACTTCCGTGCGCGATCTCGCCAATGACAACGACGCGCTGCAGAAGATGAAGCGCGCTTTCGACAACGGCGCCGAGATCGGCCCGCGCATCACGATGCGCGGCTTCATGGACGGCCGTGGTCCGTACACCGGTCCGACCAAGGTGTTCGTCGACACGGAAGCGGAAGCCCGCACCGCGATCGACTACTACGCGAAGCACGGCTACGACGGTGTGAAGGTCTACAGCTCCATCAAGCCGGAATTGTTCCCCGTGATCGCGAAGCTCGCGCACGAGAAAGGCCTGCGCGTCAGCGGCCACGTACCGGCCTTCATGACTGCGCAGCAGTTCGTCGAGGGCGGCGCCGACGAGATCCAGCACATCAACATGTTGTTCCTGAATTTCTTCTTCGACGAAGTCAAGGACACGCGTACGCCGCAGCGCTTCATCGCGGTGGCGGAGCGCGCCGCGACGCTGGATCTCAACTCGCAGCGCGTGCGCTCGTTCGTGCAGCTCCTGAAGGATCACAACACGGTGATCGATCCGACGCTGACGGCGTTCGAGGGACTGTTCACGGATCGCCCCGGCAAGATGTCGATCTGCTATGCCGCGATTGCCGATCGCCTGCCGCCGCAGGTGCGCCGCGGCTTCCTCGCCGGCGGCCTGCCGGTGCCGGACGGCAAGGATGCGCGCTATCACGAATCGCAGCTCGCGACGTTGCGGATGACAAAGCTGCTGTACGACTCGGGCATCACGATCGTTGCGGGCACCGATGGACTGCCGGGCTTCACTCTGCATCGCGAGCTGGAGCTGTATGCGCAGGCCGGCATCAGTCCTGCGGACGTGCTGCGCATCGCGACGCTCGGCGCAGCGCGCGTCGCAAAGCGTGACCAGGAGCTCGGCTCGATCGCGCCCAACAAGCTCGCCGACATGGTTCTCGTCAACGGTGATCCGGCGAAGAACATCAGCGACATTCGTCGTCCTACGCTCGTCATCAAGGACGGTGCTTTTTACGAGCCGGCCGCATTGTACAAGGCGCTCGGTATCAAGCCGTAGGCGATGTCTGTCACCAGGAACCCGGCTCCCCGGCGACTCGTTTCTCAAGCAGCGAGTCGTAGCGAAGAGGAGCCGAATTCATGGTCGAGAAGAGAATCGCACTGACGATTACTGCGTTGGCCGCCATCGGCCTTGCCGGTTGTGTGACGACGCACGGTAATCTCGAAAGCTCTGCGGAGCGCCTGGAGCGCAGCGCCGAGGAATTGCGCGCGGATGCGCGCGACGATGGCGCCAGCAGCGGCTACTATCGCGACGCACAAGAGTTCGCCGAGGAAGCGCGCGACTTCCGCCGCACGCTGGACGAGCGACATTCCGATAGTGACGACGTGAAGGACGCGTTCCGCGATCTGTCCGGCCGCTATCACGCATTGCGCGATGAAGTTGAGCGCACGCGCGACCACGATGCTGAGGTCGACTTCAAGCCGGTGACCGAGGCCTACCTGGACGTCGAGCGCGAGATGCGCCGCTACGGCGATCGCGAGCGGTACGCGCGCGACTAAATCGAGTCAAGCAAAAAAACAGTGAGTGCCGGCGAAACGCGCACGCGTTCTCGCCGGCATTTTTTTGCGCGCTGTTGGTCGAGACCCCGCCGATTTTCTGCAGCGTTCTTACAAACGTTCTTGCCGATACTCCGCCGTCACACTCTGCTGATGTTTTTGTCCTGCCGCGCGGGTGTATAAGCGCCGCTCCTCATCACGCATGGGAGATGGCCATGAAAGACGCAGAAGAGTCGAAGGGGCGTAGCGAGGAAACAGAGTCGAACCTGAGCCGGCGCTCCTTTTTACAGGCGGGCGCACTCGCTGCGGGAGCGGCCCTCGCGCCGCTTGCGAGTGCTGACGCGCAGTCCAGCGATGCAACCGCTGCGGAGCTTGCCTCGCTCAGGCTGCCCGATGACGAAATTGCGTTCAAGACAATCGGGAAGGTGCAGTCGTTGATGACGAGCGGGAAGCTGAGCGCGCAGGAGCTGCTCGACATCTATCTGCACAGGATCGAGATGATCGATCGGAAGCTCGACCTGAACGCGATCATCCAGCTCAATCCCGACGCGCGACACATCGCGCGGCAGCTCGACGATGAGCGTCGGCGTCAGGGGCAGCGCGGTCCGCTGCACGGCATTCCGATTCTGCTGAAAGACAACATCGACACCGGCGATCGCCAGCAAACCACGGCGGGCTCGCTGGCGTTGGCGGGTCACCCGGCGCTGCAGGATGCGACAGTCACGAAGCGGCTGCGCGATGCGGGCGCTGTCATCATCGGCAAAGCGAACCTGAGCGAGTGGGCCAACTTCCGCGGCAACCAGAGCTCTAGCGGCTGGAGCGGCGTCGGTGGCCAATGCCGCAATCCGCATATTCTCGATCGCAATCCCTGCGGTTCCAGCTCGGGGTCGGGCGCAGCAGTGGCTGCTGCGCTCACATCTGCGGCGCTTGCGACAGAAACAGATGGCTCGATCGTCTGCCCTGCGGGTCAGTGCGGTGTTGCGGGCATCAAGCCTACGGTCGGATTGACGAGCCGTGCGGGCGTCGTGCCGATTTCGCATACGCAGGACACGGTCGGCACTCATGGACGCCGCATCGCGGATGCAGCCGTGGTGCTCGGCGCTCTCACGGGGCCGGACACTCGCGATCCCCAGACGGCCGCGAGCGCTGGCCACTTCTTCCGCAACTACCGTCAGTTCACCGACCCGGACGGGCTGCGGGGTGCGCGCATAGGGGTCGCGCGGCAGCTGACCGGCGCAACCCCGGAGACCGATGCGGTCTTCGAAGATGCCGTGCAGGTCCTGCGCGATGCCGGAGCGGTCGTCATCGACCCGATCGAGATCCCGTCGTTCGACGAGTTCAACGCCGACCAGTCGGAGATCATCGTGCTGATCTTCGAGTTCAAGCGCGACCTGAACAAGTACCTCGCGACGCGAACCGGAGTCCCGGTGAGCACGCTTGCCGACGTGATCCAGTTCAATCTCGATCACGCGGACGAGGAGCTGAAATTCTTCGGCCAGGAGCTGATGGAGCTGGCGGAGAACGAGATCTTCAGCGAAGACGAGTATCAGCAAGCGCTGATTCGCGGCCCGCAGCTGGCAGGTGAGCAGGGCATCGATGCGGCTCTGGCCGCCAACAAGCTGGACGCGATCGTGGCGCCGACCAATACGCCGGCGTGGCCGACCGACCTCATCAACGGCGATGCCTTCCTGTTCGGCAGCTCGGGGTTCGCGGCAGTCGCCGGCTATCCGCTGGTCACGGTCACTGCCGGCTTCGTGTTCGATCTGCCGGTGGGCATCACGTTCATGGCCTCTGCCTGGAGCGAGCCGAAGCTGATCCGTCTCGCTTCGGGATTCGAGGCCACGGCGGACGTGCTGCGGCGTCCCCGATTCCTGCGTACGTTCAACCCGAATACCGCGCATGTGAGCCAGAAGAGCAAAGCCATGGATGCGCTGGCTGCGCGCAGCAAGAGCAGCGTGCTGCAGCGTCACGCAGCGAAGCTGGATCCGTTCCTGGTGCCGCGGCTGCGGAGGCTGATGTATCTGTGAGCGAAAAGTGACGAGGTGATGGAGTGACGAAGTGAAGAGGGGAGCGACTGCATCGTCACCCCGTCACTTTCGTCACTCTTGCTTTCTTTCCGTAAACAGCTCTTCCTGCGACGGGCCCTTCTGCTGTGCCGCGTCTTCGGTGACGTTGCGATAGCGGATTACGCCGAAGATCATCTCGTCCCACGTCTGCTCGCCCCACGTCACCTCGCGATTCGCGTCGGGGTTCGCTTTGTTCTGCGTGGAGTTGTCGTACCACTGCGAGTACACGATGCGCGTGCCTGCAGGAATCCGCATCGGCTCGATCAGCTCGTACGTGCCTTGCCAGTTGAAATCGTAAGCGGGGATGTTCAGCAGCGTCTGCGATTTGCCGTCCGGGTAATACGCGACGAAGCGTGAGGCCTTGCCTCGATAGTGCGCGTGCGGATGTAGCGTGTAGATGATCGCGTCCGCCTTCAGCGTCTGCTCGGCCTGTTCCTCGTGCCACTTGGTGTTCGGCGGAATGCGCAGCTTGCTGTTCGCGAACACCAGGCTGCGGAAGTTGTACTTGGGCGCGTCCTTGCGGAAGTACAGCCCCATGCGGGTCTGGTCGGTGAGCTGCTTGCCGTTCGACGTGTAGTGCGTCTGGAAATGGAAGGTCGCGTGCGCCGGCAGCAGGATGCCCGCTTCCGGCGGCAGCTCGAGCGGTTCGACACCCGGTACGTAGTTGTTGAGGCTCACCGCGCCTTTACGCTCGGCGCCGCCGGCCGAAGCGATGATGTGATGCACGACGCTGCGCTGACCGGGAACCCAATCGATCGCGCGCACCCACACGTCGTGATCGAGCGGATTCTCCACTTTCGTCATCTGGTACGGAATCGTGCCGGTCGGCGGCACCGTGAACACCGGCAGCTCGACGATCAGATCAGGCTTGCCGAGCGGCCATTGCGGCCAATCCTTCTTCTGCACGAGTAGCGGATCTGCGCCCGTGCCGCGTGGCGCGCCGGCCTCGATCCAGTGAACGAGCGTGCGCGCCTGCTCGGTCGACAGACCGCGATCGTTGCTGAACACGCTGTAGTGCGGGTCTGCATGCCACGGCGGCATGCGCTGCGTGCGCACGACTTCGCGAATCATCGGCGCGAAGCCCTTGATCATGTCGTAGCTCGACATCTGCCACGGCCCGATGCCGCCGTCACGATGGCAGCTCACGCACTTGTCGATCAGCAGCGGCGCGATCGATTTCTCGTACGAGATCTGCGCGTGCGCCTGCTGGCGGTCGCGTGCCGGCATCCTGATCGCGCAGCCGGCGACGTCGGTTTTCGACGTCTTCATTGCGGCGCCGGCGAGGATCGAGTCGAGTGCTGCCGGCACGGCAGCGACCCCACCGCGATACGCCACCTTCCAGCCCTGCGGATTCGCGATGAGGACTTCGCCATTGCGCGTGAAGCCGAGCGACTCGGCGATCAGCTGCGTCTCGTCCATCAGGATCGGCAGAGTGATGCCAGCCTGCTTCGCCTGCTTGGCGAGCGCTTCACGCGAGGCTTCGTCCGCGAGGTTCGAGTCGAGCAGCAGGAACGTCACCCCCTGCGATTCGTACCTCGCGCGCAATCCTTCGAGTGTCGCCGTCGCCTGCTGCGATGCTTCGCAGCCGTTGCCTCGAGCGAGCAACACGACCGCTTTCATGTCCGAAAGGTAATAGAGCTCGTGCGAGGCGCCCTGCTGATCAGTCAACCGGAAGTTGTCGACCGTCGCCTGCACGCTCGCGCTGCCGACGAGCGGAGCACCGAGGCAGAACAGTGCGGCGACGAATGGGATGCGACGCATGCGAATCACCTGCGAGAACGCTGCCAGCAGCTTGCGCAAAGTGTGCGTTGTAGCGCGCCGGAATGTCCATGACGCTGCGCGGCTTATGCGCACCGCTTGATAATTCTTGTAGCCGTTTCTGCATAGCGGCCCGATAGGCGCTGCGCGGTGCAGGTATGCTTGGCGCAGGGTCGGAGGGTCGCTCTATGACTATGGGGATCGCGCGCATCGTTGCCGTCGCTGCGGCAGTCTTCGCGGCGCAGGCGCTCGCGGGCGACTATCGCGTGCCGCGACTGCCGGACGGCTCACCGGATCTGCAAGGCGTGTGGACCAATGCGACGGCAACGCCGGTCGAGCGCTCGCCCGAGCTCGGAGACCGGCGCGCGTTCACGGAACAAGAAGCTGCGGCAATCAGCAAGGCTGCGCTCGCGGCTGTCGCGGCCGACGCGGCGCCGAGCGATCCGACCAAGAAGATCGAAGCGATCGAGTCGCTGCCGCCGGTCGGCAACTACAACCTGTTCTGGACCGATCGCGGCATGACCGTTGCCAACATCAACGGCGAATACCGCACCTCGATGATCATCGAGCCGGCGAACGGCCGCATCCCGCCGCTGACTGCCGATGGCCAGCAACGCACCTCGGCGCGCGCGTCTCGCAATCCGAACGACGGTCCCGAAGGGCGCGCGCTCGGCGAGCGTTGCCTGTTGTCGTTCGGCTCCGCGTCGGGCCCGCCGATGCTGCCCGTGATGTACAACAGCTACTACCAGATCGTGCAGTCGCCGGGCTACGTCGTGATCCTGGTCGAGATGGTGCACGACGCGCGCATCATCCGGATTCAGGATCAGCACGCGCCCGACGGCATCAGGAAGTGGATGGGCGATTCGATCGGTCGCTGGGAAGGCGATACGCTGGTGGTCGAAACGCGCAACTTCCGCACCGAACAGAGCTTCCGCGGCTCGTCCGAGAGCGCAGTGGTGACCGAGCGCTTCACGCGCGTCGCGAAGGACAAGATCGTCTATCGCTTCACCGTCGACGATCCTGCGACGTTCACGTCTTCGTTCACCGGCGAGCTGCCGTTCGTCACGGTCGACGCGAACATCTACGAGTACGCGTGCCACGAAGGCAATTACGCGCTGCCGGGCATCCTATCCGGTGCGCGCGAAGCCGAGAAGTCGCCGCCGGGCAAGGACGCCGAATGAAGCTGCTGTTCGCGCTCATCGCGCTGCTGCTGTCTCTGCCCGCGACAGCGGGCCTCGTAGTGACTCGCGAATTCGATTCGTCCGCGCTCCAGCGCAAGTGGACGTACGCGGTCTACCTGCCCGACGGCTACGACACCTCGACGCTGCGCTATCCCGTGCTGTACCTGCTGCACGGTCGCGGTGGCGGCCTGTACGACTGGGTAAACCTCGGCCACATCCAGCAGACGGCCGACGAGCTGATCGCGCACGGTGACATCCCGCCGGCGATCATCGTCATGCCGGATGCGGATTCGACCTGGTACGTGGATCGCAAGGAGAAGATGGAGACCGCGATGATCCGCGACCTGGTCGGCGACGCGGAGCGCAATTTTCGCGCGCTCGGCGCACGCGACGGGCGTCTCGTCGCGGGCCTGTCGATGGGCGGCTACGGCGCGCTGCACTTCGTGCTGAAGTATCCGGAGATGTTTGCCGCCGCGGCGCTGTTGTCGCCGGCGATCTACGATCCCGAGCCGCCGCAAGGTTCCGGCGCTCGCACGGCGGGAGTGTTCGGTGCGCCCGACTTCGATCCGCAGGTGTGGAAGGAGCTGAACTATCCGGCGCTGTGGGACGCGTTTCTCGCGAAGAAAACGGCCGTGCCGATGTACATCAACTCCGGCGACGACGACACGTTGTTCATCGAAGCGGAAGCCACGCGGCTGTACTCGCTGTTGCGCAAGAATGGCCAGCCCGCTGAGCTGCGGATCGTCGATGGCGGCCACGACTGGCAGGTGTGGGAAAAAACCATCGGCGACGCGCTGCGCTACATCTTTCGGTTCTCTGCCCGGCCGGCCACGGCCCCGGCAGATGCTGCAAAAGATGCTAAAGCCCGCAAATCGCGCTAGCCTCCCTTAAGTAAACACCCGACGGTCCGGATGTTCCTCCTGGAACATGCGCGCCCCGGCGCTGTTTCATGGAGTGTCCCGGCCGGGGGACTTGCCTCGGTCGATCAACTACACGAAGAGCGTGCCAATGACCAAGCTGGAAAAAGAGCTCAAGCGCGAGATCAGCATCGACGACAAACCGTATGTCGTGACCATCTCGCCGCAGGGTTTGAAGCTGACGGAGAAGGGCCGGCGCAAGGGCCAGGAGCTCAGCTGGAAGGATCTCGTGAGCGGCGACGCCGCCCTCGCCACGGCGCTGAACGCGTCGGTGGAGCAGCCCAGCTCCTGAAGCTGACCAAAGTCAGCGGACGACTGCGTCCGACGGCACGAGACGCGCTGGCATGGCTCGGGAACACTCGGGCCCATGCGCGACCGTGCCCCGAACGAATACGCCCTCGGCCACAATCACCAGGAGCTGCAACGTCTCATCGGACAGGGGCGGTGGCTCGGTGAGCTGACGGAGGAAGTGCTGCGTGCGTCCGGTATCGGGCCGGGCATGCGCGTGCTCGACGTCGGTTGCGGTGCCGGTGACGTATCGTTCCTGGCCGCAACCCTGGTCGGCGCGACCGGCTCAGTTGTCGGCGTCGACCGATCGGCCGAAGCTATCGCGCTCGCCAAGCGCCGCTCGGCCGATGTCGGTCTCGCCAACGTCAGCTTCGTGACCCAGGACCTGCAGGACCTCGCGACCGAAGCGCGCTTCGACGCAATCGTCGGACGGCTGGTGCTGATGTATTTCCCCGAGCCCGCCGTTGCACTGAGCCGGTTATTGCAGCTGCTCGTTCCTGGCGGCGTCGTGGCCTTTCACGAGATCGATGTGCACGGTGTGACCAGCGAGCCGCCGGTGCCGCTGCTCGCACGCTCGGTGACGCGTATCAGCGAAGCATTGCGCAGCTCGAACGCGCAGCCGCGCATGGGATTGCGGCTGGCCCAGACATTTCAGCAGGCGAGCCTGCCGACGCCGCGGATGATCGCGCACGCCCGCATCGGCACCGGAGCCGATGCTGCAACCTTTCAACAGCTCGCAGGCATCACGAGAACACTGCTGCCCGCAATGGAGCGGCACGGCATCGCGACTGCCGCCGAGGTGGACATCGACACGCTCGCTGCACGTTTGCAGCGAGCGGTGCAGACAAGTGATGCGACGGTAGTTGCGCCGCTCTTCGTCGGCGCGTGGGCGCACAAGCAGTGATCGACTAGGTCGAGTCTGCCGCGGGCTCCAGCAGACTCTTGCGCCGCGCCCACAGCAGGTAGATCGCCAGGCCGACGACATTCCAGATCAGCACCGAGATCTTGGTCCTGGTCTGCAGACTGTCGAACAGATACAGGCAGCCGAGCACGGCTACGATGCCGATGATCCACGTGCTCGCCGGACCGAACATGCGTGGGTGCTGCGGGTGAGTCTTGCGCGTCACCATCATGCAGACAGCGACGGCGATGAACGCGATCAGCGTGCCGGCGTTGGCGACCGCTGCGATGTTCTGCAGCGGCACGAACGCGGCGATCAGCGCGACGATGATGCTGGTGATGAACGTCATCAACACCGGCGTGCCGAAGCGCGGGTGGACTGCACTCAACCGTTGCGGGAGCAGGCCGTCGCGCGCCATCACGAAGAAGATGCGTGACTGGCCGTACATGAACGCCATGATGACCGTCGGCAGCGCAATCACCGCGGCCGTGGCGATCACGGTCGCGGCAACCGGATGTTGCAATCCGCGCAGCACCAGCGCCAACGGTTCAGCGCTCTTCGCCAGCGCCTCGTAATTCGAGCCACCGAGCGCGGCGGCGGCGACCACCATGTACAGCAGCGTGCACAGAACCATCGAGCCGATGATGCCGATCTTGAGGTCACGCTTGGGGTTCTTGGTTTCCTCGGCCGCGGTGGACACGGCATCGAACCCGTAAAACGCGAAGAAGATGATGGCGGCGGCGGCCATGACACCGCGCTTGGTGCCGTCCTCGATCTCCGTGGAGCCGTAGCCGAACGGCGCGAAGGGCTGGAAGTTGTCCGCGCTGAATGCCGGTAGCGCCAGCGCGATGAAGATCGCGAGCGCGACCAGCTTCACCGTGACGAGCAGCAGATTGACCGTCGCGCTCTCGCGCGAGCCGAGCGCGAGCAAACCGGCGACGGCCAGCGAAATCACGATCGCCGGCACGTTGACCAGTCCACCGGCAAACGGCCCGTTCAACAATGCCTCGGGCACGGGCCAGCCAGCCGAACGGATGACGCCGGCCGCGTAGCCGGACCAACCGACGGCCACGGCGCTGCAGACGACCGTGTACTCGAGGATCAGCGTCCAGCCGACTATCCATGCCAGCAGCTCGCCGAGCGCGACGTACGTGTACGTGTAGGCGCTGCCGGCCATCGGTATCATCGTTGCCATCTCGGCGTAGGCCAGCGCAGCGGCGGCGCACACCACGCCGGCGATCGCGAACGACAGGATCACGGCCGGTCCGGCCATGCCGGCGCCGACGCCGGTGAGCGTATAGATGCCGGTGCCGACGATGCCGCCGACGCCGAGGCCGATCAGGTGCACCCAGCTGAGCGTCGGCTTCAGTGCGCTGTGCGTCGAGCGCGACGTCGCCGCTTCGAAGCTCTTGGTGCGATTCCAGAAGGCCATTGAACGCTCCCCCCAAAAATTATTTATCGCTCGTGGGCGGGGCGAGAACATATCATGCCTGTCCGTGAGCGATGCACTCCCGCGCCGGCTGATCGTGATGGCACTCGAGCTCGAAGGGCAGGGCGTGTTCGAGAGCCGCGGTATACCGGTGCTCTATTGCGGCGTCGGCAAGGTGAACGCGACGTACGCACTGACGCGACGGCTTGCGGACTATCGACACGCGGGCATGCCCTTGCCGCACGTCTTGAACTTCGGCACTGCCGGCAGCCGGCGCCATCCCGCCGGCACGGCGCTCGAATGTCACGCCTTCGTCCAGCGCGACATGGATGTGAGCGGTCTCGGCGTGCCGCTCGGCACGACGCCCTTCGATGGCGACATCCCGGTGCGGCTCGAATTTCCGCAGATCTTTCCGCAGCTGGCGCAAGCGGTGTGCGGCACCGGCGATTCGTTCGCGACCACCGGGTGCGCGATCGAGTGCGACGTCGTCGATATGGAAGGCTACGCGCTCGCCAAGGTATGCTGGCTCGAACGAACCCGCTTCACCGCAGTCAAATGGGTCACCGACGGCGCCGACAGCACGGCCGGCGCCGACTGGCAAAGCAACCTGCACCACGCGGCCGAGCGGTTTCTGCAACTCTACGAATATCTCGAGGAGACGGACCCATGAATGCCCGCACCCTTCTGCGTGCGCTGCTGTGCGCCGCTGCTCTCAGTGTCGTTACGACGTCGGTGTCCGCCGCGGAATCCGCTGCGCCGTTGAAGATCGGCATCGTCGGTACGGGCAACATCGGCGGTGCGCTGGCGAAACACTGGGCCAAGGCGGGTCACGAGCTCGTGATCTCTTCGCGCCATCCAGAGGAGCTGCAGGCGCTGGCGAAGTCGCTCGGCCCGAAGGTGCGCGTCGGCACGCCGCTCGAGGCGGCACAGTTCGGTGACGTCGTCCTGCTTTCCGTGCCGTACAAGGCGACGGCGCAGGTCGGGCAAGATCTCGCGACTGCATGGAAAGGCAAGATCGTGCTCGACACCGGCAATCCCTATCCGATGCGCGACGGCACGATGGCGCTCGATGCGCGCAAGCGCGGCACCGGCGTGACTTCGAAGGAATTCCTGCCGGGCGTGCGCCTGGTGCGCGCGTTCAACGCGATCAACTGGGACGATCTCGCCAACCAGGGCAATCACAAGCCGGAGCGCTACGCGATCCCGCTTGCCAGCGACGACGCGGAAGGCCTGAAGGTCGCGGAGCGACTGGTGCGCGATGCAGGGTTCGACCCGGTGGTCGTCGGCGGACTGGCGCGCGCGCGTGAGTTCGATGTCGGCACGAAGGTGTATACAGAGCTGCTCACGGCGAAGCAGCTGCGCGAGGCACTGGCACTGAAATGAGAATACGCAGCGTCGCGGCCGTCGCCGCCATCGTTCTTGCCACATTGGTCAGCGGGGCGGCAGCGGCAGCGGATCGACAGGATCCGCACCCGCTCGCACGGGATGTCTTCAAACAGCTCATCGAGATCAAGACGACGGAGTCGGGCGCCGGTTCGACGCCCGCCGCCGAGGCCATGGCGCAACGACTGCGCGAGGGCGGCTTCGATGACGTGCAGGTGGTCGGTCCCGGCGGCCGCAAGCAGAACATGGTCGCGCGCCTGAAAGGCAACGGTCGCAAGCGCCCGGTGCTGCTGATCGGGCACCTCGACGTCGTCGAAGCGCGGCGCGAAGAGTGGACGGTTGATCCATTCGTGTTCCTGGAGAAGGACGGCTATTTCTACGGCCGCGGCACGCAGGACATGAAAGACGGTGTCGCCGTCATGGTGACGACGCTGCTGCGCTATCGCGCCGAGGGCTATCGGCCGGACCGCGACATCATCCTGGCGCTCACTGCGGACGAGGAGGGCGGCACGGCCAACGGCGTCGACTGGCTGCTGAAGAATCGCCGCGATCTCATCGACGCCGAGTTCGTGCTGAACCACGACGGCGGCGGCGTGACGCTCGAGAACGGCCGCGCCGTGCAGATCGATCTCACTGCGAGCGAGAAGGGGTATGCGGACTTCGCGCTCACTGTCACGAATCCAGGCGGGCACAGCTCGGCACCGCCGCGCGAGAACGCGATTTACAGCCTCGCGCGTGCACTCGACAGGATTTCGGCGCACGACTTCGCGTTCGAGCTGAACAACGCCACGCGCGCGTATTTCGAGCACGTGGCGAAACGCAACGACCCCGCGCACGCGGCTGCGATTCGCGGCATTCTGCAGACGCCGCCGGATCCCGCGGCGCTGAAGCAGATCTCGGAGGATCAGATCGACAACGCGATCGTGCGCACGACGTGCGTGGCGACTCGCCTGGAAGGCGGGCACGCGAACAACGCTCTGCCGCAGACGGCGCGCGCGAACGTGAACTGCCGCATCCTTCCGGGCCATTCGCCCGAAGAAGTGCGCCAGGAGCTGGTGCAGGTCGTCGCCGATCCGTCGGTGAAGGTTCAGTACTACAACTTCCTGACGGAGCAGCTGGAGGACGTCGCGCCGAACGTGCGCGGCTACGCACCGCCGCCGCTGCGCCCTGACGTGGTGAAGCCGCTGCAGAAGATCGCAGCGAAGATGTGGCCGGACGCGCCGATCGTCCCGAGCATGGCGATCGGTGCATCGGACAGTGTCTACACGAACGCGGCTGGCTTGCCGACGTACATGGTGAGCGGCTCAGCGCTAACGCGCGATGACTACCGCGCACACGGCCAGGACGAGCGCATCGGCGTGCAGTCGTTCTACGACAGTGTCGACTTCTTCTATGACTACTTGAAGGCCGTCGTGTCGTATCGGTGAGCAATGACTTTCGCCAAGACCGCCAAGGAAGAAAAAAGAGTCTGAGGTTCCGGATTTCGAGCTTCCGAATTCTGACCTTGGCGTCTTGTATGGTCGGCGCGGCGCTGGAGTAGGCTTTCAGCGCCGGGGTGAAGGGACGTTGTGGCGGCCATCTGGTCGTAGCATCGACACAGACTCCACAAAGACATCCCTCATCCACATC
>JBIOUH010000208.1:0-19107 GCA_044866955.1 Steroidobacteraceae bacterium
AGAGCTTCGGCGCCCCCACCGTCACCAAGGACGGCGTGTCGGTCGCGAAGGAAATCGAGCTGAAGGACAAGTTCGAGAACATGGGCGCGCAGATGGTGAAGGAAGTCGCTTCCAACACCTCTGACGAGGCCGGCGACGGTACCACCACCGCCACCGTGCTCGCCCAGGCGATCGTGCGCGAAGGCCTGAAGGCCGTCGCTGCCGGCGCCAACCCGATGGATCTGAAGCGCGGCATCGACGCCGCCGTCACCACCGCGGTCGACGAGCTCAAGCGCCTGTCGAAGCCGTGCAAGGACCAGAAGGCGATCGCGCAGGTCGGCACGATCTCCGCGAACTCCGACGAGTCGATCGGCAAGACGATCGCGGACGCGATGGAGAAGGTTGGCAAGGAAGGCGTGATCACGGTCGAGGAAGGCACCAGCCTGCAGAACGAGCTCGACGTCGTCGAGGGCATGCAGTTCGACCGCGGCTACCTGTCGCCGTATTTCATCAACAACCAGCAGAACCAGACGAGCGAGCTCGATAGCCCGTACATCCTGCTGTACGAGAAGAAGATCTCGAACGTGCGCGAGATGCTGCCGCTGCTCGAAGGCATCGCGAAGGCCGGCCGTCCGCTGCTGGTCATCGCCGAGGACGTCGAGGGCGAGGCGCTGGCGACGCTGGTCGTGAACACGATCCGCGGCATCGTCAAGGTCGCGGCCGTCAAGGCCCCGGGCTTCGGCGACCGCCGCAAGGCCATGCTGCAGGACATCGCGATCCTGACCGGCGGCCAGGTGATCTCCGATGAAGTCGGCCTGTCGCTGGAGAAGGCGACGCTGAACGATCTCGGCGAGGCGAAGAAGATCGTCGTCGAGAAAGAGAACACCACGATCATCGACGGCAAGGGCAAGAACTCCGACATCAAGGCGCGGGTCGAGCAGATCCGCAAGCAGGTCGAGGAAGCGACTTCCGACTACGACAAGGAGAAGCTGCAGGAGCGCGTTGCCAAGCTCTCCGGCGGCGTCGCCGTGATCAAGGTCGGCGCTGCGACCGAGGTCGAGATGAAGGAGAAGAAGGCCCGCGTCGAGGACGCGCTGCACGCGACGCGCGCGGCGGTCGAAGAGGGCGTGGTTCCCGGCGGCGGCGTGGCGCTCATCCGCGCGCAGAAGGCTGTCGAGAAGCTGCAGGGCAAGAACGAGGATCAGGCTTTCGGCATCAGGATCCTGGCGCGCTCGATCGAAGAGCCGCTGCGTCAGATCGTCGCCAACGCGGGTGAGGACGCCGCTGTGGTGCTGGCGAAGGTGAAGGATGGCAAGGGCACGTTCGGCTACAACGCCGCCACCGGCGACTACGGCGACATGCTCGAGCTCGGCATCCTGGATCCGACCAAGGTCACGCGCCTGGCGCTGCAGAACGCAGCTTCGGTCGCCGGCCTGCTGCTGACGACGGAAGTGATGGTCGCCGAAGCCCCGAAGGAAGAGGCAGACCACGCTCACGGCGCGCCCGGCATGGGCGGCATGGGCGGCATGGATATGTAAGCCACCCCAGAAAATCGCGAAAGGCCGGCTGGTTTTGCCACGTCGGAGCAGCGATTTCCTGGGGGCCCCGGCGAGAACCGGAGTCCGAGAGAAGCCCCGCGAAAGCGGGGCTTTTCTTTTTCTCTGGTCGAAAGCGGCCGAGGCCCTTTCGACGAAAGCGCCCGTCAAGAGGCGCGACTCTTGCCCGGCTTCGCGAATAAATAGCCATAAGTACGCACCCTCTCTCTACGCTACCTCCAACCAAACAGACGCGGCCTCAAGGGGTCGCCGGAGGAATTCGTGAAGACCGATGTCCTGATCGTCGGCGCCGGCCCGACCGGCTTGATGCTCGCCAACCAGCTCGCGCGTCGCGGCTTGCGCCCGTTGATCATCGATCGCCATCCCGGCCCGTCGTTGCAGACGCGCGCCCTCGGCGTGCAGGCGCGCACGCTGGAGATCTACTCCAAGATGGGATTGGCCGAGCGGGCCATCGAGCTCGGCAAGCGCGGCAACGGTGCTCATCTGTGGTCGGAAGGGCAGCAGATCGGTGCGGTCTCGCTCAGCGACGCCGGTAGCAAGCAGACACCGTATCCGTACATCCTCGTGCTCGGCCAGGACGACAACGAGCGCCTGATGGGCGCAAAGCTGCGCGAGCTCGGAGTGGACATCCACTGGAACACCGAGCTGCTGGCGCTCGAGCAGCACTCGTCGCACGTCGTGGCGCAGCTGCGGGAGGCAAACGGCGAGAGTCGCACCATCGAAGCGGCCTGGGTTGCCGGCTGCGACGGCGCACGCAGCGCCGTCCGCACGCTGAGCGGCATAGACTTTCCCGGCGCGCCCTACGAGCACGTGTTCTTCGTCGCCGATGTCGAAGCAACCGGCAGCATGGCTCCCGACGAAGTGAACGTCTATTTGTGGCGCGCAGGATTTCATCTGTTCTTCCCGATGCGCGGCCAGGATCACTGGCGCATCGTCGGCATCGTGCCGCCGCAGTTGCGTGACCAGCCCGGGCTGGATTTTGCCGCCGTCATGCCGTCGGTGCAGGGCCAGGCCGGAGCCAGCCTGTCGATCAAGACGTGCTCGTGGTTCTCGACGTATCGCATTCATCATCGCGCCGCGGCCCGCTTTCGCGATCGACGCTGCTTCCTGCTGGGCGATGCGGCGCACGTGCACAGCCCCGTGGGCGCGCAAGGCATGAACACGGGCCTGCAGGATGCCTATAACTTCGCGTGGAAGCTTGCGCTCGTGATCGAGGGCAATGCGGACGCCTCACTGCTCGATTCCTACGAAGCCGAGCGTCACCCGGTCGCGCAACGGCTCCTCGATACGACGGATCGCGGTTTCCGGCTCGTGGTCTCCGACAGTCCGCTCGCGGGACTCTTCCGCACGCAGATCCTCGCGCGCATCGCCGCCTTCGCGGTCAACCGCAAGCGCGTGCAACGCATTGCCTTCCGCACCGTCTCGCAAACCGGCATTCACTATCGTCGCGGCCCGCTCTCGGTCGACGCCGCTGAACTACCGAAGCGGGCGCCGCAGGCGGGCGACCGCTGTCCGTGGATGCATCTGCAGCTCGATGCCGGCGGGGCGGTGCAGGACCTGTTCCAGGCGCTCGACGACACGCGTTTCAACCTGCTCGCGTTCGGACAGGAGACGGCGCAGACGCTGCCCGACCTGAACGGCCTGCTGCGCATCCACGCGATTCCGATTACCGCCGGCAATGAGGCTGAACAGGCGCGCGTCCACGTGCCGCGCACGGCCTTCTACTTGCTCCGCCCGGACGGGCACGTCGGTCTTTGCGGCCGGACACTCGACGCCGCGGCCCTGCAGCGCTACTTCGCCTCGAATCTCGCCTGGGCGGACGACTCACGAAACCGGCGAACTGCCGCCGCCGACCGGCCAACGACTCTGGTCGCATCCGTTGTGAAGGAGAGTGCCTGCTAAGATGCGAGCCGACATTGCGGTCCACTCGGACGAGGAGGGTGCGATGCCGTGGTGGGGATGGTTGGTGCTGGCGGCGGCGCTGCTTTCGATCGAATTGTTCGTCATCGACGCGCAGTTCTACCTGGTCTTTCTCGGCGTCTCGGCTGCGCTCGTCGGCCTGTTCGGGCTGACGACGGACATCCTGCCGGCGTGGCAGCAGTGGCTGGCATTCGCCGTACTGTCCGTCGCGGCCATGGTTGCGTTCCGCGAGCGTGTCTACCAGCTCGTGCGCAAGCGCACCGGCCACGTCGAGCAGCCGCTCACGCTCGGCGATCGTATCGTCATTCCCCAGCGCCTGGAGCCCGGCCAGTCCTGCCGCGCCCAGTATCGCGGCTCATCGTGGACCGCGCGCAACGTCGATCAACAGGCCATCGATGCCGGCAAGGAAGCCGTGATCTCGCATGTCGACGGCCTCACCCTGCATGTCCGCGCCGCTTAGGAGACCCGCTGCATGAGCACTCTGTACGTCGTCATGGCCATCGTCGTGCTGGTCTTCATCGTGCTGATGAAGACGGCAATCGTGGTGCCGCAGCAAAGTGCGTTCGTCGTCGAGACGCTCGGCCGGTTCAGCCGCACCATCCAGGCGGGATTCCACATCCTGATCCCGTTCGTCGAACGCATCGCGTACCGGCACAACCTGAAGGAGGAGGCGCTCGATATTCCGGAGCAGATCTGCATCACCAAGGACAACGTCCAGGTCGGTGTCGACGGCGTGCTGTACATGCAGGTCCTCGACGCGCGCAGCGCGTCGTACGGGATCACCAACTACAAGTTTGCGATCATCCAGCTGGCGCAGACGACGTTACGCAGTGAGATCGGCAAGATCGACCTCGACCGCACGTTCGAGGCGCGCGCCACGATCAATGCGAACGTCGTCAGCGAGCTCGATCATGCCTCGGCCGCGTGGGGCGTGAAGGTGCTGCGTTACGAAATCAAGAACATCAATCCGCCGAAAGACGTGCTGCACGCCATGGAGAAGCAGATGCGCGCGGAGCGTGAGAAACGCGCCGTAGTGCTGACCTCGGAAGGCGAGCGCGACGCCAAGGTCAACCAGGCCGAGGGCGAGAAGCAGCGCGTAATCAAGGAGTCCGAAGCCAACAAGCAGTTGCAGATCAACCAGGCCCACGGTCAGGCCGAAGCGATCCTTGCGGTTGCCACTGCGACAGCCGAGGGTCTGCGTCGCGTCGGTGAGGCGCTCTCGGGCCGCGGCGGTATGGAAGCGATGCAGCTGCGCGTCGCGGAAGAATACGTGAAGCAGTTCGGCAAGCTCGCCGACGAAGCTTCGAGCACGCTCATAGTGCCGGCGACGCTCACCGACATTTCGTCGATGATCGCTCTGGCGACGAGTGTGGTGAAGCAGCAGGCAAAGACCTAGACCACGGCGCGCAGCAGCCGGCCGACGATGCGCTCGAGGTGCGCGAGCGTGCTGCACTCGTCCACCTGGTGGCAGTACGGCGCATAGTGGCGGATCTCTGAGTCGCCCGTGTTCCACATCGTGCGCGGTTCCGGATTGAGCCAGATCACACGCTTGCTGCGGTCGTACAGCTCTTTGAGCACATCGGTGCGCGCGTCGCCGTAGTTGTTGCGCGCATCGCCGAGAACGATGACCGTTGCGCGCTTGTCGATTTCGTCCAGGCACAGACGCCGGAAATCCGCGAACGCCTGCCCGTAGTCCGTCGAGCCGCTGCCGTACTGCTTGAGTGCGATGGCGATCGCCTCGTCCACCGAAGTGCGCGCGAACAGCTCGGAGACCTCGCCGAGATCCGACGAGAACGCGAAAGAGCGCACCTTCGGCAGCACCTCGTCCAGGCTGTAGAGAAACATCAGCATGAAGCGCGCGTAAGCGGAGACAGAGCCGCTGACGTCGCACACCGCGAAGACCTTCGGCCGGTCAACCTTGACCGATTTCCACTGCAGGTCGAACACGGCGTCGTCGTACTTCATGTTCCGCCGCAGCGTGCGCGGGACGTGCAGCTGACCGCGCCGAAACACCTTGCGGCGGCGCGAGTGCTCGGAGATGAGCCGGCGCGCCATGCGCAGTACAAGGTCCTGGAGCATACGGTGATGGCGCTGTTCCAGCGCCGAGAGCCGCACGTCGCGCAGCAGGTCCTCTCGAAGGCGACGTCCGGTGACGTCCGCATGCAGCAGGAACTGATGCTCGACGTAATCGCGCACGCGTTCGCGCAACCAGTCGCGCCGATGGGTGAGATCGACGGCGCGACGCCGGTCGGGAACCGCGGTGCTGTCGGTGAGCTGCGCGATTTCCAGTTGCAGCTCGGCGTGGCCCATCGCATCCATGATCCGCCGCGTGTACACGCCCTTTTGCGTGAACACTTCGATCTCGTGGACGTTCACCTGGCGGCCGGCCGTATTGATGGCGATGGTGATTTCCAGCTGATTGCCGTGCACCAGGAGTTGCCCGAGCGGCGACTGCGGCTCGGACATCTCGCCGCCGCCGAGCGCAGCCGCGGCATCGTTCTGCCCCGGAGTTGCGGCTGCATTGCTTTGCTGGCGGGGCGCTCCGGGCCGCGCGTTGCCCGTGCGCTGATCCTGCGCGTCGCCGCCTGCGCCTGCCTGGCCGTTGCCAGCCTGGCCTGAAGCATCTCCACTCAGTGCGGCGTCACTCTCAGCGGTTGAACGCGGGAGCGATGCGCGCTCACCGAAGGAGAAGAACTGGTCGAAGCAGGTATCGAACGCCGCTTTCTCGTCGAGCGTTTTCGGCAGCACGAGAGAGAGGCTGTCCTTGAGCAGACGACGGTCGCTGTAGCCCACCAGCTGGACCGTGCTCAGCGCATCGAGTGTCTCCGCGGTGGAGATGCGGATGTCGGCGTTGCGGAGCGCGCCGATGAATTGCGTGAGCAACTGATCCATCGCTGCAGGTCGGGCTTGTAGTCGGGCTTTAGCCCGACTCCTTCGTTGCCTTCTCAGTCAACAAGCGCAGCTCGGGCTGCACGTTCTCGATGTCCTCCTGGAACTTCAGGATGACGTTCATGGTGTTGCTCACCAGCTCCGGATCGAGCCGGTCGGCGTGCAGCAGCAGCAGTGTGCGCGCCCAATCGATCGTCTCGCTGATCGACGGGACTTTCTTGAGATCCATATCGCGCAGGCCGTGGATGAAGCGCACCAGCTGCGCGCGCAACTGCGGCGGGATCGCCGGCACGCGCGCATTGATGATGCGCTGCTCGAGCTCGATGTCCGGGAACGGAATGTACAGGTGCAGGCAGCGCCGCTTGAGCGCGTCGGAGATTTCGCGCGTGTTGTTGCTCGTGAGAAAAACCAGCGGCGGCTCGTGCCGTGCGCGCACCGTGCCGATCTCGGGAATCGACACCTGGTAGTCCGAGAGAATCTCCAGCAGCAGCGACTCGAATTCGTGATCGGACTTGTCGACTTCGTCGATCAGCAGCACGCAGCCCCGCTCTTCCTGCAGTGCCTTCAGCAACGGCCGTGCTTCGAGAAACTCCGCGGAGAAAAAAATGTCGCCGAACTCGTGCAGGCGCTTCACCGATTCCGCGAAGCCTTTCGCGCCCTGCAGCACCTCGTCGAGCGTCTGCTTCAGCACCTGCGTATAGAGGAGCTGCTTGCCGTACTTCCATTCGTACAGCGCCTTCGCTTCATCGAGACCTTCGTAGCACTGCAGGCGAATCAGCGGCAGATCGAACATCTCCGCCGTGGTTTTCGCCAGCTCAGTCTTGCCGACGCCGGGCGGGCCTTCGATCAGGACCGGCTTGCGCAGGTGATACGCGAGATAGACGGCGGTCGCGATCTGCGTCGAGCAGATATAGCGATGCGCCTCCAGGTGCTGCTGGAGCGAGACTACGGACGCAGCGATCTGCGGGACATCAGCCATGCGTCCATTGTGCCACCGCTATTTCGGCAGCGCGTAGGCGATCACCCAGCCGCCGCTGTCGCGCGCCTTCTGCGCGCCCTGCGCGTCCGGACCGGCCTTCCGTTCCGCTACGTGGCTCTCGTCCTCGCGTCCGATCGCCGGCACCGTGATCACGACGAACTGCCGCCCGCTCTGCGGTGCGACGTAGCTCATCGGCGTGGCCTGCGCGATATTCGGCATGAAATCGCTCCACAGCTCCTTGCCCGTCTTGATGTCCAGCGCGCGCAGGTGTCGATCCATCGTGCCGCCGACGAAAATCAACCCACCTCGGGTGACGATGGTGCCGGCGCTGTACGGCACGCCCATGGGAATGCGCAGCTTGATCTTCAGACCCAGGGGGCCCATCTCGTTCGCGGTGCCGAGCGGACGACGCCACAGCGTCTGGCGCGATTTCAGATCGATCGCAGCGATCTCGCCGTACGGCGGCTGCTGACACGGTGCGAAGATCGGCGAGAGGAACGGGGTCGTGAACGCAGCGTACGGCGTGCCGTGCTGATAACCGCCGCCGAAGCCGAGGACGGTCTTGTCGTTGACCTCCGCGCGCGGATACAGCTTCACGTGATTACCGATGTGCAGCGCGTTCACGATCATCACGCTGTCGGGCTCGTCGATCGCGACGCTGCCCCAGTTCATGCCGCCTGCGAAGCCCGGGTACTGCAGGCTCCCGCGCAGCGACGGCGGAGTGAGCGGTCCCTCGTAGCGGAGCTTGCGGAACTGGATGCGGCAGAGCATCTGGTCGATCGGCGTGAGGCCCCACATCTTTGCTTCGGTCACGCGATCGTTGCCGAACGACGGCATGCCGACCGAGAACGGCTGCGTCGGCGAGGTCTTCTCGTCCGGCAGGTCGGTCTGCGGCACGGGCTTCTCTTCGATCGTCGCCAGCGCTTTGCCGTCGCGGCGGTCCAGCAGGAACAGCTCGCCGCGCTTCGTCGGCGCGACCAGTGCGGGCGTCACGCTGCCGTCGTCGCTCGGCAGATCGACCAGCACCGGCTGCGACGGTACGTCGTAATCCCAGATGTCGTGATGCGTCGTCTGGAACGACCACTTCACGGCGCCGGTCGCAGCGTCGAGTGCGACCACCGAGCTCGCGAAGCGCTCGGACTCGGGAGTGCGATGACCGCCGTAGTAGTCCGGCGTCGCATTACCGGTCGGAACGTAGACCATGCCCAGTGCGTCGTCGGCGCTGAAGACACTCCACGCGTTCGGTGTGCCGCGCGTGTAGGTCTGACCTTCCGGCGGCGCCGTGAGCGCATCGGGACGACCGAGATCCCACGCCCACAGCAAACGACCGCTGATCGGATCGAAGCCACGCACCACACCGGACGGCTCCTGCGTTTCGACGTTGTCGGCCACCCAGCCGCCGAGCACTGCGACGCCTTTCGCAAGCGTCGGGGGCGACGTCACGTAGTAGAAGCCGGGCTTCACGTCGCCCATGCCCGCGAGCAGCGTCACTTCGCCGTTGGTACCGAAGTCGCTGCAGCGTTTGCCGGTCTTCGCGTCGATGGCGATCAGCCGCGCGTCCGTCGTTGCGGTCAGGATTCTTTCGGGACAATCGGCCGGCGTCTCGGGCGCCTTGAAATAGGTGACGCCGCGACAGGTCGTGGTAAAGCCGACCTTGGAGTCCTTCAGCTCGGGATCGAATCGCCAGCGCTCGGCACCGGTGTCGGCATCGAGTGCGGCGATGATGTTCAGTGCGAGGCAGACGTAGAGCGTGTCGCCGATCTGCAGCGGCGTCGCCTTGAATGCGCCGCCGACGCCGGTGCGGTACGTCCAGGCGACCTGCAGCTTGTCGACGTTCGATCCATTGATCTGATCGAACGGTACGTAGCGTGTGCCAGCGGCAGTGCCGCCCCAATGCTGCCAATCGCGAGCCGCAATCTGCGCATCGCCCGTTCGCGCCGGGAACGGCAAGGTCTTGTAGGGCTCGTTGACGGCGACCATCACGCAAATCAGAACCAATGCACCGACAGCGAGCCAGACCGTGCGCGATTTGAACAACGGCCTGCCTGCCGGCATGCCGAGAGATCGACGAGTGTTCGGCCGTAGCAGCAACAATCCGAGCACGAGGAACGGCAGCACGCGTGGTGCGAGCGCCCAGCCGTCGAAGCCCGATTCCAGCAGCGCCCACACGACCGTGCCGGCTGTCAGCAGCCAATAGAGATGCGAACCGGACTGCGCGCCGCGCCAGAGCAGAATGGCGGACGCGATCAGCAACACCCCGGCGAGCACGTAGTACAGCGAGCCGCCGAGCGTCGCGAGACGCACGCCGCCCACAACGAGCGCCAGACCGATCAGCAACAGGAAGGACGCAAAGATTCGTGGAGGACGCGGGCGGCTGTGCCCGTCCAGGCCGGAGGTCGTGTTCACGTGAATTCCCGCTTCGGTCGTTATGGCTATGGACACGGATCTTACCCTCTCCTGACAGAACGCTGTCAGCAGAGCGGGCGCAGGCTGTGCTCACCCTGAAGAGGAGCACGACCATGCAAGCGACGACGGCGATCACCTGGTTCGAGATTCCCGCCAAGGATCTGGAGCGGGCGGTGTGGTTCTACGAATCCGTTCTGCAGCAGGAGCTGCGGCGTGAAACGATGGGTCCGGCCGCGATGGCCGTCTTTCCCTACCGGGAACCCGGCATCGGCGGCGCACTGACGCACTCGCCGAACCTGACGCCGGCCGCGGACGGCAGCGTCATCTACCTGCGCACGCAGCGGCTCGAAGAAACCCTGCAACGCGTGACTCGCGCCGGCGGTCGCGTCGTGCTGGACAAGACCGCGCTGCCGGACGGCATGGGCGCGTTCGCGCACATCGTCGACTGCGAAGGCAATCGCGTCGGCCTGCATGCGCTCGACTGAGGAGAGCAATCAATGAGCAAGCCAGAGCACGATCGCACGATCGACTACATCGAATTCGGCGCGACCGACATCGAGGCGACCAAGCGCTTCTACGCCGCCTGCTTCGGCTGGAAGTTCACGGACTACGGCCCGGACTACGTCGCGTTCGAAGACGGTCGCCTGACCGGCGGCTTCACCACTGAGTCGAAGCCGGGCGGCGCGCCGCTGGTGGTGCTGTACGCCGGCAACCTTGAGCAGATCTTCGCTAGCGTGCAGGCGCAGCGCGGCCGCATCGTGCGGGAGATTTTCAGCTTCCCCGGCGGCCGGCGTTTCCACTTCCTCGATCCGAACGGGAACGAGCTGGCAGTATGGAGTGTCGCCCCACAGAATCGCGGTGAGGTCAGTGGCCGTGATGGGTGAGTGGAGCGATTTTGCGGGGGCCCCGACCGAAGAAATCGGGAAAGCAGAGCGGAATGAGGCGTGCAGATCGCTTGTTCGAGATTGTGCAGTACCTGCGTGGCCGCCGGTTGACGACGGCTGCGCAGCTCGCGCAATGGCTCGAAGTCAGCGAGCGCACGATTTACCGGGACATCGCCGATCTCAGCGCTTCGGGCGTGCCGATCGACGGCGAGGCGGGCGTCGGTTACCGCCTGCACCCGACCTTCGATCTGCCGCCGCTCATGTTCAGCTATGAAGAGATCGACGCGCTGGTGATGGGCGCGCGTTTCGTCGAGTCGTGGGGCGGCCCGCGCCTCGCGAACGCTGCGCGGGCCGCGCTCGCAAAGATTGCGGCGGCGCTGCCGGAGCAGAAGCGCGCTGCGGTCCACGAGTCGCGGCTGTTCGCGCCCGGGTTCTTCATCGATCCGCAGTGGGGCACGCGCCTGGACTCGCTGCGCACGGCTATCGTCCGCCATCGCTACGTCGAATTCGAGTATCGCGACGGCCATGCGCAGGACTCGCAGCGGCGCGTGCGGCCCTTCGCCGTATTCTTCTGGGGCGGCACCTGGACGCTCGGCGCCTGGTGCGAGCTGCGTCGCGACTTCCGCAACTTCCGTCTCGACCGCTTCGTCTCCCTGCAGGTGTGCGAGCAGGAATTTCCAGACGAACCCGGGCGGCGCTTCGACGACTACATGAAGCGCATGACGGAGAGTTGACCGGAAATGGGGACATTCCTCATTTCCGACAGACGCGCCATTCGGCCGAAATTTCCATAGGAATGAGGAATGTCCCGGTTTCTGGAACTCGCGGCGCGCTGCTGCGATTACCCATCCACGTTCGACTCGCTGGATGAGGTGCCGCCATGGCTGCGGAACCGTATTGGGAACACGACTATTCCGCGGACCACGATGCCTGGCACGACGAGGAGGAGGGGGAACCCGCCGCCGCGCGCTATGCGCCCAGCGACCGGCAGCTCGGGCAGCTCGTCGGCTTGCTCAGCGTCGGTCTCGGTCTCGCCGAACTGCTCGCGCCGCGCGCGCTGGGCCGCGCAGTCGGCGTCGGTGATCACCCAACGATCATCCGCATGCTCGGCGTGCGCGGCATCGTCACCGGTCTCGGCATGCTGACGCAGCGCGCTGCCGGCACTTGGGCCTGGGCGCGGGTTGCGGGCGACGCAATGGATCTCGCGCTGCTCGGCGCAGCGGCGAGCTCCCCCGATGCGGATCCGCGACGCATCGCCGCTGCCACTGCCAGTGTTCTGGGCGTCGCGGCGCTCGACGCCTATGCGGGACAACGGCTCACGTCGTCTGAATCTGAAGAAGCGCACCGGATCGGAGTGATTCACACGGCGACGATCGACGGCACGCCTGGCGAGGTCTATCGCTTCTGGCGCAGGCTGGAAAACCTGCCGCGATTCCTGTCGCACCTGGAGTCGGTGGTGAACGTGAGCGATCGCGTCTCGCACTGGGTCGCTCGCGCGCCCGCGGGAGCGGGCGTCGAGTGGGATGCCGAGATCGTCGACGATCAGCCGGGGCGCCGCATTGGCTGGCGCACGCTGCCGGGCTCGCCTGTCACGCACGAAGGCATGGTGAGCTTCGAGCCGGCGATCGGCGGCCGCAGCACCTTCCTGCGCCTCGAGATGTTGTATGTGCCGCCGGCGGGCAAGGTCGGCATACGCATCGCGCGCTCGTTCGGCCCGGATCCGGCGCTGCAGATCTCCGGCGACCTGCGGAGATTCGAGCGGCTGCTGAAACCCTGAGCAGCGCGTTCGACCTATACTAGCGTCCGTGGCGACACGGGCAGACAAGCCGAAGAGCTTCGCATCGCGCGCGCAGTTCCGTGCGTGGCTGGAGCGCAATCACGCGAGCGTGTCGGAGCTGAACCTGCGCCTGTTCAAAGTGCATGCGCGCGAGCGCGGCGTGACCTATCGCGAAGCGCTCGACGAGGCTCTGTGCTTCGGTTGGATCGACGGCGTGCGCCGCGCATTGGACGACGAGAGTTTCACGCAACGCTTCTCGCCGCGCCGCTCCGGCAGCAAGTGGAGCGTCGTCAATCGCCGGCGGATGCGGGAGCTGCAGGCGGCAGGGCTCGTCGCTGCACCGGGACTGGCCGCGTGGCGTGCGGCGAGCAAGAAGCCTGCGGGCTATTCATTCGAGTCCAGCCCCACCACGCTCGCGAAGCCTTACCTGCAGCAGTTCGCCGCGAATAAACAGGCCTATGCTTACTTCCGGGCCGAAGCGCCCTGGTATCGGCGCACCACCAGCTTCTACGTCATGAGCGCGAAGCAGGAAGAGACCCGGCAGCGGCGCCTGGCAAACCTGATCGCGTGTTGCGAGCAGCAGCGACGAATTGGCGTGCTCGAGGGCAAGAACAGGAAAGCGAAGGCGACCCCCTCCCAGTGATCGAGCTCGAATACATCACCCACTCCTATCTGCAGGCCAAGTCGCTCGACGACGTCAGCCTGCGTGTGGCAGCGGGTGAAACGGTGGCGCTCATCGGGCCGAGCGGCTGCGGCAAATCGACCTTGCTCAAGGTGGTCCTGGGGCTCGAGCGCCCGAGCCGCGGACGCGTCGCGATCGAGGGCGTCGAGCTGCACGCGAGCAACGAGCTCGAGCTGCGGCGCCGGGTCGGTTACGTCATCCAATCGGGCGGGCTGTTCCCGCACCTGACCTCCGTCGACAACATCACGCTTGCGGCACGCTACCTGCGACGCGATGCGAAATGGATCGATGCGCGCGTCGACGAGCTCGCCGAGCTGGTGCAGCTGCGTCGCGAGGTGTTGCAGCGATTTCCCACGAATCTCTCGGGCGGACAGAGCCAGCGTGTCGGCTTGATGCGCGCGCTGATGCTCGACCCCGCCGTCCTGCTGCTGGACGAGCCGCTCGGCGCGCTCGATCCGATGGTTCGTCACGGACTGCAGGAGGAATTGCGCGCCCTGTTCGAGCGCTTGCGCAAGACCGTCGTGCTCGTGACGCACGACATGGCGGAGGCGGCATTCTTTGCGAACCGGCTGGTCCTGATGCGCGCCGGGCGTATCGTGCAGGAAGGCACGTATGGGGATCTGGCGAGCGCACCGGCCGAGGAGTTCGTGAGCGACTTCGTGCGCGCGCAGCGCGGCTTACACGGCATGCTCGGCAATGCGTAGGGCCCTGGTGCTCCTGCTCGCCGCGCTGGTTGCGCCGTACGCTGCGGCCGAGGTCGTGATCGGCTCGAAGATTTTCACGGAGTCGGTGATTCTCGGTGAGATTGCCACGCAACTGGCGCGCGATTCCGGAGAGAAGGCCAAGCACCGGCGCGAGCTCGGAGGCACGCGGGTGTTGTGGAGCGCGCTGCAGCGTGGCGACATCGATTGCTACGCAGAGTACAGCGGCACCCTGCGTTCCGAGATCTTCGCGCAGCAATCCCTTGCGGACGACGAGCAGCTGCGTACCGCTTTGACGCGAGCTCATGCGTGGGCGTCCCAGCCGCTCGGGTTCAACAACACGTACGTGCTCGGCATGCGGCGCTATCGAGCGTGGCAGCTCGGGATCGAGAGGATGTCCCAGCTCGCTGCGCATCCGCGCCTGCGCCTGGGTTTCAGCAGCGAGTTCCTGGAGCGAGCTGACGGCTGGCCCGGTTTGCGCAAGCGATACCAGCTCTCGCACGAAGATGTGCGTGGCCTGAATCACGACCTGGCGTACCGTGCGCTCGCCGACGACTCGATCGATATCACTGATCTCTACTCGACTGACGCCGAGATCGTGCAGTACGACCTGATCGCGCTGGTCGACGACGCGCACTATTTCCCGGCCTACCAGGCGCTGTTCGTTTGCCGCGACGACGTCGAGCCCCGCGTCCTGGCGATTTTCGACCGCCTCGGCGGCCGCATCGACGAACGTGCAATGACGCGCATGAATGCGCGTGCGAAGCTGGATCGCGAGCCCGAAACGCAGATCGCCGCCGATTTCCTGCGCGAGCAGTTCGGCGTCGATTCGCATCCGCACGAGCGCAGCCGCGGCGAGCGCATCTGGCAGCGTACGCGCGAGCACCTCGCGATGGTCGCAATCTCGCTCGGCGCCGCGATCCTGCTCGCCATCCCGCTCGGCGTCCTCGCGTTCTACCGGCGCGGGATCGGTCGCGTCGTGTTTGCGGTCGCGGACGTATTGCAGACGTTGCCCGCGCTGGCGCTGCTGGTGTTCCTCATTCCGTGGCTGGGAATCGGTTACGCGCCGGCGATCTTCGCGCTGTTCCTCTACAGCGTGCTGCCGATCCTGCGCAACACGCACGCAGGACTCGCCGACATCCCGCAAGAGTTGCGCGAATCTGCAGCGGCGCTCGGCCTCACGCGCGGTGCACGCCTGCGTCACGTGGAGTTGCCGCTCGCGGCGCGCTCCATCATCGCCGGTATCAAGACCGCGGCCGTGATCAACGTCGGCACCGCGACGCTCGGTGCGTTGATCGGCGCTGGCGGCTACGGCCAGCCGATCCTCACCGGCATCCGCCTCGACGACCTCGGGCTCATTCTCGAAGGCGCCGTTCCGGCCGCGGTGCTCGCGCTGCTGGTGCAGATGGTGTTCAGTTTCCTCGAACGCCTCTGGGTACGAAATTGAGTGCGGCACCGGGCGCCCCGCAGCTCGTCATCTTCGATTGCGACGGCGTGCTGGTGGACAGCGAACCGGTCGCCAATCGCACGCTTGCGCAGATGCTGCGCGAGCTGGGGCTCGACCTGACGCAGGAGCAGATCTTCGAGAAGTTCGTCGGCTTCTCGATGGCCCACGTCATGCGCACGATCGAGAGCATGCTCGGGCGCGCTCCGCCCGAGACTTTTCTGCGCGACTTGCAGGCCCGCACCTTCGAAGCATTCCGCACCGAGCTGCGCGCGATGCCCGGCATCGAAAGCGCGCTGGATCGCCTCGGCGTGCCGTTCTGCGTCGCGTCCAGCGGCGATCACGAGAAGATGCGGACCACACTCGGCATCACCGGTCTCTGGCCACGCTTCGCCGGCCGCATCTTCAGCGTCACCCAGGTCGCGCGCGGCAAGCCCGCACCCGATGTCTACTTGTTCGCGGCGCGGCAGCTCGGCGCCGAGCCCGCGCGATGCGTAGTCATCGAGGACACGCCGCCGGGCGTGCAGGCTGGAGTCGCTGCGGGGATGACGGTGTTCGGTTTTTGTGCGCATACACCCGAGCACAAGCTCAGGGAGGCAGGTGCGCAGCTGACGTTCGACGATCTGCGTCGACTGCCCGACCTGCTTCCCACCTGATTCCCAGCTTGCGCATCAGCGTCCGCGCATCGACGGGCGCTCGCAGTTTCACATCGGTATTGTCGAAGTAGCAGTACACGTCGCGCGGCTTCGAGCTGCGCGCGCGATGCCAGGCCTTGATGCGCTCGGCCCAGCGATCGAGCGCGCGATCGCTGTACCCGCTTCGGTACAACTCCTTGTCGCCGTGCAGCCGCAGGTAGACGAAATCGGCGGTGATGTCCTGCGGCATCGGCCAGCGCTTCGCGGTTTCCGCGATCACGAGCGCAATGTTGTGCTCGCGAAGCAGCGCGATGAACGAAGCATCGAGGAAGCTCTCGTGACGGATCTCGACCGCATGCCGCAGCGGACGTCTCGCGTCCACGGCGAGGCGCGCACGGCCTTTCATGCGAGCGTCTCGCTTGCGCGCCAGGCGCAGAGCTGCGTGCGTGTCGTGAGGCAGCATCTCGAAGAATCGCGCCATGCGCTCGCGCTCGTAGCGGAAGTTCGGTGGGAACTGCCAGAGGATCGGCCCGAGCTTCTGGCGCAGCTCGAACACGCCCGAAGCAAAGTAATTGGCGAGAGGCGCATCGATGTCACGCAGCTTTTTCATGTGCGTGATGAAGCGCGAACCCTTCAGAGCGAACACGAAATCCGCCGGCGTCGCGTCATGCCATTCCCGGTAGTACTCCGGCCGCTGCAGCGAATAGAACGAGCCGTTGATCTCCAGCGTCGGAAATTTGCGCGCGGCGTACGCCAGCTCCAGGCGCTGCGGCAGGTCGCGCGGATAGAACACGCCGCGCCACGGCGTGTAGCGCCAACCCGAAACGCCGATGCGTATTTGCGCCATGCCTCGATCCGTCCGTCGAAGGCAGAACGCGGCGATCGTCAGTAGGGATCCACCGGCAACCAGTGCACCGGGCGGGCGGTGTCCGGATCGAGCAGTACGGTCCAGAAACCCTTGCGATGCTTCACCGGCACCCAGACCAGCTTTTCGGCGGGGATCTGCAGCTTCGCGACGGCACCCTCGAGCAGCGGCGCGGATTCGGGATGGCGCTTTTCCAGCACGCTCACTGGCTGTGCCCGCTTCTTGATCTCGGGCACGTTCTGCTCGTACGGAACGTAGTACTGCGGCAGCGAGGAGTAGTCCTTGCCCGAGAACGCCGAAAACGTCACCTTCTCGCGCTCTTTCGGATCCGACGGTTGCTGGATTCCGACCAGCTCCGGTCCCCACTTGGGTCGAGTGCGATAGCCCTCTGCGCCCTGCGCGAGGTCGCCATCGGCGAGCTCGCCTGCGGCCACGACCTCGAGTCGGTCCACGACGTACGCAATGTACGCGGGCCGGATGTTGGCCACGGTGTAGAGCCCATAGCAGAAGGCCGCGAGCTGGATGATGCCGATGACCGAATAGTCGAACAGCAGCTCGCGGCGCGACTTCCTGCTGTTGTAGATGACGAACGACGTCAGCGGGCCGAGGCCGAGATCGCAGGCGACCAGCACCTCGAACAGCTTCGTGCCGCCGAGCATGTCCTGGAACGGATCCGGAAACCACACGAGGAACACGAGCGCGGCGGCGCCTGCGCACACTGTCAGGGTTACCAGGAAGTGAATGGCGAAGGCTCTCGCCTTCTCGCGCCAGAGGATCACGATCTCGAAGACTCCGCGAGCTTCTGCGCGAGCAGTTCGTAGTTCCGGTGCAGCGTCTGGACGAAGCGTTGCAGGTCCGCGAGCGTGCCTGTGTTTTCGATCACGTCGTGCGCGGCGTCCAGGCGTTCTTCGCGGCTTACCTGCGCGGCGAGTATCTCTGCGGCCTGCTCGCGGCTGCTGCCGTCGCGCGCCTGCAGGCGCTCCATCTGCGCTTCCTCGGGGCAATCGACGACCAGCACGCGGTCATACGCGTCCGCGCGACCTGTTTCGACGAGCAGCGGAATGACGTGGATCTGGTAGCTGCCGCCGGCGGCGCTCGAGCGGCGAGCCAGCTCTGCGCGGATGGCCGGATGCGTGATTGCTTCCAGCTTGCGGCGCTGTTCGGAATCGCCGAACACGCGCTCGCGCATGTGCGCACGGTCGAGCCGGCCGTTGCCGTCGAGAATCTCGGGCCCGAACTCCGCGACCAGCTGGCCGAGCACCGGAGTGCCTGGCGCTACGACGTCGCGCGCAATCTGGTCGGTGTCGAGCACGGGCACGCCGAGCTTCGCGAATTCTTCGGCGACAGCGGACTTGCCGCTGGCGATGCCGCCGGTCAGAGCGATCAGCAGGGCAGGTGCGTTCGGCGATTCGGTCATTGCGGAGATGATACGCCGGCAAAATGCAGATACGAGGTGACGATGTCGTCACCCCACAGCAGCGCGATCCAGCCGGCGGCGGCCAGGTAAGGGCCGAACGGGATCGGGATGTTCCGGTCGCGCCTGCGCAGCGCGATCATCAGGATGCCGATCACGGCGCCCGTGAAAGCGGCCAGCAGGATGATCGGCAGCAGCATCTGCCAACCGAGCCACGCACCGAGCGCAGCGAAGAGCTTGAAATCGCCGTAGCCCATGCCCTCCTTGCCGGTCAGCAAGCGGAAGGCGTGATAGACGCTCCACAGGCTCAGATAGCCCGCTATTGCACCGATGATGCTCGAGCGCGGGTCGACGGGCAGGCCGACTGAGGGAATAGTCGCCGCGAGACTGAGCAGCAGCCCGATCCAGACGAGCGGCAGGGTCATGTTGTCGGGCAGCAGCTGATGATCGATGTCGATGCCGGTCAAAGCGACGAGCGTCCAGGTGAGCAGCAGCGCCGCCGCGGTGTACCAGACGAAGCCGAACTTCCATGCCACCACCGCGGACAGGATCGCCGTCCCGAGCTCGACCATCGGGTAGCGGGCCGAAATCCTCGCCCCGCACTTCGCGCATTTCCCTTTGAGCAGCAGGTAGCTGATGACCGGAATGTTCTGCGCAGCCGTGATCTGCGCGCCGCACTTGGGACAGGCAGAGCGCGGCACGACCAGGTTGTACTTCGGCTTTGGGTCAGCCTGCAGGTCGGGCTTCAGCCCGAGGTCTTCTTCTCCCTGCAGGATCTGCTCGGCCTGCGAGCGCCACTCGCGCTCCAGCATGACCGGAACGCGATGGATGACGACGTTGAGAAAGCTGCCTATCGCCAAGCTGAAGAGGAAGACGACCGCGACGAAGACCGCGGGCGCCTGCTGCAAGAGCTCCGCGATCTCGGTCAGACGACCGCACCCAGCTTGAAGATCGGCAGGTACATCGCGATGACGAG
>JBIOUH010000209.1:0-16924 GCA_044866955.1 Steroidobacteraceae bacterium
GGGCGATCGACATACGGCGAACCTGGGAAGAATCATTCTGAGGTTCGACGGAATCACTCGCGCGGCGATGTCGCGAGATTGCCAAGATCAGGAACGCGATCACGAGTACGTACATGAGCCCGCAGACCCATAGCATCGTGCGCCACACGACGTCGATGTGCTGGGCGTGGATGCCGAGGGCTTGCAATGCGGAGTGCATGCTTCCGCGCCTCAATCACTTTGAGCAGGAGCGGTACGGAGGGGCTCGTCCTGCTTGCCCTGCTCCGCCGGGATCTGTAGGTGATCGTCGCGGCTCGGCCGCGCCGCCTTTAGGCCGTATCCGCCGAGTGAGCGAACATATGCCGCCAGCTCCCAGACCTGCTGCGAAGGAATTTTGCCGCCAAACGCGGGCATGCCGTTCGGCCGGCCCTGCACGATCGTGAGATAGATCTGATCAATCTCCCCGCCGTAGATCCAGCGATCGTCCATCAACGCCGGACCGGAGCCGCCGCCACCGTGCGCATGACATCCGGTGCAATTGAAATACGAGAACAAACGCTTGCCTTCCGCGAGGTGATAGGCGCTGTCTTCGTACTCATGCCGCTGTTGCTCGCGGAATTGCGCAGAGGATTGGCCCGCGACCAGCGAGTTGAGCGCGACTTGCGTCGGGGCGAGGTCGCTGCCGGGCGGGGCTTCGAACTCGCGGTTCTCGCGGTGACAGGCAGCAAGCAACAACACCATCAAGACAGTCAGGCTAAAGCCTGATCCACACGCGGTGGCCCCACTCCTAGTGCGGCAGCGAAAACACATAGAGCGTTCCGCCTTTCGCCGTGCGCTTCGGCAGATCGGCCACGGCGTTGGCAATTCCCGCGGCTGTAGTCGGATCGCGCGCATCGAGATCACCTGCGACGATCGCGCCCGACCAGCCGCCCACGCCGGCGAGGACAGCTACATATTGGTGTCCATCGGGACCGCGATACGTGACGGGCTGTCCGACGATGCCGGAACCCGTATGGAACTGCCATTTCAATTCACCTGTCGTGGCATCCACCGCCTTGAACACGCCATCGAGCGTGCCGTAGAAAACCAGATTGCCGGCGGTCGCGAGCGCACCGCTCCACAGCGGCAAGTCTTCCTCGATCTTCCACGCCGGCTTTCGTTGCACGACATCCCATGCAAGCAGTTCGCCACGATTGCCGCCCGTCCCGGCATGCATCACAACGTTCGCGCCGACGTATGGAGTCCCGGCGATGTAGTTCGCCTCGACGCTCTCCCAGCTCATGCAGAGATTCAGATGCGGCACGTATAGAAGCCCGGTCACGGGAGAGTACGCGGACGGATTCCAATCCTTCGCGCCGGGAGACGCCGGACAAATGTCGCGCACGACCTTGCCCAGTTGGGGCTTCTTGTCGGGGTTGTACGTGGGTTGCCCCGTCTTCAGATCGACCGAGGTGATCGAATTGACGTTGGAATACGCATCTGCGGCCAGCACCTCGCCGCTCGTGCGATCGATGATGTACATGTAGCCGTTACGCTCGGGGCGGACGAGCACCTTGCGCTGTTGTCCGTTGAACGGCATGTCGAGCAGCACGATCTCGTTGATCGCATCGTAGTCGTACAGGTCATGCGGCACCGTCTGGTAAAACCACCGCGCTTCACCGGTCGCAAGCTCGCGCGCAAAGATGCCGCCGGTCCATTTGTTGTCGCCGGGCCGCTGCTCGGAATTCCAGGGCCCAGGGTTCGCGGTGCCGTGATAGATGAGGTGCAGGTCCGGGTCGTAGGAGATCCAGCCCCACATCGTGCCGCCGCCGATCTTCCATGCTTCCGGTGGCCAGGTCCGCATCCCCAGGTCTTTGCCGCGATCGCTCTGATAGAAGGGAGCGAAGCGCGGCCCGATGAGCACGTCCGAATCCGGTCCCGTGTTGTAGGCGCGCCATGACTCATTCCCCGTACCGGCGTCGAGGGCAATGAGCCAACCGCGTACGCCGTATTCGCCACCGCTATTGCCGACGAGAACTTTGCCGCCGGCTACGAACGGCGCCATCGTGATGGTCTCGCCCTTGTTGATGTTCCCAAGCTGCTTACGCCAGCGCTCTTTGCCCGTCGCTGCGTCAAGCGAGATCGTCTGACCGTCGAGCGTCGTGAAATAGACATTGTTGCCCGCGATCGTCAGCCCACGGTTCACGACGTCGCAGCAGGCGATGCCTTGCGCTGCCGCGACCGGCTTCGGGTCATAACGCCACTTCTGCGGCGCGCCGGGCTTCCCGAGGTCCAGGGCATAGACATGATTCGGATACGGCGTGACCAAATACATCGTATCGCCCTGCACGATCGGCGCCGCTTCGTGACCGCGCAGCACACCGGTCGAGAATGTGAATTCCACCCGCAGACCGCCGACATTTTCAGCATTGAGTTCGTTGAGGCCGCTGAAGCGCGTTGACGCGGCATTTTTGCCCGGCATCGTCCAGCTGCCGTCTTCGACAGGTGCAGCGCTCGTGGGTGGCTGCGGTGGCGATGCGCCGGTCGTGGCGGCCGACAGTAATCCGAATACGGACGCAAATGGCGCAACTACAAGAGTTATAGCCGCTCTATGCGCCAAGACCTGAATCCTCAAAACCATGGAAGAAGAGACGACCAAGCCGGCAACGCACATTCTTCTAAGACGGTTCCGTTACTCGTTCGGAGGAACCTGCTCATCCGTGACGCGTTCGCAGATCAGGAGCAGCCGCTGCTCATTCGTTGAGCCTTCCATCATGAGCGTTGCAAGAGCTCTGTTGATCGCCAGCGTCGCCGTGGCAAGCGCAACGACGCTAGCGGCCACCGACAAGATTTCAGCCGAGGACTTCGTGATGAAGGCCGGTGAGGCCGGCGCCGCGGAAGTGAACATGGGCAAGCTCGGCGCCGCGAAAAGCACTGACAAGGACGTCAGAGCCTTCGCTCAACATAGGGTCAAGGACCATACCAAGGCAAACGAGGAACTGACCGCTGGCCAAGAAGACGCTACCCACGCTCGAAGAACATCTCGCGGACGTCCTGAAGCTGGAAGCGAAACTGGACAGGTCCGAACACAGCGCGGCGACGAATGAACATCGGCTGAGCTCTGAGATCTATGCCTTCATCGCTCATTAGGCGCTTTGAATACGACGAAGCATCCAAGACCCTGCTCATTATTTTCCAGTCCGCAAAGCGTTACAGGTACCTGGACGTCCCTCCGGAAATACATAAGGGCCTGCGCAGAGCGTTCGCCAAAGGTGCCTTTTTCAATACTCACATCAGAGACAAGTTTGCATTCGAGGAAGAAACGGCGGGTAGCGCTTGACCACAACGTACCGAGCCCGAGCCGGAATCCCGAGGGAGCTTTGCTCATTTCCATTTCCGACCGCCGGTTCGACCGTGTGACGCGTGCGGAACTGGACGACGTCGCGGCGGATTGTTTTGTGTAGTGCTCAACAAGGAAGCGCCATGCCCACACGCAAATCGACTCGTAAGAGTGCCTCGCGCTCTCGCCGTGATGCGATCAGTCTGCTGAAGGCAGATCATCGGCAGGTCAAAGGCTGGTTCTCGGCCTTCGAGAAGACGCGGAGCGAATCGCGGAAGCAAGACCTCGCAAACAAAATCTGCGCTGCGCTCAAGGTCCACACTCGCATCGAGGAGGAGATCTTCTATCCAGCCTTCCTTGAGCACGCTCAAGAGGAAGATATCCATCATGAGGCCGTGGTGGAGCACGACGGGGCGAAGAAGCTTATCGCCGCGATCGAAGCCGCCGGGTCAACAGATGAATACTTCGACGCCAAGGTCACCGTGCTGTCCGAGATGATCAAGCATCACGTCAAGGAGGAAGAGCAGCCTGGCGGGATGTTCGCGAAGGCGAGAAAGAGTGACATGGATCTCGCGGAGTTGGGCAAGCGGCTTGCTGCGCGTAAGCGAGAGCTCCTGAACTCCTCGAACTCAGCGCCGTCGCGCGCTAATACTCGCGGCACCGCCTCTACGGACGACCGGCCTTGACTCGCAGCTATCGAGCTGTTCATCGAGATCCGCGACCGCCAGGGTAACGGATGAGGGACCCGCGCGCGGGGTATCCTCGAACACCTGCCCGTGCACAGCCGGCAGGAAAGTACTCACACGACCCACTCGATAGGATCCCGTGCAGTGACCGCCGGCGCTGTAGCGGCCGTCCGGATGATACGATTTGGCGGTGACAGCAACACGAACCGGCAGCGCCAATCTTCCTTTGCACGGCGGACGTGTGCCGCCCTGGCTCTCTGCACGAATGGCGAAACTTGGGCGCGTGATCGTGGAAGCACTCGTGCTTCACTACGGACAGCACGAAGTATTGCGCAGGCTTTCGCATCCATTCTGGTTTCAGTCCTTCGGCGCCGTCATGGGCATGGATTGGCATTCCTCAGGAATCACCACGAGTGTGCTGGCTGCGCTCAAACGCGGCCTGGCACCGGTCCAGCACGAGCTCGGGATCTACGTGTGCGGCGGAAAAGGCGCGCAGTCTCGCAAGACTCCCCTGGAGTTGGCGACCATCGGCGAACGCATCGGCTTTGACGCGCCATCACTGATTCGGGCAAGCAGGTTGGTGGCCAAAGTGGACAGCGCGGCAGTCCAGGATGGCTTTGACCTCTATCTCCATGGCTTCATCGCCACCACCGACGGTCATTGGTGCGTCGTGCAGCAGGGCATGAACGCAATGCGACGCGAGGCTCGGCGGTATCACTGGCTGTCCGAGCATTTGCAGAGCTTTATCGACTCACCCCATGCGGCCATAGAAGGCAAGAATCAGGGCGCAATCCTCAATCTTGCGGACGCAAGGGCGGAGTGCAATCGACGCGCGAGTATGGAGCTGGTTGCGGAAGGACCGGAACGCCCGATCTCGGTGCTGCGCCGGCTGCGCGAGTCCGGCAATGCCGCTCTTTCGCTCTTCCCCGAGACGGCGCCTCCCGAACCAGCACCGCACCTGCAACTACCTGCGCATCACGAGGTTCGCGCATCGGATGTTGTACTGCGCCGCCTGCACGCGGCACTGGCCGCTGCTGCCGAACGCGGTCCACACGACTTTACGGATCTTCTACTGACACCCGGCGTTGGTGCGCGCACAGTTGCAGCGCTTGCGCTGGTCGCAGAGGTACTGCATGGCGCGCCAGCACGCTTCAGTGATCCGGCCCGCTTCTCTCTGGCGCACGGCGGCAAAGATGGACATCCTTTTCCAGTGCCGCTGGATGTCTACGATGAAACCATCCGCGTGCTGAGACGTGCCATCGATCGCGCCAAACTGGGTAACGACGAGCGACTCGATGCCATCCGCCGCCTCGACCGACAGGCGCGGCTGCTGGAGGGTCATGTGACCGGACCCACGCTGGAGCGCTTCGTTGCGAACGAATGGGATCGCGCCCATGAGTATGGCGGCCGCACCGTGAAGGGCTGACTTCTACTCGTCGTATTCTGCCGAACCCTGCACCCACAGAAACGACTGGACATCGATCATGTCGCGAGGAGCGAGTTCGCGTTGGTCGACGCGCACGCGCGCGCCAAGTTCGAGCAGCTTGCTGTATGTGTGCCAATTCGGACGCGAGCGATACTCGAGGTCAAAACCATAGGCGTGCGCCGCCGCACGCATCGTGTGCGGCTTCATGAACATGTGCTGCTTCGGCTGAGCGATAAAGCCGAAAACAGTGACGAGCGGCCACGTGAGCACGCGAGTCTGTTTTCGCGGTAGACCGGCTACTGCGTCTACCCAGGTGTCGAAACGACACTGCGGTTCCGCAGCACCGTGGAGATACTCAAAAAGGCCTCCGGCGAATCTGCGGGCGCCACCATTCGACTTCACAGCATCGCGAAATGCCATCTTCTCGAACGAGAAAAGCATACTGTAGAGCGAGCGCTGCTCAATTCTCACGGCGCGTGACGCAATCTCGTGATGACGCTCAGCCTGCAATAGCGCGCTGAACTCGGCGGCGTTGAGGGCTTCACGCCAACGCAGATGCGTCTGCCATTTATAGTCGCGCTCCGTCTCCAGGTAGAGCTCATCGCGGAATCCTTGCGGGAAGAAGCGGAGAAATTTCCGTCTGCATCGCAAGGCGCCGGCGCTCGTTGCAGGTCTCGCCTGCTCCGCGCGTGTATGTTCCCGGCTTCCTGCTCTCACGAAAACTAGATGAACCCGTGCAAAGACTCTTGTGCAACGAGTCGTATGCACAACGGGTTCCGCATCTGAAGCTTCGTTTGCGCGGCGCGTTTCACCGCTGAAGAAGAATGCGGGAAGCGGTGACGTCGGTCTGAATCCGACAAGCCAACGAAGTCGCAGACCGCTATTGGCCGACACGGTGAGGGTTCACGTCAGCCGAAAATTGCTTCGTCAGAAAAACTTGTCTTCACGAATCGCGGACGACCTGAAGCGTCGGCGCCCGTCTCTCCGATAGTCCCGACGCTCTGCACTAGATCGAGAGCCGCGCACATGCAACCTCGCTGGGCTCTGATGCATTTCCGTCACATCAGCTCACGCCCGAGCGAGTGCATGCATAGGAATTGCAGTTGCTCAACTCCCCGGGCGAAGGATTCATCGACATCCGCCTGGAGGGCAAGGTGATCCCGGAGAACGGCTCGGACGTGATCGGGGCGTTCATCGGCACGGGTGCGACTGCGATCAACAACTGCGGGCGCGCGGGCTTCGAAGCCCTGCAGGCGCGCTTCACGTTCCAGAACGACATGTGTGCACCCGCGAACATCCTGCGCACGCGTGCGATGGCGGTCAACGCACCGGATGAAGAGGTGAAGGGCATCGACGTCAGCGCCCCTACCGTTGGTCGAACGTACTGCGCGGCAAGCTGGCATTCGGGCTCGATGCCACGTACAACCTGGAGTACAAGCGCGATCCGTTCTTCATCGAAGGCATCTTGATTCCGACTGCCGGCGGCCGCGACTTCGTCGGCACGCGCGCCGGCTTCAATCAGCCGCTGCCGGAGCTGCGGGGCTCGCTGTTCGCGGAGTATTCGTCCGGCAGCCACACGTTGCGAACGACGGGTCACTACGTCGACGGCGTGACGGATCTGCGCGACGCGGCACGCAACGTTGACGGGTCGCGCTACGAGATCGGCTCGTACTTCACGACCGACCTCGTGTATCGACTGCGTCTGCCGGCCGAGCTGACGCTGACGGGTGCGGTGTTCAACGTCGCCGATCGCGATCCGCCGGCCGTGCGGTTGTCCGACTACAACTACGATCCGTTCATCGGCAACCCCGCGGGTCGTGCGTTCAAGCTCGGACTCACGAAGCAATTCCGCTAGGACGGAGGGCCCCGCGCGCGCCGTGGCGCGCGGGGCCCGCACGGCCACTCACTCGCAGGCCGCGACAGTTTCGACCAATCCCAGCTCCAATCCGCGCGCCACGGCGTGTGCGCGATTGGTCGCGCTCAGTGCACGCAACAGCGCGAACGCATGATTCTTTGCCGTGCCCTCGGCAATCTCCAGCTGGTGCGCGATCTGTTTCGATGAGAGTCCCTTGTGCAACAGCTGCAGGACCGCGAGCTGGCGCGAGGTGAGTTGCGGAACCCGAGGCTCCGGGTCGGCGACCGGCGCGGGAAAAACCGGCACGCCGCGCATGATGTCGCGCACGGACCGGGAAAATTCCGCAACTGTGGAGCTCTTTGGGATGTAGCCAAGCACTCCGATGCGCCTGGCTTCGGCGACGAATCGATCGTCCCGGCTTGCTGTGACGACGCAACAGCGACGTACGACCCCGAGCTTCTTGAACGCGCGCAGCAGAGACAGCCCACAAGCGCCCGGCACGCACAGGTCGACGAAGATCCGCAGCCAATCGTCCGATGCCGCCTGCTCGATAGCAGTCGTCGCCGAGTCGGCGACGACGAGACTCATGCCGGGATATTGCGAACGCAGCAGATCGCCCGTAGCGGCCGCCATGAGTGGATGGTCTTCAACGATCAATACGCGAAGGGTCGAGTCCGGGTCGCTTGCGCTCATCAACGAAATTCTCCGTGCTCACAGGCTACGTTGCCTGCCCTGCAGCGGATTCACTTCGTCACAACCATTACCAAATGCACATTGCCCGCGCATTCGCACCGCCGACAAGCTGCTACGACCTGCCGAGCGAGTGCCAATCACATGAGTCTGTTCATCACCAAACCGTTCTCGAGCGTTCATGCCGATCGATCGCTTCAAGGCGGTGCGAGCCTCAAACGCGTTCTGACTGCGAGACATCTGCTGCTGCTCGGCATCGGCGCTGTGATCGGAGCGGGCATTTTCGTACTCACGGGCCAGGCCGCTGCGAATCATGCCGGGCCCGCAATCACGCTCAGCTTTGTTCTGGCTGGCATTGCAGCCGGCTTCGCTGCACTCTGCTATGCCGAGTTCGCCGCGATGCTGCCAGTTGCGGGCAGCGCCTACTCGTACGCGTATGCGACTCTCGGCGAATTCACCGCCTGGTTGATCGGCTGGATGCTGGTGCTCGAATACCTGCTCGCCGCCGCCTCGATCGCTGTAGGGTGGTCCGCATACTTCGACGGTCTGCTGCGGTCGATTGGCAGCATGGTCGGCGCCGAGATCGGGCTACCCGCCGTGCTCGCTGCGGCGCCGCTCGACGTGGTGGAAGGCAGGCTTGTTGCAACCGGATCCCTCCTCAACCTGCCGGCGATGGCGATCGTCGCTGCGATCACCGTACTGTGCTATCGCGGTATCTCGAGCTCTGCACTCGTCAATTCGATCATCGTGGCGATCAAGGTGACGGTCATCCTGCTGTTCATCGCCTTCAGCCTGCAGTTCGTCGACCTTGGAAACTGGCAGCCGTACGTTCCAGCCGCGGAAGGACCGGGTCGCTTCGGCTGGGATGGGGTCGTGCGCGGGGCATCCATAGTTTTCTATGCATATCTCGGCTTCGATGCGATCTCTACCGCCGCGCAGGAAACCAGGAATCCACAACGCGACGTTCCGCTCGGTATTCTCGGATCGCTGGCGGTCAGCGCGCTGCTGTACGTCATCGTTGCAGGCGTGCTCACAGGCATGGTGCCTTACACGCTGTTGGGTACGCCGAACCCCGTGGCGACCGCGCTCGAATCCTATCCCGTCCTGCTCTGGTTGAAGGCGCTGGTCGAGATTGCCGCCGTTGCGGGCCTGAGCTCCGGCATCATCGTGCTGCTCATCGCCCAGCCGCGGATTTTCTACGCCATGTCGCAAGACGGTCTGATCGGCCGCCTGTTCGGTCGTGTGCATGAACGGCACGGCACTCCCCATGTGAGCACCATCTTTACGGGTGTCTTGAGCTGCGTGCTTGCCGGTCTCTTGCCGATCGGGGTGCTAGGCGACCTGGTGGCAATGGGAGCACTGCTCGCGTTCGCGACGGTGTGCGTCGGGGTGCTGGTGCTGCGCCGAACCAGGCCCGACTTGCCGCGCGCGTTTCGTGTACCAATGGCGCCTGTCGTCTGCGTTCTGGGTGCCGCGACCTGTCTCTGGCTGTTCATACGCGTCTTCGAGGACAACTGGCGCTGGATGACGGCCTGGCTCATCGTCGGTCTTCTGATTTATTTCGGCTACGGCTATCGCAATAGCGCGTTGCGCTCAAGTCCGGCGCATCCAAAGGCCGACTCGCGTTCGTAGCGACGCGAGAGCAGCTGGTCCGTTCCGGGCTGGCAGCCGAACTTCTGGGAGAGGTAGTGACACCATCGATATGGAACGCCGCGGCCATGGCAGCGGACGGCGCCCCTGGGCTGCACGAGGCAGCAGCCGTGCGCAACTTGACGGCACTGGTTGAGCGGATGCGCATCGGACAGGAGCGCGCACTCGAGGAGCTGTACGACGCGACGGTCGGCAAGCTCTATGCGCTTGCCGCCGCGATTCTGCGCAGTCCCGAGGAGGCCGAGGAGATCGTCTGCGAAACGTATGCCTATGCGTGGGCGAATGCCGCGCGCTTCGACGCGACCCGCGCCAGCGCGCTCGGCTGGCTGCTGATGCTCTGTCGCAGTCGTGCACTCGACCGGTTTCGTCAACGCCGCGCGAATGGCAACGCCCTTGATGTCGTTGCGTCGAGCGAAGCCGCTGGCAGCACCGATCAACCTGCCGATCAACCTTATGAAATTCTTTCCCTCATGCAGCAACGCACTCGCGTGCATGCAGCCCTCGCACAGCTCACGCCGGAGCGCCGCCAGCTAGTTTCGCTGGCGTTCCTGCACGGCATGTCGCATCAGGAAATAGCCCACGCAACGCGCTTGCCGCTCGGCACAGTCAAGAGCCATGTACGCCGTGCGCTGACCCAGCTGCGCGAATCACTGGAGGCCATGTGAGCCGCACGTCGATACCTGACGCATCTTCAAGTGATGGCGAGCTGCCGCAGATCCTGCGGGATGCGCTCGCTGCTGCAGTACGGCCAGCAGAGCTGAGCGCAGAGCGGCGCGGGCGGCTGCGCCGTCGAGTTCTGGAACGCGCGCGCGACGAGACGCCCGAGGGGACGCGCACGCTGCGTGCGGTTGAGAGCGAATGGATTGAGATTTGGCCGTTCGTGGAGGTGCGCGAGCTCCGCCCGGACGAAGGGTCGGGCATGCACACCAGCCTGCTGCGCATGCGCCCTGGCGCTGTCATTCCGGCGCATCGCCATGAACGCGAAGAGGAATGCATCGTGCTCGAAGGTGAAGTACAGATCGGCACGCACACGCTCGCGGCTGGCGACGTTCACATCGCCGCCGCCGGCTCGTGGCACGAGCAGGTCTCTACTCGCAGGGGTGTATTGGTGCTATTGCGAGGCGACGACCCGCGTCCGACTCCGACGGAGTGATGAATGCGGCTCTCAACTTAGCCCGCGCGTACGCGCTTGTCATGGGCGCCGCATTTCTCTTCGGCCAGGCGTTTACCGGGCACTTCTCTATTGCAGCAACCCTTGCGGGAGTATCTGGCTTACTCGCAACGGATGCTATTCACTACTATCGTGAACTCGACATCCCAGGAAGCTACTACGCGTGGTTTCTGGTTGCTCCGTTTGTAGTGGCCCTCGTGTTCATCGGCTACTCGAGTGTAAGGCGCCGCTAACTCGTCATTCAGAAGTATTCAGGGGAATTCAGGCGCCGAATCAGGACTCGCGGATCGCGTCGAGCTACATTCACGGACCCCCTCGATTCAGGAATCCTCGGCCGATGATCACCCTGCGACGTGTTGCGTTTGCATTGCTGTGTCTGACTTTCATTGGAGACAAGCCCGCGGTGGCTCTCGACGCGCGAGCCATCTTCCAAGCGAGCGAACGCGCGCTTGCACCCGCCACGAGTGCACCAGCCATCCAGCTGACGATGCAAGGCGTTTACCATGCGCGGGATCAGGCGAGTCGGCCGGAGATCCCGGTCGCCGAGGTCCCTGACCGGCAGAGCGTGGTGCTTGTTCGAGACGGACGCTACCGCCTCGAAAGCGATACGGTGTTCCCCGGTACGATTCGCTTTCACTACCTGACCCTCGGCTCGCCAACCGCCTGGGCATCTGTCGACCTCATCCGCTGGCGCGATGGCATCGAAATCGACCGGACCCAGGCACCGACCGGCGCTGAGGAGTTCAGTGAGCTGCTCTTTCTGGCGCCTGGCCTGCTGCTGGCCGAAGCCCGTACGCGCGCACCGCAATTGGAGGTCGATGACGCGAGCGGCGAAGTGCGCGTGACCTTTCGGGATCGGGCGGGTCGCACATCCGTCATCGCCATCGACCCGACAACGAAGCTCGTGAAAACCGCGACAGCCGGCAACAAGCGCTACGTCTATGAAGACTATCGGGAGGCGGGCGACACGCTGCAACCGCAGAGCATTTCGATTTACAGAGATGGCCGCCTGAGGAACCACTGGGAACGCGTGTCCGTCGCCGCGACGAATATCGATGCGCGCACATTTGATCTGCCGGCGGGCTATGTGGAAAGAGCCGAGCGTGGTCCCTTGCGCGCGACGGCACTCGGTCACGGTGCGTATCGTATCGATGGGTCGCCCTCGGGCTATCACACGGGTTTCGTGGTCGGCACAGAGGCGGTGGTGATATTTGACGCGCCGATCGGTCCCGAAGAGGCCAAGAAGGTCCGCGCAGTCATCGAGAAGACGGCGCCGGGCCGCCGCATCGCGCATGTCGTAGCTTCGCACACGCATTTCGATCACATCGCAGGCCTGCCGGTCTATCTCGAGGCGGGCGCAACAGTGCTCGTCGGCAAGGGTGGCGGCATCGCGGTACGGAGGCAATTTGCGCGCCTGCCCGACTCGGCGATCGAGGAGGTCTCGGCGCCGCGCGCGCTCGATCTTGGCGGCGCGACGGTCGTTCTCTATCCGCTCGCCAGCAGTCACGCAGCGGAAATGCTCGTCTCGCATGCGCCGACCTCGCGCACCGTCTTTCAGGGCGACCTCTTCTATCTTCCCGAAGCGGGTGCCATACCGGCGACATTCGAAGGCGGCGAAGAGCTCTCCCGGTTGCTCGCCGACCAGCATCTCGATGTCGTCGACATCGTCGGCGTCCACGGCCGCAGCGGCCGGCTGGCTGACCTTGCCGAAGGAGTGAAGCTGCGCCGAAACGCGCGTCGCTGGGGCAGCGCGTGGTCTGCGGCTCCCGATCAGGAAGGTCCGGCGATGTCTGCGAAGACGATTCGTCAGATCGTCCGGCCGAGCATTGGCGGATCGAGCGTGCGACTGCGTCTGTCGAACTTGTTCGGAACCGGGCCGGTAACGATCGGCCCGGTGCGTGTCGCGAAGGACGCGGGCGAATCGGCGACCCAGCCGGGAACGGAACGGGCAGTCACGTTCGGCAGCAAACCGACCGTTATCATTGCGCGCGGCGCCGACGTTCTGAGTGACCCGGTCGCGTTCCCCGTAGCTGCACTGGAGCAGGTTGCGATCAGCATGTACGTGGTCGACAGCGGCAAGGCGTCGACCTTGCACGGTGTTGGCATGCAGACCGCCTACATCGCGAACGGTGATGTCACCGGCGCCACGAAGCTGACAGGAAGCGAGACCGATACGAGTCGATACTTTCTGACCGACGTGGAGGTCGCAGCCGCTGCCGACGCACGCACCATCGTGGTCATCGGCGACTCGATCACCGATGGCGTTGGTTCGGCGCTCGATGCAAACAGGCGCTGCCGCGGACGTTCTTGCTGGTGCGAATACGGACGCACGGCGGCTTTCGGCCAGAAGCGGACATCTCAAGAACGAAACTCGGCGTCGGAGAGAAGATGAACCTCAGCCTGGCCCCTGCTCCGGCATGCGCGGTGCCGTGGAGCAGATCCATGCTCGATCAGCGTCGCCGAATAGCTCCTTTCAGGCTGACCGCAGGCATTCTCTTACAGTCGTCGCTGATCTGCTGCTCCCCGTATGCATGAGGCACCGTCGATTCCTTCGAGGATTGCTCCAAGCCGCGTCGCCCTCTGGCTCGCTCCGAATTACGGCGATAATGCCTGGCACTTTGTAGTCAGCGCCAACAGTCCTCGCGCGATCGACGTTCTCGACTCGACGGTCTCCAACACGCTGCCGGCGAGGATCTTCTTTCCGACGGATGTGCTCAAGAACTTTTTCAGCGCAGCCTGCTCCGCTGGTGTCAGCTCGGTTGGAGCGGCCTCGGGCGTGCGCAGCTCCTGAGCGATCGAATGCTTCAGGAAACCTTGCCCTTCATTGCTGGCATAGAAAGCGATCGCACGCGTTATGTCCTCGCTCGACAGTGTGGCCAGGATGGCGCGCGCGTACGCATCGAGGACGAAATCAAGCTTTGCCGCCCTCACGCAATCGAGCTCCTGCTGGGTAGCCGATCCTTCTGCCATATCCTTACGCACGGATGTCTCGAGCCGCAGCCGCGCATGCTGCTCGACCTGCATGGTCCGTGCGAGAAGCGTGGCCTGCGCTGCCGCTGATTTCCGCGCTTGCGCGAATGCGACGGACGTCAGCGCGACGAGTGCTGTCAGGATCAGCGCTCGCATTCCTAGCTCTGGGACAGTTCTGGAGTGGATCGGCATCAGCCTATGTTAGCGACCGGCAAATGACCATTGTGCAATGTGATGTGTTCATCAAGAGCGGGTGGAGGAATCACGACAGGGCGCTTGTAGTCCAGCTGTTTTCTTCGCCAACCGACATACACGTTTATTCTCCAGATGTAACCTCAATGCAGGCCAGCAATCCGAAGGTTAACTGGCCGGGGAGGCACAGCTCGCGCGCGAACTGCAACGTCAACGGAAATTCGGAGTGTCTCGGCAACGCACTCATGACCTCAAGGAGCACGCCATGTCTACTGCATTCTGCACACGTCATCTGCGCATCACGGCGATTGCATCGTTGCTCGCTACAGCAGCGACATTCGCAGCGCCATCGCATGCCGACATCGTGGAGTTCACCATGAGTGGGCGTGTCGTTGCTTTCAACGAGGACACGCCCATGCCTCACGTGGGTATCGGCACGCGCGCTTTACTATTGTTGGCATTTCGGCTTGCTGCACAACGAAGTCTTCGCCAGCTTTCGCGATCACCCTCGCTTTGTGGCGCTGGTCGGGAAGATCCGACGCGATCTGAGCCGGCAGCGCGAGCAGCTAGAATCGGCGAAGAACTGAGCGAGCACTGGAAACTTTGGGTCGCGCAGCGGGTTCGAGGCCGTTCGGTGGTGTCACGCCAAACTTGTCAGCCGAGCCGAGGAATTGGTGGAGCGTGGCGAGCGGCGTGACGAAACCCGCGGGTTGCGTGCCAGAAACATGAGCAACACCATAGTGGGCACCGCTACCAGGCCATTCGCGACATCAGCCCACACCAGGAAGGTCATCGGCGCGGCTCCGAATGCTTGGAGGAACAGACGTCGAGAGCTGCACGTTTTCGGGTGAACACGCGGAGTCACCATGGCCACATCGACACGTCAGCGTCCACAGGGCGAACCTACTGCAAATCCCGCCAAAGCTGAGGACAACACATTGGACGAGCAGCACGCGGGACTTCCAGACCTTACGTTTCCAGTCACCGACAATGATCAAAGTGTGGACAGCGGCCAAGCGCACGTTGCCGATGCATCGCATGACAAACGCGAACGCGAGCGCCGCATAGCCGCGGCGGCGTACTTGCGTGCGGAGAGTCGCGGGTTTGCTCCCGGGGCCGAGCTGGAGGACTGGCTCGCGGCCGAAAAAGAAGAGGATTCACGCAGCTCGATTTGAGCTGACATAGCCTCCGCCGGAGGTCTCATGCGCCTTTTGCCTGGAACGTTACTGACCTGTGTGCTGACAGCCGTGGCCACCCTCACGACTGCAGAGCCGGCAAACCCGGGGCTTGGTGACGTGATTGCAGTGAACGTACTTCTCCAGCCCGATCAGGAAGTAAGCGCTCGCGCTGCGCGGATTAATGGCGACCTGCGACGGAGCTATCCTGGCGGATTTGCGCTCGATGCATCGCATTTGCCCCACATATCCGTGCTGCATGGCTACGTGCAAGCCAAAGACGTCGCTGACTTCTACGTCGCCGTGGAAAAGGTGAGCGCAAAGCATCCGCTGGCCGGACAGCAGCTCACGATGCTGGGGCTTGAGCACAAGCCTTGGAACCGCGAAGAGATCACGAACATCAAGGTTGAGAAGACGCGTGAGCTCGAAGACTTTCAGGCTGACTTAGTGTCAGCCGTATCGCCCTATCTGGTCGCAACAGGCGATGGAAGTGCATTCCTCACCTCCAAGGAGGATCCAAGTGTCGACCTGGAGACGATCGAGTACGTACGCACGTTCGTGCAGAAACACACCGGTAGTGGATTTGAACCGCACATCACGGTCGGCGTCAGCGATGCCGAAACAGCGCGGAGAGTCAGCGCCGAACAAGGGGTACCGCCGAAGTTGACGATAGCCTCAGTCGCCGTATTCCAGCTCGGCAATGTGGGCACAGCGCGCAAGGAACTGTGGCGCTACTCGCCGCGGTAAGCCGGGCATTTCAGTGCTTGTGCCGCCAAGTTCAATCGGGCGATCGCTCAGTGCATGGGTGTTCGCGCCCGCGATGGTCCTCGTCACGTACTCAGCGGGGCCCGAAGTGCTCCCGCACCTTCGCCGCAGTGTTGCCGACCACCCGCACAGCTTCCTTGATCTCGTCGGGCGTCCTGTTGAGAGACTTCGACCAATTGCGCAGCTCGTCCGGATCGTTCACGTCAATGCGATCCCGGTCCGGGCTTCCGCGTTTCGATTTGTCGTCGGCCATCGCCATTCTCCTGAGCACGTCGCTTGCTAAGAAGAATCGTTGCAGAGTCAAGCCGGTTCCCGTCGGGTTGGGCGTTCCCAGCTCATGGCCTCGAAAGTTTGCAACGCCGCGCCCATTCAGCAAGCAGATCTCCCGTCCACGATGAAAGATCCGTGCAGCTTCTGCAGTCGCTCTGCGACCTCTGGGAATCAGGTTGTGGCGTCTTTTTTCTGACGTGCAACCGCCGCGCCTCGTCGTCGCGTGCGCCCCAGGAGTGCGTGGGGTTGTCGCCGTGCTCGTGTTCTTGACGATGTTGACTACGGTTGTACTACATCACACGCAGCGCCCCGGTGCAGCTGGCACGACCGCCGTCGTGGAATGCCTGCTTGAACCCAGCAGACAACCTGACGAAAGAACAAAGCGTCTGCGTTCGTCACCTACTCTCGCGAGAGACGCGAGCTCAAAAACAGAAAACCTTGCGATCGTGGATGCGAATCCCCAAACCGGGAGTCGAATTGGTCGTGTCCACGTCCGCATTCCAGCGTCTGATTGCCCGCAAATCCGCTGACTTGCGCCACTAGGGTATCGCGTCTGAGGAATCGCGCCGTACCCCCAGATGTACCCCCCACGTAGGGGTGGCTGCCAATGAGCGTCGCTGGATGTTCGTGGACAAACTACGCGTCCATAGACATGGAGCTTCGATATGCGCGCTGGACATTAGTGGACGTCTACCGACGTCCCTGGATGGCTCCCCGGGCCGGATTCGAACCAGCGACCAATCGGTTAACAGCCGAACGCTCTACCACTGAGCTAC
>JBIOUH010000210.1:0-33648 GCA_044866955.1 Steroidobacteraceae bacterium
GTGATGCCGCGCCAGCCACAGGTCCTCGTGCGTCACGCGCCAGCGGGTCAGCTTGTCGGCGCGCAGCTTCTTCAACCGCTTGCACTGCGTGTCGGCGTCGAGATCGAGATGGACTTTCACGACTCGCACTCCGTCCGCAGTGAGCATCGACTCGAGTTGGCGGATGCGCGCCAGCTGCCGCTGCGCGCGGCGTTTGGCCTTGGACGAGTCGTGGAGGGCGGGATTGATGTAGTCCTGATACCAGCCCAGGAAGTAGAACGCGATGCGGCCGAACTCGGGCAGCGTGCGCCAGTAGCGCCACATCGCCGGCCGGCGCGATTTGCCGTCGTCCTCGCCGAATGCACGCACCGTGATGTACTTCGGATCGAGCCATTCGAGCAGCCGGTTCACCGTTTCGCTGCGGCCGGCGGCCGGCACGCCGCTCACGATCAGTGAGAGCGAGAACTTCGCGGCCTTGCGCATTTCGAGCTGCGCCGCGAGCAGGTCGTCACGCAGCGACGGCACGAGCCGGCTGTAGTCGCGCCTCTCCGCTTTCATTGCGAGCCGCCCGCAGGCACCTGCTGCGTGATGCAGTGGATGTTGCCGCCGCCGAGCAAAATCTCGCGCGCCTGCACACCGATTACGCGCCGCTCGGGAAAGATGCGGGTCAGGGTGCGCATGGCCTGCTTGTCGCGTTTCGCATCGAGCAGCGGCATCACGATCGTGGAATTCGCGATGTAGAAGTTGACGTAGGAGCCTGCCAGCCGCTCGCCGGCGCGGCGCATCGAGCCGTCCGCGACTGCATCGACGTCTCGAGCCTCCGCGCGCGTGCGATAGAGAGGTCCGGGCTGCTGCAGCTTGTGGATTTTGAGGCGCCGGTCCTGCGCATCGCGCGCGCTCATCAGTCGCTCGTACGCATCCTTCGACACGCGGTACTGCGGATCGCGCTTGTCATCCGTCCACGTCAGCACGACTTCGCCCGGCCGCGCGAAGCAGCACAGATTGTCGACGTGCCCGTCGGTCTCGTCGTCGATGACGCCCTTGCTGAGCCAGATCACGCGGTTGATACCGAGATACTCGTGCAGCAGGATCTCCAGCTGGCCGGTGTCCAGCTGCGGATTACGATTCGGGTTGAGCAGGCATTCCTCGGTCGCGAGCAGCGTGCCCTCGCCGTCGACGTGAATGGAGCCGCCTTCCAGCACGAACGGCGCGCGATAGCGATCGCGACCTTCCATCTCCAGCACTTTGCGCGCGACCAGGTCGTCCTGGTCCCATGGAAAATACAGGCCATCGACGAGCCCGCCCCAGCCATTGAACATCCAATCGACACCGCGCACCCCGCCCGCGCCGTTCACGACGAAAGTAGGGCCGACGTCGCGCATCCACGCGTCGTCGCTCGACATCTCGACCACGCGGATGGCGTCCGGCAGCATCGCGCGCGCGTTGACGAACTGCGCGCGCGAAGCGCCGACGGTAACGGGCTCGCCCGTCGCGATCGCCGTGGCGACTGCGGCGAAGGCCTCCTGCGCCGGTTTCGCTCCGCACCGCCAGTTGCTCGGCCGCTCCGGCCACAACAGCCACGAGCCGGAATGGCGCTCGAATTCTCCGGGCATGCGAAAGCCGTCGGCGGCGGGCGTCGTCGTCAGGGTGCTGCTCATCCCTGCGATGTTATCAGGGCTTGCAGGTCGGACTTTAGTCCGGCGAGAGTCGGGCTGAAGCCCGACCTACGGCGCGAAACCGCTTGTGGTACGCGGCGGGCGCGACGCCGACCCGCAGGCGGAAATGCCGCCGGAACGATTCCTGCGAACCGAACCCCGCCCGCTCGGCGACCCGGCCGAGTGCGACCCGTCCGGACTCGAGCATCTCGCGCGCCGCCGCGACACGCTCGCGCACCAGCCACTCGTTGGGGGCGAGCCCGGTCGCTTCCTTGAAGCGCCGCAGGAGCGTGCGCGGGCTCATGCCGGCGCGGCGTGACAACGAGGCGATCGAATGCTCTTCGCCGAGATGGCCACGAATCCAGTCCAGCAGCCGCGACAGCCGGCCCGACTCATCGGGCGCGACCGGCCGCGGCACGTACTGGGCCTGGTCTCCGTCACGATGCGGCGGGATGACGAGGCGCTGCGCGACCTGGTTCGCGACCTTCGGGCCGTGGTCGCGTCGCACGAGGTGCAGCAGCATGTCGAGACCCGCGGCCGAGCCCGCGGACGTCAGCACCTCGCCCTGGTCGATGTACAACGCGTTCGGCTCGACGCGAACGCTCGGGTAGCGCTGGCCGAGCAGCTCCGCGTAACGCCAATGAGTGGTGACGCGCTTGCCATCGAGCACACCGGCAGCAGCGAGCACGAACACACCGGAACAGATCGAGCAAAGGCGCGCACCGCGATCGCGCGCCGCGCGAATCCGCTGCAACAGCTCTGGAGGTGGCGGCTCGTTCGCATCGCGCCAGCCAGGCATGATGATCGTATCGGCGCGATCCAGCAGCTTGAGGGAATTCGGCGCAGTCACCGTGATACCGCCGGCCGCACGCAAGGGCCCGCGCTCCGCGGCACACACGGCGAACTCGTACCAGCGCACGTCCAGCTCCGGACGCGGCAGCGCGAACAGCTCGACGACGCAGCCGAATTCGAAGGTGCACAGGCGGTCGTAGGCAATCGCAACGACGAGGTGGGGTCGCGGCATGGCGTGATCTTACCGCAACCTGACGATTGCGCCAGAGGCATGAACGGGGTTCGGAAGATAGGATGCAGCCGGACTGAAGCCCGATCTACAGGAGAACTCTCATGCCTTCTGCCGTCGTCGAGATTGCACCTGCGGACAGCGCCGTCGCGCTGGCGCATTTCGAGAGCGCATTCCGCTTCGAGACCGACTGCTGGGACGTGCACGACGCCGTCAGCAACGGCCGCCAGGACTTCCTGCTCGTGGACGTGCGCAGCCCGGACCTCTACGCCAACGGCCATGTCCCGGCCGCGGTGAACATCCCGCATCGCAAGCTCATCGAGTCGCTGCTAGGCCGCTATCCGCGCGAGACGATCTTCGTCGTCTATTGCGCCGGCCCGCATTGCAATGGCGCGCATCGCGCGGCCGTGCGGCTCGCACGCCTCGGGCGGCCGGTGAAGATCATGATCGGCGGCATGACCGGCTGGCTCGACGAAGGCTTCAGGACGGAGAGCGGCGCGACGGCTTCCGCAGCTCTTTGCGGATGACGAGCTTCAGGCCCGACCAGGTCTCGTCGACTGCGCAGACTTTGATGTCGACGAGGCCGAGCGGCAGCGCGACCTCACGCACCGTGTCTTCGGTGATGTCGGTCGCAACCTTCGCCGCCTTCTTCGGCCAGGAAATCCAGATCGCCGCATCCTGCTGCATCCTGGGCACGGCGGCGCGCAGATCCTTCTCCATGCGGGCGCGCGAGGTTTCGAAGAAGTGCGCGACGTCGGCGACGTCGATCTTGCGCACTCGCTTCACGCCTTCGGGAAGCGGCGCCAGCAACTCGTCGTAGTGACCGGGTGGGGCGACGACGAAGATCGCCGAGCCGGGCTTGATCCCGAGCTTCCTCGCCAGCGGCGTGCCCGAGTAACCCGCCATGGTCTACAGCGTCGTCTTGATGACCGCGGCGACGTCGGTCTGCGCTTCGCCGCCGTCGCGCTCCAGCCCGGCGATGACTCCCTGCCGGTCGGCAGCGGAGCGGTTCTGCGACATCTTCCACTTGCCGATGAGCTTCGTCACCGGAATCTCCACGCCGATGATTGCGCCGAGGAGCTTCTCGACATACTCAGCGGGCGCGTCGCTCACCCTTCCACGGATCGGCGCGGCCCTGCTCGTGGCGGTGGGTCAGATCTTCGACCATCCGCCGCAGCCACGCCGCGTCCTGCACAACTTTCGCGACGCCGTTGGCGTGCACGGCGACGTAATCCCACGTCGGCACGACCTTGCCGTGTTCCTGCTTCGCGGCATACCAGCTTGGCGAAACGTAACCTTGCTCACCCTGGAACACGACGAGCACCGGCCGGTCTGCAGCGATGTGCTGCCACAGCGGATTCGCGCGAGCCAGGTGACAACGCAAGGTGCCGAACGGCGCCGGCTGCAGATCGATCTCGAACGGGATGTGGCTGGCTTCGAGACCGTCGGGCGTGGTCACGACCAGCGCGCCCAGCGGATAGCGGCGGATCAGGTCGTGCAGGACCTCGACCCGGGTTTCCGCGAAGTGACGGGGAACGTACATGGAGGAAGCGGTGGCGCCGCTGCCGCTCAGCGGATCAGCGTGTACTCGGCGCCGCAGTACGGGCACTTCGCCCAGCCGGTCTTCTCGATCGGCAGGAACACGCGCGGGTGGGAGTTCCACAGGTACATGCCCGGCATCGGGCACGACAGCGGCAGATCGCTCGCCGCGACCATGTACTGGTTCTTGGTGTTCGGCTGGATCAGCTTGCCGGCGGGTTCGGCCACGGGTTCGGTAGGCATGGCGCGCATTATTTCACATCGTCCGGCAGATCGCCGGCCTCGCGCATGACCTCCTCCCAGACCTCCACCACGCCGCGGCGCTCGGCCACGAACTCCCCGTCGTCGACCACGTTCTTCGCGCCATCCAGCGACAAACGGTGCAGGCGCTGGCGGTAGGCGCGATAGGTCGCCACCAGGAAATCGACGCGCTGCTGCGGCACGATCGCGCCCGACGCGAGGCTTTCCAGCTGGCGGATGTTGTCCGAGAACGTGACGATCTCCGGATAGCGGTCCGCCCACTTCAGCATCCAGAACTGCACCAGGAACTCGAGATCGGCGATGCCGCCGGGATCCTGCTTGAGATCGACCTGGCCCGGCCGCGCCTTCGACAGGTTCTCGCGCATGCGCTCCCGCATGCGCCGAACCTCGTCGCGCAAGCCGTCGCGCTTGACGGCCTTGCGCAGCACCTCGATGCGCGCGGCTTCGAACTGCTCACACAGCTCACGCGGCCCCGCAATTGCGCGTGCCCGCAGCAGTGACTGGTGCTCCCAGGTCCAGGCATCCTGAAACTCGTAGTCGCGAAATGCCGCCAGCGACTGCACCAGCAGGCCGCGATTGCCGGCGGGCCGCAGACGCGTATCGACCTCGTAGAGACGGCCCGACGCGCTGTGGACCGTCAGCAAGTGCACCAGTCGCTGCCCGAGCCGCTGGAAGAACAGCGTGTTATCGATCGACTGCGCACCGTCGGTGCGCTGCGCCTCGCCGCTGGAATCGTGCAGGAACACCAAGTCCAGGTCCGAGGCATAGCCGAGCTCGAGCCCGCCGAGCTTGCCGTAGGCGATCACGATCATGTTCGCTACGTGCTCTGCTCCGCTTGCATCCGTGTAACGCGGCGCACCGTGCTTGGCTTCGATCTGCGAGCGCGCCAGGCCGAGCGTCTCCTCCACGATCAGCTCGGCGATGTCGGTGAGACGGTCGCTCACTTTCATGAGCGGCAGGCCGCCGATCAGATCCGCGACCGCGACCCGGAACAGCGCCGCACTCTGAAATTCGCGCAGCAGCTCCACTTGCCGCTCCGGCTCTTCGTCCTGCATGGTTCGCCGGCGCAGCGCCAGGTCTTCGGCGAATTGCGCGCGCGTCGGCGTTTCCTCGATCAAGCGCTCGTCGATCAACTCATCGAGCAGCAGCGGCTGCGCGGCAATCTGGTCGGTCAGAAACTGGCTTTGCTCGCACAATGAGACGAGCCGGCGCCGCGCGGCCGCGTTCTCGTTCAACAGCGCCAGATAGACGGTGCGTCCGCCGATGCGCTCGACGATCTTGAGCACGCGCACCAGCGTCGTGGCGGGAGATCTGGACTGCGCGATCGGCGGCAGCAGTCGCGCGAGCAGCTCGTGCAATCTGCGCCGGCCCGTCTCGTCGAGCCGGCGGTAGTACGACGTGTCGCGCAAATGATCGAGCGGCTCGATGATCGCCGCAGTGTCCGTGAAGCCGAGCGCCTCCAGGCTGGCGACGCGCGCTTCGATCGGCGCATCGAGGTCGACGAGCGGCGCCCGTTTCTCCTGCTCCACTTGCGCCGCACCGCCGGGACCGAACACTGTCTGCGCAAAATGCTGCGCTACGCGTTCCCGATGTGCGCTCAGCTCTGCGTGCATCGTGTTCCAGTCGCTCGCTCCCATCGCGAGCGCCAGGCGCGCGCGGCCGCTATCGTCCTCCGGCAACTGGTGAGTCTGCTCGTCGTTCCACTCCTGCAGCCTGTTCTCGACCACACGCAGGTAGCGATACGCTGCCTCCAGCTCTGCGACCGCTTCGCGGCGCAGGAACCGCTGTCCGACGAGCAGCGGCAGCACGCTGCGCAACTCGCGACTCTGCAGCCGGCGATCGCTGCCGCCGCGGATCAGCTGGAAAGCCTGCACGATGAACTCGATCTCGCGAATGCCGCCGGGCCCGAGCTTGATGTTCTCCTGCAGCTCGCGCCGCTCGACCTCGCGCGAGATCATGCCCTTCATTTCGCGCAGCGACTCGAACACGCTGTAGTCGAGATAGCGTCGATAGACGAATGGCCGTAGCACGTCTGCGTACAGCGCCGCGTAGTGCTCGATCGCGGTCAGCGGCCGCGCTTTCACATACGCGTATCGCTCCCAGTCACGGCCGTGCTCCTGCAGGTAGTGCTCGAAGGCGCCGAAGCTGAGCGCGACGCGGCCGCTGTCGCCGAACGGGCGCAAGCGCAGGTCGACGCGGTAGACAAAGCCTTCAACCGTCGGGGTCGCGAGCAACTGCACGACTTTCTGGCCGAGCCGCAGGAAAAACTCGGCGTTGTCGATCGCGCGAGCGCCGTCGGTTTCGCCGTCTTCCGGATAGAGAAGAATGAGATCGATGTCGGAGCTGAAGTTCAGCTCGCCGCCGCCGAGCTTGCCCATAGCGAGGATCATCAGCGTCTGCGGCTGCTTGCTGTCGGCCCCGCGCGGCACGCCATACCGGGCGATCAGCGCCTCATACATATATGTGCAGGCGAAACCGATGCAGGCATCGGCGAGCGCGGAAAGATCGCGCAGGGTCTCGTCGAGGTCGGCCCAGCCGGCAATATCGCGCCAGGCGATGCGCATCATGTGGCGCTTGCGGAAGCGGCGCAGCGCCTCCATCACTTCGGCCTCGTTCGCACCGCTCACGCGCTCGCGAAGGTCGTTCGCGAACCAGTCGTCCGCCACGCGTGCGAACAGTTCACCGCCGCGAACCAGTTGGCTCAGCAACACGGGCGCTCGCAGGCAGACCGTCGCAACGAATTCGCTGCACGCCCAGACTCGCGGCAACGATTCGCCGATGCGCGCGTCGGCAAGTATTTCATGCCACGGCTGCGGATCCTGCTCGCGCGCTGCCAGTAAACGCGCCTCAATGTCGGGAGAAATTGTTCCCAAATTCGTTCTCAATGGTTCCGTGGGCGCAGTTTACGGGAACTTTTTCGCAGATGAGGCTGTCCCGCGTCGCTCGCCGGATCGAACCTTTTGCGGTGCATAGCCGTTTGAGAAGTGCAGGAGCAACCTGTCCGCGAAAAATTCGGAGGTTTCTGGCATGGCCACGCAAACCCTTGGTGGGGGCACGAGCGCACTTCGCAGCAAGAGATCGACGCCTCGTCGTACGGCGCTGCTCATCGTCGTCGCTGCATTCCACGTGCTGATCGTTTACGGCCTGATGGTCGCCACCGGCGTCGTGCGCCAACCCGCGTTCGTCGCACCGATCGAAGCCGTGTTCATTCCGGAGACCACCCAGCCGGAAGAGCAGCCGGAAGTGAAGATCAAGCCCGAGATCGAGCAGCCGGTCGCCAACGACCAGCCGCCTCCCGAGGTCCAGTTCGAAGAGGCTGTGGTGCCGCCGTCCGAGGTGCCGGTCCCGGCATCCGCGAGCGCGATCAGCGGCTCGCAGCAGCAGGGCGCACCGGCGCAGGATCTCAAGACAGCGAACCGCGTCGACCCGACTTATCCGCCGGCTTCGCGCCGCGCAGGTGAGCAAGGCACAGTGCGTCTGAAGGTGCTGGTCGACACCAACGGCCGCCCGTCCAACGTCGCAGTGTCCCAGAGCAGCGGCTTCCCGCGCCTGGACGAAGCGGCGGTGCAGGCGGTCCGCAAGTGGCGCTTCGAGGCGGCCACCGACGGCACGAAGAAGATCCAGGCGTACACGCAGGTCGCCGTGACCTTCAAGCTGACCGAGGCCGAGCAGAAAGCCGCGAAGTCCTAGAGATCGATCGACAGGCAGCGCTCCTGCCTGCCAGAGCCCCCTGTTCGCCACGCAGCGGCAGGGGGCTCTCCTTTTGTGAGCACCATCACCGTTGCCGCGCTCCAACCGACATAGTCTGGGCCCGTGCGCGCGACCGTTCGCGTGTAGCAGATCGGCGGACAGGTCGGGGCGAACGAACGCTTCAGGCTTTTCCCTAGAGCCAACGCCCCGGTAAGTTGCGAACTTTCACGCGTCGACTGGTGTCGATAGCGTTCGACGGGCAGCGGGCATGCACACGGTTTTCAGAGCACTTCCTTTCCTCGCGGGCTTCCTGGTCGCCGCCACGGCGGTCGCGCCGCGCGCGCACGCGACCGTACAACTGCAGGAGCACCTGGCAGATCGCTACGAGGTGGCCTTGCAGCGCGCAGTGAATACCGAAAGCTCCGTGCCGCGACCGATCGAGCTGAGCGAGCAGGACCTTTCCGCATTCAGCGGCGTCGGCCTCATCGCCTGCACCGTCGAATCCGGCATTCAAACGTCCACAGCCTTTCTGGTCGGCGCCTTCGACATCGGCGTGACCGTGGCGCACACGTTCGAGGATGGACGCCACCAGGTCGCACCGACCGACTGTGTCTACACCAGCATCGATTCGCAGGGACAGATTCGCGAGCGCATTCCCGTCGCGTACGTCCGCTCGCAGTGGGACACGGAAACCGGCGCGTTCGGCCAGCCGTTGAAGGACGTCGCGGTGTTTCGCCTCAGCCAGCCGTCGCGCTACGCGCAGAAGACGATGCCGCTCGGCCGGTTCACCGGCGCCGCCGCGCCGGTGGTCATGGTCGGCTACCGCGCTGACATCGGCTGGGCAACGATCAAGCGTAAAGCTCGCGGCCTGGCGTACGAGCGCGGCGGCGAAGGCAAATCGGCGAGCAGCGCCCGCTTCACCCACGACATGGATTCGCGCGGTATCGCGCCCGGCGCGCCGGTCATCGACGAGCGCACCGGCGTGATCATCGGCATCCATACGCGTTTGCCCGCGAAGGACAAGAACATGGGCAACGGCATGATCACGATGACGGACTGGCTCGAATCGACTCTGCGCAGCGAGATCCAGCTGAAAGCCAAGAACGAGTCGGATAGCGGTTAGCGGTTGGCCGTTGGTGAGATGCCGCAGACCTGACTGCCGTTCATGACCTGACGTTTGCTGTTGTAGCGGGTACGCTTGCAGAAGCGCGCGAAAGAGCGCGCCCTTTCTGCACTAACCGCTAACCGCTAACCGCTTCCATGTCCGCCCCAGACTCCACCGAGCTCGCCGCCCTCCGCGAGCTCCTTCGCGCCAGCCGTCGCTCTCTCTTCTTCACGGGCGCGGGCATCAGCACCGAGAGCGGCATTCCCGATTTCCGCAGCCCCGGCGGGGTGTGGTCGCGGATGCAGCCGATCTATTTCCAGGAATTCATCGCTTCCGAGGAGAAGCGGCGCGAGGCCTGGCGCCGCCGCTTCGACAATCGCGACGGCTGGGTTGGCGCGCAGCCGAACAGCGGCCACTACGCGGTCGCGCAATTGATCGCTGCGGGCAAGGCCAGCGCCGTCATCACGCAGAATGTCGACAACCTGCACCAGGCCTCGGGCATCGCGGAAGACAAGGTGATCGAGCTGCACGGCAACGCGACGTATGCGCGCTGTCTCGGCTGCTCAGTGCGCATCGAGCTCGCGGACATCGAGCGTGAATTTCACGCGAGCGGCACTGTCGGGCCGTGCCGCGCGTGCGGCGGCATCGTGAAGTCCGCGACGATCTCGTTCGGTCAGCCCATGCCGGCGGTGCCGATGCAACGCGCGCACGACGAAGCGATGGCGTGCGATCTGTTCATCGTGCTCGGCTCGTCGTTGTCGGTATTCCCGGCTGCCGACTTTCCGCTGCGCGCGAAACGCAACGGCGCGGCGCTCGTCATCGTCAATCGCGATCCGACCGAAATGGACGAGCTCGCCGACCTGGTGATTCATGCGGGCATCGGCGCGACGCTCGGCGCCGCCGAAGAAAAAGACATCTGACAGGATTAACAGGATGGTCAGATCAAGAGCAGAACGAGGCTTCTCTCTCCTTCTAACATCCTGTTAATCCTGTTAATCCTGTTCATCCTGTCCAGTCTTCCTCCTATAGCGCTCGAACTCAGGCGTCGCCTGCGATCGCCACTCGCTGCCATTGCGCTCGATGAACAGCACCGGCATGTGTCGTTGCGTTGCCAGTGCAAGGCCGTCGCGCGGACCAAGAACATTCAGCGCCGTTGCCCAGCCATCGGCCTGCGCAGCCAGCGGCGCGACGACGACGACAGAGCCGGGCTCACGATCGAGCGTCCTGCCGGTGCGCGGATCCACGGTGTGTGAGTAGCGCCGCCCCTCGCGCTGGTAGTACGACCGATACTCGCCGGAAGTCGAAACCGCGGTGCCGTCGAGCCACACGCTCGCATACGGCGTGCGCTGCGTCTCCACCGGATGCTCGACAGCGATGTGCCAGGGCTCATCGCGCGTGTTGCGTCCCTGCGCACGGATTTCGCCGCCGATATCGATCATGTAATTCTCGACCCGCATCGCCTGCAGGCGCTCGGCGAGCCGATCGACAGCGAAGCCCGGCGCGATGCCGTTGAGATCGATCGACAATCCCGCGACGTCTTTGCGCAGCGCCGGCGGCGCGAGTCGCACGTGCAGCTTGCGATAGCCGACTATCGCTTCGAGCTGCGCGATCCGCTCGGCGCTCGGCAACACCCTCGGCTCCCCCGCCGGACCGAAGCCCCACGCCGCGACGAGCGGCGCGACGGTGATGTCGAAGACGCCATCCGAAGCGCTGCTGATATCGAGCGACGCCTGCACCACGGCTGCGAGATCGGCGGAAACATCGCACCAGTCCGTCGACGGGTTCGCATTGAAGCGCGCGACTTCCGAATCGGCGCGATAGCCCGACATGGATCGATCGACGCGTGCGAGCACGTCGTCGATCGCCACACGCACGCTGGAAGGATCGACGGTCGCCGGCGCAGACGCGACTTTGACCGTGTACGTGGTGCCCATCGTCGGGCCCGACAGGACGATCTCGGGCGGGGAACTATCGCAGGCCGCTGCAAGCAGCGCACAGCAGGGTGCGAGTAACCTGGTGATGACGGACGGCATGGCGGGCTCGTCCGGGATGATATTACGTCACCTCGGCGCGGACTCTGGCGGCGACGGCTTGCACTGCTCTTCCTCGCCCGCGCTCGCATTGGGTGCGACAACCCTGCGCTGCTCTTCGCCCTCGGCACAGGCGCGCACCGGCGGCGGCCGCACGGCCTCCACCGGCACGATCTCCTGATGCGCCGAACGGTTGAGCATGACCGCAACGAGAAAGCTCGCTGCAATCAGGCCACCGCCCACGATAACGCCTCGCTCCATTTCGCCTTCGCCCGTAGCGCTTGATCGACTGTTGCGCCGGCGCCTTTGAGCGGGCCGGAGAGAGCGCAAGAATAGTGAAGCCTGGCCGGGCCGTGACGTGTCCTTTGGTGCAGTGTTTGGCCTGGGCGCGACAGCAAACCGCAACTGCGGCCCGGTGGATCAATGAAGTAGGTCGGGCTGCAGCCCGACTCTCCGGCCGCGCTCTTTTGCCGCAGTGCCGAGGGGGCTAAGCTTGCATCCATGGAACGACCCCCCACCCACGGCTGGCGACGCCTGCCCACCCTCGTCGGGATCCTGCTGATCTGCGCAGCGTCCACTTCGTCGAACCGATCGTGCGGCCTCGGCAGCTCCAACAATAGCGGCGACGGCGGCAACGATCCGACATTCGTCGCGACCCTGGAGCTGCAGGACGCGAACGGCGACGTGACCAACAGTTTCGAGCGCAACGGGACGGTCACGATGATCCTCACGGTGCGTAATCGCCGCGACACGACCGAGACCATCGATTTCACCGATTCGCGCACCCGCGACTTCGTGGTGGTCCGCGCCAACACCGAAAGCGTCGTGTGGCAGCTCTCGAAGGAGACCGCGGCGCCCTCACCGACTCCCACCACGCTCACGTTCGGTCCGAACGAAAGCCAGACGTTCACCACCACGTGGGACCAGACGGAGTCGGACAGCGGCGACCAGGCGCGCGTCGGTACATACGAGGCGCGAGGCGTGCTCGTGTTCGACGGCTTCGACGACCATCCGCTGCGCGCCAGTCAGCTCGGCTCCGAGCTCGAGCAGTTCACGATCAACTGATCGCGCGATGGCGCAGCTGCTGCATCACGAGCACATCGTCCGGATCAACGATCCCGCCAACCTCGGCGGAGCCTGGCTCACCCGCAAACAGCTGTGGGCCGGATTGCAGCACACCGTGCTGGCGCCGGAACTGCTCGACGAATCCATCGATTCCGCTTCCATCCAGGAGATCGGTCCCAGCCGGCTGCGCCGCGAGATTCGCCGCGGACGCAGCGCTACCAACGACGAAGTGGAGCTGGTGCCGAACGAGTCGCTGCAGATCCGCGCCGACGCCAGCGGCGCATTCGCGGGCAGCACGCTGACGATCCGTATCGAGGAACCCGCGCCGGAAATGCTGTTCGTGCGCTTCACCTACGAGGTGTGCGGCCTCGAAGAAGCGCGCGATCAGGAGGAAGACAGCGCCCGCTGCTCGGCCTATCACAGCTCCGACATCGAGCGCATCCGGCAGGTGCGCCGGTTTGTCGTAGGCCAGGCTTTGAGCTGACCCTTGCGGTCGGGCTCAGGTCCGACCTGCGAGCACCGCGACAGGAAATTCCGAGAGAGCAGTAGCGATGCGCAGGGATCGCTCGCGCTGCGCTTCGTCTATCGCAACCTCGCGACCGATGAGCACGTCCTGCAGCGGCGCACGCACCGCGCCGTTGCTGATCAGCACTCGCGTATCGCCCCATACACGCTCGCGCAGCGGCAATTCTGTCACGCTGTCCATCAGCTTCGCGGTCCAGCGCGGCACGATGACGAGGCAGGTGCGACCCTCGAATGTGCGCGCGAACGCGAACACGTGCTCCTTGTGTACTCCCTCGATCTGCAGCGCCTGATAGTCGCCCTTCGCGAACAGCTCTGGATCGTCGCGGCGTAGCCGCAGGAGCTTCTGCATCACATACAGCTTGCTGGTAACGCGCTCGTGCTGCGGCAGACTCTCGATCGCGTCGAGCTGCTGCGCGGCAGCGTCGAAGTCCACGCGGCGTCGATTGTCGGGATCGACCAGAGTGAGCGCCGGGAACTCCGTGCCTTGATAGAAATCCGGAACGCCGGGCGCGGCGATCTTCAGCACGGTCTGGACGAGCGAGTTGATGCTGCCGAAGAAGGCCGCCGTTTCTGCGAGCACGCGGAAGTCCTTCAGGAAGGCGCTGCGCTCGGGATCGCCAAGCAGCTCGGCAATGAAGTCCGTGAGTGCCTTCTCGTACTCGACGTTCGGCGAGATCCACGAGCTCGAGCGCTTGGCCTCGCGCGCTGCTTTGACCGCGTAGGCCTGCACGCGCTCGATCAACGTCGCGGACTCTTCCTGCGGCGACCAGATCCCGACCAGGGTCTGGTACAGCAAGTATTCGTCCTGGCGATCCGGCGCCGGGTCCTCACCGACTTGGCGGCGCTTGCTGCGATTCAATCTCGTCCAGCGCGCAACATGGCGTTTCCACAACTCGGGAATTTCGCTGAGCACCGCGATGCGCGCACGCACGTCTTCGCTGCGCTTGGTGTCGTGCGTCGTCGTAGCGAGCATCGTGTGCGGCCACAAACGTGCTCGCTCCGCATTCGCCTGGTGCAGCGCCGACGACGACACTCCATATCGGCCGGGATCGTTGCCGACCTCGTTCAGGCAGACGAGGCGGTTGTAGCGATACATCGCCGTGTCCTCGACGCCCTTCGCGGCGACCGGCGAAGTCACCTGCTGGAACTTCATCGCGAACTCGAGCATCGCGCGGCGGACGGACTCCGATCGACCCTCGCTGCGCTCGCCGAGCAGCACGTCGCGCAGGAAGTCGAACACGCTCAGCTCGGCGCCGGCGCTGCGCTTGCGGGCCACGTTCACGGCCCAGTTCACGATCCGCCGGTCCTCGTCGCTGACGCCGCGATGCGAAACGTACGTACGATAGACCGGAAAGCAGGCGATCACTTCGCGAACGGCCTCGCGAATTCCGGCGCGCGTGAAGTCGGCCGTGCGCCGATCCAGCTGCGCGATGCGATCCAGCTGCGTGGCCAGCACTTCGATTTCGGCGGCGAGCGACGAGCGCATCACCAGCCGCTTGCTGTCGTACGCGATCTGCTCGAACGACGCGTCGGATTCGGTGAACTGCCGATAGCGGCGCGTCATCCGCACTTCGTAGTCGTTGCAGACCAGCCAGCTGGTCGTGAGCGCCGCGAACTCGTAGCCGGTCGTGCCCTGCACCGGCCAGGTCTCGGGCAGGCGCTCGTGCGGCGCCAGGATCTTCTCGACCACGACGTACAACGGCTTCCACTGCAGGCGCTCCAGATAGGCCTCGGGATCGTAGAGGCCATCGACATGATCGATGCGCAGGCCGTCGATCAGGCCGCGATCGATCAGCTCGAAGATCAGCCGATGCGTGCTGTCGAACACGCCGGTTTCGTCCATACGCAGCGCTGCGAGATCGTTGACGTCGAAGAAGCGCCGATAGTTGATCTCATCGACTGCCACGCGCCAGTACGACAACCGATAGGCCTGTGCGTCGAGCAGCGCATCGAGAGCATCGAAACTGCGCGGATCGCCGGGCGTGCCGTTGATCTGCGTCAACGTGGTTGCGAGGTACTGCGCGATTTCCGGGCTGCGCTCCAGCAATCGCACCAGCCGGCGCTTGTGCGCTTCCTTGTCGCGGTAGCGGATCGCGATCGCATCCTCGGAGGTTTCGCTGCGCGGCGGCAGATTGCTGAACGCGTTCAGCAGGCTCTCGAAGTCGGCGCGGTGCGGATCGTCGGCGGCCAGCAGAGTCGCCGGAATCGGCGTGTGCGCGAAGATGCGCGGGTACTCGCGCGGATCGATCGGGAACAGGTGCTCGTGATAGCGGATCGCAAAGCTGCCGGCCACGGGATCGAGCTGCAGTTTCAGCTCGCCGTTCTCCAGCACAGCGCCGTAGACGTCGCCGAGCGTCGGCACGAGCACGCGATCGCGCATCGAGCCGCGGTTCGGCCGCCAGTCGATGTCGAAATGATGCGCGGCGCGCGCAGACGGGCCGTTCTCCAGCACGTCGAGCCACCACACGTTGTCGTCGCCCATCACGCCGAGATGATTCGGGACGATGTCGACGATCAGCCCCATCCCGTGCTCGTGCAGTGCTGCGACCAGCTGCTCGAACTCCTCCTGCGTGCCGAGCTCCGGATTGAGGCGCGTGTGATCGGTGACGTCGTAACCGTGCATGCTGCCGGGCCGCGCCTTGAGAATCGGCGAAGCGTAGACATGGCTGATGTTGAGCCGCGCCAGGTACGGCACGGCGCGCGTGGCGTCAGCGAACGTGAATTCGCGATTGAGCTGGAGGCGGTAAGTGGCGCGAGGGGGTTTCACGAGGGTTGCGGGAACTCGAACAGCGCCAGTGCACGTCCCTGCAACGCATAGCTCTCGCCCGGCGCAAACGTGCGCTGTGCCGTCTCGAACGCCGCGCTCGTGGTATCGACGCGCAACACCCAGCGCGCATCTTCGGGTTGCGCGGGCAGCTTGAATTCCACGGTCTCGTAGTGCGCGTTGACCAGCACCAGGAAGTCGTTGTCGACGATCGTGCGGCCGCGCTCGTCGCGCTCGTCCAGACCGCGGCCGGAGAGGAACACGCCGAGGCTGCGCGCGAACCCGTCGCGCCACTGGTCGTCGGACATCTGCGTGCCGGCGGGATCGAGCCAGACGATATCGCGCACGTTCTCGCCGCGGATCGCACGGTTCTGGAAGAACTTGCGCCGCCGGAACACCCGGTGCTCCTGCCGCAGCCGGATCAACCGGCGCACGAACTCGAGCAGCTGCGCGTCCTCCTCGCCGATGTCCCACGACAACCACGTCAGCTCGTTGTCCTGGCAGTACGCGTTGTTGTTGCCCTGCTGGCTGTGACCGGACTCGTCGCCGGCGAGCAGCATCGGCACGCCCTGCGACAGCAACAATGACGTCAGGAGGTTTCTGCTCTGGCGCAGGCGCAGCGCGCGGATCTCCGGATCGTCCGTCGGTCCTTCGGCGCCGCAATTCCAGCTGCGGTTGTGATTCTCGCCGTCGCGATTGTCGTCCTTGTTCGCTTCGTTGTGCTTCTCGTTGTAGCTGACGAGGTCGCGCAGCGTGAAGCCGTCGTGCGCGGTGACGAAGTTGACGCTGGCGTACGGCCTGCGGCCGCTGTGCTCGTACAGGTCGCTCGAGCCGGCGACGCGATAGGCGAGATCGCCGATCAGGCCGCCCTCGCCTTTCCAGTAGTCGCGGATCACGTCGCGGTACTTGCCGTTCCACTCGGTCCAGCCGACCGGGAAGCGCCCGACCTGGTAGCCGCCCTCGCCCAGGTCCCACGGCTCCGCGATCAGCTTCACCTGCGAGATCACCGGGTCCTGGTGAATGATGTCGAAGAACGCGCCGAGCCGATCGACCTCGTGCAGCTCGCGCGCCAGCGCGGCGGCGAGATCGAAACGAAAGCCGTCGACGTGCATCTCCGTGATCCAGTAGCGCAGGCTGTCCATGATCATCTGCAGCACGCGCGGATGAAGCATGTTCAGCGTGTTGCCGCAGCCCGTGTAGTCCATGTAGTAGCGTGGATCGTCGTGCACCAGGCGGTAGTACGCGGCGTTGTCGATGCCGCGAAAGCTGAGCGTCGGCCCGAGGTGGCTGCCTTCGGCCGTGTGGTTGTAAACCACGTCGAGGATCACCTCGATGCCGGCCGAGTGCAGCGCCTTCACCATCGTCTTGAATTCGCGGTCCGCCTGCATCGATGACGCATAGTCCTGATGCGGAGCGAAGTAGCCCATCGAGTTGTAGCCCCAATAATTGCGCAGGCCCTTCTCGACCAGATGCCGGTCGTTGACGAACCAGTGCACCGGCATGAGCTCGACCGCCGTGACGCCCAGGCGCTGCAGATACTCGAGGACCGGCGTTGTGCCGAGCCCCGCGTACGTGCCGCGATACTGCGGCGGCACCTGCTGCTGCAGCTTGGTGAAGCCGCGCACGTGCATCTCGTAGATGACCGTGTCGTGCCACGGCGTGCGCGGGTTGCGATCGTCGCCCCATGAGAAGGCGGGATCGATGACCTGGCACTTCGGCATGCCGCTCGCGTTGTTGCGCCGGTCCAGCGACAGGTCCGCGCGCTGGCTGCCGATGCGATAACCGAAATGCGCATCGCTCCACGCGAGCGAGCCGACGATCGCTTTCGCGTACGGATCGAGCAGCAGCTTGTGCGGATTGAAGCGATGTCCCTGCTGCGGCTGATACGGGCCGTGCACGCGATAGCCGTACAACTGGCCAGGCCGCGCCTCGGGCAGATAGCAGTGCCAGACCTGGTCCGTCTGCTCGCGCACCGGGATGCGCTGCAGCTCGCGACGGCCGCGGTCATCGAACAGGCATAGCTCGACGCCGGTAGCGTGCTCGGAGAACAGCGCGAAGTTGACGCCCTGCCCGTCCCAGGTGGCGCCTTGCGGAAACGGCCTACCGGGCCAGACGGCCGTGATCGGATTGGGCATTCGTGCGCACGAATTGAGCGAGCTGAGCGGCAAGATTCAGGTGCGCAGTCACCCGATGCTGATCGTCCAGGTTCCGGTCCGCGGCCTGCTCCCGCACGACCTTCTGCACGATCTCACCCACGCGGCGCGGCGTGCCCAGGTCGCTCCAGCCGCACGGCGGCACGCGCAGCACGCACAGGTCGGCGGCACGGCCCTCCAGCAGATCGCGTGAGAAATCGAGCTCGGGCAGACGATCGTAGAGACTCAGCAATGCCGGCCAGCTGCCGGTCGGCGAGCCCGCGGTCTGGCCCTTCGCGAGCCCGACCTGCATCTCCATCACCAGCGCGGCGTAGCGCGGCATGAACAGGTCGAGCAGCGTGCGCGCCGACGCGACCATGATGAAGGTGTTCCACAGGCCGCCCGCATCGATGATTTCGCGCGCGACCGAGTAGCCCGGCTTTTCGATGAAGCGCGCCACTGTGTAGCCGCCGAGCGGATCGGGATCGCCGGGCAACACGTAGCCCAGGTCGGTGTCCACTTCGTCGGGCTGCAAGCCGAGCAGCACCGGCCGGTCGGCGTTGCGGTCGAGGCGCTCCAGCGCCTGCAGCAGCGCGCCGTTCAATGTTGCTTCGTCGCGCACATAGTGATCGGCGGGCAACAGAACCACCTGTGCCTGCGAGTCCTTCGCGAGAATGTGCAACAGCGAGTAAAGGATGCCGATGCCGGTGCCGAGATTGCGCGGCTGGACGATCAGGTTGCCCCGCTCGAGGGCTTCGAGCAGCGGCCGAGACTCGGTCCACCACTCCCGATGCTGCTGGGCCACGATGGTGCACACCCGCTCCTTTGCGACCACCCGTTCGGCGCGCGCGATAGCATCTTCGAGCAGGGAATGTCCACCGTGCAGCGAGCAATATTGCTTCGGGACCGACGTGCCGCAGGGCCGGGTCGTGAGGGCGCGAAGCCGATTTCCGTCACCGCCAGCAAGCACCACGGCCCAAACGTGTCGCGCCTTGAGCACGGTCGACTTCCTCCTCTTGACTGATGTTATCGTTGTCGCCTGCTGGCGCCGCCCCGTAAATACCCGGCAATAGCTACGGGTTCCCTGGAACCGTGTCGGCTGGACGTGCGTACCACCAAGGATTCGTCCATCCGAAACGGGCGCCGCCGCCGTCGGTTCATTTCATATCCATCCTTCGTGGAGAGATCTGGTTTCGGATGACGTCCGGTGAGCATTCAGAAGGGCGAGGAACGCCCGGTCGTACCGCGCAATTCACGCGCGACGCCCGACCGTCGCCGCCCGTTGCGGGGCGCGGCTATTGGCTATTGCTTCTCGCCATCACATTCGTATGTGTGGCTGGAGCGGCCGCGACGCGCCCGGCAACGGACAGCAAGGGTACTCCTCGTTACCGCTTCGATGGCAATACTGTCCTCGATCTGGCGCGCCGCACTGCGGGCAGCGCCTTCGTGCCCAAGCGCCTGGAAAACCCGGCACTGCAACAATTGAGCTACGACCAGTATCGCGACATCCGCTTCAATCCCGAGGCGGCCGTCTGGCGCAACGAGCAGGTGCCGTTTCACGTCGAGCTGTACCCCGCGGGCTTCCTGTTCCAGACGCCGGTAACCGTCTCGGTCGTGGAAGGCGGACTGGCGCGCGACGTCGTCGCCGACCCCAGCACCTTCATCCTCGGCAACTCGGTGTCGAAGCAACTGGCGAACCAGTCGCTGCCGCTGTCGGGATTCCGTGTGCGCACGCGGCTCAATTCGCGCTCGGTGTGGGACGAGTTCCTGGTGTTCCAGGGCGCTTCTTATTTCCGCGCCGTCGCTCGCGACACGCTCTATGGTCTTTCGGCGCGCGGCCTCGCGGTGCGCACGGCGCATCCGACCGGCGAAGAATTCCCGGCATTCACTCACTTCTGGATCGAGCGGCCATCGGCCAACGCGGCGGCGATCGTCGTGCACGCACTGCTCGACAGTCCGTCGGTCGCCGGCGCCTACCGCTTCTCGGTCACGCCCGGCGTCGAGACCGTCATGGACGTCGACGTCACGCTGTTTCCGCGCGTCGCGCTCGACAACATCGGCATCGGCCCGCTGACCTCGATGTTCCTGTTCGACGAATCCGATCGCGCGCGCATCGATGATTTCCGCGACGAGGTGCACGATTCGGATGGCCTGCAAATCGTGACGGCGCAGGGCGAGCGCATCTGGCGGCCGTTGAAGAATCCCACGCAGCTGCAGGTCTCGAGCTTCACGTCGCAGGCGCCGCGCGGCTTCGGCCTGGTGCAGCGCTCGCGGCGCGTCTCGGACTATCACGACCTCGAAGCGCACTACGAGCAGCGGCCGAGCGTGTGGATCGAGCCGACCAGCGAATGGGGCGCAGGCGCCGTGCAGCTGTTCGAGATTCCGACGAACAACGAGACCAACGACAACATCGTGGCGTTCTGGCGGCCGACTGCCGTGATCGCGGAAGGCAAGCCCTATCATCTCGCCTACCGGATGCGCTGGAACAAGCAGCCGAAGCTCACGCCGGCGATCGGTAAGGTGACCTCGACCCGCAGCGGCCCGACTCACGACGGCAAGCGGCGCATCTTCGTGGTCGAGTTCACCGGCACCGGCCGCGCGATCGACGACCTGCGCATGGATCTCGGCACGTCCGCGGGCAGGCTCACCAATCTCGTGCTGCAGCCGAGCCCGCTCACCAAGGGCGTGCGCGCCAGCTTCGAGCTCGATCCGTCGAATGCCGACGTCGCCGAGCTGCGGCTGCGGCTGATGCGCGCCGACAAGCCGGCGAGCGAAACCTGGTTGTATCGATGGACAGCCAACTGAAACCCGCCGCGGAAACTCGCGACGTCGTGCGCGGCGGCATGCCGTTCGAGCGGCCCGCCGACATGCCGGTGCAGGATCTGAAAACTGCGCCGCCGGCGCAGAAGTTCGGCGCAACGCCGCTGCGCGTCGTGTTCGCTCGCCTGCTCACAGTGCTGGGCACGCTCGGCCTCGCGGGTTATGGCGTGTTCGAAATGCTCGGCATCGTCAGCTTCACGAACATGACGGTGCTGCAGGGCGTAATGATCGTGTTCTTCGCGATCACGCTGCTGTGGATCTCGCTCGCCGCGGCGTCTGCAGTCACGGGCTTTCTGATTCCGCCGCTGCGCGCTGCCGATGCGCCGACCATCGCCGGCTCGCGCACTGCGCTGGTCATGCCCATCTACAACGAGGATCCAGGACGCACGACAGCTGCGTTGTATGCGATGGCCGAAGCGCTGGCGCAGATCGACGCCGCGCGGCACTTCGAAATCGCGATCATCTCCGACTCGACCAACGCCGACGCCTGGATCAGCGAGTCGCTCGCCGTCGATCAACTGCGCCGCGACCTGCGCGAAACCATGCCGGTGTGGTACCGGCGGCGCTGGCACAACACCGGCCGCAAGGCGGGCAACGTCGAGGAGTTCGTCAAGCGCTGGGGCTCGCGCTACGACTACATGATCGTGCTCGACGCGGACAGCATCATGGCGCCGCAAACGCTGGTGTCGCTGGTCAGCCGCATGCAGGCGGATCCGCACCTCGGCATCCTGCAGACCGTGCCGATGCTGATCGGCCACTGGAGCCTGTTCTCGCGCATCCAGCAGTTCTCGGGCCGCGTGTACGGCAGCTTGATCGGGCGCGGCGTCGCGGCATGGAGCGGCAACGAAGGCAACTACTGGGGCCACAACGCCATCATTCGCGTCGCGGCGTTCGCGCAAGCTTGCGGCATGCCGCAACTGCCGGGTCGCCGGCCCTTCGGCGGCCACATCCTGTCGCACGATTTCGTCGAGGCCGCGCTCATGCGGCGCGCCGGCTGGAAAGTGCGCATGGCGCCGGACCTCGGCGGGTCGTGGGAAGAGAGCCCGCCTTCGCTCGTGGACATCGCGATCCGCGACCGGCGCTGGGCGCAGGGCAACCTGCAACACTCGAAGATCATCGATGCCAAAGGGCTCGCGGTCACCAGCCGCGCGCACTTCGCGATCGGCATCATGGGCTATCTCTCCTCGCCGCTGTGGATGCTGCTGCTGCTGGTCGGATTCGCGCTGACTCTGCAAGCGACGCTGATCCGCCCCGAGTACTTCAGTCGCAGCTTCCAGCTGTTTCCGGACTGGCCGCGGTTCGACGCGCCGCGCATGACGGCGCTGTTCATCTTCACGATGGTCGTGTTGTTCACTCCGAAGATGCTGGGGTTCATCCGCACGATCTTTTCGACGCGCGCGCGCCGCGGCTGCGGCGGAGTCATCGCCATGACGATCGGCGTGGTCGTCGAGACGATTCTTTCGGCGCTGTACGCGCCGATCATGATGCTGGTGCAGACTCAGCACATCATCGAGATCCTCACCGGCCGCGACTCGGGCTGGAATGCGCAGCGGCGCCACGCGCACATGACGACCTGGAAGGAAGCGTGGAACTTCCACTGGCCGCACCTGGTGATCGGCATCGTGATCGGACTCATCGCGTTCCTGATTTCGCCGACGCTGTTCTTATGGCTCACGCCGACGCTCGCCGGTCTGTTGTTCGCCGTGCCGTTGTCGAAGATCAGCGGCAGCGTGAAGCTAGGCCGACTGCTCGGCTGGTTCCGCATCCTGCGCACGCCGGAAGAGAAGCACGTGCCGGCGGTGATCCGTCGGCGCGACGAGCTGCTGGCGCACGCTGCGTCGATGCCCACCGACGGCTTGCGCTATATCGCGCGCAACCGGCAGGCGCGCTACGCTCACATATCGGGAAATCTGCCGCGGCCGCAGGAAACGCGTGGACACCCTGACCAGAATCGCCTGACCGCCGAGCGCAAGCTCGCGGACGCGCGCACGCTGAATGAAGTTCTTTCATGGCTCGGCCCGGCGGAGCGCGTGCAAGTCGCGGGCGATCCGCGGTTGCTGGAGCGGCTGGCGGAGCTGCCGGACAACTAGAGGAGTCAGGCTGAAGCCTGACCCAATCCACACCGGAACTTTCGGCTGCCTTTCGACCTTGGCCAGGGATGCCATCTCCTTCTTTGCTCGGTGCGATCCGTGCGCGCGGCGAATCGCTGTTTCGCGTCTGGGCGCCGCAGGCCCGCGCCGTGGAAGTCGTGTTCGAGGATTCGCAGCAGCAGCCGCTCGCGCTGAAGCGCGAAGCGAGCGGCTATTTCAGCGGCGCGACCTCCGCGCCGGTATCTCTGTATAAGTACCGCGTCGACGGCACCGGGCCCTGGCCCGACCCCTGCTCGCGCTTCCAGCCGCAGGGCGTGCACGGCCCGTCGCTGATCGTCGACCCCCTTGCATTCAAGTGGAGCGACGCGAAGTGGCGCGGCGTACGGCTCGCAGGCCAGGTCATCTACGAAATGCACATCGGCACGTTCACGCCGGAGGGCACGTTCGACGCCGCTATCGCGAAGCTCCCATACCTGCGCGAGCTCGGCATCACGATGCTCGAGGTGATGCCGGTGGCGCAGTGCCCGGGCCGCTGGAACTGGGGTTACGACGGCGTGCAGCTGTTTGCGCCGTATCACATGTACGGCGATCACGATGCGCTCAAACGCTTCGTCGACCGCGCGCATGCGCTCGGCCTCGCCGTCATTCTCGACGTCGTCTACAACCACCTCGGGCCCGACGGCAACTACCTGAAGTGCTTCACCCCGCACTACTTCAGCTCGCGCCACAAGACCGAATGGGGCGAAGCGCTGAACCTCGACGACGAGCACGCACAGGGCACGCGCGACTTCATTCTCGGCAACGCGCGCTATTGGCTGAGCGAATTTCATCTCGACGGCCTGCGCCTGGATGCGACGCAGTCGATCTTCGACGACAGCAGGCCGCACATTCTCGAGGAGCTCGCGAGAGCAGCCCGTGAAGCGGCGCAGCCGCGCTCGATCGTCGTCATCTCCGAGAACGAGCCGCAACATGCGCAGCAACTGCTGCCGCCCGAGCGCGGCGGTTACGGCCTCGATGCGATGTGGAACGACGACTTCCATCACGCCGCGAAGGTGGCATTGACCGGCACACGCGACGGGTACTTCGGCGACTACACCGGTCGCGCGCAGGAATTCATTTCCTGCGTGCGCCGGGGGTTTCTCTATCAGGGCCAGTGGTATCCGTGGCAGAAGCAACCGCGCGGCCAGGCCGCATCCGGACTGCCGGCATGCTCATCGATCGTGTTCCTGCAGAACCACGACCAGGTCGGCAATACATTCCTCGGCGACCGCGCGCACGCCAATGCGGCACCGGGCCGCTATCGCGCCTTGATGGCGTTGACGCTGCTCGGACCGCAGACGCCGATGCTCTTCATGGGCCAGGAGTTTGCCGCGTCCACGCGCTTCATGTTCTTCGCCGATCATCACGCGGAGCTGGCCGCGCTGGTCCACAAAGGCCGGCTCGAGTTCCTCAGCCAGTTCCGCGCCTACGCGGACGAAGCGGCGCAGGATCTGGTGCCGGCGCCTCACGATGAGGCGACGTTCAGCGGCTCGAAGCTCGACTGGAGCGAGGCCGAGCACAATGTCGAAGCGCTCGCTTTCCATCGCGACCTGATCCAGCTGCGTGCGTGCGATCCCGTGATCTCGCAGCAGGACGGCTCGAAGATCGACGGCGCGACGTTGTCGGAGCAGGCATTCGTGCTGCGCTGGTTCGATGCTGAGCACGGTGACCGGCTACTCATCATCAATCTCGATCGCGAGCTGCCGCTGACGCCTCCGTCGGAGCCATTGCTCGCACCGACGTACGGCGCCAACTGGCAGCTATTGTGGTCGAGTGAAGATCCGCGGTACGGCGGACACGGCGTCACGCCCCCGGTCGCCGACGACGGTCATGGCGACTGGCGGCTCCCCGCGCAGAGTGCAGTGCTGCTGGTCGAGGGCCAGGCGTGACCCAGGACGAGATCAAGGAACGCAGCATCGTGCTGCGGTGGGACCGCGATCGCGATCCCCTGGAGCTGCGGCGACGCGAGTGGCTGATCACGAACGGTCTCGGCGGCTACGCGTCCGGCACGATCTCGGGCATCCACACGCGCAAGTATCACGGCCTGTTCGTGCCGAACCTCGCGGCGCCCAAGGGCCGCCACATCATGATCTCCCGCTGCGACGAATCCGTGGTCACCCCTGAGCGCCAGGTGCACCTCGGCGGCGCGGAATTCGAGCACGAGCACTTCGTCGGCGAGTCGCACCGCTATCTGCGGGAATTCCGGCTCGACCATCGCATAGCGGTATGGACCTTCGAGCTCGACGACGGCGGCGTGCTGGAGAAATCCATCGTGATGCCGCACAACCAGAACACGGTGTGCGTGCAGTATCGGCTGCTGAGCGGCAAGGGCCTCGACCTGCAGGTACGGCCATTCGTCTCGTTTCGCCGGCACGACGCGCCGCCGCCGGGCACGCCGGACGATGCGTTCTTCGTCGAAGTGCGCCGCGGCTTGCACGAGATCCGGCACGCCAGCAGTCCGCTGGTGTTGCGCGTGGCGCTGCGGCCCGGCCCGACGCGGTTCATGACTGACGAGCGAGACGAGCACCAGTTCGTCTATCGCGTCGAGCGCGATCGCGGCGACCCGGCGTTCGACAACGCATTCAGCCCCGGCTATTTCGCTGCGAAGCTCACCGTCGACCAGCCGATCGTGTTCGTCGCATCGACGCACGCGTGGGACCGCCTGGAGTTCGACGCGTGCGCCGTGTTCGAAGCCGAGCGCCGGCGGCTGAGCGGCTTGCTCGCGCTCGCACCGCACCTCGAAGGCGACGCGTTCGCCGAGCAACTGGCGATGGCCGCGGATCAGTTCGTGGTGCTGCCGGGCAGCCGTCTCGACGAGAACGTGATGGCGCAGGCGGAAGGCAGCGAGCTGCGCAGCATCTACGCCGGCTATCACTGGTTCGGCGACTGGGGCCGCGACACTATGATCAGTCTCGAAGGCCTGACGCTCGCCACCGGGCGCTATCGCGAGGCCGGCGCGATCCTGCGTACGTTCTCCCACTACATCCGCGACGGACTGCTGCCCAACCTGTTTCCCGAGGGCGAGCGCGAGGCGCTCTACCACACCGTCGATGCGACGCTGTGGTACTTCCATGCGATCGCACGCTACGTGGAAACCACCGGCGATCGCTCGATCCTGCTGCAGCTCTATCCGATCCTCGCGGACGTGATCGAGCATCACCTGCAGGGCACGCGCTTCAACATCCGCGTCGATCCCGCCGATGGCCTGCTAGCGGCTGCGGCCGAGGGCTATCAGCTGACGTGGATGGATGCGAAGGTCGACGGCTGGGTGGTCACGCCTCGTCGCGGCAAGGCGGTGGAGGTCCAGGCGCTCTGGTACAACGCCCTGAAACTGATGGCCTCGTGGGGCGAGCACCTCGGCGGAGCGCCGCGCCCGTACGCCGAACATGCGAACCGCGCGCGCGAAACGTTCAACGAGCGCTTCTGGAATCCCGCTACGAGTTGTTTGTACGACGTGATCGACGGCCCGGACGGCGACGATGCGAGCATCCGGCCAAACCAGGTGTTCACGATCTCGCTGACGTATCCGATTCTCTACGAGCGCCGCTGGGCGTCGGTGCTCGAGACTGTGCGCAATCGCCTCGTGACCGCCTACGGGCTGCGCACTCTCAGCGCGGAGCACCCCGACTACAAAGCTCACTATCGCGGTGACCTGCGTTCGCGCGATGCGGCGTATCACCAGGGCACAGTCTGGCCCTGGCTCATCGGTCACTACGTCGACGCCTCTCTCCGCACGCGGCCGGACCGCGCCGGCGCACGCCAGTTGCTGCGGGCATTTCCCTCACATCTGTGCGAGGCGGGCGTCGGCAGCATCAGCGAGATCTTCGACGCGGAAGATCCTCACGCACCTGGCGGCTGCATCGCGCAGGCATGGAGCGTCGCCGAAGTGCTGCGCGCGTGGCTGCGCACGCGGTGACACAGAGCATCTCGCCAAGGCGCAAAGGGAGGACAAGAACGCCAAGAAGAAAATATCTACACTGAATCTTTCTCACCTTGGCGAGCTTTTCCGACCTTGGCGTGCTTGGCGAAAATTCCGCAAAGGAACACCGCAGGCGCGCCGCACATTGGACTGAGTACATCCGATCATTGATCTTCAGGGAGCTCGCCATGGCACGATCGACTCAGACCCGCAGCAGCGATTCGCCGCGCGACGCAATCGCGTTGCTGAAAGAGGACCACCGGACGGTGTCCGCATTGTTCGATGAATTCGAGAAGGCGGAAGAAGAGGAGCAGTCGGCGATCGCGCAGCGCGTCTGCCAATTGCTGACAGTGCACGCGACGATCGAGGAAGAGCTGCTCTATCCGGCGGCGAAGAGCGCGTTCGACAGCGAGGAAGACGAGGACCTGGTGAACGAGGCCGAGGTCGAGCATGGATCGGCGAAGGAGCTGATCGCGAAGATCGAGGGCATGGCCAGCGACGACGAGCACTTCAAGGCGACCGTCACCGTGCTGAGCGAATACATCAAGCACCACGTCAAGGAAGAGGAGAACGAGCTGTTCCCGCAGCTGCGGAAGACGGATCTCGACCTGAAGGAGCTCGGCACCCGGCTCGCGGACCGCAAGTTCGCGCTGATGGAGCAGATGGGCATCGAGGAGCAGGCGACTGCGCAGCCGCCCAAGCGTGCGGCAGGCCGCTCGACCCGCGGCGCAGCGCGCTCGAAGTCCAGCCGGCGCTCAGCGAGTCGGACGCGGCACTAGATCTCGCCGCGGCGGGCGAAGCCCGCGATGTGCTCGGCGGCGCGGAACGCCAGCGCCTGGATCGTCAGGGTCGGCTGACCGCGCCCCGAAGTCACCAGGCTGCTGCCGTCGCACAGAAACAGGTTCGGGATGTCGTGCGTGCGGTGATAGCGATCGATCACCGACTTCGCCGGGTCGTTGCCCATCCGGCACGTGCCGAGCAGGTGCAGCGAGCCGGTCTGCGGCTTGACCGCCGCATTCGTCACCTTCACCGCGCCTGCGGCCTCCATGATCTCCGCGGCGCGCGACTGCAGAAAACGCATGGTCGCGAGGTCGTCCGGGTGATCCTTGTACGTGACGCGCATCGCGGGCATGCCCCACGCATCCTTCAGCTGCGGATCCAGCTCGACGCTGTTGGTCTCGAGTGGCAGCGAGGTCCCGTGCGACGCTGCCTGCATCGAGCGCGGAAACTCCATGAGCCGGGCCTTGTAAGCGCTGCCCCATAGCGCCTCGTCCTCCCCGACCCGGTCCGCCCAGATGATGGGCTGCGGCCCGATGCGCGAATCGATCCCGCCGCCGCCGTAGAAGCCACGCTTGGGATCGCTGTCGTAGAAGTCGTGCACAACGCGCGAGCACTGCACGCTCTTGTATTCGTTGAGCTCATGCTCGAACACGGCGTGGGTGCGCATCGTGAAATTCCACATCAGGTACTTGCCGACCAGTCCGCTGGAGTTGGCGAGCCCCTGCGGGAATTGATTGCTGGCCGACATGAGCAGCAGGCGCGGTGTTTCCGCGCCGTTCGCGGACAGGATCACCGCTTTCGCTTTCTGCATCCGCTCGCGCTTGTTGCGATCGAAGTAGCGCACGCCGCTGGCGCGCCCGCGCTTGTCGGTGACGACCTGCACGACGTAGCTCTCGGGACGGACCTCGCACCGGCCGGTCGCTTCGGCCTCGGGAATCATCGTCGTCAGCGACGAAGCCTTGGCACCGACTTCGCAGCCGAAGCCGTGGCAGAAGCCGCAGTGGATGCAGGCCGGCCGGCCACGGTAGGGCTGAGAGTTGATCGCGAGCGGCGCCGGAAACGGATGCAGTCCCAGCTTGCGCGCGCCGCGCTCCAGCAACACGCCGGAGGATTTCACCGGCAGGGGCGGCATCGGATACGGCTTGCTGCGTGGCGGATCGAACGGACTGGCGCCGGCGAGGCCGCTGACGCCGATCTCCCACTCGACCTTCGTGTAGTACGGCTCCAGCTCGGCGTAACTGATCGGCCAGTCGGCAAAGCCGGTGCCGGAGATCGGTCCGAGGCGCGAGCACTCGTCGAAGTCGACTTCGCGGAAGCGCCAGTAGTTCGCGGTGTAGTGCACGCTGCTGCCACCGACGGTGCGCGCGTACGTCAATGTCGGACGCACCAGATTGCGCTCGCCCCGCTTGGAGCGATCGTCGCGGAACATCTGCGGATTCTTCACCGCATCGTTGGTCATGCCGGCGTTGAACCAGTGCTTGAGCTCGTCGTGCTCGAAGTCCGCCAGCGTCAGGCGCGGCCCCTGCTCGAACACCACGACAGAGAAGCCGGCCTGCGAAAGCTCCCGCGCGAGCACGCCGCCCGCGGCGCCGGAGCCCACGATCGCGAAATCCACGAGCTGTGAGAGGCGATAGGTGATCGTCATGGTCGCTCGACGACTTCGATGGCGAAGCCCGGGTAGTCGCGGTCGTAGTAGCCGAAGGGCGGCGAGAAGATGTGCTGGTCTTCGAAGCCGAGCAGCTTCCAGCCGACGCCGTCGCGATTGCCGCCGTACTTCGGCATCGCGAACAGGCCGACGAGCGTCAGCAGGCGCATGCGTCCAAAGAACGGCGTGCCCTCGACCAGCTTCAGGAAATCGATCTGCTGCGGCGAGGTCAGCGCCGCAAACGACGACACCTCGGGATGCTGCGACTGACATCGCAGGCGGAACGCCGCGAGCTGGCTGCGGAAGTCCGGAGCCATGCGGCCGAAGAACGTGGCGAGGGCCCGGTCGATGAACAGCGCCACGCCGGCTTCGCGTGCGCCGGGCGTCGCGTCGCTCGGAATGATCTGCGCGGCGATCGCGTCCACGTCCGCCAGTTCCGCCTGGCTCAGGAATGCAGTGCTCGGCTGGCCGGGCTCGTCCTGGGCGCGCTGCGCCGCGTGCGCTGCCGCAGCCACTTTCGACAGGTCGAGGGTCAGCCATGCCCCGCCGAGCGCGCCGCCCATGACGCGCAGAAACATGCGCCGCGAGTAATCGTTGCCGCAACTCATCTCGCACTCCCCAGAAAGTGCCGTCTGGCCGGAAAATCCGGCCTGCTGCTCAGGTAATCGGAATGGGGTGCGGGTTCACGACACGTAGGCACATTGCCGGCACTGCCGCCGCGGAACCTTTGCGCGCAGGTATTTCTTAAGCATCGCGAGCGCACAATCGCACGCGCCCCGCGATTTCACCCGGAGACATACATGCCCACGCGACCTCGGACCGGCACGGGCCGGACAAAGAAGCCCACTCCTCCCGCCGCCGCCGCACCGGCGACACCCCAGGAGCCGACCGAGGTCACTGCCACCCGTCTCGAGCGACGCGAGATTCCCTCGTTCTCCGAGAGCCGCGAAGCGAGGATTGCCGAAGCGGCCTACTGGCGCGCGGAACGCCGCGGATTCGTCGCCGGCCAGGAGCTCGACGACTGGCTGGCTGCCGAACGAGAAGTGGACGAGGACCTCGCGAAGCGGCAGCGCCCGGCGAGTGACCGCGGCGACTGACCGCAGTGCGCCCCTCGGTTGCTGACGACTCGGCTGTGTAATTCCCGTTGCTACCATTCCTGGCTTCGACGGCAAGTCGCAGCCTGCATGAATGTTCTGTTGACCGGAGCGAGCGGTTTCATCGGCAGCAACCTGGCCCGGGCGCTGCGTGCGGCCGAGTACGTCGTTATCGAAGCGCGCCGCGACGTCGACGGCAGCACGGCCGCGGTGCGCGCCGATTTCACGCGCGACCTGACCGTTCGCGACTGGCTGCCGAAGCTCGCCGGCATCGACGCCGTCATCAATGCAGTCGGAATATTTCGCGAGCACGGCGCGCAGACCTTCGGGAGCATCCACAAGCGAGCGCCGCAAGCGCTGTTCACGGCGTGCGTCGCCGCCGGAGTGCGGCGTATCGTGCAGATCTCGGCGCTCGGCGCCGACCGCGGCATGACGGACTATTTCCTGAGCAAGCGCGCGGCGGACGACTACCTTGCAACTCTGCCGCTCGAGTGGACGATCGTGCGGCCGGCACTGGTCTTCGGCCCCGGCGCCTCGACCGCGCGGCTGTTCACGAAGCTCGCACAACTCCCGTTGGTGCCGCTGCCGGACCGCGGCGAGCAACGGGTGCAGCCGCTGCACATCGACGATCTGACCGAAGCGCTCGTGCATTTGCTGACCGACGCGTCGACGCATCGCGCGCGCGTCGAACTGGTCGGACCGCAATCTTTCAGCTTACGCGAGCTGCTCGTCGGGTTACGGGCAACCCAGCGCCTGAGCCCACCGCGGTTCCTGTCGGTGCCGATGCGGCTAATGCGCGCCGCTGCACACGTCGCGGCATCGCCGCTGGACAGCGAGACGCTGGCAATGCTGGAAGCAGGTGAACGGGGCGATCCGGCGACGATCCGGCAGCTGCTGGGGCGGCCGCCCAAACTCATCGATCAGGGCCGATACCCGTCGGGTCAGTGAACGGCGGGTGACGTGGAATGCGGCGGGCTCGATTCCGGCGCAACCGTCGGCAGCGCGCCAATACATTCGCGTACAGTGGAAACGAGCTGACCGCCGGTATACGGCTTGTCGAGCCACCCGAGCGGATGCGCGCGCTCAGCAAGGCGGCGGGTTGCAGCATCTGCATGCGCGCTCGCGAAGATGCAACGGATGCCGAACCGCTCGTACAGAACGATCGCGGCTTCCACACCATCCGCGACGCTCGCAAGCCGGATGTCCATCAATACGAAATCGGGATGCTCGCGCTCGGCGATGTCGAGCGCTTCTGCTGCCGTCGTCGCCAGCCCGACGCAGTCGATGCCGACCGAGCGCAGCTGCAGCTCGCAATCGACTGCGACGAAGTATTGATCTTCGACGATGAGCACGCGGGGAGCAGCAGACATTCAGGGTTCGTCCTTGTGGTTCGCTTGCATAGCGCTTGCGCCGTGAAATAGTTCCAGACTGATTGCAGAAGCGTAACCGTGTGCACGATCGGACTACGCGCGACTCCTCATGCCGTCGTGCCCCCGCGTCGAACCGACGTTCGAGAGGAAGCGTTGCATTTACATGGGCGCGGCAGCTTCCACCTCGGTGCGCATGCATTCTCACGGCGGACGACGGGCGCCGTGGCCATTGATGAAGTGCGCGGTCAGTCACTGGAGCTCCGACCAGGCCGCGACGATCGGCGCCGCCCTCGCCTTCTACTGCGCGTTCTCCATTGCGCCGCTGCTGGTCATTCTGCTCACGACCGCGGGCTGGATCGTGGGAGCGGAAGCGGCTTACGGACATCTCAGCGCCCAGCTCACCGCGCTGTTCGGCAAGTCCACCGCCGACATCCTCCTCGAAGCCATGCGCTCTTCGCAGAACACGGACGGCCACGTCGCGACGATCGTCAGCGCCTTCACGTTGCTGTTGGGGGCAACCACCGTGTTCAACGCACTTGAGGCTGCACTGGAACAGATCTGGGGCGCGCGTGAGCTCGTCCCGAAAGGACTGCGCGGCTGGATCCGTACGCGCATGCTCTCGTTCGGGTTGATCCTCGCCGTCGGTTTTCTGCTGCTCGTCTCGCTGTCGTTGTCGACGGCCCTGACGGCGTTGCGTGAGGCAATCGGGAGGCGCTTCACGGGATTCGTCGTGCTCGCCGGCGTCCTGGATTTCGTGATCTCGGTAGGACTCGTTACGGGCCTGATCGCGCTCATCTACCGCTACATGCCGGCGCGCCGCATGCACTGGCGTCCGATTCTCTGGGGCGCGCTGGTGACTGCATTGCTGTTCCACCTGGGACGCTGGGGGATAGCGTGGTACCTCGGCCGCTCGACGCAACCCTCGGCGTTCGGCGCCGCAGCTTCGTTCGCGGCGCTGTTGCTCTGGCTTTACTACTCGGCGCAGATCTTCCTGCTCGGCGCGGAGTTCACTGCATGTTTCGGTGGAGCGCGCGATGAGGCGTAGAAACAGATGGCTGCTGATCGTCGGCATCGTCGTAGTGCTGCTGGTGGCCGCGCGTCTCGCGCTCGAGCCGATCCTGCTCGACTACGCCAACAAGAAGATCGACGCGCTGAATGCGTATGGCGGCCACACCTGCGATCTCGAACTCGCGCTGCTGCGCGGCGGGTACGACATCAAGGACATTGAGATCGTGAAGACCGGTTCGGGTCAGCCGGTGCCGTTCTTCAAGGCTGATCGCATCGAAGCGACGTTGGAATGGCGCAGCCTGCTGCACGGGCAGCTCGTGGCAGAAGCGGACCTGTTCCGCCCGCAGGCGAACCTGGTCAAGGCCGAGAGCGAGCAGAAGTCGCAGCTCGGTAAGGAAGTGAACTGGGTCGACCAGTTCAAGGAGCTGTTTCCGTTTCGCTTCAACACCGTCCGCGTGCACGACGGCACGGTGACCTTCCGTGCGCCGGGCATTCAGACCAAGGACGCGCTGACGGCGCGCCACATCGACGGCCAGCTCACGAATCTCACGAACGTCGCGGACAGCCACAAGGAGACGTTCGCGCGCTTCCATTTCACGGCGAAGGTCCTCGATGGCGGTTCCGCCAAAGTCGACGGCGGCATGGATCCGCTCGCGGTCAAGCCGACGTTCGATCTGAACCTGAGCGTGAAGAACGTGCAGCTGCCGCAGGTGAACCCGTGGCTGACGCGCTTCATCAAGGCTGACGCCGAAAGCGGCGAGTTCGAGCTGTACACGGAGCTTGCCGCCGCCGACGGCAAGTTCAAGGGCTACGCCAAGCCGGTCATGCGCGACGTGAACATCTACAGCAGCGACGAGCCCGAAAAGAATCCGCTCAAGCGGCTGTGGGAGGGCATCATCGACGTCGCGGCGAAGATCCTGGAGAACCGCGAGAAGGATCAGGTCGCGGCGCGCATTCCAATCAGCGGCACGATCGAGCATCCCGACACCGACCTGCTCGCGACGATCGGCAGCGTCATGCACAACGCGTTCGTTGCCGCTTTCGCCCGCTCATTGGAAGGCAGCATCTCGGTCCGCAGCGTGCGGCAGAGCCTGAAGGACGTCGGCAACGACGGGCG
>JBIOUH010000211.1:0-16262 GCA_044866955.1 Steroidobacteraceae bacterium
GTGTGAAGAAGAGAGGCTGTGGGCTGTAGGCCGTAGGCTGTAGCCAGAGCCGGAAGAGAGATCTTCTTCTGGCTACAGCCTACAGCCTTACTCACCTATCCAAGAATTCTCTTGCGATCGAAGCGAAGCGCTGCGGCGCCGCGCTCAGGAAACCCTGGCCATAGTCGGCAACGTCCAGCATCGAGCCGTTCGGCAGCGCTGCGCGCACGCGCGGCGCCTGCTCCCAGAACTCGTCGCGCAGGCGCAGAACCAGCGCCGGCTGCTTCACGAGCGGCAGACGCTCGAGCGTCGGATAGTCGATGGCCGCGGTCAGTGCGCGAGTGCCATTGACACCCGCGCGCAACCGATCGCCGAAATCCTCGGCGAGCGCCGCCGGCGGGACGTTCGCGCCGCGACGCTGCAGCACCCGTTGCCATTCTTCCGCGACGTCGCCGCCGTCATCACGCGTTCCTGGAGTCGTCGTGGCCTGCAACAGGCCCGCGCGCTCCTGCGCCGAATAGCACGGAGCGCCCCAGAGCATCACGCGGCGCACCGTCTGCGGCCGGGCGATCGCCAGCTCCGCCGCCACCAGCGCGCCGAGCTGATATCCGAACACGTCGACTGCGCGCAGCCTGAGGCTGTCCACGAAATCCCCGATGGCCCCGGCGAGGTCCATGACCGAGGTCTTGGCGCCCGCGGCGTCCGACGAGCCATGGCCCGGCAGATCCGGCGCATAGATGCTGCGGTCGTGTCCGACCTCGCGGAGCATCGCCGCGAACACCCGCCCCGAGCCGCCGCCATGGTGCAGGCAGACGACCGGCACGCGCTCATCGAAGCCGCCGCCGGACGGATAGGCCGTCCACAGATGAATCTGGCCGAAGCGACTTTCGGTGTACGAGCGGCGCACGTGCACGACGGCGGGCTGCGGCAGAGGCAGACGGTTGCGATGCTTGGCCTGGATCACTTCGGGCGCCCCCTCACTCAGGAGTCAACTAATTAGTCCGGACAGTTTACGGAGCGGCTGTCGCGAAGAAATAGATGCACTTCTCAGCTTGCACAGCGGATCGCCGCACCTGTGTTTACACTACCGCGGTTTCTCCCTGGCCATGAAGAACAGAGGTCCGCGAATGATCGGCACGTGTCATAAGCACAATCCACAGCCGCGCGTTGCGGCCAGAGCGATTCTCGTGCTCGCCGCCGGCCTCGCGCTCGCGCCGGCAGTGCGCGCCGCGCAGCCTTACACCGCCGAGGCGATGTGGCAACTGAAACGTCTGGCGGATCCGGCGATTTCTCCCGACGGACGCCTCGCGGTCGTGCCGGTCACGAAGTACGACATGGAGAAGAACAAGGGCGACGCCGACCTGTGGCTGGTGCCGACCAAGCCGGGCAAGGCGCGCCAGCTGACCAGCGACGCGGGCAACGACTCCGCGCCGGCGTGGAGCCCGGACGGCGAGCTGATCGCATTCGTTTCCAAGCGCGGCGAGGACAAGCAGCCGCAGCTGTACGTCATTGCGGTGAACGGCGGCGAAGCGCGGCGCGTGACCAACGTGCCGACCGGCGTGATCGCGCCGAAGTGGTTCCCGGATTCCAAGCGCATCGCATTCCTGTCGCAGGTGTGGCCCGACCTGAAGAACTGGACGGAGCAGGAGCAGCGCATGAAGGAGCGCGCGGAGCCGAAGATGAGCGCGCAGGTGTGGGACAAGGCGCCGATGAGCTACTGGGACCGCTTTCTCGATCATCGCGAGACGCACGTGTACTCGATCGGCATCGACGGCGGCGAGCCGCAGGCCCTTACGCTCGGCACCGGCGTGTCGCTGGAGATCGCCGAGCCCGACGCGAATTCCTATGACATCGCGCCGGACGGCCTGGAGATCGCCTTCGCATCGGACACGGACCGCAGCGGCATTCAGCCGAACTTCGACATCTACGTGATGCCGGTGGATCGCAGCGCAGCGCCCCGGAACATCACGACCGACAACACGGCCAACGACGGCGGTCCGCAGTACAGCCCCGACGGCAAGCTGCTCGCATTTCAGCGCCAGCTGATTCCGGATTTCTACGCCGACCGTACGCGCCTGATGCTGTTCGAGCGGCGCGGCGCGAAGCTCCGCAACCTGACCGAGGACTGGGACCGCTCGGTGAGCGGCACGGTCTGGTCGCCCGATTCGGACGCGCTGTTCGGCTCGATCGATGACGCGGGCACGCGCCGCATTTACCGCTTCGACGTGTCCGGCGGCCCGCCGCGCGCAGTGACGCGCGAGCACAGCTTCACCTCGCTCGCCGTGGCCGGCAGCGGACCGGTCATCGTCGGGCTGCGCCAGAGCTTCACCGAGCCGCCGACCCTGGTCAGCATCATTCCGCGCACCGGCGCGGCGACCAAGCTCACCGACTTCAACGACGCAGCGCTCGCCGATCTCACGCAGGGTCGCGTGGAGAGCGTCACTTATAAAGGTGCGAACGGCGACGACGTGCAGATGTGGATCGTGTATCCGCCGAACTTCACGCCCGACAAGAAGTGGCCGCTGTACATGCTCCTGCACGGCGGGCCGCACAACGGCGTGACCGACGGCATGCAGTGGCGCTGGAACGCGCAGGTGTTCGCAAACTGGGGCTACGTCACGGCGTGGCACAACTTCCATGGCTCGAGCGGTTTCGGTCAGGCCTGGGCCGACTCGATCACCAGGGAGTGGGCCGAGCTGCCGTACCAGGACACGATCAAGGCTGCCGACTGGTTCCGCGCGCAGCCGTGGATCGATGCAGACCGCATGGCTGCCGGCGGCGGCAGCTTCGGCGGCTATCTCGCCGCGACGATTCTCGGCCGGCAGCATCCGTTCAAGACGCTCGTCGCGCACGCGGCGGTCTACAACAGCTTCACGCAATACGCGAGCGACGGCGGCGCGGAGAAAAAGCGCTACGGCGAATTCTGGGAAGACCTGGAGCGCTTCAATCGCAACTCGCCGCACATGAACGCGGCGAACTTCAACACGCCGACGCTGGTGATTCACGGCCAGCTCGATCGGCGCGTGCCGGTCAATCACGGCATCGAGCTGTTCAACACGCTGCAGAACCGCGGCGTGCCGAGCAAGTTCGTCTACTTCCCGGACGAGAATCACTGGGTGCTGAAGCCGCAGAACTCGCTGTTCTGGTACGAGACCAAGCGCCAGTGGCTCGCCCAGTTCGTCAAGCCCGGTCCCGCCGACTCGAGCCCCACTCCGACCGCACAAACTTCGCAATGAGGTCGCTGACATGAACCGACGAGATCTGATGAAGATGGGAACTGCCGCGGCGGCCGGATTGCTGTTGCAAGAGAGCGCCTGGGCGCAGGGCGCCGGCTCGAAACCGCTGAAGGTGCTGATCTTCGGCGGCACGGGCTTCATCGGCCCGCATTTCGTCCGCGAGCTGCACGCTGGCGGGCACAAGGTGACGCTGCTCAATCGCGGCAAGCGCAATCCGGGACTGTTCCCGGACGTCGAGACGCTGATCGCCGATCGCAACGTCGCGGGTCATATCGACGTGCTCAAGGGGCGCGAGTGGGACGTAGTGGTCGACGACTCCGGCTACTTCCCGCGTCAAGTGCAAGCCAGCGCCGACGCGCTCAAGGACCGCGTGCAGCACTACATCTATATCTCGAGCATCTCCGCGTACGCCGAGCCCATCCCGCCGGGCATCGACGAGGACTACAAGCTCGCGACGCTCGACGATCCGGACGCGAAGGAGATCACGGAGAAGAATTACGGCGGCCTGAAGGCCGCATGCGAGCAGATCGTGGAGAAGACGTTCGGCCAGCGCCAGGCCGTGATCCGGCCGACCTACATCGTCGGCCCCGGCGATCACACCGACCGCTTCACTTACTGGCCGTGGCGCGTCTCGCGCGGCGGCGAGATGTTCGTGCCGGGCACGCCGGAAGATCCGATGCAGTTCATCGATGTGCGCGATCTCGCGGAGTTCACGCGTCGTTGCGTCGAGCAGCGCATCGCGGGCCGCTACAACCTGTGCAATCCGCCGGGTGCAGTCACGATGGGCGACGTGCTCGAAGCCGCAAAGCACGTGACCAAGGCCAACACGAAGTTCCGCTGGGCGCCGCTGAAGTTCCTCGAAGAGAACAAGCTCCTCGAGAGCGGCGAGCTCACGACCTGGTCGCCCCCGAGCGGCGACACTGCGGGTTTCTCGCTGGTGAGCTCGGCGCGCGCCGTGGCCAAGGGCCTGCGTTTCCGCAGCGTCGAAACGACGGTGCGCGATCTGCTCGCGTGGCACGAGCAGCGGCCCGCGGAACAGAAAGCGAAGCTGCGCGCGGGCCTCACGCCGGAGCGCGAAACGGAGCTGTTGAAAAAGCTGCCGGCGTAACCAACGCACCAGCAAGAACGTAGCCAGAAAACTAGGGATGGACTCGCAGGCGCGAGGGGGTGAGGATAGAGCCCAGTCGATCGGTGGAGTGAATTATGTCCACTCAGCTCACGCGCCTGGTTTCCCCCAACGTTGGTTTTGCAATCGCTGCGGCGCTGACGCTGACGGCATGCAATCGCGGCGAAGCTCCGAAGCAAGAAGCTGCAGCTGCGAACACCGCGACAGCCAACGCGGAGATCTCGTGGGCGCGCGCCGCGCTCGAACGCAACCCGGATCTCGAAGTGGTCGCGAGCGATCCGCACAGCGGCGTCGTCACGGTCAAGCACAAGAGCACCGGAGAGATCGAGACGGTCAAAGCGAGCGAGATCGCAGCGGTCGCGCCTTCGCAATTGAAAGCGATGAGCATGCGAGCTGCGCCGCCGCCGGAGCCGGAGCCCGCGCCGACGCAGAATGAATCTGCGACCAGCCCGCAGCAGGCAGCCCGGGCAACTGCGGCCGATCGCAGCGAAGGCAGTGTGCCCGTACCGGGCGCCACTCCGAGTGGTTACACGGTCGAGCGCGCCAACGGCCAGATACGCGTCAGCGGTCCGGGCGTGAGCATCGTGAGCTCCGGCTCGAACGCATCTGCAGACAACCAGGCAGGCGGCTCGCGTCGCACCGTCGATCCGTTCATCTGCGAAGGCCGCCGCACGCTGCAACTCGACAATCGCGACATCTACGTCGACGGCGACGCGATCACGGTGCGCGGCGGCTGCGAGCTGTTCCTCACCAACAGTCACATCGTTGCCTCGGGCACGGGCATCGTCGTGCAGGACGCAGTCGTGCACATCTCGAACAGCCACGTCGAAGGTGCAAGCGCCTCGTTCCAGGCCGACGACCGCGCGAAGATGTACGTGCGCGGCTCGACGTTCTCGGGCGTGCCGCGCCGGACCGAGCTCGCGATGGTGCAGGATCAGGGCGGCAATAAATGGAGATGAAGCGGTTAGCGGTTGGCGGCTAGCGGTTAGTGAAGAGGCGGTCAGCTTTGCGGCATCTCACTAACCGCCAACCGCCTCTAAAGGTTTCCCGTCGCTCAGCTCGAACACTTCCACGCCCTGCTTGTGCCGGAACATGCGCCGGCCGAGATCGGGGAAATCCGCGATGTCCACTTCGCGATTCTCGCCGCCCATCAGGTACACCAGCTCGCGCTCGAACGGATTGCGCAGCGAATGCGCGACCCCCGGCGCCGGGAACGCCATGAAGTCGCCGGCCGCGACTTCGAACTCGTTGCCGTCGACGCGCGCGATACCCCGGCCTTCGAGGATGTAGACCCACTCCTCTTCCTGCCAGTGCGAGTGATAGGGAAACGCCTCCTTGCCCGGCGGAATGCGCGCGAAGTTCACCCCGGTGCGCTTCAGTCCGGTCGACTTACCCATCTGGTAGCCCGCGACCTGCGAGTTCGCGCTCCACGGATGCGAGAAGGTCTGCGAGCGCGCCGCAATGTCGTCGGCGCGTAATAGGTAGAGGTTGGGTCGGTCCATAGGTCGCAGAGCTTGCGCGGTCCGTGCTCCCTCGGCAACCTTCGCGCATGAACCGGTGGCGCATAGTCGGGCTCATCGTGCTCGCGCTGCTCGCGGCGTCGCTGCTGGTGTGGTGGCTGAGGCCCGTGCCGCCACCGGCTGCCCCCGCGGAGCCGCCCCCGCGCGAGGTCTTCCACAGCTCGAAACCGCTGGACCTCGAGGTCGTGTACACGCAGCCGGCAACGACTCCGACCGGCTGGCTCGACTATGAAGTGCTGCATCTGCTGGCAGCCGGGCGCATGCGCGTTGCCGCGATCGACGACACGTCGGGAAAATTCACGCTGCGAGTCACGATCAATTCGGAGGCGAACGGCGCGACGCTCGCGCTGGTCGCGCCCGATCAGGTCATCGAGCGACAGGAGCAGGTCCCGTTGCCGACCGAGAGCCGGCTGGCGATGATCAGCGCGCTCGCGCAGCGCCTGCCGCAGTTTCTGAACGCGCAGCCGGCCGGCGCGCCGAGCTGGGTCGCACTGATCGGTACGGACGACGCGAAGGCGTACGACGCCTATCTCACCGACGCGCTCGATCTGCTCGGCCCGGGCGGCCAGGGCCTCACGCGTCCCGGCGTACCGCAGAGCGCACGCACCCTCGAGCGACTCGAATCGCTGGCGCGGCATCAACCGCATTTCGCTCGCGCGCGCGCTGCGCTCGCGATCGGTTACCTGAGCCTCGGCGGACAGGATGAAGCGTCGCTGTCGAAGCTGGCGAAGGCGAGCGCCGAGCGTGCGCTGGCTGCAGACGAGGGAATCGCCGAAGCGCACGCGGCGCTCGGGTTGGTCCACCTGCGAAGCGGCGATTGGACAGCCGCGCGAGAGCAGTTCGATCGCGCACTCGCACTGGATGCGAACAGCGCGGCCGCGCTCGAAGGCTCGGGTTGTCTGCTCGTGGATGCTGGGCGCTACTCAGCAGCACGCCCGCTGCTCGAGCATGCCGTTCGCTTGCAGCCGCGGAACACCGGCGCGCTCGAATGCCTCGCCTATCTCGATGCGGCAGCGACCGTCAGCAAGGTCAAGCTGACACCCGATTCGCCGCAAACTGAAAAGCCCCCGAGTGCGGTCGCACGCGTGCAGGCACTCGCCGCGATTCTCGGCGGCGATCTCGAAGCCGCGCGCCGCGATCTGCGTGAATCGTCGAGCGACGAAGAATTTCGCGAATGGGCCGAACCGCTGCTGCAGGCGGCGACGGATCGAGCGCGCGTTCCCGATGCGTTGCAATCGATCACGCGTGCCGCGAGCGAGCGGCGCATCGATGCGTCGACCGAGATTCTCTGCGGCGCCGCGTTGCGCCGGGCGGAATTTGTCTTCAACCGCATGGCCCGTTTACAGCGCGACCACGAGCCAGTGCCGCTGCGGATGCTGTGGATGCCGCAGACCGCGTTTCTGCGGCGCCATGCGCGGTTCGAGCAGATCGTAAGCGCCGCCGGCCTGCCGGCCTTCTGGCAGGAATACGGCACGCCTGATATGTGCGCTGCCGAGCCCAAGACCTACGGCTGCAAAACGGGGACCACGGGCGCTCAGGCGCGCGAGCCCTGACCGCAGAGCAGTCCGACTGTCGGACGATTCCGCGTCAGCAGCGCTTGCGCGGGTGCGCTCATCGGCGCGGAGTTGCGCCTATAATGCCCGCCCGCCGAGCACACCGCGTTTTCGAAAATTTTTGCCGAGCATTTTTCAGGCATTTTTATGGCAGAGGGGGAGATGCAGATGGGGGCAATCAATGCCGTAACGGATCTGGCCGTCGAGGGCGAGATCGCCGTGCTGACCGTCAATTCGCCGCCCGTGAATGCGCTGTCGCAACAGGTCCGCGACGGCATAGTGAAGGGCATGCAGCAGGCCGTCGGCAACGCCGTAGTCAAGGCCATCGTGCTGATCTGCGACGGCCGCACCTTCATCGCGGGCGCCGACATCACCGAGTTCGGCAAGCCGCCGCAGTCCCCGAGCCTGCATGACGTGTGCGACACGATCGAGAATTCGCCCAAGCCGGTCGTCGCTGCGATTCACGGCACTGCGCTCGGCGGCGGACTCGAAACTGCATTGTGCTGTCACTACCGCGTAGCCGTGCCGTCGGCGAAGTGCGGACTGCCCGAAGTGCATCTCGGCCTGCTGCCCGGCGCGGGCGGCACGCAGCGACTGCCGCGCATCGTCGGACCCGAAGCGGCGCTCGACATGGTCACCTCCGGCAGGCACGTCGACGCCAAGTCCTTGCTCGCGGCCGGACTGCTCGATGAGATCGTGCCCGAAGGTGAGTTGCGCACCGGTGCGCTCGCCTACGCGAAGAAAGTGCTGGCCGAGAAGCGGCCGCTGCGCAAAGTGCGCGACATGAACGAGAAGGTCGAGGCAGCGCGCGGCAAGCCGGAGCTGTTCGCCGAGTTCCGCAAGGCCAATGCGCGCAAGTTCCGCGGCTTCCTCGCGCCCGAGTACAACATCCGCTGCATCGAAGCGGCGGTCAATCTGCCGTTCGATCAGGGCATCGCGACCGAGCGCAAGCTGTTCATGGAGCTGATGACTGGCACGCAATCCGCCGCGCAACGCTACGTGTTCTTCGCCGAGCGCCAGGTGTGGAAAGTGCCGGACGTGCCGGACGACACCGCGACCATTCCGGTCAAGAAGGTCGGCGTCGTCGGCGCCGGCACGATGGGCGGCGGCATCTCCATGAATTTCGCCAACGTCGGCATCCCGGTGACGATCGTCGAAGTGAAGCAGGATGCGCTGGACCGCGGTCTCGGCGTGATCCGCAAGAACTACGACACCACTGCGAAGCGCGGCAAGCTCAAGGCGGAAGACGTCGAGAAGCGCATGGGCCTGCTGACAGGCACGCTCGACTTCAAGGCGCTGGCCGACTGCGACCTGGTGATCGAAGCCGTGTTCGAGAACATGGACATCAAGAAGGACGTGTTCGCGAAGCTCGACGGCATCGTCAAGCAGGGAGCGATCCTCGCCAGCAACACTTCCTACCTTGACGTGAACCAGATCGCGAGCGCGACCAAACGACCCGAGTCGGTCATCGGCCTGCACTTCTTCTCGCCGGCGAACGTGATGCGCCTGCTCGAGATCGTGCGCGGCGCGCAGACCTCGAAGCCGGTCATCGCCACGTCGATGCAGCTCGCGAAGAAGATCGGCAAGATCGCCGCGCTCGTGGGCGTATGTCCCGGCTTCGTCGGCAATCGCATGCTGTTCCAGCGCCAGGGCCAGGCGACGGCGATGCTGCTGGAAGGCGCGATGCCATGGGACGTCGACAAGGTCCTGTATGACTTCGGCATGCCGATGGGCCCGTTCGCGATGTCCGACCTGGCAGGCCTCGACATCGGCTGGAGCAAGGAGACCTCGAAGAGCTCGACCATCCGCGAAGTGCTGTGCGAGATGGACCGCCGCGGCCAGAAGACCGGCGCCGGCTTCTACGACTACGATGCCGAGCGCAACGCGAAGCCCGCACCCGTCACCGAGAAGATCATCAAGGACTTCATGGCCAAAGCCGGCGCGACGCCGCGCCGGATCTCCGAGGCGGAAATTCTCGAGCGCTGCGTGTACCCGATGATCAACGAGGGCGCGAAGATTCTCGAAGAGAAGATCGCGATCCGCCCGTCCGACATCGACATCGTGTGGATCAACGGCTATGGCTGGCCGGTCTATCGCGGCGGGCCGATGTTCTACGGCGACACGGTCGGCCTGCAGACCGTGGTCGCGAAGCTCAAAGAGTACGGGCCGAAGCTCGGCGCGGACTTCAAGCTGTCTGCTTTGCTGGAAAAGCTGGCCGCCGAGGGCAAACGCTTCCAGGACCTGAAGTAACGCTGTAGGTCGGGCTTCAACCCGACATCTTTTTTTGACCGGGGAATCTCATGCGTGAAGCAGTCATCGTCTCTACCGCGCGCACACCGATCGGCAAGGCCTATCGCGGCGCATTCAACAACACACAGGGCCAGGAGCTGATCGGTCACGCGCTTGCTCAGGCCGTGAAGCGCGCCGGCATCAATCCCGCCGAAGTCGAAGACATCGTCGTCGGCTGCGCCATGCAGCAGGGCTCGACAGGCGGCAACGTGGCGCGCCAGGGTCTGCTGCGCGCCGGCTTCCCCGTAACGGTGCCGGGCATGTCGATCGATCGGCAGTGCTCGTCGGGCCTGATGGCGATCGCCACAGCCGCGAAGCAGATCGTGAGCGACGGCATGCAGGTCACGATCGGCGCCGGCGTCGAGTCGATCTCGCTGGTGCAGAACGACAAGATGAATCGCTTCCGCGCCGCCGATCCGTGGCTGGTGAAGAACCTGCCGCAGATCTACATGACGATGATCGAGACTGCGGAGATCGTCGCGGAACGCTACGGCGTGAGCCGCGAGGCGCAGGATCAATACTCGCTGCAATCGCAGCAGCGCACCGCGACGGCGCAAGCCGAAGGTCGTTATGACGCTGAGATGGCGCCGCTCACCTCGCTCATGACCGTCACCGACAAGGAGACCGGCGCGACTTCGGAGAAGCAAGTCACGCTCAAGCTCGACGAGGGCAACCGGCCCAAGACCACGCTCGCCGATCTGCAGGCGTTGCAGCCGGTGTTCAAGAACGGCCAGCGCATCAAGGAAGGGCGCTTCATCACCGCCGGCAATGCTTCGCAGCTTTCGGACGGCGCATCGGCGTCGGTGCTGATGGAAGCGAAGGAAGCGGAGAAGCGCGGGCTCAAACCGCTCGGCGCGTATCGCGGCATGATGGTCGCGGCGTGCGATCCGGATGAGATGGGCATCGGCCCGGTGTTCGCGGTGCCGAAGCTCCTGAAGGCGCACGGCCTGTCGATGGACGACATCGGCATCTGGGAGCTCAACGAAGCGTTCGCCAGCCAGGTGCTCTACATTCGCGACAAGCTCGGCATTCCCAACGACAAGCTCAACGTCTCGGGCGGCGCGATCTCCATCGGCCATCCGTACGGCATGTCCGGAGCGCGCATGACCGGCCACCTGCTGATCGAAGGCAAGCGGCGCGGCGCCAAGTACGGCGTGGTGACGATGTGCGTCGGCGGCGGCATGGGTGCGGCGGGATTGTTCGAGATTTTCTGAGCGCATGAGCGCGACCCAGGAAACGGCCGCGCGCAGCGGCGGTGCGACAGCGCGTTACGCGCGCAAGAAGGAGGCAATCGTTGCCGCGGCCAGCGACATCCTGAATCACCAGGGCGTGAAAGGAATGACGCTCGCCGGCGTGGCGAGCCGGGTCGGACTCACCACTACCAGCGTCACGTACTATTTCAAGAAGAAAGAAGATCTCGCGGTTGCCTGCTTTCTCGACGGCATCACGAGGTTCGACGAGCTGGCGAGCGATGCATTGCGTGTCGACGGGCCGCACGAGCGCGTGCAGCGGCTGCTCGAAGCGTGGCTCGACCTGCGACGTCGCATCGCTGCCGGCGAAGCACCGGCGATTGCGGTATTCAACGACATCCGCGCTTTGCAGAAGCCGCAACGCGGCGTGGTGCTGCAGGCGTACATGCGGTTCTTCGACAAGATCCGCGAGATCTTCGTCGCGCCGCAGCTTTCCTGGCTCGACGCACCGGGACGCACTGCGCGCGCACAGATCCTGACCGAGCAGATTTTCTGGGCGGTCGCCTGGCTGCCGCGCTACGACCTCGAAGACTACGATCGCATCCGCGAGCGCATGTACGACATCTTCGTGCACGGCCTCGCCGCACCAGGCCGTCATTGGGAGCCGCAGGCGCTGTCGCTCGACACCGTGCTGGAGTCTTCCGCGCAGGAGCTGACGCCGCGCGAGACATTCCTGATCGCGGCGACGCGACTCATCAACGAGCAGGGTTACCGCGGCGCTTCGGTGGAAAAGATCTCCTCGCGGCTGAACGTGACCAAAGGCTCGTTCTATCACCATCACGAAGCGAAAGACGACCTGGTGGTGGATTGCTTCAAGCGCAGCTTCGAAGTGATGCGACGTGTGCAACGCGCCGTCGGCAGCGGCGACCAGGACGAGCTCACCAAGCTCGCGACGGCCGCGTCTGCGCTGGTCGATTATCAGCTGTCGGCTCGCGGACCCCTGTTGCGCACGTCGGCGCTCACTGCCTTGCCGGAGCCCATCTGCCTGCAGATGGTCGAGGCTTCCAATCGCGTCAGCGACCGCTTCGCCTCGCTGATTTCCGATGGCATCGCATCCGGCTCAGTGCGCGCGGTCGACCCGTACATCGCGGCGCAGATGCTCACGGCGACGCTGAACGCCTCGGCGGAGATTCGCTGGTGGATCCCGGATGTCGATCGCGCGTACGCGCCCGTGCTGTATGCGAAGCCGGTGCTGACGGGAATCTTTTCGAGGTAAGAGTCGGGCTGAAGCTGCGCAGGGATACGCGAATGGCACGGGCGCAGGATGCGCTGGAGCGACCCGACCTACACTCGCGACGACACGATGCGTGCTGTCGCCGTCGCAGTGGCAACGAGCTCGCCCTGCTCCGTTCGCAGCTCCCCCGCCAGAAATGCGATCGTGCCGCCGCGCGCCACGACGTGGCCCTCGCCGATGAGCGCGCCGAGCGGCGCCGGCCGGATGAAGTTCACTTTCAGCTCGATGGTCGGCGCGAAATGGCCGCTCGGCAGCGTGCAGACGAGCGCGGGGCCGAGCGTGTCGTCGAGCATCGCCGCGACGAACCCGCCCTGCACGACGCCCATGGGGTTGAGGAACTCCGGCTTCGCCTCGAACTGCACGCGAATCGCGCCGCGCTCCGGATCGATTTCCAGCAGCTTGAAACCGAGCGTCACGGCCGCAGGCGGCGGCGGCTTGCGCCCTTCCATCACATCCCAGAACGGTCCCGCGCGCTCCATGCTCAGAACATTTCAGAAGCGTCGGGCGGACGGATCCTGCTCTGGTGGCGCGCAGTGATGTGCTCGCCGGTGATCATTTCGTCATAGGCCTGGCCCGGGCCGACCATCGGATACACGCCGGCGTCGGGATCGATGATCACTTCCAGGAATGCCGGGCCGCGGAACGCGACGAACTCGGCGATGACGCGCGGCAGATCTTCCTTGCGCTCCAGCCGCACGGCGTAGCGGAAGCCGTCGGCCTGCGCCGCTTTGACGAAATCCTTCTTGTGCAGCGACTTGTCGCTCGCGGACAGGCGGCCCTTGAAGAACAGCTTCTGCCACTGCTTCACCATGCCGTCGCCGAAGTTGTTGAGCACGACGATCTTCACCGGCAGCTCGTAGGTCGTGACGGTTTCGAGCTCGCCGAGATTCATGCGGATGCTCGCGTCCCCGTCGATATCGATCACCAGCTTGTCGGGATGCGCCACCTGCGCGCCGATCGCTGCGGGCAGGCCGAATCCCATCGTGCCCATGCTGCCCGAAGTCAGCCACAAGCGCGGCGCGCGGAAGTCGAAGTACTGCGCCGCCCACATCTGGTGCTGGCCGACTCCCGTAGCGATGATCGCTTCGCCGCGCGTGAGCTTGTTGATCTCTTCGATGACGTGGTACGGCTGGATCAGCGGGCTGCCGCGATCGTAGTTCATCGGGTGCGAGCGCTTGAGCTCGGCACAGTGTCCATGCCATGCGGACCAGTCGCGCTTGAAGCCGCTGCGCCGCCCGTACGCGAGCAGCGCACGCAGCGCTTCCGGCAACAGGCCGATGTGGCTCCAGCCGACCGGCTTGACCTTGTTGATCTCGGAAGCGTCGATGTCGATCTGCGCGATGCGCCGTGCGTTCGGCGCGAACTTCGGCGGATTGCCCGCCACGCGATCGTCGAAGCGCGCGCCGAGCGTGAACAGGAAATCGCAATCGTCGACGGCATAATTGGCGAAGGCCGCGCCGTGCATCCCCAGCATGCTCATGCACAACGGATGTGTCGTGTCGAACGCGCCGAGACCCATCAGCGTCGTGACCACCGGTACGCCGAATTCGATCGAGAACTCGCGCAGCGCCGCTGCGCCGTCGGAGCGAACTACGCCGCCGCCCGCGTAGATGAGCGGCCGCTTCGCTTCGCCCAGCATCGCGAAGAACTCGGCGCATTGCGCATCCGCGACGACGCTGCGCATCAGGCGGTTCATGCGATGCCGATAGCCACTCACCGGCAGCCGCCCGGTGCCGTGAAACTCGCCGTGCCAGTTCTGCACGTCTTTCGGGATATCGATCACCACAGGTCCCGGGCGTCCGGTCCGTGCGATCTCGAATGCAGTCCGCAGCGTCGCTTCGAGCTTCGACGCGTCGGTGACGAGGAACACGTGCTTGGCGACCGAGCCCATGATGCTGGCGACCGGCGCTTCCTGGAACGCATCGCTGCCGATGGCCGCAGTGGGCACCTGGCCGCAGATCACGACGATCGGGATCGAGTCGGCCATACAGTCGCGGACCGGTGTGACAGTGTTGGTCGCGCCCGGGCCGGACGTCACGACGCAAACACCGACCTTGCCAGTGGCGCGCGCATAGCCTGCCGCCATGAAGCCGGCGCCCTGCTCGTTGGCCGGCACGACCAGCGGCATGGGCTTGCGTCCGGCCGCTGCACTGGCTTGGTTGTATACGAAGATGGCGTCGTAGGTCGGCAGGATGGCCCCGCCGCTGTAGCCGAAAACGGTCTCGACGCCCTCGTCCGCCAGCACCTGGACGATGATTTCGGCACCCGCCATTTGTTGGCCGGCGAGCGGATGAGCGGCCTGCGCAGGGCGCGCGGCGTGATTCTCTTTCACGACGATTTCAACCAAAGCTTCCCCGGAAGAGCGATCGAGCCTAGCAGCAATCGCCCCGGGATGTATACGAGACCCGCGAGCTTCCGTATGCTCCGTGCGATGAGCCTGGTGACGCATTCACGAGCCTGGACGAGCCCGCCCAGAGGAACTCCCGGGATGAGCACGCGCAAGCGCCACATCATTTCGATCCTGTTGCAGAACGAAGTCGGCGCGCTCACGCGCGTCGCGAGCCTGTTCGCCACGCGCGGCTACAACATCGAATCGCTCAGCGTCGCACCGACCGACGACCCGACTGTCTCGCGCCTGACGCTGGTGACGACCGGCACCGACGCGGTAATCCAGCAGATCGTCAACCAGTCGCTGAAGCTCATCGACGTCGTCAACGTCGACGACGTGACGCGCGATCAGCACGTCGAGCGCGAGCTGTTGCTGATCAAGCTGCGCACGCCGGCGTCGCAACGCGCATCGTTGCAACAGTGCGTGCACAAGGCGGGCGGAAAGGTGTTGTCGGACGAAGCGGAAAGCTTTACCGTCGAGCTTACGGACAGTGAGTCCCAGATCAACAAGTTCATCGCCGAAGCGGGGAATCTCGGCGAAGTGCTCGAGGTCGTGCGCAGTGGTGCGCTGGCGATGTTGCGGGGAGCAACGACGCTGCGCGCATAGAACTGCGGGACGTCAAGGATCCACAGACCGCAGGCAGCTCTTCGACTTTCGGACATCGGGCAGGTGTCCGGCGGCGGCGCTGCACTGACGCTCATGGACAGCGGAGAGACGATGTACCGGCTATACGACTACCTGCCCTCCGGAAACGGCTACAAGTGTCGCCTGGTGCTCAAGCACCTGGCGCTGCCGTATGAGCTGATCGAGCTCGACATCCGCACCGGCGCGACGCGCACCGCGGATTTTCTCGCGAAGAATCCCAACGGCCGCATCCCGCTGCTGGAAATACCCGGCAAGGGCTTCCTGCCCGAAAGCCACGCCATCATTGCCTATCTCGCCGAAGGCACGCGGCTGATTCCCGCGGATCCGTTCGAGCGCGCGCGCATGTGGCAGTGGATGTGCTTCGAGCAATACAACCTGGAGCCGAACATCGCGACACTGCGCTTCTGGCTGAAGCTTGGCCGCTCGCGCGCGGAGCTCGGCGAGAAGCTGGTCGAGAAGAAGAAGAACGGCTATGCAGCGCTGGACGTGCTCGAGGAATCGCTGCGCGATTCCGAGTATCTGGCCGCGGGTCAGTACTCACTCGCGGACATCGCGCTGTACGCGTACACACACGTTGCGCACGAAGGCGGTTTCGATCTCGCGCCGTATCCGGCGATCCGCGCCTGGTGCGAGCGAGTGGAGAAGCAGCCGTCGTGGGCGCCGATTACGGAGAGATAATGTCTCTCGCCAAGACCGCCACGCCAAGAAACTCCTTCTCCTGAATTCGTGAGTCTCTTCTCTTCTTGGCGTCTTTGCGTCTTGGCGAGAGATATTTCCGGCTCTCGTTCCGCTCCGCCGCTACCTCATGGACTGCGGACCCCATCGCTATGATTGAAGGTGATCGGCGGAAAAGAAGAGACAAAGAAAATTCTCTCGCCAAGACGCAAAGATTCTATGGTTGAGCGCAAGCGATTTTCACCAGTTCGGGGCGGAAGTCGACGTTGTGCTTGACGATGGAGAAGGCGAGGCGGGCCAGCTTGCGAGCCAGGACAACCAATGCAGCAGTGGTAGACAGACCGCGGGCGCGGTAGCGCTGGTAGA
>JBIOUH010000212.1:0-50053 GCA_044866955.1 Steroidobacteraceae bacterium
CCATCGTGTCCAAGGGAATCTCGGCCGGCCACGGGCAGAACACCTATCGCGGTATGGTGCGCGTCGGGAAGAACGCGCATACGTTCCCGTACCTTGAAATCCGGAACACGTCGGCGCGGGTCGAGCACGAGGCGACGACCTCGAAGATCGGCGACGACCAGCTGTTCTATTGCCTGAGCCGCGGCATCTCCGCAGAGGACGCCGTGAACATGATCGTCAACGGCTTCTGCAAAGTCGTGTTCAAGGAGCTGCCGATGGAGTTCGCGGTGGAAGCGCAGAACCTGCTGGCGGTGAGCCTGGAAGGATCAGTCGGATGAGCATGCTGAAGATCGACAATCTGCAGGTACGCGCCGGCGACAAACAGGTGCTGCACGGCGTGAGCCTGGAAATCGGCGCGGGTGAAGTGCACGCCATCATGGGGCCGAACGGCTCCGGCAAGAGCACCCTCGTGCAGGTGCTCGCGGGACGCGAAGGTTACGAGGTCACTGCCGGCTCGGTGAGCTACCAGGGACGCGACCTGCTGGCGCTGCCACCCGAAGAGCGCGCCCGCGAGGGCGTGTTCCTCGCATTCCAGTATCCGGTCGAGATCCCGGGCGTGAACAACGTCTACCTGCTGAAGGCGGGACTGAACGCCGTGCGCAAGCATCGCGGCCTGCCGGAGCTCGACGCGTTCGAGTTCCTGGCGCTGGTGCGCGAGAAGATGAAGCTGATGCACATGGACGAGAGCTTCCTCAGCCGCGGCGTCAACGAAGGCTTCTCCGGCGGCGAGAAGAAGCGCAACGAGATCCTGCAGATGGCCGTGCTCGAACCGACGCTGGCGCTGCTCGATGAGACGGACTCCGGTCTCGACATCGACGCGCTGCGCGTGGTCGCGAACGGCGTCAACAGCCTGCGGCGGCCGGATCGTGCGATCGTGATGGTCACGCACTATCAGCGGCTGCTCGAGTACATCGAGCCCGACCGCGTGCACGTGCTCTCCGGCGGGCGCATCCTCAAGAGCGGCGACAAATCGCTGGCGCTGGAACTGGAGAAGCGCGGCTACGACTGGGTCAAGCAGGAATCGGCGGCTGCATGAGCGTCATGACGCTGCAGGAATCGCGCCCAGCCGGCGAGCGCTATCGCGCCGAGTTCGATGCGCGGTGGCCAGCGAGCGACGCCCTCGTGGAGCTGCGGCGCGCGGCGCTCGAGCGGTTCGTCGCTGCGGGCTTTCCGACGCAGCGCCAGGAAGACTGGAAGTACACGAACCTGCGCCGTCTGGAAGCGCGCACCTTCGTGCCCGCTACGAGCACTGCAGCGGCGCTCGATGCGCTCGAACAACACTGGATCGCAAACGCAGGCATCCGCATCGTGCTCGTCAACGGACACTGGATGCCCGCATTGTCGTCCGTCGGTGCGCAGCTACCCGGCATGACGCTGCTGACGCTGCAGCAATGGTCCGAGCACGACCCTGCCGCGGTGGCTGCGTTCATCGCGCAGACGTCGCATGCGCAGCCGGGCGCACTTGAAGACTTGAATCTCGCGTTCTTCGAGGACGGCGTCGTGCTCGATCTGGCCGCGGGCGCTGCGCCCGATGAGCCGATCTACATTGTTCATCAGTGGAGCGATGCCGCCGCGCAGCTGATGAGCTGCCCGCGCGTAATCGTTCGAGCTGCAGCCAATAGCCGCTGCACTGTGATCGAGCACTTCATCGGCGGCACCGCCGGCGAATGCTTCACCAACGCAGTGTCGGAGATCGAAATCGCCGCGGGCGCGAAGGTCGAGCACTATCGTATCCAGCAGGAATCGACCCGCGCGTTCCACATCGGGCACGTCAACGTCCGCGTGCAGCAGGATGGACGCTACGCATCGCACGACATCGCGCTGGGCGCGAGTCTCGCGCGCCTGAATCTCGGAACGGTTCTGCAAGGTCCTGGCGCGCACGTCGATCTGCGCGGCCTGCTCGCACCGCTTGCGAATCAGCACCTGGACTCGCACACGACGATCGATCACGCCGCCCCGTACACCAGCAGCGACGAGAACTATCGCGGCATCGCCGGCGAGCGCGGCCGCGGCGTCTTCAACGGCAAGGTCATCGTCCGGCCCGGCGCGCAGAAGACCGACGCGCGCCAGTCGAGCCGCAACCTGCTGCTCGCGGCCGGCGCCGAGATCGACACCAAGCCGGAGCTCGAGATCTACGCCGACGACGTGAAGTGCAGCCACGGCGCGACGACCGGCCAGCTCGATGCAAGCGCCCTCTTCTATCTGCGCTCGCGCGGACTCGATGAGACGGCGGCTCGCGCGCTGCTGATTCGCGCATTCGCGGAGTCGGTCGTGTCGTCGGTCGGGCCGGCGGCGGTCCGCAGTCACCTCGAAAAGCTCCTGGACGAGCGTTACGGAAAGTCCTCATGAATGCCGCCATCGTTCCCGTCCGCCGCAGCGACTTCGACGTCGAGAAGATCCGTCGCGACTTCCCGATCCTGCACCAGCAGGTCAACGGCAAGCCGCTCGTGTATCTCGACAACGCTGCTTCGAGCCAGCGCCCGCGTTCGGTGATCGACGCCATCGACTATTACTACGAGCACGATCACGCGAACGTGCATCGTGGCGTGCACACGCTGAGTCAGCGCGCCACGGACGCGTATGAGGGCGCACGCGAGACGATGCGCGGCTTCATCAATGCTCGCAGCACGCGCGAAATCATCTACGTGCGCGGCACGACGGAAGCGATCAACCTGGTCGCGCAGAGCTACGCGCGGCCGCGACTGCAGCCCGGTGACGAGATCCTGATCTCCGCGCTGGAGCACCACGCAAACATCGTGCCGTGGCAGCTCGTCTGCGAGCAGACGGGCGCGCAACTCAAGGTGATTCCGATCACGCAGAGCGGCGAAGTCGACTTCGCAGCGTTCGAGCGGCTGCTCGGGCCGCGCACTCGCCTGCTCGCGCTGGCGCACATCTCGAACGCGCTCGGCACGATCGTGCCGGTCGAGAAATTCATCGCGCGCGCGAAGGAGCGCGAGGTTCCGGTGCTGCTCGACGGCGCGCAGGCCGTGCCGCACAGCGGCGTCGACGTGCAGACGCTCGGTTGCGATTTCTACTGCTTCTCCGCGCACAAGATGCTCGGCCCGACCGGCATCGGCGTGCTGTACGGCCGCGAGTCGCTGCTCGAAGCGATGCCGCCGTGGCAGGGCGGCGGCGACATGATCCTGTCGGTAACCTTCGCGAAGACGACTTTCAACCAGCTGCCGTGGAAGTTCGAGGCAGGCACGCCGCACATCGCGGGCGCGATCGGCATGGCGGCTGCGGTCCGCTACCTGCAAAGCGTCGGCATGGAGCGCATTGCGGCATATGAGCACGAGCTGCTCGACTATGCGACGGCGCGGCTCACGAGCATTGCGGGTCTGCGCATCATCGGCACGTCGCCGCACAAGGCGTCGGTGGTGTCGTTCACGATGGCGGGCATTCATCCGCACGACATCGGCACGATTCTCGACACCGAGGGCGTCGCAGTGCGTACCGGTCATCACTGCGCGATGCCGGTGATGGATTTCTTCGAGGTGCCGGCAACCGCGCGCGCCTCGCTGTCGTTCTACAACACGTTCGAGGAGATCGACCAGCTGGTCGCCGCGCTCGAGCACGCGCGCAAGCTCCTCGCCTGAAGACCGCGGATCTGAAGTCATGGACCTCAAAGACCTGTATCGCGACGTCATCGTCGACCACAACCGCCGCCCGCGGAATTTCGGCCGGCTCGATCCGGCCGACGCGCACGCGGACGGCTTCAATCCGTTGTGCGGCGATCGCCTGACGCTGTACGTGAATCTCGACGGCGAGCGGGTCAGCGAGGCGAAGTTCGAGGGCAGCGGCTGCGCGATCTCCGTCGCCTCGGCCTCGCTGCTCACCGAAGCAGTCAAAGGCAAGTCGCGCGCTGAGGTGCAGAAGCTGTTCGACGACGTACATACGCTGCTCACGCAGCATGATGCGGGCGTCGACACCGCCCGCCTCGGCAAGCTTGCGGCGCTCGGCGGCGTGCGCGAGTTCCCCGCGCGCGTGAAGTGCGCCAGTTTGTGCTGGCACACGCTGAACGCCGCGCTCGACCGCGCCACCGCACCCGTCACGACCGAATAGTTGCGAAGACCAGACCGTGTACCGCCACGAGCACGAACCCGTCACCCTGCATCGCGACGTCGAAGCCATCATGGTTCCGGCGGGCATTCCGGTCACGCTGCGCGAAGGCAAGACCGGCTTCATCACGCAGGCGCTCGGCGGCAGCTTCACCGTCTACGTCGAGGGCAACCTGTTCCGCATCCCCGGCAAAGATGCGGATGCGCTCGGCAAGGAGGCTCTGCTCGGACCGGAGCTGCCGCCCGACGCGACCGACGACGACGTCAAGCAGCTGGTGTGGGACCAGATGCGCGCCTGCTACGACCCGGAGATTCCGATCAACATCGTCGACCTCGGCCTGGTGTACTCGTGCGAAGTGAAGCGCGACGAAACCGGCGAGCGCGTCGTCGAGATCAAGATGACGCTGACCGCACCCGGCTGTGGGATGGGCGAGGTGCTGGTGCAGGACGTCAGGGACAAGGTGGAGGTCCTCCCGACGATCAAGCGCGCCGACGTCGAGCTGGTATTCGACCCGCCGTGGAACCAGAGCATGATGTCGGACGCTGCTCGCCTGCAGACCGGCATGATGTAGGTCGCGGAAACTCAACTCGCATGTCCTGGCACCCCGTTGCGGCCGTGGCCGCCATTCCGCCCGGCGACTACGCGCAGATCGAAATCGATGGCGTGCTGGTCGCGGTGTTCAACATCGGCGGCAATTTCTACGCGATCGATGACATCTGCACTCACGACGGCGGCGAGCTGGCCGGCGGTGCAATCGACGGCGACGTCGTCATCTGCCCGCGGCACGGCGCGCGCTTCTGCTTGCGCACCGGCGCAGCCCTGACGCCGCCGGCATACGAGCCCGTGCGCACGTATCCGACGCGCGTCGTCGACGGCAAAGTGGAAATCGAGGCCCCGCAGTGAGTAAGTCCATGCCTGCACGCACTCCGCTGCGACTCACCCTGGTCCGCCATGCGAAGACCGAGCCCGGCCGGACCGATCAGGAAGACTGGGATCGCGTGCTCGAACCGCGCGGGCAGCGGGATGCGCCGGAGATGGCGCGACGACTCAAGGAGCACGACCCGAAGCCGGATCGCGTACTGTCGAGCCCGGCGGTGCGCGCGATCACGACCGCGACCATCATGGTGCGCGAGCTCAACGTTTCGGCGCAGAAAGTGCACCAGGACGAGCGCCTGTATCTCGCCTCGCCGAAGGACATGCTCGCGGTCATCCGCGAGCTCGGCGGCCGCTCGCGACACCTGATGGTGGTGGGCCACAATCCGGGCATCACGGAGTTCGCGGACAAGATCTCCGCCGAGCGCTCGGTCGACAACCTGCCGACCTGCGCCGTCTATACGCTGCAGTTCGAGATCAAGGACTGGAGCGAGCTCGAGTGGGAGAGCGGCGTCGACGCCGAGCTCGACTACCCGAAACGCAGCACGTGACTTTTTTTCCGGTCCAAAGCGGCCAAGGCCCTTGCGACGACGCCGGCCAAAGGCGCGAACTTTTTCCGGCTACTCTCCAATCGTCAATAGACTCGCATTGCCGCCGACCGCAGCCGTATTGATCGTCACCGTCTGCTCGGTGGCGAAGCGGTGCAGATAGTGCGGACCGCCAGCTTTTGGACCGGTGCCGGACAACCCACGCCCGCCGAACGGCTGCACGCCGACGACCGCGCCGATCATGTTGCGATTCACGTAGACGTTGCCGGCCCTCACGCGCGAGCCGATGTACCGCGCCGTCGCGTCGACGCGCGTGTGCACGCCGAGCGTGAGTCCATATCCCGTCGCGTTGACCGCATCGATCACCGCGTCCAGCTTGTTCTCCTGGTAGCGCACGATGTGCACGGCCGGTCCGAAAACCTCGCGCGTCAACTGTGAGATCGAGTCGATCTCGACAGCGACCGGCGCAAAGAACAGGCCGCGCTCGTGCTCCGGCCCGAGCTTGCAGGCGTGATGCCAGCGTGCCGACGTGACGATGCGCGCGGTGTGCGCGCGCAGCATGTCGCGCGAAGCTTCGTCGATCACCGGGCCGACGTCGGTGGCCAGCCGCAGCGGGTCGCCGATGACCAGCTCATCCATGTAGCCCGCTAGCAAGTTGCAGATGCGCGGCGCGACGTCTTCCTGCACGAACAGCACCCGCAGCGCCGAGCAGCGCTGACCTGCGCTATTGAAGCCCGACTGCACGGCGTCGAGGACGACCTGCTCCGGCAGCGCCGAGCTGTCCACGATCATCGCGTTCTGGCCGCCGGTCTCGGCGATCAGTACCGGGATCGGTCCTTCGCGATTCGCCAGCGAGCGATTGATCGCCTTCGCGGTCTCGGTCGAGCCCGTGAACGCGACGCCGGCCACGCGCGGATCCGCGACGATGCGCGCACCGACGCTGGCGCCGTCGCCGGGCAACAGGTGCAACACGTCTGCCGGCACTCCAGCTTCGAGCAGCAACTGCACCGCACGCGTCGCGATGAGCGGCGTCTGCTCCGCCGGCTTCGCGAGCACCGCGTTACCGGCCGCAAGCGCAGCCGCAATCTGCCCCGTGAAGATTGCGAGCGGGAAATTCCAGGGGCTGATGCACACGAACACGCCGCGGCCGCGCAGCTTGAGCTCATTGCTCTCGCCCGTCGGACCGGGCAGGCGCACGCCGGCGCCGAACTCGGTGCGGGCCCGATCGGCGTAGTAGCGCAGGAAGTCGACCGCCTCGCGCACCTCGGAACTGCTGTCCGGAATCGTGCGGCCGCCTTCGCGTCCGCAGTAGGCGATCAACTCCGGCATGCGCGATTCGAACAGGTCCGCGGCGCGTTCGAGGATTTCGGCGCGCTCGCTCGCCGGCGTCATGTCCCAGTCCGGCTGCGCACGTACCGAAGCAGCAAACGCAGCCTCGATGGCCGCTTCGTCAGCATCGCTGACGACGCCAATGACTTCGCTGCGATTCGCCGGATTGCGCACCTCGGCCGCGCGGCCCTGGCGCAGCTTGCCGGAGACGAGCGCACCGCCGACCCAGCGCTCGCGCACCGCGGTCGCAATGTTCGCGAGGAGCGGCTCGGACTCGAAGGGATCGGCGAGATTCACGCCCTGCGAGTTCAGGCGCGACGAGCCGTACAGCAGGCGCGGCGCCGGGATGCGCGAATGCGCCTTCTGCGGCAACGCGTCCACTTCCGTGACCGGATCGCGCACGATGTCGGCGATAGCAGTCTGCTCGTCGACGATGCGATTGACGAACGAGGTGTTCGCGCCATTCTCCAGCAGACGACGCACCAGGTACGGCAGCAGGTCTTCGTGCGAGCCCACCGGCGCATAGACGCGGCACGGCAGGCCGACCTTGCCCGGGCCGACGATCTGCGCGTACAGCTCCTCGCCCATGCCGTGCAGGCGCTGGAACTCGAACGCACGTCCCGCCTCCGTGGCCAGCTCCATGATCGTCGCGACCGTCTGCGCATTGTGAGTCGCAAACTGCGGATAGATCGTTGCGCCCGCGCCAATCAGCTCGCGCGCGCACGCGATGTACGACACGTCGGTGTTGATCTTGCGCGTGAACACCGGATAGCCGGCGAGCCCGCGCTCCTGCGCGCGCTTGATCTCGCTGTCCCAATACGCGCCTTTCACGAGACGCACGTTCAGACGCGTGTTCACCGAGCCGGCGAGATCGCGCAGCCAGCGGATGACTTCGCGCGTGCGCTTCTGATACGCCTGCACTGCCAGCCCGAAGCCGTTCCAGCCCTTGAGCTTCGGCGAGCGCACGACGTGCTCGATCAGCTCCAGCGACAGCTCGAGCCGCTCCGCTTCCTCTGCATCCACTGTCAGCGCAATGCCGCCTTCGCGGGCTGCGACTGCCAGCTCCAGCAAGCGCGGTGCGAGCTCGGCGATGACGCGTCGCCGCTGCGTGAATTCATAGCGCGCGAACAGCGCCGACAACTTGACCGAAATGCTCGGCGCCGCCTCGATTGCCGTGCCGGCCTTGATCGAGCGCGCAACTGCGCCGATTGCCTTGTCGTAGGCGTCCAGGTAGCGCCTGGCGTCAGCGTCGGTGAGCGCCGCTTCGCCGAGCATGTCGAACGAGTAGCGATAGGCACGATTCTCGGCCGAAACCGAGCGCTCCAGCGCTTCCTCGATGGTGCGGCCCATGACGAACTGGTGCCCCATGATGCGCATGGCCTGCCGGAACGCGGCGCGCAGCACCGGCTCGCCGAGACGGCCCGCGATGCGCGCGATCACGCCGCGCGGATCGTGCATGTCCGAGTCGCTCGGCCGCACGATCTGGCCCGTGAGCATCAGCCCCCAGGTCGACGCGTTCACGAACAGCGACTCGGCCTCGCCAAAATGCGAGCCCCAGTCGCCGGCGGAAATCTTGTCCGCGATCAGCTTGTCGGCGGTCGCGTCGTCGGGAATGCGCAGCAGCGCTTCCGCGAGGCACATCAGGATCACGCCTTCCTGCGACGACAGATCGTACTGACGCAGGAACGCATCCAGCCCGGTGCGCTTCACTCGCGTCGTGCGCACACCCTCGACCAGCTGCGCCGCTCGCGCCGCGATCTTGTCGCGGGCCGCGGCCGGCAGACGCGCCGCGTCGGCCAACTCGCGCACGATCTGTTCTTCGTCGCCGAGGTAGTTGCGGTTGATGGCGGCTGCGACGGAGCCGTCGGATGCCGCTCGCGCGGCTGCGGGCTGATTCATGGTTGTTCGGATACCAGATTCTGGGGGCGGCGGGCGCGAAAGCCTACACAGGTCAGGACGCCGATTCTACGCCGCAGGACCCGGTCTCTTGATTTTGACCGCCAAATCTCCATCGTTGAGCCCTCGACCATCCCTGACCGGAGGCCCGCTCGTGACCGAAGCCGCTGCCGCTCTCACTGTAACCGGCGCTACCTTCATGACCGACGTCGTCGAGGCGTCCGGCCAGACACCCGTGCTCGTGGACTTCTGGGCGCCCTGGTGCGGCCCCTGCAAGCAGCTGATGCCGATCCTCGACCGCCTGGCCGCGCAGTACACCGGGCGCTTGAAGCTCGCCACGGTGAACACCGACGAGCAGCAGGAGCTGGCGCAGCAGATCGGCGTCCGCAGCCTGCCGACGGTGGTGCTTTTCAAGGACCGCACTGTCGTCGATCACTTCATCGGCGTAGTGCCGGAGGCGCAGATCCGCGACATGCTGGAGAAGCATCTGCCGAAAACGGTCGACAGTCCGATGCAGCACGCGCAGCAACTGAAAGCGGCGGGAGATTTCGCCGCCGCGCGCACGATCCTGCAGAACGAGCTGGCTCGCGATCGCGACAACCTCGACCTGCAGACGGGGCTCGCGGAGCTGCAGGCTCTGGACGGTGACCTCGATGGCGCGCGCAAGGAGCTGGAACGTCTGCAGGGCTCGAATCCGTCGCACGCTGCAGTGAAGCGACTCGCCGCTCTGCTCGCGTTCAGCGACGTCGTCGCGGCCTATCCCGATGTGCGCGCGTTACGCGAGCGAGTGGCTGCAAACCCCGCTGACCTCGATCTCAAGCACGCGCTGGCTGTGCACCAGCTGCTCGGCGGCGACGTCGAGCCGGCGCTGCTCGCCTGGCTCGAAATGATGCGCGACCAGCGCAACTACAAAGAAGACCTGGCGCGCCGCAGCCTCGTGCTGGCGTTCGAGCTGATCGGCGAGGCAGATCCCATCGTCGGTCAAACCCGCCGCGCCATGTCGCGGATGCTCTTCTGACCGGGATCAGACTCTGCTCGCTGCTTCTTCGAGCGCGGTGGCGATAGGTGCGCCGAGATAGGCGCGGATCATGCGGCGCACGAGGTAGATCAGCGGGATCAGCAGGAACGCCATCAGCAGTTTGTAGCCGTAGTTGACGGTGCCGACCGCGAGGAACAGCGGGATCGGCCAATGCTGCGGGCCGATCACGAACGCGATGTAGAGCACGACGAAGCTGTCGATGAGCTGCGAGACCGCCGTCGAGCCGGTCGCGCGCAACCAGACCCATTTCTCGCCGGTCGCCCTGCGGATGCGATGGAACACCGCGATGTCGATGAGCTGACCGATCAGGAACGCCGTGATCGAGCCCGCGATCGTCCACATGCCCTGTCCGAAGATGCTGGCGAACGCTGCCTGCATATCCGGCACGCCGTACTGCTGGTTCACCGCGATCCAGAACTGCGCCGGCACCAGTCCGATCGCCAGGTACGCCGCGAGAAACCCGTAGCCGATCAGCACGACCGTCAGCCACGAGATGAAGCGCACGCCGCGGCGGCCGAAGTACTCGTTGATGACGTCGGTCATCAGGAAGACGAACGGCCACAGCAGCACGCCGCTCGTGAACGACAGCGAGCCGCTCTGCCCGAACAGGTTCCAGTCGAACGAATCCAGGCCGAGCGTCGGCTCGAGCGCAAAGATCTTCACGCCGACGAACTCGGCGATCATCGCGTTGCAGGCCAGGAACGCCGCGAGCACCACGAACAGGCGCGCGGCGCGCGAGTCGAGCGGACCGGCGTGGGCCCCGGAAGCAGCGGTGCTCATTTCTTTATTATTGGTGAGTGACTGGTAGCTGGGCACGGATGGCTGGCAGACTAGCACCTCCCATGATCCGCATCACCGCCCTCAACGTCTATCCGGTCAAAGGCTGCCGCGGCATCGCACTCGACAGCGCGCGCGTCGCCGCCACCGGCTTCGAGCACGATCGCGAATGGCTGATCGTGCGCCCGGAGGGCCGCTTCATGACTCAACGCGAGGAGCCACGACTCGCGCTCATCGAGCCGGCGCTCGGGGGGGACACGCTACGCCTGCGCGTCCCGGGCGGCGCCGAGTTGCGCGTGCCGTTCGACGCAGCGGCCGGCGAACTCGAAGTGACCTGCTGGAAAGACCGTTGCGCGGCATTCGACGCCGGCGCCGAAGCTGCCGACTTCCTGACTCGCTACCTCGGCGCGCCTTACCGGCTGGTGCGCTTCGACGCGCGCCGCAAGCGCCCCAGCAACGCGCAGTGGACGCCGGGCATCGAGGCGCTGAACCAGTTCTCGGACGGCTTTCCGTGGCTGCTGATCTCCGAAGCTTCGCTGGAGGACCTCAACAGCCGCCTGTCGAAGAAGCTGCCGATGAACCGCTTCCGGCCGAACATAGTGGTCAGCGGCCTGCCGGCGTTCGGCGAGGATCGCATTCACGAGATCTTTGCGGAGGGCGTGCGCTTGCGCCGTGCCAAGGGGTGCGCGCGCTGTATCGTGACGACGACGGACCAGGCGACGGGCACGCGCGACGGCGACGAGCCGCTGCGCGTGCTGGCCAAATTCCGTTTCGATCGCCAGCTGAAGGGTGTGATCTTCGGTCAGAACATGATTCTGATCGACGGGCTCGGCGCGCAGCTGCGCGTCGGGCAGGAACTGCAGGCGACCGGCGTCTAGAGGTCGCTGCGGTTCTGAACTTCGCGCGACAGGCGCCGCAGGCCTTCGCTTTCCCAGCCGAAGCTCTCTTCGTCCTCTACCGCGTCCTGCACGGCCTCGACGTGGGGCGCCACGCGCCGAAGCACGACGCTCTCCCAGTCCTCGCGCACCAGTGTCTTCTCAGGGTCGAAATTCTCGTCCTCGTCGCCGCCGGATTTCGGCGGCACGGGCCGCTGAATTTCGACCGTCGGTTCGGAGTCCGGATCGCGCTCTGTTGTCATAACTCCTTCGCCTCTTCCCACTCGCGTCAAAACTTACCTGTGGCCTGCGGCTTTCGGTGAGGACGTAGGTCACAAGCTGACCCCCGTCCGTTGCAAGCTGTGGAGTCCGACACGCTTCGGGGCTGAACGCCTTGTGTTGTCGCGAAGTTCCGCGGCGCAGCTTCGCTACAACTCGTCCTCGTTGGCGCATCCGGGCAGCGGCATCTGTCCTTTCGGTTGCTGAGTCGCTCGCGCCGCGACCAGCTTCGGGATCAGCGTGCGGATCGCGTCGGTTGCTTCGCGACAGCGACGTGCGTCGCGACCTGCAGCGTCACACTGCGCGGTGAATGATCGCGCATCGTCACCGAGGATGTCTTCGAGCATCTCGAGTTGCTTGATCGTCATGTCGATCAGGTCGGCGCCGCTGAGATACATGTTCGGTCCTTGAGCTCCCTCGCTGTAGTTATATACAGCGACCGCCGCGCGGTCAATTGCGCCGGTTGTCACGCGCTCAGGGCTTTATTTCAAATCGGTAGTTGCGTGACGGGGCGCAAGCAACGCGGCTAGTACCCCGACAGCTGCGCGTAGCGGTCGGCGTGATAGTAGTAGTCGCCGAAAGTCTCGCCCGCAGCGCGCGCGCGCTTCATGAAGAAGCCGATGTCGAATTCGTCGGTCATGCCGATTCCGCCGTGCATCTGCACCGCTTCGTTGGTGGCAATGCGTGCGACGTCGGTGGCCTTCCCTTTCGCCAGGCATACCAGGTTCGACGCTGTCGGCTCCTGCGCTTCGAGCGCCTGCAACGTCCGCAGCACCACCGAGCGCACCAGCTCGATCTCACAGAACAGGTGCGCAGCGCGATGCTGCAGCGACTGGAACGTGCCGATCTTGACGCCGAACTGTTCGCGATCGCGCAGGTAGCCCAGCGTGCGCTCGAACGATTCTTCCGCCACACCGAGCAACTCCGCCGCGAGCACGGCGCGTCCGGCATCGAGCACGGCGTCGAGAACGACCGCGCCCTTGTCGAACGTGCCGATGACGTCGCTTTCGCTCACCACGACGTCGCGCAACTCGATCGACGCAGCGTTGTGACTGTCGACAGTCGGCGTGCGTGTGACGTTGACGCCGCTCGCCTTGCCATCGATCAGAAACAGCGTGATCCCTTCGCGGCTCTCGACGTCCCCCGACGTGCGCGCGGTGACGATCAGCCGGTCGGCGACGTGGCCGTCGAGCACGTGAATCTTGCGGCCGTTGAGCTTGAACTTGCCGCTGGCGCCCGTGGCGCGCGTCGCGATGCTATGCGGCGCGTGACGATTCTTTTCGTCCGACGCCAGCGCGACGATGAGGTCCCCGCCGGCAATCGCCGGCAGCAGCGCATCTCTCTGCGCAGCTGATCCGCCGCGCAGCAAGGCCGTGACTGCGAGCACAGACGTCGACAGCAACGGCGTCGCACTCAGGTTCCGGCCGATCTCTTCCGCGATGAGGCCGGCTCCGACGTAACCGAAGCCTGCGCCGCCGTGCTCCTCCGGCACGAGCACGCCGGCCCAGCCCATGTTCGCCATCTCCTTCCAGACCTGGCGATCGAACCCGACGCCGTCGTTCTGGTCGCGGAGCTTGCGCAGCTGTGCGACCGGCGCGCGCTCGGCGGCGAAGCGCCTGGCCGCGTCGCGAAACATTTGTTGATCTTCGTTGAGTACGAGCGACATGGTGACTGACCCCTGATCGGTTCTTTAGGCGCCGGGTAGCCGCAGCACATTCTTGGCAATGATGTTCAGCTGCACTTCCGAGGTGCCGCCTTCGATCGAGTTCGCCTTGGTGCGCAGCCACACGGGCGCGAGATCGATCTGCGTCTGGCCGTCGAACTTCAGGCCGTCGCTGCCGGCGATCGACATCGCCAGCTCGGCGCGGCGCTTGTTCAGCTCCGTGCCGTAGTACTTCAGCATCGAGGAGACCGCGCCGGTCTCGTTGCCCGCCTTGGCCTCGTCCATGACTCGGCCCATCGTCAGCCCGAACGCCTGCGCGTCCATTTCGAAGCGCGCGATGTCGGCGCGCAGCGTGCCTTCGGCGAGCCGGCCGGATGCGAGCCCGATGCTCTTGATCGCCAGCTGGCTGAGCGGCGTCTGCCGCTGCGTGCCGATGCCGCCGATCATGTTGCGCTCGTGCGTGAGCAGGTACTTCGCGATCGTCCAGCCCTTGTTGAGCTCGCCCATCAGGTTCGTCTTCGGCACCTGCACGTTGTCGAAGAACGTCTGCGTGAACGGCGAGTAGCCCGAGATCAGGCGGATCGGCCGGGTCGAGATGCCCGGGGACTGCATGTCGAACAACAGGAAGCTGATGCCTTCCTGCTTCTTCGCCGCGAAGTCGGTGCGGACCAGGCAGAAGATCCAGTCGGCCTTGTCGCCGTAGCTGGTCCAGATCTTCGAGCCGTTGACGACGAAGTGATCGCCCTGGTCCTCGGCGCGCGTCTTGAGCGACGCGAGATCGGAGCCGGCGCCGGGCTCGGAGTATCCCTGGCACCAGCGGATCTCGCCGCGCGTGATCTTCGGCAGGTGCTCGCGCTTCTGCTCCTCGTTGCCGTACTTGAGCAGCGCCGGGCCGAGCATCGAGATGCCGAACGAAGTCAGCGGCACGCGGCACGACAGACGCGCCATCTCCTCGCGCAGCACGCGCGCTTGTTCCTTGCTCAGTCCGCCGCCGCCGTACTCCTTCGGCCACTCCGGCACGGTCCAGCCGCGCTCCGCCATGCGCTCCAGCCACACGCGCTGTGCGTCGTTCTTGAATTTCCAGCGCCGCCCGCCCCAGCAAACGTCGCCTTCCTCCGCGACCGGCTGGCGCATCTCGGGCGGACAGTTGGCCTCGAGCCATGCGCGCGTCTCGCGGCGAAAGCTCTCGATCTCGTCGACGGATTTGAGTTGTGCGGACATCTTTCTGCGCCTCTTTGCTGCGCCTGTGTCGGGCCGAAGCCCGACCTACGTGCTGCGACCGGCCAGTCTCAGACCGGTCGCGGCGAATTGTTTCGCGATGCCGCCGTACGTCAGAGCCCGCGGATCGGCGGCGTTACCCTGCAGCCCGCGCGCGTACACGCCCTGCGTGATCGCGGCCATGCGGAAACAGGAGAACGCAAGGAAGAACGGCCAGTTGTCGATGCGCGCGCGCCCGGCGTGACGGCAGTAGTTCGCGATGAAAGCGTTTTCGTCGGGAATTCCCAGCTCGCCCAGGTTCACGTCCGCCAGTCCGCCGCGGCCTTCGCCCGCCGGCAGGTGGTAGTACATGCACGCGTAGGCGAGATCGCTCAGCGGATGGCCGAGCGTCGCCAGCTCCCAGTCGAGCACGGCGATGATGCGCGGCTGCGTCGGATGAATGATCGTGTTGCCGATGCGATAGTCGCCGTGAACGATCGCCGTCTCGTCATTCGTCGGCAGATTCGCGCCGAGCCACGCGATCAGCCGCTCCATGTCGGCGTTCTCTTCCGTCTTGGACGCCATGTACTGCCTGGTCCAGCGGTCGAGCTGGCGCGCGACGTAGCCCTCGGGCTTGCCGAAATCGGTCAGACCGACGGCGCGAAAATCGACGGCGTGCAGCGCCGCACCGATGCGTGCGTAGTCGTCATAAACGCTGGCGCGTTCCGACGGATTCAGCTGCGGCAGCGTGACGCCGGTGATGACGCGGCCTTCGACGTGATCCATCACGTAGAAGGAAGTGCCGATGATCGATGCGTCCTCGCACAACAGGCGCGCATTCGGCACCGGCACGTCCGTGCCCGGCAGCGCGCGCAGGACCCGGTACTCGCGTTCGACCAGGTGCGCCGAAGGCAGGAGCTTGCCCGGCGGCTTCTTGCGCAGGACGTACTTCTTCGCCGGCGTCTCGATCAGGAATGTCGGGTTCGACTGGCCGCCCTGAAACTGGCGCAGCGCGGCGGGTCCGGAAAAATCGTCGAGCTGCGCCTGCAGGTAGCGCCACAGCGCCTGCTCGTCGAAGCGATGCTGCGGCAACACGTCGACGACCGCGACATCCGACCGGCTGGCGTTCTGCAGCGCCTGGTTTGCTGACATCCGGTTCGTCCCCCTCAACGATCCCGACTGATTCTATGCGTTCGGCGGCCCCTGAGGGTCACTCGATCGTCACTCGATCGTCAGCTTGCCAAAGGCTATGCCGAGGTCCCAGCCGCGGCCCGTTCCGCTGAGCGCAAGCGACACTTCGCCCTTGGTCATGACCTGCGCCTGCGAGGATTTCACCGCGCCAGCGTGCGCCTCGGCAGCGACATACGAGCCGAGCACCTCGTCGAGGCCGGTGGCCCCGGAGAATTCGCCGTGACCGTCCTCGATCGTCGATTTGCCGACGGTGAGTCCACCGCCCTTGGCGCTCAGCTTGACGTTCTTTGACTGTCCGTTGCTGCACTTGATCGTGCCGCTGCCGCTCGCTGTTTTGTAAAACGCCGACCAGCCCTTCATGGTGAACGAGAGTTGGCAGGAGACCTTAGCGTCCGCAGCGTGCGCCGCAGTCGTGCCCGCGGCCCAGAACAGCGCGAGCGTCAGGGCGTAAGAAAGGGTTCGCATCATGGAAGAGATCCTCTTGGACGAGGCACCGCGGCTAGCCGCGGTCGCCGGAAAACTGGAAGTTGCCGAACTGCGTGCGGCAGGTGCCGCCGATCTTGTCGCCGGTGACCGCACCCTCGAAGGTCACGTCGACCTGGCCGAGCGGCGTGCTGACCTTCGCACTGCAGCCGACGTTGCTGCCGGAAACCTGCAGGTTGCTCAGCTCGGAGGCGCCGTTCGGCGCGCTCATCGTGCCCTTCCATGCCGCCCCCGCCTGCTGCAGGTCCCAGGTAAACTTCTGCGTGCCGATCGGGGTATCCATCGAAATCTGCCACTTGCCTGCTACGCTCATATACAACTCCCGCGCCGTGAAATCGGGCCTGCCGCTCAGGCGGTCCGCTGGCCCGGAAGGATACCGTAGCGCATGAATCACAGTGGCTTTTCGCTAAGCGAATTCTTCCGCGACTCCCGCGACCGCGGCGAGCCGCTCGTGCTCGCAACCGTCAGCCGCACGCTCGGCTCGACGTACCGCAAAGCGGGCGCGCAAATGCTGATTGCGGCGGACGGCAGCGCAGCGGGCCTCCTGAGCGGCGGCTGCCTGGAATCCGACCTGATGGAGCGCGCGCGCTCGGTCCTGTCGGGAGCGCCTGTCGTCGCCGACTACGACACGCGCAGCTCCGACGATCTGATCTGGGGCATCGGTCTCGGCTGCGAAGGCGCGATGTCGATCCTGATGACCCGGCTCGATCGCGCCAACGACTATCAACCGTTTGCGTTCATCGAGGACTGCCGCCGGCGCGGCGTGCCCGGGAATTTCGCACTGGTGACGCACTCGACGAATCCTGCTTACCCGCTCGGCGCCGCGTTTCGCTCCGGCACTGCGGCGGCGATCCCCGCGGGCGTCGCGGAAATCCTCAACGGAACCGCGCTGCTGCGCGCAGCAACAACAGTCGAGACTGTCGGCGCGACGTTCCTGATTGCGCCAGTCGAATTGCCCCCTCGCCTGCTGGTGCTCGGCGCCGGCCCTGATGCGATGCCGCTCGTCGAGATCGCGGGGTTGATGAACTGGCAGGTCACGGTGCTCGATCATCGTCCGGCGTACGCAGTGGCCGAGCGCTTTCCGCGTGCGCAACGCGTCGCGCTGAATCCCGCGGACGATCTCGCGAAGGAACTGCGCGCTGCGCATTACGACGCCGCGATCGTGATGAGCCATCACTTGCTGTCGGACCAGGCGTATCTCGCAGCGCTGGCCGAGAACGACGCGATTCCCTACGTCGGTCTGCTCGGCCCCGCTCCGCGACGCGCACGTCTGATGCAGGAAATCGGCGAGCTGTCGCAGCAACTCCGCGGACGCTTGCACGGTCCGATCGGACTCGACATCGGTGCGCGCACGCCTGAGACGATCGCGCTGGCGATCGTCAGTGAGATTCAGGCGGTGCTCGCCGGCCGGCCCGGCGGCTCGTTCCAGGCGCGCGGGAAAGAGACTCGAACAGAATTGACAGGATGAGCAGGATGGACGGGATAAAGAGTGCAGGCAGTCCCGTCAGACGGCTCTGTCTCTCCTGATCCTGTTCATCCTGTTCATCCTTTCTAAATCTTTCTTTCTCTTACACCCTCACCGGCAGACTGCGCACCCGTTTGCCCGTCAGCGCGAACACCGCGTTCGCGATCGCCGGCGCTATCGGCGGCACACCGGGCTCGCCGAGACCGCCGAGCGGAGCGCCCGAACGGATGAACTCGACGCTGATGCTCGGCGCGTCGGCGAGCTTCGGCATCGGCAGGTCGTAGAAGTTGGTCTGCGCGACGCGCCCGTTGGCAATCGTCACTTCGTTGAACAGCGCCGCGGACAGACCGTAGATGATTCCGCCTTCGATCTGCGCCGTTGCCGTATCGGGATTGATGACGTCGCCGCAGTCGACGGCCGCGCAGACGCGATGGACTTTCACGCGCCCGTCGACGATCTCCACTTCGGCAACTTGCCCGACGATCGAGCCGAAGCTTTCGACCAGCGCAACGCCGCGCGCACGACCCGCTGGCGCGGGCGCGCCCCACCCCGACATCTCCGCCACCTTGTCGAGCACGCCGACGTGGCGCGGGGCGTGGGCCAGCAGCTCCTTGCGATACTGCAGTGGATCCTTGCCGGCCGTATGCGCCAGCTCATCGATGAACGATTCAGTGAAGAATCCGTGCTGCGTGTGCGAGACCGAGCGCCACGCACCGATGCGCACGTGCTGCTTCGGCGGCACCGCGCGGATGTCCTGATGCTGGATGGCGTACGGCAGCTTGGCCGCTTCGTCCTTGATGTTGAACCTCGAGACCCATACCTGCGGCGCGCCGTTGTCCGCGAGCGCCGCCTGATACCGACCGACGACAGCCGGCCGATAGAAGTCGTGCTGGATGTCCTCCTCGCGGCTCCAGATCAGCTTCACCGGCGCGGGGGACGTCTCCTTGGCAATGCGCACCGCCTGCTCGACGAAATCCATGACCCCGGGCAGCCGGCGACCGAAGCCGCCGCCGAGCTGCTGGTTGTGGATCGTCACCTGCTCGGGTTTGAGCCCCGACGCCTCAGCGGCAGTCTTGCGCGCGCCGAGCGGATCCTGCACGCCGGTCCAGACTTCGCAGCGCCCGTCGACGATGCGCGCCGTCGCATTCATGGGCTCCAGCGTCGCGTGCGCGAGGAATGGCACGCGATACTCGGCCTCGACGAGTTTCGCCACGCCCTGCAACGCTTCGCTGCCCTTGCCGGACTTGAAAACCTCCTGCTGACGCTCCTTGTCGTCGAGCGAGGCGACGATCGATTGGTAGATCGTGTCGCTCGTCACCTGCTCATGTCCTGTCTGCTGCCACTGCGGCGCGAGAGCACGCACGCCTTTGAGCGCTCGCCAATAGCCGTCAGCGACGACTGCGACTGCGTTGTCGAGCTTCACGACTTTCTTGACGCCGGGCAACGCCTCGGCGGGCGCAGTGTCCACGGAGACGAGCTTCGCGCCGAACACGGGCGCTGCGGCGATCGTCGCGTACAGCATCTGCGGCAGCGTCACGTCTACACCGTACGTCGCGGAGCCGTTGACCTTCGACGGAATATCGATCCGCGGCGTCGCTTTGCCGACGATCGTGTACTGATCGCGCGACTTGAGCGGCGGATGCACGGGCGGCGAGAGTTGCGCAGCTTGCGGCGCGAGCTCGCCGTACGTCGCCGTGCGCCCCGATCCGGAATGCGTCACTTTCGACAGCTTCGCGCTGCATTCGGCGACTGGCACCTTCCACTGCTTCGCAGCCGCTTCAACCAGCATTGCCTTCGCCGCCGCGCCCGCGACGCGCATGCCGAGATGGCCAGTGCCGCGCACTGCGCTGCTGCCGCCGGTCACCTGCAGATCCATCATTTCGGTGAGCTTGAACGTCCAGAAGTCGATGCCGCGCTCCATGTATTTCGGGATGGTCGCGACGACGGGGACGAACACGCGCACGAGATAGCCGTTGGCGTAATCGTCAGTACCGGGCGCTTCTTCGATGCGCACCTGGTTCCAGTCGGCCTCCAGCTCCTCGGCGCACATCATCGCGAGCGCCGTCTGAACGCCGGTCCCCATCTCGCAGTGAGGTACGACGACCGCGACGGTGTTGTCCGCGCCGATCTTGACCCAGGTCGTGAGTTGCGGAGTGCCGTCGCGGCTGTCCGGCGTGACACGCAGGCGATTCGGCGCGAACGCGATGCCGGCGACGCCGAGCGCGAGACCGCCGCCGAGCAGGCCGCCGGTCGCGATGACGGTGCGGCGAGTCCACTTGTTCATGGCGCACCTCCGTCGGTCCTGGCTTGCGCAACGGAATGGATGGCGCGGCGCACGCGCTCGTACGTTCCGCAGCGGCAGATGTTGGTGACCTCAGCCGAGATCTGTTCGTCGGTCGGCTGCGGATTGCGCGTCATGAGCGCAGCGGCGGCCATGATCATCCCCGACTGACAATAGCCGCATTGCGGAACCTGGTGCTCGATCCAGGCTGCCTGCAGCGGATGCGGCTGCTCTTTCGGAGCCAGCCCCTCGATCGTGGTGATCTTCATCCCCTGCATCGACGCGGCGGGTACGGAGCATGAGCGCACCGCGTTGCCGTCGACGTGCACGGTGCACGCTCCGCACGCGGCGACCCCGCAGCCGAATTTGGTTCCCGTCAGCCCGAGAGACTCCCGCAGCGCCCACAAAAGGGGTGTGTCCTCGTCCACGTCGGCGGTGCGTGACTCGCCGTTCACATCGAGCGTGATCTGCATACGGTTCCCCTGGCTCGGATCGTGGAAGCATTCTGCGCCTTTACGGAGTCAGGCTGAAGCCTGACTATCCGCGCCGCAGGTCGCGCAGCAGCCGGCGGGCGTGTTTGTCCGGGCGGCCCTCGGGCGCGGGCGGGGCCAGTCGCGAGCGCTCGCGCTGCAGCTCGCGCGCGGCGATGCTCGCTTCGGTCTCGACGTAGTGAGTGCGGGCTTCCGGCGCCGGGCCGCGCCGCACGGGCAGTCCCCGGATCACGACCTCGAATCGCTGCTCGTCGCGCGTGATTTCGACCCGGTCGTCGACATGGACTGCGCGCGACGGCTTGACGCGCTCGCCGTTGACGTGCACGAGACCGCCGGCGACGGCCTCGGTCGCCAGCGAGCGGCTCTTGAAGAACCGTGCGCACCACAGCCACTTGTCGATGCGCAACCCAGCTTCGCTCTGCTGCTCTTCCATCAGATGAGTCTACGCTCACTCCCTTGTATCATTGCAGCCGCTCGTTCATCGCACCATACAAAGAGGTTGGCGTGGCGGCCAGTGACTGCGTCGATCTTCTCATCGTAGGGGGCGGCATCAACGGCGCCGGCATTGCGCGCGATGCGACGGGGCGCGGTCTCAAGGTCGCGCTGGTCGAGCAAGCCGATCTCGCGTCCGGCACCTCGTCGAAGGCCACGAAGCTGATCCACGGCGGGCTGCGCTACCTCGAATTCTTCGAGTTCCGCCTGGTGCGCGAGTCGCTGATCGAGCGCGAGCGCCTGCTGCGCATCGCTCCTCACATCGTCCGGCCGATGCAATTCATCCTGCCGCACGTGCCCGGGCTGCGGCCGCGCTGGCAAATCCGCTTCGGACTGTTCTTCTACGACTACTTCAGCGGACGGCGCACGTTGCAGCCCTCGCGCAGCGTACGCGTCGGCTCGGGCAGCTACGGCGCGCTGCGCCCCGGCATCGACCACGCGTTCTCGTATTCGGATTGTTGGGTCGACGACAGCCGGCTGGTCGTGCTGAATGCGCTGGACGCCGCGCAGCGCGGTGCTTCGATTCACACGCGCACGCGCTTCATTTCCGCCGCGGTCGAGAACGGCCTGTGGCACGCGCGCTGCAGGCGACAAGGCAGCAGCGAACCCCTCGAGATCCGCGCCCGCGCGATCGTGAACGCCGCGGGTCCGTGGGTGGAGCAAGTCCTGAACTCCTTCCCCGCCGTGCAGGTCGAAGGCAGCGTGCGGCTCGTAAAGGGTAGTCACATCGTCGTGCCGCGGCTGTTCGCGGGCAAGCACGCGTTCATGCTGCAGAACCCGGATGGACGCATCGTGTTCGCAATTCCGTACGAGCAGAAGTGGACGCTGGTCGGCACGACCGACGTGCCCTTCTCCGGCGATCCCGCCCACGTGAACATCTCGGAGGACGAGATCCGCTACCTCTGCGACACGATCAACAGTTATTTCCAGCGGCAGATCGCACCGGGCGACGTGTGCTGGAGCTATGCGGGCGTGCGGCCGTTGTGGGACGACGCCTCCGCCAGCGCATCGCGCGTCACCCGCGACTATCGGATCGAGCTGTCGCATTCGCGCGGCCAACCGCCGCTGCTGTCGATCTTCGGCGGCAAGCTCACCACCTATCGCCGCCTCGCAGAGACGGTACTGGAGAAGCTGCAGGAACCTCTCGGCATCAGCCCGCGCTGCTGGACACATCGCTCGCCGCTGCCCGGCGGCGACTTGCCAGCGAAGCACTTCCGGCGCTTCGTCATCGATGTGCGCAAGCGCTGGCGCTTTCTGCCGATCACTGTCGCGCGACGCCTGGCACGCGCCTATGGAACGCGCGTCGAAACGATCATCGGCGACGCGCAGTCGTTCGCGGATCTCGGCGAGCACTACGGCGCGGGCCTGACCGCCGCGGAGGTCGACTACCTCATGCGCAACGAGTGGGCCATGACGGACGAAGACATCCTGTGGCGTCGAAGCAAGCTCGGGCTGCACTTGTCTGAAGCTGAGCGCAACCGGTTCGCAGCAGCGCTCAGTGCGAGGTCGAGCGCTTGCGCCTGAGCGGCATCCAGTACCGCGTCGGCTCCGAGCATTGGTTGCAGGACATCGACCTGTCGCTCGCGTCGGCCGGCATCAACGTCCTGCTCGGTGCGACGCTCGCCGGCAAGACGACGCTGTTGCGAATCCTGGCCGGACTCGATCGGCCGACGTCAGGACACCTGCTCCAGGGCGATACCGATCTCACGGGCGTGCCGGTCCGCCAGCGCAACGTCGCGATGGTGTACCAGCAGTTCATCAACTACCCGTCGCTCAGCGTCTACGAGAACATCGCGTCGCCGATGCGCGTCGCGCGCAAGAGCGAAGGCGACATCAAGTCGCGCGTGACTGCACTTGCGGAAACGCTGCGGCTCAGTCCGTTTCTGTCTCGCTATCCCGCCGAGTTGTCGGGCGGCCAGCAACAGCGCACGGCTCTGGCCCGCGCGCTTGCGAAGGATGCCGAGCTGCTGCTCCTCGATGAGCCGCTCATCAATCTCGACTACAAGCTTCGTGAGGAGTTGCGCGCGGAGCTCGCGCAACTTTTCGCCGACGGGCGAACGACTGTCGTGTATGCGACGACCGAGCCGCTCGAAGCGTTGCAACTCGGCGGTCACACGACGCTGCTCGCCGCAGGCCGGGTGCTGCAGTCGGGACCGACCATGCAGGTGTTCCGTCGTCCGGCGACGCTGGCCGCCGCGCGCGCGTTCAGCGATCCGCCGCTGAACGTGATCCCTGCCCGCACTCTGGGTGACAGTGTGCCGTTGCCAATCGCGCAGACGCCGCGAGGCGAGATCCTGCTCGGAATCCGTGCGCACGAGCTCTCACTCGCCGGCGCGCCCGGATACGCTGCGCTCAGTGGTCGCGTCGAGCTGGCGGAGATCAGCGGCTCGGAGACCTTCATTCACCTGGCGCGTGACGACGTGCGCCTGGTCGCGCAGGTCCCGGGCGTGCACGATCTCGCACTCAACGAGCCTTGCACGCTCTATGTCCGCCCCGCGAGCCTGTACGGATTCGATCACAGCGGCCGCCTGCTGTTCGCGCCGGAGAGCTGAGCGTGGCGCGCATCGACCTCGAAGACGTCGGGCATCGCTACACGGGTGTGACGGATGCATGGGCACTGCGCCCGATGACGATGAGCTGGACCGACGGCGGTGCGTATGCGCTGCTCGGCCCGTCCGGATGCGGCAAGACGACGCTGCTCAACATCATCTCCGGCTTGATTGCGCCGACTCGCGGCAAGGTGTCGTTCGATGGCCGCGACGTGACGGCGCTCGCACCGCAGGCGCGCAACATCGCACAGGTGTTCCAGTTCCCCGTCGTCTACGACACGATGACCGTGTTCGACAACCTCGCCTTTCCGCTGCGCAATCGCGGCTGGAGCAGCGCGAAGCTGCGACAACGCGTCGAAGAAGTAGCAGACATCCTCGAGCTGCGCGCGGATCTCGGGCGCCGCGCGCGCGCGTTGTCGGCGGATCAGAAGCAGAAGATCTCGCTCGGCCGCGGCCTGGTCCGGCCCGACGTCGCAGCGGTGCTGTTCGATGAGCCGCTGACGGTGATCGATCCGCACCTGAAGTGGCTGCTGCGCCGCAAGCTCAAGCAGATCCATCAGCAGCTCAAGCTCTCGCTGCTGTACGTCACGCACGACCAGACCGAAGCGCTGACATTCGCCGACCAGGTCATGGTGATGAGCCAGGGCGAGATCGTGCAGGTCGGCACGCCCGAGCAATTGTTCGAAACGCCCGCGCATCGCTTCGTCGGACATTTCATCGGCTCGCCCGGCATGAACTTCCTCGCCTGCGAGTGGACCGGCGGCGCGGCGACGATCGCCGGCGTGCGTGTCGAGACGTGCAGCACACGAGTCCCGGCGGCCGACGCGCCGCTGGCGATCGGCGTGCGGCCAGAATACCTGGAGCTCGCAGCCGCGCCCGGCGCGAATCGCGTGCCGGTGCGCGTCGCGGCGATTCAGGACCAGGGAATCCACACGATGGTGCGACTCGAAGTCGGCACGTCGTCCGCGTGGGCGAAGCTGCGAGCCGGGAGCGACGTGCCGGCGCCGGGCAGCGCTTTCGCCTGGTTCCCACCGCAACGTTGTGCGCTCTACGCAGGCGAACGGAGAGTGCCGTGAGCTCCGCGAAGCCCGTCAATCAGCGCGCGTGGTGGTTCGTGCTGCCGGTGCTGGTCAGCGTGGCGTTCTCCGCGCTCATCCCGCTGATGACGATCGTCAACTACTCGGTGCAGGACATCCTCGGTCCGGACCAGGCTGTATTCGTCGGCATGGAGTGGTACCAGGAGATCCTGCGCGATCCGGATCTGCACGGCGCGCTCTATCGACAACTGATCTTCACTAGTGCCGCGCTGCTCATCGAGATTCCGCTCGGCATCGCGCTGGCGCTGGCCATTCCGGAGCGCGGCTGGCGCGCTTCGCTCGTGCTCGTGCTGCTCGCGATGCCCTTGCTGATCCCGTGGAACGTCGTCGGCACGATCTGGCAGATCTTCGCGCGCGGCGACATCGGACTGCTCGGCTACCTGCTCACGCAGCTCGGCATCGACTACAACTACACGCAGGACCCGACGGACGCGTGGGTCACGGTGCTGGTCATGGACGTGTGGCACTGGACGCCGCTGGTCGCGCTGCTTTCGTACGCAGCACTGCGCGCGATTCCCGAGCCGTTCTACCAGGCTGCACGCATCGACGGCGCATCGCGCTGGGCTGTCTTTCGCTACATCGAGCTGCCGAAGATGCGCGGCGTGCTGACCATCGCGCTGCTCCTGCGCGTCATGGACAGCTTCATGATCTACACCGAGCCGTTCGTGCTGACCGGCGGCGGCCCTGGCACCTCGACCACGTTCCTTTCGCAGTATCTGACGCAGAAGGCCGTCGGTCAGTTCGATCTCGGTCCGGCCGCGGCGTTCTCGCTGGTGTACTTCCTGATCATCCTGCTGCTGTGCTTCGTGCTCTACAACTTCATGAAGGACCCGCGATGAAGAGGAACCGCGGCTGGCTGCTGCTGGCGCTGTATCTCGTCTTCACGCTCGCGCCCATTTACTGGATGGTGCACATGAGCCTGCGCAGCAACCTCGCGATCACCAGCACGTTCGCATGGCTGCCGGAATCGCTGTCGCTCGCGAACTACGCGACCATCTTCACCGACCCGGCGTGGTACGGCGGCTACGTCAACTCGATCATCTACGTCGTGCTCAACACGATCCTCTCGGTAGCGGTCGCGCTGCCCGCGGCGTACGCCTTCTCGCGTTATTCGTTTCTCGGCGACAAGCACCTCTTCTTCTGGCTCCTGACCAACCGCATGACGCCGCCGGCGGTGTTCCTCCTACCGTTCTTCCAGCTCTACACCGCGATCGGCCTGATGGACACGCACCTGGCCGTGGCACTCGCGCATATGGTCTTCAACGTGCCGCTCGCTGTGTGGATCCTCGAGGGATTCATGTCGGCCGTGCCGCGCGAGATCGATGAGACGGCGTACATCGACGGCTATTCGTTCCCGCGTTTCTTCGTGAAGCTGTTCCTGCCGCTGATCAAGGCGGGCATCGGCGTCACCGCGTTCTTCTGCTTCATGTTCTCGTGGGTCGAGCTGCTGCTGGCGCGCACGCTGACGTCCGTCGACGCGAAACCGATCGCGGCCACGATGACGCGCACGGTCTCCGCAGCCGGCATGGATTGGGGAACGCTCGCCGCCGCCGGCGTGCTGACGATAGTGCCCGGCGCGCTGGTGATCTGGTTCGTCCGTCACTACATCGCGAAAGGCTTCGCGATGGGGAGAGTGTGATGTCGCTGCTGTCGTGGATGGCCTGGACGCCGCCGGTCGCGATCTTCTTCGTGTGCATCGGCGTGCTGCTGGTCGGCATGACCGTGTGGGAGCTGCGCTCGCCAACTGTCGCCCGCCGGGGTCTGCTGCCGCTGGTGACGACACGCGGCGATCGCCTGTTCATCGGACTGCTCGCCGCGGCCTACGTGAACCTGGCGTGGGCCGGGCTGACCGATCTGCCGCAATGGTGGGGCGCAGGCTTGAGCGCAGCGACGCTGGTTGCGATCATGCGGTGGGGATGAAGGAAGAACGTCAATGAAAACCACGATATTGAGCATTCTGCTGACCCTGATGGCCACCGCGACGGCTCTTGCAGACGAAGCCGCCGCGCGCCGCTGGATCGCTCAGGAGTTCCAACCTTCGACACTGTCGAAAGAGCAGCAGCTGGCGGAGCTGAAATGGTTCATCAACGCCGCCGCGCAGCTCAAGGCGCAAGGCGTCGCCGAGATCAGCGTGGTCTCGGAGACGATCACGACGCACGAGTACGAGGCGAAGACACTGGCGCGCGCGTTCGGCGAGATCACCGGCATCAAGGTGAAACACGATCTGATCCAGGAAGGCGACGTGGTCGAGAAGCTGCAGACTTCGATGCAGTCGGGCCGCTCGATCTACGACGGCTGGATCACCGACTCCGACCTGATCGGCACGCACTATCGCTACGGCGCGGTGCTGCCGCTCTCGGATTTCATGGCCGGCGCCGGCAAGGCGTACACGAATCCCGGCCTCGACCTGAAGGATTTCATCGGCGCCAGGTTCGTCACCGCGCCGGACGGCAAGCTGTACCAGCTGCCGGACCAGCAGTTCGCGAACCTCTATTGGTTCCGCGCCGACTGGTTCGCGCGCACGGACCTGCAGGAGCGGTTTCGGAAGAAGTACGGCTACGAGCTCGGAGTGCCGCTCAACTGGAGCGCGTACGAAGACATCGCCGCGTTCTTCAGCAACGACGTGAAGCAGCTCGACGGCAAGCGTGTGTACGGCCACATGGACTACGGCAAGAAGGATCCGTCGCTCGGCTGGCGCTTCACCGACGCCTGGTTGTCGATGGCCGGCTCGGCGGACAAGGGAATTCCGAACGGCATGCCGGTCGATGAGTGGGGCATTCGCGTTGCCACGGACAAGTGCACACCCGTCGGTGCGTCCGTGTCGCGTGGTGGCGCGACCAACTCGCCCGCCGCCGTGTTCGCGCTCACCAAGTACATCGACTGGATGAAGAAGTACGCGCCGCCGCAGTCGATGGGCATGACCTTCTCCGAATCCGGCCCGGTGCCGGCGCAGGGCGAGATCGCGCAGCAGATCTTCTGGTACACGGCGTTCACCGCCGATATGACCAAGCCCGGGCTGCCCGTCGTCAACGCCGACGGCACGCCGAAGTGGCGCATGGCGCCCTCGCCGCACGGTCCGTACTGGAAGGACGGCATGCAGAACGGCTACCAGGACGTCGGCTCGTGGACGTTCCTGCGCGGCGTCGACCCGAAGCGCATGTCGGCCGCGTGGCTGTACGCGCAGTTCGTCACGTCGAAGTCGGTGTCGCTGAAGAAATCGATCACCGGGCTCACTTTCATCCGCGACAGCGACATCCGGCACGAATACTTCACGAAGAACGCGGCGAGGTACGGCGGCCTGATCGAGTTCTATCGCAGCCCGGCGCGCGTCGCGTGGACGCCGACCGGCACCAACGTGCCCGACTATCCGAAGCTGGCGCAGCTGTGGTGGCAGAACGTCGCGACCGCAGTCACGGGCGAGAAGACGCCGCAAGCCGCCATGGACAGTCTCGCGGACCAGATGGATCGCATCCTGGCGCGGCTGGAGCGCGCGGGAATGAAGAACTGCCCGCCGAAGCTCAATGCGAAGAAGGAACCTGCGGCGTGGCTGTCGCCGAATGCCGCACCGTGGTCGAAGCTCGCCAACGAAAAGCCGAAGGGCGAGACGATCGCCTACGACAAGCTGCTGCAGGCCTGGAAGGAAGGCCGCGCTCGCTAGGCAAAAAAGAAGGCCGGCTTTTCAGCCGGCCTTCCATTCACCCTGCAATGAGCCCAGGGACATTCGCGATCAGAAGCGGAACTGCACCTCCGCACCGTAGGTCCGCGGATAGATCAGACCCACCGTGCGGCGCGAGCCGACTGCCGTCGGCGACGAGCCGCTCGAGCGGATGTAGCCGTCCTCGTCGAACGCGTTCTTCACGAAGCCGATGATCGAGTAGCGGTTCTGCGCATCGTTCCACAGGATGCGGAAGTCCGCGATCTCGTTCGACGGCGCGGTGGCGATCGGATTCGAGAACACGTTCGACTGCAGGTCGTCCGTGTACGAATACGTGCCGCCGAACGTCAGCGAGCCCGGCGTCCAGTTGAACGTATAGTTCGCGCCGAACGTGTACTTCACCTCGGGGGCATTCGGCAGCGAATTGCCCACCAGCGTCTGCGCGCCGTCGGAGCTGACGACACTGCCCGGGTCCGTGGACCCAGTCGGATCCGCCGTGTCCTGGAAGCAGCAGCCGCGCGTGATCTCCGAATCGACGTACGACGCGTTCAGGAACAGGCGCAGCGGATCGATCGGCGACCACTGGGCCTCGACTTCGACGCCCTTCGATTCCGCGTCCAGATTTACGAACTGCGTCGCGAAGATCGTCTGGCCGCCGGTGCTCGGCAGCTGCACGGACAGCGGTGCCTGGAAGTCCTTGTAGTCGTAGAAGAACACTGCGGTGTTCAACTGGAACCGGCCGCCGAGCTGCTGCTTCCAGCCGAACTCGTACGAGTTCAGGTACTCCGGATCGGCATACACGCCAGGCGCCATGTTCGCCGAGGCGATGAAGCCGCCCGCCTTGTAGCCGCGCGCATAGCGCAGGTAGAGGTTGGTGTCCTCGCTCGGCTGGAATTGCAGACCGGCAGTGGCGGTCACGCCATCCCATTCGCCCTCGAGGTTGCGACGCAGGCCGCCGTTCGGGCTGGGTACGCAGCCGACGCAACCGGTTCCGACCTGCGTGACGTCCAGCGCGAGGCCCTGCGTAACGTCCAGGACGCCGGCGGCAACCTGCGACAGAACAAACTGCAGCGTCGGCGCCGTGGCTGGGTTGTTGACCAGGAAGTCGTAAAGGACGGGGTCAGGCACTGCCGCGAGCCCAGCGAACGGTGCCAGTGCCGGATTCGTCGCCAGCGTCTGGCGGAACGCATTCTCCAAACTCGCCTCCGCCGCGCCGATAGCAGTGCCGGGATTGCGTCCGACATACCAGGCCTCGTCGAAGCCCTTCTTCTTGTCCTCGGTGTAACGGGCGCCGAGGGTGAGGGTCCACTTGTCGGCGAACGCCCAGTCGATCTGGCCGAAGCCGGCATACGACTCGCCTTCGAGGTGGCCATTGATGAAGCCATTCCAGCCATTCGGGTTCTCGCGCGAACCGTCGGCCGGCACCAGCAATGACGTGTCGCCGTGCGCGGTCGTGTGCTGCGGGTTGTCCCACGTGGTGTTGTACTGGAACAGGCCAACGATCCACTGCAGCGGGCCGTCGCCGGTCGACGAGAGGTTGATCTCGTTCGACCACCAGCGCTGCGACTCCTCGTACCAGCCTTCGCGATCGGTCGTGATACCCCTTGCCAGGAAGTCGGGCCGGTCGAACGTGAGCCCCGGCGTGCCGTCCAACGCGAGCGTCATGGTGTTCGCAACGCCCGGCGTGTTGGTCGGCACGAGGACGTCGATCGGCGCAGTCTGCGCAGTTTCGTCGTCGTCGTCGCCGGTGTGATACAGGTACTCCTGGTAGCCGCCGAAGTACTTCAGCGTCGCGCCGCCGAGATCCCAGGTGAAGTCGAGATGGATGCGCTGGTGATCTTCGAGCGTGCCGACCACAGTGCGATTCGTGTCTGCGCGGTAGTTGTCGGCGATCGCCGGATTCGTGCCCGTGTAGCCGAACGTCGGGTTGTAATACAGACCGCCGGTGTAAGGCGTGGTCGTGTCGAAGGGCGAGATGCTCGACAGCAGCGTGTTGCCGACGCCGTACGTGTCGTCCCATTCGAACTTCGAGTAGCGCACGCGGGCGACGGCGTTCTCGCCGAGGTCCATTTCGATCTGACCCTCGACCATCCAGCGATCGCTGGTCGCACCGTCCTTCGCCGGACCGACATTCTTGATGAAGCCTTCGTCGCGCTTCTCCGAGTACGCGCCGAACAGGTAGCGCAGGTTGTCGGTGATCGGGCCGCGAACCAGGCCGTCCACGTGATAGAAGCTGTAGTTGCCGCCCTGCAGCCGCACTTCGCCCTCGAACTTGTCGGTGGGGCGCTTGGAGATCACGTTGATCGCGCCGCCGACGGAGTTGCGTCCGTACAGCGTGCCCTGCGGGCCGCGCAGAATCTCGGTGCGCTCGATGAACAGCGGCGGCGTCGAAGTGTCCGCCATCGAAGTCGAGAAGATGCCGTCGGAGTACAACGCCACCGCAGGATCGGTGCCGACCGCGTTCGTCAGGCGTCCGACGCCGCGGATCGCGAGTCGATCGTCGTTGCGATATGCAACGCTGGGCGTGAAGCGTGCCAGATCTTCCACCGTGTTGACGCCGAGCAGAGTGCGCGTCTCGCTCGTGTACGCCGATACGGCGACCGGTACATCCTGGATGCTGACTTCACGCTTCTCAGCGGTGACGACGACTTCCTCGAGGACCGATGTCCGTGACGTTTCCTGAGCGAGCGCTGCTGCGCTGCCGCCAAGGCCCAACACACTGCTGATCGCGCACGACAGCAGCGTTCGCTGTTTCGACTTCAACATTTGCAACCCCCACTCGGGCCGAGCGATGAAAGCCCGAACAATATTTGTGTGCAGAATCGACGATCGCTCTGCGGTCACGTTCGATGGTAAGAACTCCAGTGCGGAACAGCAATACACGATAATGTCCCGCACGATGGAACCCGCGTGCGTTAAGCGAAAACCTGAATGCCGACAGGGTCGGCGAGCGCCGTGCCAGATCGAATTGCTTCAGTGTGGTCCCGCCGGCTGCCCGGCCGGTTCTCGTCAGCGGACGGCGGATCGCTGGCCGATTCCGCCCGATGGCACAATTCGCCCCTTTCCAGTGCACCGAGGACGTCTTTTGTGAAGTCAGAGATCCTGTCGCGGCTGAGCCGCGAGACCGAGCAACTGAAGGCGCAGGGACTGTTCAAGCCCGAACGCGTGCTGTCGTCCGCCCAGAGCTCCGTGGTGCGCGTCGGCGCCGGCGCCGAAGTCATCAACCTTTGCGCAAACAATTACCTCGGCCTCGCCAACGATCCGTCGGTGCGCGAGGCAGCGAAGCGCGCGCTCGACCGCTATGGCTACGGCATGGCGTCGGTGCGCTTCATCTGCGGCACGCAGGAGATTCACAAGGACCTGGAGGCGCGGCTGAGCCGCTTCCTCGGCACGCAGGACACGATTCTCTATTCGTCGTGCTTCGACGCGAACGGCGGGTTGTTCGAGACGCTGCTCGACGAGCAGGACGCAGTCATCAGCGATTCGCTGAACCATGCGAGCATCATCGACGGCGTACGTCTGTGCAAAGCGCAGCGCCTGCGCTACGCAAACAACGATCTCGACGAGCTGGAAGCGCGCCTGAAAGAGGCGAGCAAGTGTCGCGTGCGCCTGATCGCCACCGACGGCGTGTTCTCGATGGACGGCGTCATCGCCCGCCTGAAGGACATCTGCGACCTGGCCGATCGCTACGACGCGCTGGTGATGGTCGACGACTCGCATGCGACCGGGTTCGTCGGCGCGCAAGGCCGCGGCACGCACGAGCTGCGCGGCGTGATCGATCGCGTCGACATTCTCACCGGCACGCTCGGCAAGGCGCTCGGCGGCGGCAGCGGCGGCTACACCTCGGGCCGCAAGGAAATCGTGGCCTGGTTGCGGCAACGCTCGCGGCCGTACCTCTTCTCCAACAGCATTCCACCGTTCATCGCGGCGGCCACGCTGCGTGTGCTCGACATGCTGGAGGCGGATACTGCGCTGCGCGCCCGTCTGTGGGAGAACGCGGCGCACTTCCGCGCGGGCATGGCTGCCGCGGGCTTCAATCTCGTCCCCGGCGAGCATCCCATCATCCCGGTCATGCTCGGCGATGCGAAGGTTGCTTCGGAGTTCGCGCGCCAGCTGCTCGACGAAGGCGTGTACGTGATCGGGTTCTCGTACCCGGTCGTGCCCCAGGGCAAGGCGCGCATCCGCACGCAGATTTCGGCTGCGCACACGCGCGAGCAGCTCGATCGCGCTGTCGCGGCGTTCAGCAAGGTCGGCAAAGCGCTGGGCGTAGTCTAAAATCGCGCCCCTATGCACGCACTCGTCAAAGCCCGCTCAGCTCCCGGCATCGACCTGCAGGACATCTCGAAGCCGACCCCCGGTCCGAACGACGTCCTGATCCGCGTCAAGCGCGCCGCCATCTGCGGCACGGACATGCACATCTACAACTGGGATGCGTGGGCGCAGAAGACGATCCCGGTGCCGATGGCGGTCGGCCACGAGTACTGCGGCGAGGTCGTCGAAGTCGGCAGCGAAGTGTCCGGCTTCAAGGCCGGCGACCGCGTTTCCGGCGAAGGGCACATTACCTGCGGCTACTGCCGCAACTGCCGCGCCGGCCGGCGTCACCTGTGCCGCAACACCATCGGCGTCGGCGTGAATCGCCCCGGCGCGTTCGCCGAGTACGTGGTCATTCCCGCGTTCAACGCCTTCAAGCTGACTGCCGCGATCGATGATGAGATCGCCGCGATCCTCGATCCGCTCGGCAACGCAGTCCACACGGCACTCGCGTTCGATGTCGTCGGCGAAGACGTGCTGATCACCGGCGCGGGTCCGATCGGCATCATGGCGGCGGCCATCGTGCGCTTCATCGGCGCGCGCAACGTCGTGATCACCGACGTCAACGACTATCGCCTGGAGCTGGCGCGCAAGATGGGCGCAACGCTCGCGCTCAACGTGACGCGCGACAAGCTCGAGGACGCGATGAAGCAGCTCGGCATGCAGGAAGGCTTCGACGTCGGCCTGGAGATGTCAGGTAATGCGGCCGCACTGCGCGACATGCTGCGCACCATGCATCACGGCGGCAGCATCGCGATGCTCGGCATCCCGCCCACGGAAGTCGCGATCGACTGGAACGAAGTCATCCTCAAGGGCCTGACGATCAAGGGCATCTACGGCCGCCAGATGTTCGAGACCTGGTACAAGATGGCCGCGCTGTTGCAGAGCGGCCTGAACATCCGCCCTGTGATCACGCACCGCTTGCCGTACACGCAGTACCAGCACGCGTTCGAGATCATGGGCAAAGGCCAGTCCGGCAAAGTGGTGATGGACTGGGAGAAGCAGTAGGTCGGGGCATTGAGCCCGACTCTCCTAATCCACCGCGCAGGGGCAGTAGTAGTACACCTGCTTCGGATCGGTGAAGCGCGACAGCCGCGCGAGCTCTTCTTCCAGCGGCGCGAACCAGCGCTTCGCCCCGGCAATCAGCTGGCGCTCCGGCGCAACCGCATGCCCGAAACGCGCGGCCAGCGCCTGTGACTGCAGCGCAATCGCCTCTCGCCAGCCGAGCGGTGGCTCGATGTACTCGACCTTGTAGTCGACGCCGAGCTTGGCGAGTTTCGCTGCAGCGTTCAGCGCATCCTTGTACGACCCCAGATGATCGACCAGCCCGTGCTGGCTGGCATCGACGCCCGCCCACACCCGGCCCTGCGCGACGGCATCGATGTCGTCGAACGATTTCTTGCGCGCAGTTGCGACGTTGTCGACGAAGACGCTGTAGGCGTGCTCCACCGACGACTGCAGCACCTGCTTCGCATCGTCGTGCAACGAGCGATCCAGCCGCAGCGCGTCCGCGAGCGGCGTCGTGCCGACACCATCGATCGTGATGCCGAACTTGCCTAGCGTGCGCTCGACCGTCGGAAACACTGCGAACACGCCGATCGAGCCGGTCAGCGTCGCCGGGCTCGCCCAGATCTCGTTCGCATCCATCGCGATGTAGTAGCCGCCGGATGCAGCGACGCTGCTCATCGAGGCGACTACGGGCTTGCCGGCGTCGCGCAGCGCATCGATCTCGCGGCGAATCACTTCGGACGCGAACATGCTGCCGCCGGGACTGTCGATGCGCAGCACGACAGCTTTGATCGAGTCGTTGTGGAGCGCGTCGCGCAACAAGCGCGCGAGCGAGTCCGAGCCGACCGTGCCGGGCGGCTGCTCGCCGTCGAGAATTTCGCCGGACGCGACGACCACACCGATGCGATCGCCGTCCAGGTGCAGCGCGCGGCCCGGACGCACCGAGGCCAGGTAGTCCCAGTGCGGGACGCCGCGATACGTGTGCTCCTTGTCGTCTTCGCCGACCATTGCCTTCAGCTCGTCTTCGAACTCGCGGCGCGACTTGAGGTCCGTCACCAGCTTTTTGTCGAGCGCGACCGCCGCGAGATCGCCGCGCTGTTCCTTGGCCGCGGCGGCGAAGTTGTTCGCGTAGTCGGCGATGGCGTTCCGATCGAGCTTGCGCGCCTTGACGATGCCGGCCTGGTACTGCGCCCACAGCGCATTGAGCCACGCGAGGCTCTCCTCCTCTTCCGTCTCCGCCATGTCGCTGCGGCTGAACTGGTCGGTGTACGACTTGAACTTGCCGGCGCGGAAGACGTTGACGTCGACCTGCAGCTTGTCGATCACGCCCTTGAGGAACGTGCGGTAGTAGCCGAAGCCGTCGATCAGCACCAGTCCTTGCGGGTCGAGATAGACCTCGTCGGCCTGCGCAGCGAGGTAGTACTGCGCCTGGTCGTAGCCTTCGCCGAACGCGATCACTTTCTTGCCGCTGGTGCGGAAGTCGCGGATCGCCGCGGCCACTTCTTCCAGCTTGGCAACGCCGCCGCCCGACATGTGCCCGAGATCGAGCACCAGCGCTTCGATGCGCTTGTCGGTCTTCGCAGCCTCGATGGCCTCGGTGAGATCGCGCACCAGCGTCTCGGCGCGCTGCTGACCGTACAGCTCTGCGATCGCACGATCGAACGGATCGCCGGCGAGCTGCTCGACCAGCGCGCCCTGCGGCGCGATCACCAGCGCGGCCTTGTGCGGCACGATCGGCACGCTGGGCGACAATACCGCGCCGATGAGCAGGAACATCGCCAGCAGGACGATCAGGTGCAACACCTTGCGTAGCGCGTCCAGTGCGCGCCACACGAACGTGAAGAAGGCAGCAATGGCTTTCATGGGGTCGCGTAGGTAATGCGATAGATCGCGTCGGACGTGTCATCGGAGACCAGCATCGAGCCGTCCTCCAGCATCAGCAGATCGACCGGGCGGCCGAAGACGTCGTCGCCGCGGTTGAACCCGGTCGCGAACGGCTCGTACTTGACAGCCTTGTTGCCGTCGAGCTTCACGCGCGTGATGCGGTAGCCGCTCTTCTCCTTGCGGTTCCACGAGCCGTGCTCGGCGATGAACACGTCGCCGCGATACGCTTCGGGAAATTTGTTCGCGGTGTAGAACTTCAGGCCGAGCGGCGCGACGTGCGCACCGAGCGGCTGCACCGGTGGCGTCATCTTGCTGCACTCGCCGAGCTTGGCGAGCTGCGCATCGGGATCCTTGATTCCCGTGCCGTGGCAGTACGGGAAGCCGAAGTCGAGACCGGCGCGCGGCGCGACGTTGAGCTCGCACGGCGGCGCGTCGTCGCCGAGCCAGTCGCGGCCGTTGTCGGTGAACCAGAGCTGCTTCGTGACCGGATGCCAGGTGAAGCCGACGGTGTTGCGAATGCCTCGCGCGAACACTTCCTGGCCGGAGCCGTCGGCGTTCATGCGCGTGATGACGCCGTACTTCGGCTCATTGCACACGTTGCACGGCGCGCCGATCGGGAAATAGAGCTTGCCGTCAGGACCGAACGCGATGTAGCGCCAGCCGTGATGGCCGTCCTTCGGCAAGTCGTCGCGCACGACTTTCGGCTGCGGCGGATTGTCGAGCGCGTTCTCGATGTCGTCGAAGCGCAGCAGCCGGTTGATCTCGGCAACGTACAGCGCGCCGTCGCGGAAGGCGACGCCGCTCGGCGTGTTGAGACTGTTAGCGATGATGTGCACGGCGGGCGTGCCCGCAGCGCCTGGCGTGCCGGTCACTGCGTAAACCTTGCCGCCGCGGGCGCGAGTGCCGACGAACAGCGTACCGCGTTGACCGAGCGCCATGGAGCGCGCGCCGGGAACCTGGTCGGAGTAGACCTCGAGCTTGAAGCCCGTCGGCAGACGGACGTTCTCGAGGACTTTGTCGGTCTTGGAGCTGGCGCTCGCCGCCGTGGCAACGAGCGTCAACGCCATGCAAAGCAATCCGTGAGTCACGCGCATGAAGAAGTTCCTCCGCGCGTGCAGTGTACCTTGTAGGTCGGGCTTCAGCCCGACGCCACTTACACCTTTTCTTCGATGCGGGCCGCTTTGCCGGTCAGATCGCGCAGGTAGTAGAGCTTGGCGCGGCGCACGTTACCGCGGCGCTTCACAGTGATCGCGCCGATCGACGGGCTGTACGTCTGGAACACGCGCTCGACGCCTTCGCCGTGGGAAATCTTGCGCACCGTGAAGGACGAGTTGAAGCCGCGGTTGCGGCGCGCGATGACGATGCCCTCGTAAGCCTGCACGCGCTCGCGATCGCCTTCCTTCACTTTCACCTCGACGACGACGGTGTCGCCCGGCGAGAAGTCCGGAATCTTCTTGTCGAGGCCTTCGCTCTCGAGCTTGGCAATGATGTTGCTCATGTTGCTAACCCACCCATCCGTTCAGTCTTGAATTCATCCAGCAGACGCCGCTCTTCGTCGCTGAGCGTCAGCTTCTCGATCAGCTCCGGCCGCCGCAGCCAGGTGCGGCCGAGCGCCTGCTTGGTGCGCCAGCGCCGGATCGCGGCGTGGTTGCCGCTCGCGAGCACTTCCGGCACCGCGCGTCCTTCGAACACTTCCGGCCGCGTGTAGTGCGGCCAGTCCAGCAATCCCGTCGCGAACGAATCCTGCAGAGCCGATTCGTCGTCGCCAAGCACGCCCGGCAGCAATCGCACCACGGCGTCGATCAGCACCAGCGCCGGCAACTCGCCGCCCGAGAGCACGTAGTCGCCGATCGACACGCTCGCATCGATCTCCGACTCGATCAGCCGCTCGTCGACGCCTTCATAGCGTCCTGCGAGCAGCATCAGCCCCGGCAGCTGCGCCAACTCGCGCGCCAGTGCGTGCGTGAGACGCTCGCCGTCCGCGGCCAGATAGATGCTGCGGCTCCGCGCCGGCAATCGCGCCTTCGCCGCACGGATCGCCGTGCGCGCCGGCTCGACTTTCAGCACCATTCCCGGCCCGCCGCCGTACGGTCGATCGTCGACCGTGCGATGGACGTCCTTCGCAAACTCGCGCGGCGTCGTCGCCTGCACCGCGACGCGGCCCGCTTCGATCGCGCGGCCCAGCACGCCGACACGCACTGCCTGGGCCACGAACTCCGGGAACAGCGTCACCACTTCGATGCGCATGTCCGCTCGCGTTCAGATCACGACCAGTCCGCGGCCCAGTCGAACACGACGCGCCCGGCGCCGAGATCGACCTTGACGATCCGCTCCTTGACGAAGGGCACCCAGTGCTGCCGCTCGCCGCGGATCACGACGACCGGGCCGGCCGGCGTCGTCCGGAATTCCTCGATGCGTCCCAGCGGCTGGTCCTCGCGGCCGAACGCCGCCAGTCCCTCGAGATCGCTCCAGTAGTACTCGCCCGGCGCCGGCTCGGGCAGCTCGTCGCGCCCGACTGCGATCTCCGACCCCGTGGCGAGACGTGCATCCTCGGGCGTTTCGACGCCGACCAGCTTGGCGAGCACGCCCTTCGCCGTCACCTTGCCGTCTTCGACTTCGACCTCACGCCACTGGCCGGCCCGTCCGAGCTGCCAGCGGCCGTAATCGAGAATGTTGCCGGGCGGATCGGTGTACGACTGAATCCTGACCCAGCCCTGGACTCCGAACGCCCCGCCGACCTGGCCGAGGACGACGCGCCGGTCCACGACCAACTCAGGCCGCTGCGGCCTGCTTGCGATGCTTCTTGACCAGCTCCGCAACGCGCTCGGAAGGCTTGGCGCCCTTGCCGACCCAGTAGTCGATGCGGCCGAGGTTCAGCTCCAGGCGCTTCTGTTTGCCGGCCGGGATGGGATTGAAATAACCCACCTGCTCCAGGGTCGTGCCGCCCTGGCGCATACGGCTGTCCGTGACGACGACGTGATAGAAGGGCTGCTTCTTCGCCCCGCGGCGGGTGAGCCGGATCGTGACCATCTGCAAAAGCCTCGCCAATGCGTTCGGAACCGGGAGACCCCTCCCGGTAAAAGGGCGCGAATGTTACCTGAGGCAAAGGGTTATAGCTACAAGGAACGGGATGCCCGGCGAAAAGCGCCCCGGCGACTTTTTGCCAGCGAAAGCGCAGCGAAAGCCACGCCTTTCGCAAGCCGGCTAGCCCGGCGGGAAACGCCCGCCGCCGAAGGCACCCATGAGGCGCCGCAGCCCCCCGCCCTTCGACATGGCTTTCATCATCTTTTGCATCTGCAGGTAGTTCTTGAGGAGCTTGTTGACCTCGGAGACGTGCACCCCCGAGCCGGCCGCGATCCGGCGCTTGCGGGACGCGTCGATGGTCTTCGGGTAGCGCCGCTCCCCCGGTGTCATCGAACGGATGACAGCCATCTGGCGCTTGATCTCCTTGTCGTTCGCTTGCGGCGCCTGCGCCGCCTTGCCCGCCAAGTGCGCCGGCAGCTTGTCGATGAGCGTGCTCAGGCCGCCCATTTTCTCGACCTGCTGCAACTGGTCGTGCAGGTCCTCGAGGTCGAAGTCCTTGCCCTTCTTGAGCTTGCGCGCCAGCTTCTCCGCCTGCTCGCGGTCGACCGTCTTCGTGACGTTCTCGACCAGGGCCAGCACGTCGCCCATGCCGAGGATGCGCGAGGCCACGCGCTCGGCCTGAAACACCTCGAGCGCTTCGGTCTTCTCGCCGGTGCCCATGAACAGGATCGGCTTGCCCGTGACATGGCGGACCGACAGTGCGGCGCCGCCACGGGCGTCGCCATCGGTCTTGGTGAGCACGACACCCGTGAGGTCGAGTGCCTGGCCGAAGGCGCGCGCGGCGTTGACCGCGTCCTGACCGGCCATGCTGTCGACGACGAACAGCGTTTCGGTCGGCGTGACCGCGCCGCTGATCTCGCGGATCTCGACCATCATTTCGTCGTCGACGTGCAGGCGACCCGCGGTGTCGACGATGAGCACGTCGAACAGCGAGCGCCGCGCTTCGGCCAGCGCTTCGCGGGCCAGCGCCACGGCGGATTTCTTCGGGTCCGACGGATAGAAGCCGATATCCAGCTGCGCGGCGAGCCGCTCCAGCTGCAGGATGGCCGCAGGGCGATACACGTCCGTGCTCGCGACCAGGACGCGCTTGCGCTCGTTCTCCTTGAGCCATTTGCCGAGCTTCGCCGCGGAGGTCGTCTTGCCGGCGCCCTGCAAGCCGGCCAGCAGAATCACGACCGGCGGCTGCGCACGCAGGTTCAGCGGCCGCACGCCCTCGCTCATCAGCGCGATCAGCTCGTCGTTGATGATGCGGACCAGCGTCTGGCCGGGCGTCAGGCTCTTTTCGAGCTCCTGGCCGACGACTTTGGCGCGCACCGCGTCGATGAAAGTCTTGACCACGGGCAGCGCGACGTCCGCTTCGAGCAGCGCCATGCGCACCTGGCGCAAGGTGTCTGCGATGTTTTCGTCGGTCAGGCGGCCGCGGCCGCGAAGGCTTTCGATGACGCCCTGCAGGCGCTCGGTGAGTTTGTCGAACATGAATGGGTCTGAAAGAAGCGGTTGGCGGTTATCGGTTGGTGGTTAGTTTAGAGAGACTCTGCACCAACCGCTAACCGCCAAGCGCTAACTGCTTCAGCCCCACTTCAGGTAGCCTGTACCCCTCCTCGGTTACCGAGTTCCTTAGTACCCGCCCTGTGCTCTCCGCCATCGTTCTTGCGTGCTATCTGGCTTGCGCCGCGTGGCTCGCCTCCAGCGTTTATCGCGCCGGCGAGCACGCCGCACACGGGCGCCGCGTCGCCGGCCTGGCGCTCGGCGTAATCGCACTGGTGCTGCACGCGATCCTGTTGTGGCGCGTGCTGTTCGACCGGCCGGTCCTGGCCTTCACCATCGCCGAGACCGCTTCGCTGATCGGCTGGCCGATCGGCCTGATCGCGATTGCCCTTTCCGGGCTGCGTCCGCGGTTCGCCGGCATCGGCGCCGTGCTCACACTCGTTGCCGGTGTCGTTGCCGCCACGACGGTAGAAGGCAGCGGCGGCGCTCCACTGGTCGACGGCCCGAGCTGGGAAATCGGCGCGCATATCGTGCTGTCGACGCTGGCGTACGCGTTGATCACGATCGCCGTCGCACTGACGATTGCGCTGCGTCTGCTCGATCGCCGTCTGCGCAGCCGCAAGCCGCTCGGCTGGCTGACTGCGCTGCCGTCAGTGGAAGCGCTCGAATCGGCAGCGTTCCAGGCGCTCGCCGCCGGCTTTGCGGTCCTCACGCTCGCGCTGTTCAGCGGCTTCGTGTTCGTCGACAACCTGTTCTCGAATGAGCAGCATCTGCTGCACAAGACGGTCCTGTCGTGCCTCGCGTGGGCAGTATTCGGGATCCTGCTGTTCGGCCGCTGGCGCTTCGGCTGGCGCGGACGAACGGCGACGAACTGGGCGCTGAGCGGCTTTGCGCTGCTGGGACTGGCGTACTTCGGCTCGAAGATCGTGCTGGAGTCCATTCTCGGCCGGCACTGGGGCTAGCGCTGCAGTCACCGGGCGCACGTGCTCACGATTTCCACAACCGCTCTTTTGCTGTTCGCACTGATCTGCGCGATCTGCGGTGCGGCGGCCGCGCTCGCACTTGGCCGGCGTCGCAGCCGTCCGCGGCACGCGCGAGCGATGACTCCGAGCGAGCCCGCGGCCGCGGCCGATCGCTCACAGCTCGCCGACAAGATGCTCGGGCTCGATGCGATCCGCGTCGACGACATCATGATCCCGCGCGGCGAGATCGCGTACGTGGACGTCAGCGACGACTGGGACACGATCCTCGACCTGCTGCGCATTACGCCGCACACGCGACTGCCGGTGTGTCAGGGCAACCTCGACAACATCGTCGGCATCCTGCACATGAAGAAAGTCGCGCATGCACTCGTGCGCGGCGACTTCGATCGCGAGCACCTGCTCGACCTGGTGCGCCAGCGCGAAGCGTACTTCGTGCCGGAGGGCACGACGCTCGACGTACAGCTGCTGAACTTCAAGCGCGACCGCCGGCGCATCGCGCTGGTCGTCGATGAGTACGGCGACATCCAGGGACTGGTGACGCTCGAGGACATCCTCGAAGAAGTCGTCGGCGAGTTCACCAGCGCGCCGGCGACGCTGCACAAGGACATCCACCGCGATCCGGACGGCAGCTACGTCGTGAACGGCGCGATCAACGTGCGGGTGCTGAATCGCACGCTCGGCTGGAGCCTGCCGACCAACGGTCCGCGCACGCTCAACGGACTGATCGTCGAATATCTCGAAACGCTGCCGCAGGCCGGCACGGTGCTGCGTCTCGGCGACCTGACGATCGAGATCCTGCAGACCGTGGACAACAGCGTGAAGACTGCGCGCATCCGCGCGATGCCGGCGACAACGTTCGACGAGCGCTCAAAAGGCGCTGCGTAGCGCGTCGGCCAGGCGCTCGACACCGATCACCTGCAATCCTTCGATCGCGCGCCGCGGCTTGTTGGCCTCGGGCACGATTGCGCGCTCGAAGCCGTGCTTGGCCGCCTCGCGCAGGCGTTCCTCGCCGTAGGGCACCGGACGGATCTCGCCCGCCAGCCCCAGCTCGCCGAAACACACGAGACGCCCGGCCAGCGGCTCGTCGCGCGCGCTCGAGACCGTGGCGAGCACGGCGGGCAAATCTGCCGCCGTCTCGGTAATGCGCACGCCGCCGACGACGTTGACGAACACGTCGCGCCCGGAAGTCGCAACGCCGCCGTGTCGATGCAGCACAGCAAGCAACAGCGCGAGCCTGTTTGCTTCGAGCCCGACCGCGACGCGGCGCGGATTGAGACCCTGTGCGTCGTCGGTCAGCGCCTGGACTTCGATCAGCATCGGCCGGCTGCCTTCGCGCGCAACCATGACTGCACTGCCGGTGACCGGCTGAGCGTGCTGCGAGAGAAAGATCGCCGACGGATTCTTCACTTCCCGCAGGCCCTGCTCCGTCATCGCGAACACCCCGACCTCGTTGGCGGCGCCGAAGCGATTCTTGACCGCGCGCACCAGCCGGAAGCGGCTGCCGGCGTCGCTCTCGAAGTACAGCACCGTATCGACCATGTGCTCGAGGATGCGTGGGCCCGCGATTACGCCCTCCTTCGTCACATGCCCGATGATCAGCACCGACACGCCCGTGGATTTCGCGAAGCGCACCAGCGCAGCGGCCGACTCGCGCACCTGCGATGCCGAGCCGGGCGAGGACTCGACCTCGGTCGCGAACATCGTCTGGATCGAATCGATGACGAGCACCCGCGCGCCGGCGCTGCGAGCGTGCTCGATGATCGTATCGACCGAGGTCTCGGCAAGGAGCTGCAGCGTGTCGCCGGCCAGCCCGAGGCGGCGGGCGCGCAGGCTGACCTGGCGCAGCGACTCCTCGCCGGTGACGTACAGCGTCGGCGTGGCGCGACTCAGGGCATCGCCGGCCTGCAGCAGCATCGTTGACTTTCCAATGCCGGGGTCGCCGCCCAGCAGCGTCACCGAGCCCAGCACCAGACCGCCGCCGAGCACGCGATCGAGCTCTTCGAGCCCGGTGGCCACGCGCGGGTCGTCGCGCTCCGCGACCTGAGACAACCGCTGCGGCTCACCGCTGGTCGCGGCCAAAGCGCGCCGCTCCTGCTTGGCGCGGGCGGCGACGGCCACGCGCCGCAGCGAGTCCCCCGCCCCGCACATCGGGCACAGACCCTGCCACTGCAGGCTCTCGTTACCGCACTGGTCGCACACGAATACTTCGCGGGATTTCGCCATGGCTCTCGGTTGGGGATGAGACGTGATCGGCATTCCTACAGTAGCGCATCGCGCTGTCGGACAGGTGCCACGTTCGATGCCGGGCTGTGACGCTTCCTGCGATTTGCCGGCGGGCCATTCGTCTATACTCGCGCCGGTTTCCGTTCGAGGTGCCTGGGTGGCGGCAAGACTGGCGCGATTTTCCTGGCTTCCCGGCGGGCTGGCAGCAGCCTTCGTCCTCGTCGTCGGCCGCCTGATCTCCTCCACCACGTACGCGCCGGTCGAGCTGATGCTCTACGACCGCGTGATGCGCGCCACGCCGGCGAGTCCCGCATCCGACGTCGTGGTGGTCGCCATCGACGAGGCCAGCATTTCCCGCCTCGGTGCGTGGCCCTGGCCGCGCGACGTCCACGCCAGCCTCATCGATCACCTGAACTCCGCGGGCGCTCGCGTCGTGGCCTTCACCGTACCGCTCGACACCTCACCCCGCACCAGCGAAGCCGAGCGCCTGCGCGCCGCGCTCGCGCTGCTCGAATCTTCCGACCTCGGCGGCTCCGAGCAGGCACAGCAGCTGCGGCGGCTGCTGGGCGAGTCCAATGCCGGCCGCGATCCGGACGCCCACCTGGCGCAGGCGATCGAGGGACAAGGCAACGTCGTGCTGCCGATCGATGTGCGCATCGCCGATGCGCCGGGTGGGAAACCCGACCTGCCGGGACGGCTGTTCCCTGTAGGCGGCGCGGACGCCCTGCGGGCTGCGCGGCCGGTCGACGTCGTCGCCGCACCCGGCCCCGTGCTGGCGCGCGCTGCCGCGGCCGTCGGCCACATCGAGACGTTCCCTGACGGCGACGGAACAGTTCGCGCCGATGCAGCTGCGCTGCGCATCGGCGAGGACGCGTTGGTGCCTTCGCTCGCGACCGCTGTGGCGGCGCGCGCGTTCGGCGTCGCACCCGCGGATATGGCCTTCGATTCGGGAGATGTACTACATCTCGGCGATCGCGTGCGGCCGCTCGGCCCGGCGCTGACGATTCGCCCGCACTACTTTCCCGCACAGCCCGCGCAGTTCAAGCAGTACCCGTACTGGCAGGTGATGTCGGGCGCAATTCCCGACGAGCAGCTGCGCAACAAGATCGTGATCGTCGGCTTCGTGGAGGACGCGCTCGCCGCGCCGGGCACGGTGCGGACCCCCGCGAGCGACGCTTCGCCAGCTGTGCTGACGACCGCGAGCACTGTGACCAGCCTGACCGCGGGCAAGGTTTACGCGCGGCCCGCGTACGCGGTCGCGCTCGAATGGCTGGTAGCGCTTGCGGTGATCGCATTCGCCGCTTTCGCGCTGCCGTTCGCTGGCATCGGCTTCGGGGCGCTCGGCACCGTCCTGTTCATCGCGATCCTGATCGTCGCCGAGATCGGTCTGCTCAGCTCATCGCTGGTGTGGGTGCGCCTGGTGCTGCCGTGCCTCGCAGTCCTGGTCGGCTACGGACTGTTCCTGCCGGGCGAGCTGATGCGCCGCGCGACCAGCCGTACTGAGGATGCGAAGAGCGCGTCCGCTGCGAGCCTGCGCAATCTCGGCCAGACCTTCCAGCGTCAGGGGCAGCTCGACCTCGCATTCGAGACATACCGGCGCTGCCCGCTGGACGCTGCGACCATGGAGCTGCTCTACCTGCTCGGTAATGATTTCGAGAAACGGCGACAGACGCAGAAGGCATCCAACGTCTACAGCTACATCGCGGCTCGCGACCCGAACTATCGCGATCTGCGCGCGCGCCGCGCACGCCTGAAAGAGCAGCCGCAGACGCGCAACATCCCGCCGGAGTCCCCGCCCCCTGCCGCACCGCCGGCAGCCGCGTCGCCGCTCGATACGCAGCCGTCCGATCCCGATATGGCATATCCGGCGCCGCGCCATGCACGCGCGACTCGCGCGCTAGGCCGCTACGAGATCGAGCGCGAGCTCGGCCGGGGCGCGATGGGCACCGTGTATCTCGGACGCGATCCGAAGATCAATCGCGTGGTGGCGATCAAGGCGATTCCGCTCGCCGAGGAATTCGAGGAGAACGATCTGCAGGAGGCGCGCGCCCGCTTCTTCCGCGAGGCGGAGATGGCCGGCCGGCTCAACCATCCGGCGATCGTCACGGTCTACGATGCCGGTGAAGACCAGGGCCTGGCCTTCATCGCGATGGAGTTCCTGCGCGGCACGCACCTCAGCACTTTTACAGAAGCTGCGCGCCTGCTGCCTTTCAAAAATACGATGCTGTTGGTCGCGCGCGTCGCGGACGCCCTCTACTATGCGCACCGCCAAAACGTGGTCCACCGCGATATCAAACCGGCTAATATAATGTTCAATCCCGACACGGATGAGTTGAAGATCACCGATTTCGGTATCGCACGCCTCACCGATACAAGCCGAACCAAAACGGGAATCGTCCTGGGCACACCCTCATTCATGTCGCCGGAACAGCTGGAAGGTCGACCGCTCGACGGACGCTCCGACCAGTTCGCCCTCGGGGTCAGCCTGTATCAATTGCTCTGCGGACAGCTGCCGTTTCGCGCGGAGTCGATGCCGCGGCTGATGCAGAAGATCGCAACCGAGCCGCACGCGTCCGTTCGCCTGGTGCGCCCGGAGCTGCCCGAGTGCATCGATCCGATCATCGCGCGTGCGCTGTCAAAGTCTGCTGACGACCGGTACGCGCATTGCGGCGAGCTGGCGAGCGCGTTGCGCGCGTGCGCCGGCCCGGCGGACGCGCCGCAGGCGGCGGAGCCCAAGCACGAGTGGCTGATCCCGTGAGCGCGCACCGGGGGAGCCCATAGTGCGCGGCAAGATCCGCTCGGTCGGGCTGACGGACGTCGGCCGCGTACGCGAGCACAACGAGGACACGATCGGCGTCGACGCCGACATCGGCCTGTTCGTCCTCGCCGACGGCATGGGCGGCTACAACGCCGGCGAAGTCGCGAGCGGCATCGCCGTGAAGACCGTCATGAGCCTGGTCAAGGAAGCGGTCGAGCACCAGGACATGAGCTCCGCCGATCCGGAAAGCGGCCTCGCGCGCCCGAGCATCGTGCTGCGCGACGCGATCGCCCGCGCCAACAAGATCATCTACCAGACCGCCAAGACCCAGCCGCAATGCGAGGGCATGGGCACGACGATCGTCTCCTGCCTGTTCTTCGACAACCGCGTGGCGATCGCGCACGTCGGCGATTCGCGCCTGTACCGCCTGCGGGCCAACCGCTTCGAGCAGATGACGATGGACCACTCGCTGCTGCAGGAGCTGGTCGACCGGGGCTTCTATTCACAGGCCGAGGCGCAGCGGGCGACCAACAAGAACTACGTGACACGGGCGCTCGGCGTCGAGCCGACGGTCGAGGTCGAGGTGCATGAGCAGCCGGTCCAGAAGGGAGATTTCTTCGTCCTGTGCTCGGACGGGCTGTCCGACATGGTCGAGGACGACGATATCCACTTAACTATGTCCACCTTTAGTGCTAGTCTTGAAACGGTCGCTAAGCAATTGATTCAGCTATCGAACGACAACGGCGGACGCGACAACGTCTCGATCATCCTTGCTCAAGTTGTGGACTCGTTCGCAGCGAAGACAGGTGTAGTTGACAGAATCTTGCGGTGGTTCGGCTAGCATCCGCATGCCGACGCACTGGTCAGTCGGGAGCTTCGAGGACGATACATGGCACGGTTGATCCTAAGCCTGGACGGTTCGGTCATGGCCGAATACAACATGAACAAGGAGCGTTACACGATCGGTCGGCTGCCGGACAACGACATCCGCATCGATAACCCTGCCGTGAGCGGTCATCACTCGCTGATCATCAACATTCTCAACGATTCGTTCCTCGAGGATCTCAACAGCACCAACGGCACCTACGTCAACGGCAAGCTGATCAAGAAGCACGCGCTTCAGCACGGCGACGTCGTGACCGTCGGTCATCATCAGCTGCGCTTCGTCGACACGCAGAGCTCGGACAACGAGCCGGACGAATTCGAGAAGACGATGGTGATCACGCCGGGCTCCGCGGTCGCGGCTGCCGCGGCCAAGAAAGCATCGGCGATCGCCCCGCCGCCGGCGGCTGCGAAGTCCGCGGGCGCCACCGCGACTGCAATCCGTGCAGTTCCTTCGAGCAGCAGCGCCACCGGCGAGCATCCGGTCGCACTGCCGAAAGCGAAGCTGCAGGTTCTGAGCGGCGCCTTCGCGGGCCGCGAGCTGGAGTTGAACAAGGCGCTGACGACGCTCGGCCGCCCCGGCGTGCAAGTCGCAGCGATCACGCGCCGCGCAGACGGCTTCTTCATCGTGCACGTCGACAGCGGCAAGCCGAACGACTATCCGCACGTAAACGGCAGCGGCATCGGCGAGCAGGCGCGCAGGCTCCAGGACAACGACGTGATCCTGCTGGCCGGCGTGAAGATGGGATTTTTTGAAGGGTGAGACCGGATGCCTTTCTGACGACACTCAAGGTGTCGTCAGAACGGTCGAACGACGGCGCAGGATGCACTGGCTGGACGACGCGCAGGAAACTCCTGCCACTTACCTCTCTTCTCTCCTCACTCTCTCTGCGACCCGGCAGAACAACTCGTAAGCGATCGTGTCCGCGAACGACGCAACCCGCTCCGCCGGCAGTCCCTCCCCCCACAGCGTGACCTCGTCGCCGACCGCGACGTTCGGCAGTTCCGTCGCATCCAGCATCGTCATGTCCATGGACACGCGACCGACGACCGACACCTCGCGGCCGTTGATCAACGCGGGGGCGCCAGCATGCATGCAGCGCGGATATCCATCGCCGTAACCGACTGCAGCTACGGCGATGCGCGTGCGCCGCTTCGCGCGCCAGATTCCGTTGTAGCCGATTGCCTCGCCTTGTCCGACATTGCGCACGGCGATCACCTGCGTCGCGAAAGTCATCGCGGGCTGCAGGCCGAGATCGGCGGCGCTGCGCTCGGCGAACGGTGAAGCGCCGTACAGCATCAGGCCGGGCCGGATCCACTCGCCGTGCGCGTCCGGCCACGCGATGATGCCGGCGGAGTTCGCGATGCTGCGCTCCAGGCGCAGCGATCCGCACAGCGCGCGAAAGCGATCGAGCTGCAGCTTGGTTTCCAGACCGCCGGCGTTCTCGGCATTGGCCAGATGCGTCAACAGTCGCAGCGTGCCTGTTGCTGCACAGCCGGCGAGCCGCGCGTGCGCGCTCTCGAACTCCTCCGAGCGGAAGCCCAGCCGGTTCATCCCGGTGTCGAGCTTCAACCAGATGGCGAAGCGGTGCGTACCGGCGTACTGCTCCAGCATGGCGATCTGCTCGAACGAATGGACGACGAGCTGCAGCTCCTGCGCGGCCGCGGCATCCAGCTGATCGGCGCCGAAAACACCTTCGAGCACGACAATGGGATGCGCGATGCCTGCGGCCCGCAGCTGCAGGGCTTCGTCGACGCGCGCGACGCCGAAAGCATCCGCATCGGCGAGCGCACGCGCTGCGTGAATGAGACCGTGACCGTACGCGTTGGCTTTGACGGCCGCGATGACGCGCGCGCCGGGAGCGAAGCGGCGGACGACCGCGAGATTGTTGCGCAGGGCGAGCGCGTCGACGGTGACGACCGGAACCCTGCTCACGTGTCCCCGTAGGCGTACTCGGGCGCGAAGTTCTCGAACTTCGTGTACTTGCCGAGGAACGTCAGCTGCACGTCGCCGATCGGGCCGTTACGCTGTTTCGCGATGATGATGTCGGCGATGCCCTTGCGCGTGGTATTCGGGTCGTACACCTCGTCGCGGTAGATCATGATGATCAGGTCCGCGTCCTGCTCGATGGCGCCCGACTCGCGCAGGTCCGACATCACCGGCTTCTTGTCGGTGCGCTGCTCGACGCTGCGGTTGAGCTGCGACAGCGCAATCACCGGCACCTTGAGCTCCTTGGCGAGCGCCTTGAGCGAGCGCGAGATCTCGGAGATCTCGGTCGCGCGGTTCTCCTTGGTGCCCGGCACCTGCATCAGCTGCAGGTAATCGAGCACGATGAGATCCAGGCCGTGTTCGCGCTTCAGGCGGCGCGCACGCGCACGCACGTCAGTAGGAGTCAGCGCGCCGGTATCGTCGATGAAGATCTGCGCCGACTTCATCATGTTGATCGCGGTGTTGATGCGCGACCATTCCTCGTCGCCGAAATTGCCCGTGCGCAGGTGTCCCTGGTCGACGCGGCCGAGCGAGGAGATCATGCGGAAGGCGAGCTGCTCGCGCGACATTTCCATGCTGAAGACGCCGACCCTGGCCTTGGCCGGGCCGAACGCGGCGTTCTCGGCGATGTTCAGCGCGAAGGTGGTCTTACCCATCGAGGGCCGGCCGGCGACGACGATCAGGTCGCCCTTCTGCAGGCCCGCAGTCATCTCGTCGAGCTTGTTGAAACCGGTGCTGACGCCGGTCAGCGCGCCGCTCGATGCGTGCAGCATGTCGAGCCGATCGATGACCGCGCCGAGCTCTTCTTTCAGCGGGATGAAGCCCGAGCCGGTCTTGTTGCCGGCCTCGGCGATCTCGAATACGCGCCGCTCCGCCTCATCCACCAGCTCGGTGGCCGCGCGACCCTCGGGGTCGTAGGCACTCGCAGCGATGTCGCCGCCGACGCTGATCAGACGACGCAGCGTCGAGCGCTCGCGCACGGCATCGGCGTAAGCGCGAACGTTTGCCGCGCTGGGCGTGTCGCGCACCAGCCCCGCGAGGTAGACGAGCCCGCCGGTCTGCTCGGCGCTGCCTTTGCGTTCGAGCCACTCGGAGAGCGTGACGGCGTCGGAAGGCTCGCTGCGGCCCGCGAGCTCGGCGATGGCTTCGAAGATCAGTTGGTGA
>JBIOUH010000213.1:0-22126 GCA_044866955.1 Steroidobacteraceae bacterium
TTGGCGTCTTGGCGAGAGATATTTCTCCCTCTTACTTCTTCGCCGCAAACACCGCTGGAATCCGCATGCCCCAACCTTGATTCACTCTACGACGCAAGCGGCCAGAAAAGCGTTGACCAGCGGTGCGGGCTGGCCGCGCAGCGCGGCGCGCTCGGGCTGGAACAGCGTCGCGACGAAGAACGGATGGCCGTCGAGCTCGACGGCGCGCAAGTCGCCGGTATCGTCCCGCGCCGTTTCACGCAGCGGCCCCGCCACGAGGGAGGTGCGGAAATCCGGATTCACGCCGTAGCTGCAGCGATATTCCTCCGTCGCCTCGTCCGTACCGTAGGCGGCGGCTATGCGCGTCCCGGGAAGCAGATGGATCGAGGCGCTGCCGTCGAGGACCCCGCACGACAACGGCGAGATCACGGCGAGTGCCGCCGCGGAATCGGTTTCGCCGGTGGTTGCATCCTGCCAGCCGAGCACGTTGCGTGCGTACTCGATGACTGCATGCTGAAAGCCGCCGCATGTGCCGAGGAACGGGATGCGTCCTTCCCGCGCGCACCGGATCGCGATCAGCGCTCCCTCCATGCTTCGATACGGGCTGGCGGGAACGCACCACAGGCCGTCGAAGGCTGCGACGCGGCTTGCGGATTTGATCCTTTCCGTCGGCACCCACTCATATGCCGCCTCGATGTTGAGCACGGCGGCAGCGTTCTCCAGCGCGAGCGGAATCGCGACGTGCGCCGGCACCGCATCGCTGCGATCGCCGATGAGGCCGATCGTCACCCGTCCCTTCATATTGCTTCCGACCGCCGACGTTGTTGTTATCTGTGCTGCGCAAGCGTACGCCGACACGGCCGTGCGTCGCGCAAGATTTTACAGAACGGGTGCGCGATCAGAGCGGCGGAAGCGTCGTGCTCGCCACCGCCACTTCGGGAATGCTCACGTAACGCTCGCGGAACTCCGGGGGCCAGCGCATCGGCCGGCCGCTCGACAGCTCGATGCAGGCGTATTCGATCTCTGCGCGCGCCAGAGTGCTCTCATCGGCCAGGCGTACGATCTGAAAGCGGCGGCGCACCCGCAGGCGGCTGTCCACCGGCACGATCCACGTCGCCACGTGCACGACGTCGCCGAGCAGAGCGGGGCGCAGGTACTGGATGACGGTGCGCACGACAGCCATGCCGCGGTCGATCTCCAGGCATCGTTCGATCGGCAACCCGAGCGCCGCGGAGTGATCCCAAGCGATGCGATCGCACCAGGTCACGTACACGGCGTTGTTGACGTGGTTGTAGGCGTCGATGTCGGCGGCGCCAACCTCGAGGTCGATGATGTGCGGCGCGGGCAGGTCGAATCCGTTCGCGGTGCTCATTCGCGCACAACCTTGCCGCCCTTTACCACGAGGCGGATCTGGCGCAGCGCACGGATGTCAGCAGTCGGATCGCCCGTGACTGCAACGAGATCGGCTAGCAGCCCGGCACGGATGGCACCGACGCGGTCGTCGATGTGGAAGGCGCGAGCATTGACGGAGGTGGCTGCCATCAACACCTCGCGCGCCGGCATCCCGGCGTCCTGCATGAGCTCGAGCTCGCGGACGTTCTCGCCGTGCGCGAACACACCAACGTCCCCGCCTGCGCAAATGGTCACGCCGGCCGCGCGCGCCGCCTTGAAGCTTGTTCGTCCGACTTCGACGACGGGTGGCGCGGGTTCGCGGCCATCCCAACCTTGATAGCGTGCGACGGCGTCGTTGGCCGCGAGCGTCGGGCACAGCACGATTCCGTGCTCCTTCATCGCGCGGAAGACTTCTTTCGTGCCGCCGTAACCGTGCTCGATCGTGTCGACGCCGGCTGCGATCGAACGGCGCATGCCTTCCTCTGTTGTCGAGTGCGCGGCGACCGTGCGACCGGCGTCATGAGCAGCCGCGGTGGCGGCACGCAGCTCCGCCTCCGACATCGTCGGCCGCCGCTCCTCGCCCGGCCGCCAGCGATAGTCGGCGTAGAGCTTCACGACATCGGCGCCCGCCGCGATCTGCCTGCGAACCGCGCGCACGATGTCCTCGCCGGTGGCTTCCTCTGCGCCTTGCGGCACTTCGACGCCGGGCTCGAAGCCCTTCGGTCCGTACGCGCCGCTCGCGACGATCGCGCGAGTCGCGACCAGCATTCGCGGGCCAGGCACGATGCCTTCGTCGATCGCCTGCTTCAGTCCGACATCTGCGTAACCGGCGCCTTCGGTGCCGAGATCGCGAGTGGTCGTGAATCCGGCCATCAGTGTTGCGCGCGCCGCGGTGACTGCCCGCGCGGTCCGTAGCGCGATGGACTCGTGCAGGACCTGGTCGTCCCAGCTGGTCTCGTTGTAAGGATGCAGGAACAGATGGCTGTGGCCTTCGATCAGGCCCGGCAGGAGCGTCGCGTCGGGAAGATCGAGCTCCCGGGCGCCGGCTGCTGCGACGTCAGTGCCAGCAGCGATGATACGTTCGCCCTTGACGAGCACACGCCAGCCGACGTGCATCGTCGCGCCGTCGAATACGCGGGCAGGGCGCAGCACGATTGCGGTCTCGGCGGCGGGTTCGGCCGCCACAGCAGCAGTCGTCGCTGTCAGCGCCGCCAGCAGGATCAGGATTCGCATTTGCATAGAGTAACGCACGACTGCAGTCGCGTTGCCGGTGAGGCTTCTGCTCCGAACCGTGCAACCGCAAACGGCGAAGGGACGCCGCCGTGCCGGCGCGTCCCTCCGTCCGCAATGCCGCGTTTTCAGTCGGCGGCCTCACCGCACCTGCTGCGGTTCGCCGTAGATGAAGTCGTCCGTCATGACGACGTCGTGCGGCCGCACGTCATCGGCTCCCGGAGCCACGTCGCCGGCTGTGATCCGCACGCTGGCGACCCGCGCGTCCTTGAATGTGATGCCGAGGAACGAGAAACCCGCATCGCCGGGCGACGCCGGCACGAAGCTGCTGTACAGCAGCCCGCCGTCCAGTCCGTAGTACTCGACCAGCGTGCTCGCCTTGCGATTGCCGCGCTTGCCGCCCGGACCGCTGCCGTCCGGCAGGTCGACGTCGCTGAAGATCGCGCCGAATCCACGCGTCGTGGCGATGAGCCCGCCGGCGGTGCCCGGCACGAAGAAGGTTACGAGGGTAACGTTGCTGCCGATCGAGCTGAACAGTCGCCCCTGGCTGAACGGCTGGAACACCTTCTCGTAGGTCGGGTTGGCGAAGGTCGCGGCGAGACCGGACGGCGGCGCCTGCACGAACCCGCTGCCGGGCGTTACGAAGAGCGAGCCGCGGCCGTCCAGGAACTGGGTCAACGGCGTTCCCGAGAGCGACGTTGCCGTGGAACCGCCGCCGTCCCAGTTGATTTCGCGACGGCCGCTCGTAAGCGGGCCCTTCGCGATGCCGTTATTGTCTCCGCCCAGCTCGAGCCGGTACTGGTCGAGCGACGCCTGGACCGACGCGATGCTGGGTCCGGCCGCCTGGAACACGGTCGGCGGTGCGAAAGTGTGCGGGTCGGTGCTTTGCGCGCGTGCCTCTCCAACAAACGATGCCATGAGCGACATCGCCGTCAGTCCGGCAAGCGCCGGATACGTAGAATGCTTCATCAAATTCCTCCGGGAACTCCTCACGACACGATACGTGCCGCGTTCGAGGAGCGGGATTGTGTCCAAGTCGACCCGCTAGAACTGTCAACTGGTTGACAGATGCGGCTTTGCCACTGTGCACCCCAGGTCTGCACGAACTCCCCATCGAGTTCCTGGCAAATTCAGCCGGTCCGCTGCATGGAGTAACGCAGGACGGTGCGACCGCCCGGTCGCAGGCGGAAAGTCCACTGGATGTCGCCGTCCTTGAGCGCATGCGACCGGGACTCGCGGATGATGCGGAAGCCTTCGCCCGCACTCGGCTGCCGATATTCGAGCGTGATCGGCACCGGCTTGTCGTTGCCGAGGCGCACTTCGACGCTGACGCGTTCCTCGTTGTGATCGGAACGTACGATCGTCCGCTCTTCGGTGACGCGCGGCTCGATCCACACGTCCATGGCGAGCCCGAGCTCCAGCTCGACCGGCAGGCCCACCGGGATATCGTCGATGCTGTCCTGGCCGGCCAGTAGCGCAGCGCCGCCGCTCGTTTCCATCACCGACACCACGCCGGCCGGCAGCGGCTTGCCGAGCCCTTCGCTCTCCTCGTTCTGTAACCGGAGCAGGACCGCTGCGCGCCGCGGGATGAAATCGTTGTCGTCCATGATCGAGTCTTCGTCGACTCTGAATGAGTAGACCCGCGTGAACGGCACGCGCTTCTCGCTCAGGAACTGCACCTGCTTCGATTGGCGTGCAGCGATCGTCGTCGGCTCCGGCATGGCGTAGAGCTTGTAGTCGCCGAGCTCGCGCATCTGCGCCAGCGGAACTCGTGAGCCGGTGACCATGACTTCCGCGAGCTCGCTGACTGGCGCAGCCAGCATGCGATTCCGGGACAGTTCCGCCCGCTTGAACATTCTGGTCTCGGGGCGATAGGTGGCAAACGAGCCGATCGGCCAGCACGAGGAGCTCTCGGTCACGGTCGCTGCCCCGGGCGGTTGCGTCTCCTCTTCGTCGCGCGCGAGGTTGCCGGCGACGACCTCGGCGGGCGTGTTCGCAAACGTCGTTCCCGCGCGATTGACCAGAGTGAGCCAGCCGGTGAGGTTCAAGGTGCGATCGTCGGGATCGATGCGAGCGACATAGTCAGCGGACCAATCGATGCCGAGCGCGAGGTAGCTCAGCTGCACGGTGTATTTGCCCGCAGTCGCGGCGCGGATGGTCATCGACAATCGCGGCTCGTCGGCGAGTCCGGGCGGTATGCGCTGAAAGACCAGCTTCTCGGCCAGGCCGCTGCAGTTGAGCGCTTCGGTCTTGCCCTCGACGTCGAGAATCACGCCTTCCGGACCGGTGCGCAGGATTGCTTCGCGCACAGTCGTGCGACCCGTCGCGTCGTCGGTACGCACGACTTGGACGCGCTCGCCGTGCGATTTCGCGATTACAGCGCCGGGCGTCAGCAGGTCGTAATCGAAGTTGCTTTCGAGGATCGCAGCAGGCAGTCCTTCGAGTGCCGCTGTCTGCGGCACGATCGCGTCCGCAACCCCGCGAAAGACGATCACGGAGGTCCCTGCAGGAATCTCGACGGTGCGCGTCTCGCTCACCATCACGAGCCCGGACGCGTCCGCGTAGTCGAAGTCGTATTGCTCTTCGTCCGAGTAGAGCGTCACGTCGGTCTGGGGACTGCGATAGATCGTGACGCGCACGGCGTCTGGCGCGGTCGACACGACGTCGGCCAGCACGACGGCCGGTAAGAAGGCGAGTGCGAGTGCCAGGGCGCGCATTGCGACTACCAGCCGGTCTCGACTGTGAACGTCAGCTTCGTTTCGCCGTTCGCGGCGACCGGCACGCTCCACTGCAGCGTGTACGCGTCCGGACGCGTGCTCTTGATGCTTTCCTCGAGCACCTTGCCTTCGCGCCACAGCCCACCCTGGCGAATGTCCAGCGTCACGGGCTCGCTGCGCGCGTTGTTCACGACGTATTCCATCGAGTAGCGCGAGCGCCAGAATCCCGCGCGATCCTGCTCCACCAGGGTCGGCTTCACGGTGACGTCGAAGGCGTCGCCGGTCTTGACTGAAATTTCCGAGCCCTGCGGGATGTGACCGATGCGATTCTCGCCGATGAAGCGCGGCTTGCCGTCGGTGTCGCGTACGTACACGCGCACCATGCCTGCAGGCAGCTGCGAGCCGAGTCCGCCCCGCGAAGAGTTCGAGAAACGAACGACGACCGCGGCGTGGTCCGGATCCGTGAGCGTCTGGAACCAGTCGGCGGAGTACTCGTAGACCTTGCGTGCGGCCACGCCCTGCGCATCGAGGAAGCCGACCTGCTTGGTCTGATTGTCGGCGACCGTCGTGCGCTCGGGCAGCGGGTAGACGTAGTAGTCGGCGAGCGGTCGGCGCGCGCCCGGCTCATTCCCCGCCTGCCGGGCGGCGAGCATGCGACGCTGCTGCTCCATGTACTGCTGTTGCTGCCAGTCGTATTGCTCGGACCGCACGATGTTGATCTCGCCTGCTACGAGCTGCGTCACCGCGTTACTGAACGTCGTGCCGGACTTGTTCGTGAGCGTGACCCAGCCTTGCATGTCGAGTTTCTTCGCCTGCTCGTCGAACAGCGCGACATAGTCGGCTTTCCAGGAAAGACCGGTCGTCAGGTAGCTCAGCGTCGCGTCCCGCCGTCCCGCGGCGTTCGACTGGACATTGATCGAGAGCGTCGGCCGCGCACGCAGATTCTCCGGCACCTTGTCGAAGATCACGCGCGTCGGCGCTCCGTCTGCACGCAGGACTTCGATGCGATCGCCGATCTTCAGCACGACGCCTTCGTTCACGGACAACACCGTCGCGGTCTCCGTGACTTCGGTGCCGTTCCCCGGATTCGTGCGCACGATCTGCACCTGCCGGCCGACCGCCTTCTCCATCATCTTCGAGGGCGTCAGCAGGTCGAAGTCGAAGTTCTGCTCGACGATCTCCACACCAGTCGCCGACAGCGCCACCGTTTCGGGACGGATGCTCGCGGAGACGTCTTTGAACTCGAGCCGCGAGCGCCCCGACGTGAATTCGAGCGAGCGCACGTCTTCGACCAGCGCGAGATCCTGGTTGTAGATCGTGAGCGCGAGGCGCTGATCTTCCGCCGATGCGGCGTGTGCCTGTCCGGACAAAGCGAGGGCGATGGCCAACCCGATTCCATAGCGGTTCATTATTTTTGCTCCTTTGGGCCTGTTGCTATTAACGACGGGCCGGTGTTGCTGGGTCAAGTGTCCATACTTGCGCGCGCACGGCGGCCGCGTACGATACTGAGCACGATGAGCTCCATGAATCGTGCTCTGCTTTCGCTCGTTCTGGTGCATGCGGCGGCCAGCCTCGTGCACTTCGTCCACAACGCCGCATATCTCGCGGACTATCCGAACATGCCCGCGTGGATCTCGCCCGCCGGTATCTACGGAGTGTGGTCAGCGGAAGCCGCGGTCGGTGCGCTCGGCGTGTTGTTCATGTTGCGCGGTCGAAGTGTGGGTCTCGTCCTCATAGCGCTTTACGCTGTGCTCGGCCTCGCCGGTCTGGATCACTACACGCTTGCGCCGATCTCAGCACACACACTCGCGATGAACGCGACGATCTGGCTGGAAACCGCGACTGCGATCATTCTGCTCGGATGCATCGGCGCTCTATTCGTCGCGCGCAGGCGCAGAGTCGCCTGATGATCGCAAATGCTCCAGGGTGGCTACAGCCGCTGCTGTGGATCGCTTGCATGGCGCTGGCCGCAGGCGCAATCGTCCTGCTCTGGACCAGATTGTCGGCGCCCGTCGAGCGACTGCACGTTGAATCGATGGACGCGCCGCCTCGCTCCTGGAAGCACGCTGCCCTTGCCTACGCGCTTCTGTTGCTTGTTGTTGTGGTCGTACTCTGCCTGCTCATGCTCGCGTGAACTAAGCCGGAGAGCTGCATGCTGACCTACATGTACTTCGGCACCAACGATCTCGAGCGCGCGATCGAGTTCTACAACGCGACGCTCGGCGCTCTCGGCATGCGGCGTGTCGTGACGAACGATCCTGCATGGGATCGTGTCGCCGCCGGTTGGGGCACGTACGAGGACGATGGTAAGCGCGAGCTCGCGTTCTGGATCGGCAAACCGTTCGACGACCAGCCGGCGACGGTCGGCAACGGCAGCATGGCGGCGTTTCGGGCGCGCTCGTGGCAGGAAGTGGACGACTTTCATGCGGCGGCGCTCGCGCACGGCGGTACGTCTGACGGTGCACCAGGCTTGCGCCTGCACTACAACCCAGACTTCTACGCGGCGTACGTACGCGATCCGGACGGTAACAAGATCGCGGCGCTCTGCCGCGGCTTCACTGCGCGGCAGTGACCTTCACTCCTGTCCCGCGGGATGCAGGCGTGCGAGATCGTCGAGCAGCGCCGTGGCGGCGCTCGCACTCGGTCTGAAGTCTCCTTGGGCCTGGTTGTTCGCGCTCGTTGGAGCAGTCGTGTTCGCCAGGATAGCGTTGATCTACGGTCATCACTTCTGGTTCAACGTGCTCCGTGCCCTCAGGGCCAGGTTGCACTAGTAAAACCGAATCCCCGGCCGCAAGACGAGCTGGAACACGAGCAGCAGCGCGACGACGGCGACGAGCGGATATGCGATCGAAACGGGCTCCGCTTCACGCGCGACGCTCGTACCTCTGACACGCCACGCGGTCCCGTGAATCGCTGCAATTCCCACGATCGTCACCAGCACCGGCGGCAGCAAAACCTCGAGCATTTCGCGCGGCACGCGGAATGCGATGATGAGCGGAATCGCGGCCAGTGCCGGCACCGTCGCGATCGTGAGCAAGCTGTTCGAGAGCCCGAGCAGCTGACGTGCCAGTCGCGAGGCGATCGGGACAATCGCCGCGAGCGCCACCGACGCTGCGATCCACTTCGCGGTCTGCGACATGTGGAAGTAGTCCATCGCCATCCCGACGTCGTTGCCCGGCACGAGCGCACCGATCACGAATTGCGGCAGCGCCTGGAAAAAACCGTGGAACGCCATCCAGATGAGGAACAGTCGAAGCGTCGTCGAGCGGACGCGATCGCCGCGCAGGAGCAGCAGGCAGATGACGCCGCTGATGAGAGTCGCGAGGGCGCCGGTTCCCTGGAACAGGCTCGCGAGCGGATGCTGACCTTCCCACGTGTGGTTGTTGTGGAACAGCGTCGGGCGCAGGCCAGGCGTGAGCGCCTTGGGCACGACGAGGAACAGTTCCTGGATGAAGAACGTCAGGTTGAACGCGAGCGTGTAGAGCAACGCCGAGCACAGCGCGAGCCGCAAGCGGACCGACGTCATCACGTCTCCGCGAGGTAGCTCAACGGATCGACCAGCTGCACGCCGGGCTGCTCGCGCAGGCACTGTTGCAGCAGGTAGATGTGCCCCTGCCCATAGAACACGACGACGCGATCGCCGGACTGCACCTGTTGCAGCAGGCGTGCGCAGATCGCGAAATTGCGTTCGTACCAGGCCGACAGCAGCTTGACGCCCGGTTGCTCCTCACCGCTGCCCATGGTCAGCATCGGCGCATAGAACGAGTGATTGCGCTCGATCGAGGCCTGCGTGTTCATGTCGCGCAGCACGCCGCCGATCGAAGTCTTGTCCTGCAGCGACGAGATGTGCTCGACCTCTTTGGCGCCCATCGCCATGGCCGCGTCGATCTCGCCCTTGCGTCCATGCTTCTCCGCCCAGGCCATGACCGCCTCGAACGGGAAGTCGCCTTCGACATCCAGTCCGTACACGGTCTGCAGACCGCGCTCGCGCGCCAACCGGAAGCCGAGCTGGACGACCTCGTTGCGCGAGTCCTGCAATTGACCGTCGCGATACTTCGGGTAGCGCTCTTGCACGATCTGCGCGGGCCACTCGACTGCGACTTTGTTCGGGGCGAACTTCGCCAGCGCGCTCACGACCCTGCCGATCTCGCGCTGCCGCTCGGGAGCGAGCACGTCGACGGCCTTCACGTTGTTGAGGTCCTGACCGGGATTCGAGAAGTGATAGGTGCCGATGAGCATCACCTGCGTCTGCTTCGGGGCATCGCCCGCGAGCGCAGTTCCAAACGGCAGGGCAAGCGCGAGAACGACCGCGACGATCCGGTGCATGGCTTCTGTTTCCCCGAGTTCGTTATATGTCACATCGACCGGGGGTTAGTGTGCCATCGGCGACGCCGTGCTGCACAAAAAATGCCTACAGGATCAGCGCTCTCCCGCTGTGTCGGACTAATGTCCCGGTGGCACGGCACGCAGAAGAGTGCATACTCGTACCGGCTCCGTCGCAAGCAATAACTAGTGAGCGCCGGAGTGTGGAACCTGCATCGAATCAGTCAACACGCGCTGCGGCGTAACCGCCGCGGCTGAGCGTGCTTAGCATCCCGAGCCGACCATGCGCACACAGCCCACGTCCCCCGATAACGATCCCACGATCAGCTCGCTCGACCGCACCGACGTGCTGCCAGTTCTCGATGTCGAAGCGTACGAAGCGACGCTGAACGAGAGTCAGAAGAGCCTCTCGCGCACCGACACGTGGACGGTCGAGGCGCTGCAGGATATCGATGAGCTGATCGAGTCGGCGACGCACGAAGGGCCGGTCGAAGTCCGCAGCATCAACGTCAACCGGGGCGCGCCGGCGCCTGAAGCGCTCACAGTCAATGTCGATCGCATCCTGAAGCGCATTGCCGATCTCGAAGCGGACATCGTCACTGCGCACAATGCGAACGCGCTTCTGCAGAAGCGCAACGAGTCGATCCAGGCGGAGCGCGATCAGCACGCCGCGCGGGTCGATGCGCTGATGGCAGAGCAGTCGCGCCTCGCAGAGCATCGCGCGCTCGCCGAAGAGATGGCGCAGCGCTCCGAGAAGCAACTGCGCGACGAGCTGCAGAAGCTCGAAGCCCGCATCAAGGATTCGGATCGCGCGCTGGCCACCGAGAAAGCGAGCGCTGCGGAGCTGGCGCGCCGCTTCGCGGCGAAGCTGTCGGAGCACGACAAGCTGGTCGCGATCATCGAACAGCACAATCGCCAGATCGATGAGATCGTCACCGTGCGTGACGATCTGGATCAGCGTCTGCGGCGTGAGCTCGAGTCCGGTGCGCAGCTCAAGGCGAAGCTCGAGTCGGCGGAAGAGACCGTGAGCGCAAATCGTGCGCTGCTGCTGGAACGCGAAGGCGCGCTGACGGAAGAGGGCCGCAAGCAGGCCGCGCTCGCAGCGCAGATCGCCGAGCTGCGCGATTCGCTGCAGACAGCCGAAAGCAAAGTGCAGGATGCGCATCGCGAAGTGACGGTCGCCGCGAAAGCGCGTGGCGATGAGGAGCGACGCCGCGTCGAGCTGGAAGGGCAGCTGCGCAAAGCCAACGACAAGCACGATGCGATCGCGGCCGCGCGCGATGCGGCGCAGTCGCAGGTCCGCGCACTGGTGACCGAGCGCGATGCGCTGCTCCCTGCGGCGTCGGAGCTGGCGGCACGCACTGCGGAGCTCGAACGCAGCGCCGGTACGATCGCGAAGCTGCGCGACGAGCTTGCCTCCGTGCAGATGAATGCCGAGGCCAGCGAGCAGCTGGCGCAGGAGCGGGCGGACGAGATCGTTGCGATGCGCCAGACGATCGAGGAACACGAAGGTACGGTGCGTCAGCTGGAGCAAGAGCTGCAGGAGCAGGGCAACGCGGCGGAAACGCTGCGGACGCAACTGCAGACCGCGCAGGAGGAGTGCGCCATCATGGCGGACCAGCGCGAGAAGGCGCGTGCGCGGGCCAAGCAACTCACGCAGGAAATCTTCCGGCGCGATCACAAGATCGAGGGGTTGCAGGCGGACCTCGCCGTGCACACCGAAGCGCTCGCGGCGATCCGTCGCGACGTCAACCGGATTGGCGAGAAGGCCTCGTCGGCGCCGCCGGTCGCCGAAGAGGTCGAGTGGCTGCTGGAGCCGATCGAGCACTCGGGCGAGATCCTGCGGCTCACTGGCTCGATGCTCACTATCGGCCGCACAGCCGAGAACGACATCGCACTGGCGTCGAAGATGGTGAGCCGTCACCACGCGCGGCTGTTGATCGGGCCGACCGGCATCATCGTCGAAGATGCGGGCAGCACCAACGGCTGCTTCGTCAACGGCGAGCAGGTCAAGCAGCACCTGATGCACGACAGCGACGTGCTGGAGCTCGGCGATCTGCGCTATCGGCTGCGCCTGAAGGCTGCCCGGGATACCTCGGTGCGCGCCAACGTCGTCCCGCTGTTCGAGCAGAACCCGGACTGACACTGCGACTTTCGCCCGCGTCGCTCCCTCGCGACCGCATGCGTGGCAGGTACAATACCTGCCCATGCAGGCAAGAATTGCAACCGCTGTCCTGACGGGCATCGTCACCTTCGCTGGCCAGGCGGCCGAAGCGCCGGGCCAGGCTACTGCGCCCGCTGTCGAGTCGCGCGCCGTGATGACCGGCGACCAGGTCGTGCAGATCCTCGACGAGACCGTGGACTGGTATCGCACGCTCGGGGCGCAGCAACAGGCCGCCACGCAACCGAGCGATCTGCTTATCCTCTATGCGAACCGGCAAACGGCCGACAAGGTCGTGGCGCTGGCGTTCGAGATCGCGCGCGCCAATGCCGAGCTGCTCAGCAGTGAAGCCGGCGTGAAAAAGGAAGCGGACGACGCCGCGTCGGCGCAATCGCTCGGACGCCTGCGCAAGAAGCTGGACGAGCGACGCACGGCGCTCCAGGCCGAGACGGAGGCGACACGACGGCAACTCGCAAGCGCCCCGAAGACGGAGCGCGCGGCACTCGAGTCGCGCATCTCCGTGCTCCTGGCTCAGCTGGAGCTGGTGAACGCCCGGCGCAACATGGTCTCGAACATGTCGCAGTTCGAGAGCGAGACCGACACGACCGGCTTCGGCGCCAATGCACTGAAGGCGCACATCGATGCAATCGCCGCTTCGATCCCGGCTGCAAGCGGCACGCCCACTCCCGTGACTACGGCGTCAGCGCCGGCTCCTGCGGCGACTGCAGGCACGAGCCCGGCCGCGGCCGGCACGCTGAGCCGATTCGGCATCTGGGACCTCGCGGCGACCGTGTTCCGGCTGTCGTCCAAGGCGGGCACGATCAAGCAGGCCGATGAGCGCACGGCCCAGCTGGAGGAGACTTTCAGGAAGATTCGTACGCCGCCGCTGGATCAGCTCAGGCGGCTCGCGGAGCGCGGCGACCAGTTGCAAGCCCAGGCCGAGAGCGGGAGCGATACGAACTTCCGCGGCATGCGCGATCAGTACGACACGCTTGCGTGGCTGTTCCAGCAGACGTCTGCGATCGTGACGCCGCTCAGTAAGGCCGGGGTGCTGCTGACGCAATATCGCCGCAATCTCGACAACTGGCGGATCGCGACCGAGCGGCAGTATCGCGAGGCGCTCGAGGCGCTGGGCCTGCGCGTTCTGCTGTTCGTTGCGCTGCTCGCGTTCGTGTTCGGGCTCGCGCATTTGTGGCGGCGAGCTGTGTATCGCTACGTCCACGAGGCGCGCCGCCGCTCGCGGCTGCTGTTGCTGCAGAAGGTCGTGTTGTGGACGCTGGTCGTGGCGATCGCGGCCTCGACCTTCGTGACCGAGCTCGGCTCGCTGGCGACGTTCGCGGGCCTGATCACGGCCGGCCTCGCAGTCGCGATGCAGAGCGTGCTGGTCTCGATCGTCGGCTACTTTTTCCTGATCGGCAAATACGGCATCCGCGTCGGCGACCGCGTGCAGATCGGCAGCGTGACCGGCGAAGTGATCGAGATGGGGCTGGTGCGCCTGCACCTGATGGAGCTGTCGGGCGAAGGACCGATGGCGCCGACCGGCCGCGTCGTGGCGTTCGCGAACTCGATCATCTTCCAGTCCTCGGGCGGGCTGTTCAAACAGATTCCGGGCGTCAACTTCGCCTGGCACGAGGTGACGTTCATCCTGCCGAGCGGCGCGGATTACGGCGCGCTCAAGGACGAAATGGTGCAGGCGGTGACCCGCGTCATTGCCGACTATCGCGAGGACATCGTGCGGCAGACGCGCGAAATCCAGAAGGCCGCTTCCTCGCACGAATCCGGCGATCCGCAACCTTCGGTGCAGCTGCGGTTCTCGGCTGCCAGTGTCGATGCCATCGTCCGGTACCCCGTGCAGCTGTCGCATGCGGCGGAAATCGACGAGCAGGTGTCCCGCGAGCTGCTGAACGTCCTCTCGGCGCATGCCAGCGCCGCCGCCTGAGCCGCAACCCACTAAATATAGGGAGGGGCACCCTCCAAGTTAGGTAGCGACTGCCGATTTGCCCTTGCGGCCCCCCGCGCAGGATACGTCCCGTGCCGGGATGGTCCCGTGCAGGGGAGATGCAGATGTTCAAGCGCTTGGCTCTAGCCGCATACGGCCTCATTTGTTACGCCGTATTTTTCGCGACCTATCTCTACGCCGTCGGGTTCGTCGGCAACCTGCTGGTTCCTCGCACCATCGATGGCCCGCCGGCCGGCAACCTGGTCGCCGGCGTGGTCGTCGATCTCGTCCTGCTGCTCGCGTTCGCTCTCCAGCACAGCGTCATGGCGCGCTCCGGCTTCAAGCGCTGGATCACGCGCTCGATCCCGGAAGCGGCGGAACGCAGCACGTACGTACTCGCTTCCAGCCTCGCGCTGCTTGCCTTGTTCGCGTTCTGGCGCCCGCTCGGCGGCGGCGTGTGGTCGGTGCAGGACCCGGTGGGCGTCGCGGTGCTCTACGCGCTGTTCGCCGGCGGCTGGCTGCTGGTGCTGGTCACGACGTTCCTCATCAACCACTTCGATCTGTTCGGCCTGCGCCAGGTGTGGTTCTACCTGCTCGGCAAGCCGTATCAGCCGATCGGCTTCCGCACGCCGAGCCTGTACCGCCTGGTGCGTCATCCGCTCTACGTCGGCTGGCTGTTCGCGTTCTGGGCGACGCCGACGATGACGGTGACCCACCTGCTGTTCGCGGTCGCCACGACTGGCTACATCCTGATCGCGATCCAGCTGGAAGAGCGTGACCTGATTGCGAGCCTCGGCGAGGTGTATCGCGAGTACCGCGAGCGCGTGCCGATGCTGATTCCATTCACTCGCGGCCCGGGCCGGCGCGACGTACTGGGCCGTCGTCGCGCCTCACGGGCCGCGTAGTGACTTGTAGAAGACCGTGGTAGCGCACAGCGTGCCGTCCGGCATCAGGGCGTAGTCCGGAATCCGGCCGCAGAGCTGCCAACCTTGCCGCGCGTACAGTCGCTCGGCGTCCGGCGAGGCAGTGTCGAGAACGAGCAGTGTCTTGCCGGAGCTGAGGGCGTGACGTTCTGCGGCAACGAGCAGCGCCGCGCCCACGCCGTGTCGACGAGCACGTCGATGCACGAGCATCTTCGCGACGTCGGCGCGGTGCGGCTGGTTCTCGGGCTGAGCGAACACGACTTGCGCAGTTCCGACGATCGTTTCGGTCGAGTCGTAGGCGGCGAGCACGATGCGCTCGCCGCGTGCGGCACTGGCGGCGGCGTCGCGCCAGAAGGCCAGCGCCTTGTCGCGAGTCATCGGCCACATGAAGCTGACCGAAGCCCCGCCTTCGACGCAGTCGATCAGCACGTCGCTGAGCGCCTGCAACTCGTGCTCGGCGAATTTCTGCAGGCTGCGAACGTCGATCTCGTGCTGCATTGCTCATCTCCTCCCGGTGCGATCGTCCTTGACCAGCCGTCAACTGGTCAACTTCGCGGAGAGTTGCTGTAATCAGGGTCCCTCCCCGCGCCGGGGAGGGCAGGCAGGGCATCAACCGGGGAAGCAGCGATGAGCAGCGTGGAGGTCGTGGTTGCGGGGCCGCAGCAGCGGGTCGTGTTCGAGAACCTGATGCAGCTGTACACCCACGATTTCTCGGAGCAGTGGTACGACCGGCCGACCGGCGAGGTGGACGAGCGCGGCCGCTTTCCCGACTACGCGCTCGACCCGTACTGGCGCGAGCCCGAGCACATCCCGCTGCTGCTGCGCGCCGACTCGAAGATCGTCGGCTTCGCGCTGCTCAACAAGCTGACGCACACCAACCGCCCGGTGGATCGCAACATGGCGGAGTTTTTCGTCCTGCGGAAACATCGGCGCTCCGGCGCCGGCACCGCCGCCGCCCAGGCGATCTTCAGCCGCTATCCGGGGATGTGGGAGGCGGCCATCGCGCGCAGGAACGTCGCGGCGCTAGCGTTCTGGCGCCGGGCGATCGGCGAGCATCCGCTCTCGCAGCACATCGAGGAAGTCGACGTCTCGACCGCGGGCTGGAACGGGCCGGTGCTGCGCTTCAGGATTCGCGCCGGCTAGCTTTCTGGTCGAAAGCGGCCGAGGCCCTTTCGACACACCGCCCATAGGCGCGACTTTTTTCTGGCTAGTTTGTCGCGAGGACGGGTTGGGCGGCGACGGGTCGGAATCGACGCACGGCCAGGTAGCCCGAGCCCACGGCCAGCACCAGCACGATCAGTTGGGCGATCGCGAACGGCGGCTCCTTCCCCTCCGGCGCCAGCGCATGCAACGCCGGCACCTTCAGGAACGCCTGCACCACCAGCACGAAGCAGTTCAGGTACAGCGAAATGACTGCGCCGATGACGTAGATGCGCCGCCACGGCCCGGCATAGTTGAACGTGTAGCGCGCCGGGATCGTGGCCGCGAGCACGACTGTCGAGACGATGCCGGTGCCGATCGCCGGCGTGAAGCCGCCGAACGGGAACAGGAACCCCGTCAATGTCGTGCCGACAGTCGTAATCATGAACCACAGAGTCCAGCCGTTGAGCGCGTCGTTGCGGATCAGTCCGCGCACGACGACCAGGCCCGTCACGATCGCGATGAGACTGAGCCCGGTGTGGAAGAGTACGAACGCCGTGGATCCGAAGAAAGTCACCGCTCAACTCTCCTGAGTTCGGCCTGGACGCCATCGATCAGCGCGTGCATGCCGAAGGAAACGTCCTGAATGACACCGTTGATGTAGAACGTCGGCGTGCCGCGCACGTGACTGCGCGTGCCGCCCTGAATGTGCTCGCGCACTCGCTGCAGGTAAATCTCGTCGTCCATCTCCGCGATGAAACGCGGCATCTCCAGCTGCAGACGCTCCGCGTACTCGCGCAGGTTCGCCATCTTCAGATGGCGCTGGTTCTCGAACAGCAGATCGTGCATCTGCCAGAACTTGCCCTGGCCGCCGGCTGCTTCGGCGGCTTGCGCGGCGTGCATCGCATGCGGATGCGCTGCTTCGACCGGAAAGTGCCGGAACACGAAGCGGATGTGATTGCCGAATCGCTCGAGCATGAGCTTGACGGCCGGCGCCGCCTGTTTGCAGGTCGGGCATTCGAAGTCGCCGTACTCGACGACTGTTACCGGCGAGTGCTCGGCGCCGAGCGTGTGATCGACGGCGTTGACCGGAACTGCGAGATCGATGTGGCGGCTCATAGGCCGCTCACGTTACTCGCTCGGCAGATCGAAGACCAGAGCCTCTGCGTCGCGGCCGTGTTGCAACTGTAACCGCGTCACGTCGCTCAATTTCAGTGCATCGCCCGCTTCCAGTGCGACGTCGTTGGCGTGCACGGCGCCGCGCGCAACATGCACGTAGATGAGCCGGCCGGGTGCGATGTCGAGCGATGCGCTCTCGGCGCCGTCGAACAGGCCCGCGTACACCCGCGCGTCCTGATGGAGCAGTACTGAGCCGTCGCTCTGGTCGGGTGAAGCGATCAACCGCAGGCGACCGCGCTTTTCCTCGGGCGCGAACCGCTTCTCCTCGTAGCTCGGCTCGATGCCCTCCACGTTCGGCTGAATCCAGATCTGCAGGAAGTGCACCAGGCTGGCGGAGGAGGGATTGAACTCGCTGTGGCGTACGCCGCGGCCGGCGCTCATCCGCTGCACGTCGCCGGGCCGGATCGTCGAGCCGTTGCCGATCGAGTCGCGATGCGCCAGCTCGCCGGTGAGCACGTAGCTGATGATCTCCATGTCGCGGTGGCCGTGCGTGCCGAAGCCCTGGCCGGCCGCGACGCGATCCTCGTTGATCACGCGCAGCGGTCCGAACTCGACGTGCTTCGGATCGAAGTAGTCCGCGAAGGAGAACGAGTGGTACGACTTGAGCCAGCCGTGATCGGCATAGCCCCGCTCTTTGCTGCGCCGGATTTCTTGCATAAACGATTCCTCTACTTGTTCGGCGGCAGCAGCGTCGGACTGAAAGCGAAGCCGAGCTGAAAGCCGATGTCGGGCGTATTGTTGAGATTCTGCAGGTTCTCGGTGATCGCGAACGAGATCAGCCCCGCACCGATGCGCTGATAGATGCCCAGGCTCAACTGGTACTTGGTTGCGAGCAGCTCATCCAGGTCGGTGTCCTTGTGCGAGTAGACGCTGGGGCTGGCGTAGCCCTGCAGGATCAGGTGCGTGTTCTGCGCGAGGTGCCGCTCGTAGCCCACGATCAGCGTCGGGATGATCTTCGAGTCGTTCGGCGCAAGGTTCGGGCTGCCGGCGTAGTAGACGGCCGAGCCCGCCACGTACCACGCATGGTGCTTGCCGAAGTTCTGTAGCGTCGCTTGCAGTCCATAGTCCGTGCGTCCGGTCGAGAGCAGATCCTTGCGACCGCGAAAAGGGATTTTCGCCGCCGCCTCGAGGATCACCTTCCAGTCCTTGCCGAGCGTGATGCCGGAGTAGCGCAGGCCGAACGTCGGATCGAGCATGCCGGTGCTGACCGGCGGCTCGAAGATCGCGACCTGCGAGTTCTTCAGGTCGAGGATGTAGCTGGTGCCGTTGCGGACGACCGCCGGGCGACCGAAATCGCTGAAGCCGAAAGCCTTGTGGAAATCCTCGATCGTGCCGTCGAGGAAACCGCCGCCGTAATGCACGGCGCTCAACACCGTGTACGCACCCCACTGCGAAGAGAACTTGTACTGCAACGTGACATCGAGCAGTCCGAGCTCGAAGTCGGCGAGATAGTTCTCGCCCGGCAGTGCTTGAATCGCCGCGAGCTCGGCTGGACCGATCTCGCGCCGGCCTTCCAGGGTGCCGAGATATTGCTCGACTTCCTCGCTCAAGGCCCAGGTGTTCTGATAGCCGAGCTCCATCTCCAGACCCCAGCCGCCCTCCGGCGCGACGCGCGCGTGCGTCGGGCGCATGTCGAGGCGCAGAAAGCCGAAGGGTGTTAGATCGCGAGCGCGCAGCAGGCCGAAGAAATCCGACTCATCGGCGTCCGCTGCATTGGCGGACGCTGCAAGACCCAGTGTGATGACGAGGCAGCAGCTCCAGATACGTATCACTTCCGACTCTCCATGATTGCTTCCTCCACGTCGCGCAGACGGTCTTTGCCGAAATAAATTGCATCGCCTACGAAAAATGTCGGCGCGCCGAACGTGCCGCGCTCGACCGATCGTGCTGTGTTGGCCGCCAGCTCGTCCTTGACGGATTGCTCCTGAGCCAGCGCCATCAGCTTTGCCGCATCGAGGCCGGATTCCTGAAGGGCTGCGCGCAGGATTTCAGGGTCATCCATCTTCTTCGGCTGCGCCCACATGTGGCGGAACATCTGGTCGACGTAATGCGCGGGCACGCCAATTCGTTGCGCCGCGATCGCGCCGCGCATCAGCGCCAGCGTGTTGACCGGGAAGAAGGGGTTGAACGTGTAGCTCGTGATCCCGTGCCTGCGGATGAAGCGCTGGGTCTCGAGTTGCTCGTAGGGGAGCTTGTTGCGGATGCCGGCGTAGGCTGCAACGGGCGAGCGATTGTTCGTCAGCTTGAACACGCCGCCGAGCAGGATCGGCACGTACTCGAACTTCGAGCCGGTGCGTTGCTCGATGCCCGGGATGACCAGGTGGCTCAGGTACGCGTTCGGGCTGCCGAAGTCGAAGTGAAACTCGACGCGCATCACCATTTCTCTCCGAACGGTCGGATCTCGTGCTCGAACGTCCACGCGTCGCGCGGCTGCTGGTACAGCGACCAGTAGGCCTCGGCGACCGATTCCGGCCGCATCAGCTGATCGGGCTCGATGCTCGCGACCGCCTCTTCGCCACCCACCGCCTTGATCCGCTCGCGCACGAATGCGGTGTCGACACCGGCATCGATGATGAGATGTGCGACGTGAATATTCTTTGGGCCGAGCTCGCGCGCAGCGCTCTGTGCGACAGCGCGCAGACCGAACTTGGCGCTTGCGAATGCAGCGTAGCCCGCGCTGCCCCGAAGACTCGCAGTCGCACCGGTGAGAAAGATGCAGCCGCGGCCTCGCGGGATCATGTGACGGGCAGCTTCGCGCGTCGCAAGGAATCCGCAGTAGCAGCCCATCTCCCACACCTTGCGGAACACGCGCTCGGTCGTTTCCAGCAGAGGAAAATTTACATTCGCGCCGACGTTGAAGATGCAGACTTCGAGCGGCGCGTGTCGATCGGCGTCCGCGAGGAAGGCGACGATTTCTTCTTCTTTGCGCGCATCGAGCGAGCGCGCGACGATCTTGCCGCCCGCGCCTTCGATGTCGGCGACGAGCGACGCGAGCTTGTCGCCGTTGCGACGGCCGGCGAAGACCGTGAAGCCCGCAGCCGCAAAACGGCGCGCGATGGCGGCGCCGATATAGTCGCCCGCGCCGATGATGGCGGCAGTGGCGTTTCGCTCTGGCACGCTCGGGCTCCTGCACGAACCGGGGGTTCGGGCACGGACTATACGACAGATCCTGTCTGCCGTTGACGGGCCATACCCGCCCGGCTCATTGTTGCGGCGGGCGGGAAGAACAAACATGAAGGAACGCAGATCCGGCCTTCGCAGCACAAAGCTGCCGACCTTTTTCGGTCTGCTGGTAGCACCGCTACTTCCTGCGGTCGCAGCTGCATTGCTCGTCGGATTCCGCGGAACGGGCTTCGACTACGACACATCGTCGGTTGTTGCATTCGGGTGTATCGCGGGCGGTTACCTGGCAGGATTCTGCATTGGCTGGCCTCTCTTGTTCCTGTGGAAGCGTCGAGGCTGGACCGGCCCGATCGCTGTCGGCGCATTGGGCGCGATAGCTGCGGCGTGCCTCACGTTCATCTGGGTGATGACGTTTCCTCCTCGAGGTGACACTACCCTGTTGGAGGGACTCCTGAACCTGCTCACGTTCACGGCTCCTATCGGCGCCGTTGCGGGCCTTACATTCTGGTGGGTGAGCCTGAGACCCGAAGCCGCATGAGGGTCGAATGGGTTGGGACATAGCATCGAAACTGTATGTCCGAGCCCGCTGCCGTACTATCCGCATGACAACGATGGAGCCGAGCGTATCGCTACGGCGCCCAGGGAGAGCACCATGATCCGAGCCGGAATCATTCGACGCAGTGAGCATGCGTCATGAGGACTCATCCGAGGGAACGCTTCTGCGCCGAGGTGACTCTGTCGCCCGCAGCCGTGGTCGAGTTCGCGAACGCTGCGGGTGACGACAACCCGATCCACCACGACGCGCAATTCGCAGCGACGACGCGCTTCGGCAGGCCAACAGCGAGCGGCCCGCACACCACCGCGTTGCTGCTCGCATTGACTGCCTCGCACTTTTCGAAAACCGGCGCGATGCTGGGCCTGGAATTCTGGGTGCGCTTTCGTCGCGCCATCTATGCGGACGAAACGATTCGCCTCGAATGGATGGTGATCAAAGTCACGCCGAACGAAAAACTCAAAGGCGACGTCGTCGAGCTGCGCGGCCGGATCCAGGGACAGGACGGCAAGACTTGTCTCGGTGCAAAAGGCCGAGTGCTGCTGACCGATCGACTGTAAGTGCTGAATAGCGAGGCGCCCCGATGGCAAAGATGACGTCTGCATCCAGCCCCGACGAATATGTCGCCGGACTTTCCGGATGGCAGCGCGCGCTCGTCGAGAAGCTGCGCGAGACGGTGACCGCCGCCGGTGACGTCGAAGAGGCTGTGAAGTGGGGCCATCTTGTTTACGCATCGAATGGGCCGCTGCTGCTCATTCGCGCGGAGGAGCAGCGAGTGCTGTTCGGCTTCTGGCGCGGGAAGCGGCTGCAGAGCATCGAGCCGCAGCTGAAGGCCAGCGGGAAATACGAGATGGCGACTCTGGACTTGCGCGAGGGAATGAGTGTCGGTGCCGCAATCGCTCGCCGGCTGACGAAGGCAGCGATCAAGCTCAACGAATCGCTCGGCGACCCGCGCGATGCTGCCAAGCCCGCGAAGACCGCCAGGCGGCGCAAGGCGAAGTAACGGATCTTCATCGTGCTTGGCTGGGGAGTCATTGGATGGATCGCCCGCGCTGCCTCGGGCATTCAGATCGGCTGGAAATCCAGTGTCGCCTCCTGGCTGCCGCCGGTTGCCGCTGTCCTTTGTGCGCTGTACGCGATCTACTCCACGCTGCGATGGCTGCGAACTTCCAGCGATCGTCGCACGCGGATTCGCCGCGACCTGGCAGAGGGCAAAGTGTCGGAGGAACTGCTGAAGTTCGTCGAAGCGAAGCTGTTTCAGGAGCCGGAGCACGACGGCGTCATGTACTTCCTCCGCACGACGGACGATCGGGTGTTCGTCGTCTACGACTACGACAGTCAGGACCTGGCGGTCCAGGAGAAAGATCCTGGCAGCAGTTCCCTGCGCCCGAAATCCGAGTTGCTGCTCGTTCGAAGTCTGCACGCGCGGTTCATCGTCAGTCAGACGTTTGCCGGCGACGAACTACC
>JBIOUH010000214.1:0-3497 GCA_044866955.1 Steroidobacteraceae bacterium
AGATAGCCCTGAGCCATCTGCACGCCGGCGTCGAGCAGCACGCTCGCCTGGTGGAGCGTCTCGACCCCTTCGGCGATCACCTGGATCTCGGAGTTGCGCAGGAGCGATGCGAGCCCCGCCAGCCACGTCGGCGCGGGATTCGCGGCCACGAGCTGGCCGGTGAGGCGGCGATCGATCTTGATGATGCGGAAGTTGCATCGCGCGAGCAGCGCGAGATTCACACCGTTCAGGGCGACGTCGTCGAGCGCGATGCGCACGCCGCGCTCCGCCATGGCATTCAGCGCATCGATCCCGAGCTGGTCCGGCACACCGTGCTCGGTAATCTCCAGCACGATCTGGTCGACACGCGCGGACAGGCCCGAGCGGGCGGCGGCATACTCGAGGCCGCCGCGGCCTAGTATCTCGGCAGGCACATTGATGCTGATCTGGACCTGCGGATGATCAGCCAGCCAGCTGCCGAGCTCCGCGGCGACAGTGTCGATCACCCAATAGGTCAGCCGCCCCGACAGAGCCGAGTTGTGAACGACGTGCAGAAAGTCGTTGGGCTGCAGAACCACGTTGCCACGCCGCCAGCGGATGAGCGCTTCCGCGCCGATGCAGCGCTGGTCGTTCAGCATCAGGATGGGCAGATAGACGAGGAACAGCTCGCCGCGGTCCAACGCTGCCCGAACGTCGTTCAGCGTAGTCATGCGCGGCACACGACATCCGCTGGTGGACGCCTAGTTGCTGGCCGGCAGCGCTTGCAGGAACGGCGAGCGCCACGCGCCCGGAAGACTCTCGTCTGCCTCGACTGTTACATCCGCGGTGAGCGAGACACCCGCCCGTTCCAGCATTGCTGCCGCGCGTACCACCTCAGGAACTGTCGTGACATTGAGCTTCGCCATCATGCGCGCACGCAGCGCTTTGACGGTTCGCTCGCAAGTGCCAAGGTCGCCGGCCATCTGCTTGTTGAGCCGGTGTGAGGCCACGCCTACAAAAATCGTGTGCTCCGAGCGTGTCAGTCGCGCGAACCGCGAGCACAACCCTTGCAGCTCGTGTCTCTCGGCGACACGCTGCGCGTCCAATTGCATGGCTCGTGCCACGACCGCCGACAGGCGCTCGGCGCTGACCGGTTTGACGAGGTAGTCGAAGGCACCCATTTTCATCGCGTTGACACTGGTCATGACGTCGTCGCGCGCAGTCACGAAGATCGTCGGCGCTACCGTCCCGCGCTGCATCAGGCCGCGCAGCAGATCGATACCGCTGGGCCCAGGCATGCTGATATCCAGCAATATGCAGCCGGCCAGTTCACCACGCACAGTCAACAGGAACTCGCCGGCACAACCGTAGCCCACTGCGGCATACCCAAGTGCCTGGAGGATGCGCAGCATGCCGCGGCGAAAGCTTTCGTCGTCGTCGATAACGTGTACGACAGGTTGGCCGGAAGTCTCGTCGCCGTCGTGCAGCAGACCCGGGCGGGCCGGCTCGACCAGCGAAGCAGTCACCGCTGAATGAATCTGCATGGCTATCCCCTTTGTGCCGCATGCTCTGTAGTTTTCAGCGACTGTGCGCTTGAGGCTGTGAAGCGTGCAATGCGTACGAGGGGAAACGGGGTACGAGCGCAGTCAGCAGCTTTCCCTTCGTGCGTATTCGGCGCCTCGCGACTACGTACTAACGTAGCTGATCGTTCGCGATGGAGTGCGCCCCATCGACAAGCTGCAGTACATGTTCTGCGCGTTGCTGGCGCTGCAGACGGCGTTCATCATCCTGCTGCTCGTCCAGAATCGCCGCTATTCTCGTGCCCGTAGCGACGCCCGGCGTCAGCAGGCGGAGATTACGCATGCGGCGCGGCTCGCGCTCATCGGGGAGATCACGGCTTCGGTGGCGCACGAAGTCACGCAGCCGCTGAGCGCCATCCTGAGCAACGTCGAGACAGCGGACATCCTGTTGCGTAGTCCACAGCCGAACGTCTCCCTGGTGCTCGAGATCCTCGCCGACGTGCGCAAGGACGATCTGCGCGCTGACAGCATGGTGCGTCGCCTCAGAACGCTTCTGCGCAAGCGCGAGCTGCAACTCGAGGACGTGGATGTGAATGCGCTCGCCTCGAGCGTGCTGGCCCTCGTGCTGCCGGACGCAGTCCGCCGCAATATCGTCATTCGCACGGCGTTGGAGCCGACCCTCCCGCACGCGTTCGCGGATCCCGTGCACTTGCAGCAGGTGCTGCTCAACCTGCTGATCAACGCGATGGACGCGATGAAGGACACGCCCGCCGAACGGCGCGTTCTCGAGGTGCGCACCGAGCGGTGTGCGGAGCAGAACCTCATGGTGACCGTGCTCGATCAGGGTCAGGGCTTCAAGCCGGCGCAGAAGGACAAGCTGTTCGACTCTTTCTACACCACCAGGGAAGAGGGGCTGGGCCTCGGTCTGTCGATCGCGCGCTCCATCGTCGCGATGCACGGCGGCGCGATCTGGGCCGAGAATCGGCGCGAGGGCGGTGCTGCCTTCGCCTTCACGGTTCCGTTGAAGACACATTGATGCTCAGGGGGGAGATTTCCTGCCCCACTCTACTGATTGCCGCGACCCGCGTTCGACTGTACTGATGATCGGGGTAGCGCGCGGGTCTCGGGTGAGCACCATCACAATAGTCGAAGACGACAGCAGCGTGATTCTCGCGGTGAGCCGACTGCTCGAAGCCGCGGGGTTTCGCACTCGCTGTTTCCAATCTGCGGGGGCGCTGCTGTCGGACCGTGACGCGTACAAGGCGGATTGCCTCGTGCTCGACGTTCACCTGCCCGACATGACAGGCTTCGAGCTGCAGCGCCGGCTCGCAGCCGCCGGCTCCACGACACCCGTCGTGGTCATCACTGCTCATGACGATGCGATGCACCGGCGCGCGGCGCGTGAGATCGGCGCATGTGCCTACCTGATCAAGCCGTTCTCCAGTACTTCGCTGGTCGACGCCGTGACGCGCGCTGCTGCGGGCTCGTCGCGTTGACAGCCTGCGTTCATCTTCGTCGGACGACAATAACAACGCTACGCACGCCCGGTCGAAAAGCTTGAGATCGGTCTCATATTCCCCGCGCTGGCGCCGGTAGAGTTCGCGCACGCCGCAGCGACCGATGACTCGACGAGAGGCGAATTGGGCACAGTGATCCTGGTGGTCGACGATGATCCGAGCGTGCGCACCAGCACTTCGCGTCTGCTGAGTGCGCACGGCCATACGGTCTTCGAAGCCGCGAGCGCGGCACTGGCCGTGCAGCGCGCGGCGGAAGTCCTGCCCGACGTGATCCTCATGGACCTGAACATGCCGGACTGCAGCGGCATCCAGGCGGCGCGCGAAATCAAGCAGCGCGCGGACCTGAGCGGCACGCCGATCATCGCGCTGTCGGCGACACCTCCAGAATGGGCCCTGCGCTCCGCGCTGTTCGCAACAGTGCTGCACAAGCCCTATCTGTCAGCGCAGCTCCTGGAAGCGCTCGCCATCGCAGTTCGGCGCTGACGCCCTCCTCGCCATCTCA
>JBIOUH010000215.1:0-24839 GCA_044866955.1 Steroidobacteraceae bacterium
CCGCGAATCCGCTCCACGTCAACGCTACACACAGCAACAGGAGGTTTCGGTTACGCATGCAGCCGCAACGCCCGAAAAACTTCGGGTGTTCCTGCAGCTACTTGCCGAGGAATTCCTCGTTCACCGACTGCTCCAGCAGGTCGAACGGCAGCGGACCCTGCGCCACGATGAAGTCGTGGTAGCGGTGCTCGTCGAATTTTCCGGCGAGCGCCAGCTCGAGACGCGTGCGCACGGCGTTGAGACGCGAGTAGCCGTAGAAATAGGAGGTCGCCTGGCCCGGCGCCTGGAACGTGTAACGATCGACTTCCTGCTTCGCCATCGGCTCGGACAGAATGACCTCTTCCATCAGGAAGCGTTTCGCCGCCTCCGGCTCGATCATTCCGAGATTCAGCATCGGATCGAGAAATGCGCGGGCTTCGCGCATCATGCGCATCTGCAGCGCGCCGAGCTGACCTTCGGGCGGCAGATACTTCTTCAGCACCGCCTCCGCATACAGGGCCCAGCCCTCGACGTTCGCGCTGTTCAGCGCGAAGACCACGCGCGCGGTCGACACGCCCTGCTCCAGCATGCTCGCGAACTGCAGTTCATGACCCGGACGCGCTTCATGCGCAGTGAGCGTCCACGCAATCGCGTCGTAGTTGAAATCGTCCATGACGGTGCCCGGCGCCGCGTTCGGATTGCTCGTCGGCAGCACGAACTCGGCAGGCTCGCCCGTGTTGCCGATCAGGCGCGGGGGATCGATGTGCGGCGCAGGACTGGCGGCGGATTCCGCGAGCGTCGCCAGCCGGATTGCAGCTTTACGGGTCGGCAACGTCACCAGGTTCTCGCGTCGCACGATCGCTTCGATCTGTTCCAGCCGGCCGGTGTAGAGCTGCAGCAGCTGATCGTCGGGAATGCGCTGCTTCTTCAGTTCGCGGATCACGTCGCGATAGTCCGTCTTCGCCCACTTGCGCTCCTCGGCGATGCGCCGCGCCAGCGGCTCGATCTCGCTGCGCGTCTGCTGATAGCTGCTCAGCGCGCGGGACATGATCTCGCGCGGATCCATCTGCACGCCGAAGCGCTTCAGGTTGTCGGCGTAGAGCTCGGCGGGCAGCTGGTTCGTTTTGCGCGCGCGCGGCAACACCGTCGCCGTGGCCCACTGTCCGTACTCGGTCAACTGCTTGCGCAGCGCTTGCATGTCCTTCTGCCAGCCCTTCAGCCCGCTGTCTTCCAGCAGCTTCTGGATGCCGTCGAGGTAGCGCGGCTGGTTGTCGAGGTACTGTTGCGCCTCGACGGTCCACGGACCGATGAGCTTCGCATCGCCCGCCTGCTCCTCGTAACGTTTGCGCGCCAGCGTGGCGATCGGCTCATAACCGCGCTCGGCGCCGACGTAACGATGCAGCCGGGTCAGCGCCGCTTTCTGCCGTTCTTTCGGCACGCGCGCGTCGAGCAGATTCTGAAAGCCGCCGAACACCGCCTGGCCCAGGTCGAAGAACGGCAGCGTCAGCTGTCGATTCAACTCGAGCGAGCGCTTCTGGTCGCGCGCGGCGCCGATGAGGATGTCGAGATCGCGGCGAACCAGCGGATCGCTCGCACTGCCGCGCAACTGCTCGAGCCGCGCGATCGCAGTGCCGAGGTCGCCCTCCTGGCGCTCGGAGAACTGCGGCTTGAGATCGAAGATCTCCGCGTCGTGGCCCTCCACGCCGAACGTTGCGGCAGCTTCGGCGTTGTAGCGCGCCATGACCTCCAGCAGGATCTGTGCATTCTTGTTGCTTTCTTCGATCCAGCTCGGCTGCGCCGCAAATGCGGCGGGCGCGGCGAGCGCGAGGATCAATACCGCTGCTCGAAACATTCTGAGTTCTCCTGTGATGCGACAAATCGGCAGGCAAGTACACCATTGGGTGCACTGCTGAAATATATCGGACGATGTAACATCGGTGGCGTCGCCGCGCCGCGCGCGCGCAGCTTTTGCACGCAATGCTACGCGAAGTCAGGGGGCTGAGGACGCACGGTCGGGCGGTCTAATTCAGGCGGGCAGTCGAAAGATCGCGCTGCCCGACGCCTAGCCGGCAAAAGTCACGCCTTTTGCCGGCGTCGTCGAAAGGGCCGTGGCCGCTTTCGACCAGAGCACTAGGGTCGCTATGAGCAATCACACACCAGGACCGTGGATCATCGGCACCGACCCCAGGTATCCCTCCGAGCCCTGCGTCGATGCGGTCGTCGATGGCGTCGTGTGGCACATCGCGCTCTGTCACATGGGCCTCGGGCCCGACGACACTTCCGCCGAAGCGAATGCGCGTCTGATCGCCTGCGCTCCCGAATTGTATGCAGCGTTGAAGGAAGCACTGCCTGCGTTGCGCGGCGAGCGTCACCAGGCCGCGTTGGCCGTGATCGAGAAGGCCGACGGAGTCCGGCCGCTCACGCGCCGCAACGGCAGCGTCAAGAATCACGGCTAACGAAGGCGCGCCCGCAGCCGCTCGATCGTGGCGTCGCCGAGTCCGATCGCACGCAGGTATCCTGCAGGGCCTCCGTACTGCGCAAGGTAGTCGAGCATGTTGTGCACACCCTGCTCCGGGCAGCGCAACGCTTCCAGAATTTCAGTGCGATCGAGGTTCGCATAGCGCTGCAGATAGGCGTCGGCGAGTTGTGCAGTGCTCGCTGCGTAGTCGGCGGCAATCGCATCCGGCTCCACGTCCGCGAGCGCGAGCAGCAGTGCTGCGATCAATCCTGTCCTGTCCTTGCCCGCGACGCAATGGAACAGCAACGGCTCGGCGGCGGCACCGGCGATGATCTCGAGCACTGCCTTCAATTGCGGACGCGTGTGCTCCAGCACCGCGCACTTCCACATTTCCTTGGTGCACTCGCCCGAGAGCGAGGCCCATTCCAGTTCGTCGCCGGCCAGCAGCGAGATGCCGTAATAGCGAACCTTGCGGTCGCCAAGCGCAACCGGATGCGGGCGCGCCGCAACTTCAGCAGGCCAGCGCAGATCGACGACGGTGCGCACTCCGTAGTCAGCGAGCGCCTGCACACCCGCGGCAGTGAGCTGCACGAGATCGTCCGCGCGCAGCAGCGAGCGCCGGCGCGTCGTCGCACCGTCGCGCGTCGGGTGGCCTCCCAACTCGCGTACGTTCAACAGACCGTGAAACTGCAACAGGCTCACTGACCCTTGTTCCGCCGTTGCAAGTATTCGTCGAACTGGCGCTGTCGCGCCGGATCGAGCGGATAGCGTCGCAGCAGCGTGCGTGCGCCATCCATGTCGCTCTGAGAAAGTTGCATCGCAGCCATCAGCACTGCATGCGAGCGTCGTTCGGGCGTCTGGATCTGGTTGATGAGCGGCACCACATCGTCGAGCGAGCCGCCGCCACTGCGCATGACGAGCTGCTGGAGCGCCGTGTCCTTGGCCGGACCGTCATCGAGCGACAGGATCCATTTGCGCGCGGCCGGCACATCGTATTGCGACCAGACAGCCGCGACTTCGCCGATCGCACGCTCGCGCTGCTGATCGTCGGTCACTCGTTCCGCCCAACGCGCGGCGACTGCCGGTGAATGCTCGGCCAACGGCTCGATGAGGCCGCGCAACAGTCGGTCGCGCTCCTCGTCGTCCGCGATACCGTCGACCAGTTGCACGGCCTGGTCGGGGCTGCGCGACGCGACTACGCGCGCGAACTGAAACGCGGCGTCGCCCGGCTCGTTCGCATACCTGCGGACCCACTGCCGGCCCTTCTCGAAGTCCACATCTGCATACGCCAGCGCAACCGACGTGATCCAGCTCGCGCGCGCCTCCTTCGGAATGCGATCGATCATGTCCGCGGCAGCTTCCACGTCGCGCCGCGCCAGCGCATAGCCGAGCGATTGCGCGGCCTGGGACCGCATGGACTTGTCGTTGATGTCGTTGAGCCAGTCGAGCGCCGCAGTCGGCGTCAACGTGGCGACGCTCTGCGCGACTTCGCCGAGGATCTCCGAGCGCATCTCGCTCTGCGGCATCTTCAGCAGCTGAGCCATCGCCATCGATGGATTCGTCTGGGCCATCGCAGCGAGCACCTTACCCATCGCCTCGGAGCGCGCGGCCGGACTGTCCGCCGCCTGCGCCAGCTGCAGGGCCTGGTCCGGATCGTACTTCGCCATTTGCCCGAGCATGCTGGACCACAGATATTTTCGCGGCGAGCCGGCCAGGCGCTGCGCCCACATCAGCGCTTCGCTTTGCTTCTGCGCGAGATAAGGCTCGGCCACGCGATAAGCGTAGCGTCCCTGTTCCTGGCGCGGCAGGCTCTCCACCCAGCGCGCCGCTTCGCTCGGATTGTTGCGCGACCAGAGCGCTGCGATCTGCTCGATCAGCGCACCCGACACGCTGGCCGGCTGCGTCTGCGCGAGACGAATCGCCAGGCGCGGATCGCGATCGGCGATATCGAGCGCAACGGAGCGCAGCAGCTCCGCGCGTTGCCAGTCGGCCGGCAGGTCGGTGACTTTCGTGAACGCACGCTCGGCGTCCTGCGCGACCCACGCTTCGGAGATCACCTTGAGATATGCGAGCCGCTCGGCGGCGTTCGTCACTTCGCTCGCGCGTTGCCAGGTCTGTTCGGGCGCGATTGCAGCCAGCGCGCCGAGCAAGCGCGTCGCGGTTTCGCGATCGTTCTCGAGCGCCTTGCCGATTGCACCAGCGGCATCGATCTCGGCGTAACGCAGCAACAGGATCTCGAGCGTATTGCGCCGCTCGAGCGGATTGGCGAGCGAGCGCGCCTCGAGGATCATCGAGTCGAGTTGCGCCAGACTGGCGTGGCTGGCGGACTCGTAGACGGTTTGGCGATGGGAGAATTCCGAAGACGTGCTGCGGCCGGAGCTCGCCGGCGCACTCTCGCGACTCGGCTCGGGTTGCGTGAGGTAGTTGGGACGCTGCTCGCGCCGCTGCGTGAACGGCGAGCGCACCGGCTCATTGCGCAGCTCCGCCGGACTCGGCGGCACGACTTCGATCGCGCGCTCTCGATTCCACAGGTAGCCCCCCGCGATGCCGGCGGCAATGCCGGTCATGACCCAGACGAGCGAGGAGCGTGTCACCATCGGCGCGACTTCCGTGCGAACGAGTCTGCGCCCTAACGCGGCGCAGGACAACCGCCGGGCAGCGAGCTAATCCAGTCGCGGATCAGCGCAACCCCCTCCGCGTGCACCAGCGAGCGGCCGAGCTCCGGCATCGCCACGTCGGCCTCGGTCGAAAGCATCCTGTGCAACAGGATCGATTGGTCCGGCGCTCCGGGCACGATATCGAACAGCGCGTCGCCGGAGCCGCGACCGGTTGCGATCGGAATCTTGCAGGCGCCGAGCCGCACGCGATCCGTTTCCTGGGCGTGCAGCAGCAATCCCGACGTGCTGGCCGCGCCGCGCGGCCGGTGACAATGACCGCAATTTACATCCAGGTACGCACGTGCCCGCGCTTCGATGTCGGCATCGTCCGGATCGTCCCAACGCGCGTTGCGCGGCGCCTGCGCCGGTTCGGGTGCGCCAGCGAGCAGCCCCGCCTTCTGCCAGTGCACCAGTTGATTCTCGTTCCCGCTCGCGTAGTTGTACGTCTTGTTGAGGTGACGCGCGCGAATACCGATCGGCTCGATCTTCTGCGAATGATGCTCGAGTGCATGACAGCCCGCGCACTGATTCGTGTCCGGGACCAGGTACGCGAACGGCTGACGGCCTTCGTCGCCGACCAGCTCCAGCGACAGCACGTCACCGGCGAGCGCCAGCGTCGCTTCCGTCTGCTCGGCATTCCATACATAAGGAATGGCCACCCAGCCCGACGAGGTGTTGATCAGCAGACGCGTTTCGATCAGGCGCACCTGCGACAGATCGAGCGCGGGATCTTCCGACTGCGCGAGTACTTTGCGGACTGCGATGCGCCCCTCGGCGCCGTCGCCGCCGCGCGGGTAGTAGAAAGTTTTCGTGATCACGGTGCCGACGGGGAAGTCGAAGGCATCTTCGCCGTAGCGGATGCTCGTGCCTTCGGGCAGCACGATAGTGCGCAGCTTGTGCGCGTAGTCGCTGAAGAGCGGCGAGTTGAGATCGTAGGGCGTGACGCCTTCGTTCGGCACGAGCTTGCCTTCGCGCTGCTCGAGCAGACGCCACTCGCTCAGACGCTCGGGATAGTCGCCGCTGAAGTCGAGCCCGGTGTGCGGCGCGCGGTGGCACGCGCTCGCCGCGAGCGCCACCCACAGACACGTCAGGATCCGGAGCAATCGTCGAAGCATCAGCTGGAGGGCGTGGAGTCCAGACCTGGCCAGGTTACAGGCGGCAGAGCCGGCAGCGTGCATTCGTGCGGCTTGAGGTCGGTGCTGAACTTCGCGAGCTTGCCGGCGTAGTCGATGTTGGCGAAGTCGGCGTCGCCGTTGCCGTAAATGCAGATCTTCGTGGCCGCGACGTCGGTGTCCTTCGCGACTGCGCCATCCCACAGAATGTCCGGCAGATGACCGGTGAGGCCGAACTTCGCGACCTTCATCGCTTTCAGCTCCAGCTGGTCCGGGCTGTCGCCGCCGCCGGCGAAATGGTTGTCGTGAATCGAGACGCTCTGCGGATACGGATCGAAGGCGGCGTCGTTCGCCGGCTTGCCGGTCGTGTCGAACGACAGGATCAGCGCGTTCGCCGTACGGTTGTTCTCCACCTTGTTGTCGAAGAACTCGATCTCGTCGTTCGCGAGCACCATGAAACCGGTTCCGGTCGGCACGGTCGCGACGATGTTGCCCTTCGGCGCGAAGTTGTCCGTGTTGTTGTCGTGGATGTGATTCGAGTACACGCGCGTCTTGCGTCCGTCCTTCACCGGCAGGCCGGGCAGGTTGAAGACCAGAATGCCGCCGGTGTTGTTGGTCGCGGTGTTGCGATACACGTCGGCGTGGGTGCTGTTCTCGATCTCGATACCGGCGACGTTGAACTCGGCGCGGTTGTCGCGCAGCACGATCTGGGTCGACTGCCCGACGTAGATGCCGGCATCGGACGCGCCGATCGCCGCGGACTTCTCGATCAGCACGCGCTCGCACTGCACCGGATAGAGGCCGTACGCGCCGTTCTTCTCGTCCGGTCCGCCGGTCCACTCGACGCGCACGTTGCGGATCGTGAGGTCTTTGCAGCCGTTCGCTTTCAGCCCGTCGCCTTTCGTGTCCTCGATCGCGAGGCTCTCGATCGTCACGTGCTCCGCCGCGTTGATCAGCAGCCCTTCGGCGCCCTGCACCTGGCCCTTGAACGACAGCACGGTCTTGTCGGGCCCCTGGCCGCGGATCGTGACGTTCGACTTGTTCAGGCTGAGCGAGCGGTTGAAGGTCCACTTGCCCGCCGGCAGCTCGATCACCTCGCCGGGCTTCGCCTCGATCAGCTGCAGCTGCAGCTTCTTGTGAAAGTCCGCGTCGGACTGGCTGACCTTCGCCGGCTGCTTGCCGCAACCCGCCACCACCAGGGCGGCGAGTACCGCCGTCCAGAACACAGTCCGCATGACGCTTCCCCTCAGGTCTTTATTTCAGTCATTTTCTTGCAGATCCGGCGTCGGACGCCGGGGGCAGTATAGCCCCCTCGGTCCGGGCCGGTAGTATCATCCCCCGTCATGACATACGCCGCCATCACCGGCTGGGGCAAATGCATGCCGCCGGCCGTTCTCGACAACGCCGGCCTCGCCAGCTTCATGGATACGAGCGACGAGTGGATCACCAGCCGCACCGGCATCAGGGAGCGGCGGGTTTCGCACGTGCCGATGACGACGCTTTCGCACGTCGCGTCGATGCGCGCGCTGGCGTGCGCCGGCATGGATCCGAAAGACATCGACCTGGTGGTGCTCGGCACGTGTTCCGCGGATGAGCAGGTGCCCAACACCGCCTCCGCAATCCAGCTGCTGATCGGCGCCAACAAGGCCGCGGCAATGGATATCAACACCGCGTGCACCAGCTTCCTCTACGGCCTGTCGACCGCAACGGCGATGATCCGTACCGGCGTCGTGCGCAACGCGCTGGTCATTGGCGTCGAAGGCATCACGCCGTACATGGATTGGAGCAATCGCAACGTTGCAGTCCTGTTCGGCGACGGCGCCGCTGCAGTCGTCGTGCAGGCGAGCGACAAGGCCGAGGGCGTGATTGCGGAAAAGCTCGGCTGCTACGCGGATGCACGTGCGATCCTGCGCGTGCGCGGCATGGGCACGATCTACGGCAACATCGGCGTGCAGCTCGGCGATACCTACTGGGATTTCGACGGCCAGGAAATCTTCAAGCGCGCCGTGCACGGCATGTCGAAGGCGTCGCAGAGCGCGCTCGAGCGCGCGGGCGTCTCCGCGGATCAGATCGATCTCGTCGTCCCTCACCAGGCCAATCTGCGCATCATCGAGTCGGTCGCAAAGCACAGCGGCATTCCCATGGAGCGCGTGTACGTGACTGTTCAGAAGTACGGCAACATGTCGTCGGCCACCGTGCCCGTGGCGCTCGTCGACGCATTGGAGGAAGGACGCGTGCAGCCCGGCTCGATGCTGCTCACGCCGGCGTTCGGCGGCGGACTCACCTGGTGCTCGCACGTGATCCGCTGGGGCGAGCGCGTCACGCCGCTCGGCACGACCGACATCGATCTGCCGCCGTGCACGCAGACGGCTGTGGAGATCGTCAAGGACATCATCGCCCGCAAGACGAATAGCGGCGATGTCATGCGGCGGATCAGTCTGCCGGGGTAGCGTTCCAGACCTGCGTCTACTTCTCGTCCTTGTAGATCGCGATGGTCACCGGCTGATCCTTCGACATCCTTGCCCGATACATGCCCGATGTGTTGAAGCTCCACGCCATCTGACCATCCGGCGTGACGGCGATAACGCCGCCGTCGCCTTTCAGCGCGGTGAGCTGCTTCTGGATCACTTCATCCGCGGCCGCTTGCAGCTTCATCTTCTTGTACTCGACCAGCGCGCAGATTTCGCGTGCGACCGTGAGCCGGATGAAGTACTCGCCGGTGCCGGTCGCGGACACTGCGCACGACGTGTTCGATGCGTACGTGCCGGCGCCGATGATGGGCGAGTCGCCGACGCGACCCCAGCGCTTGCCGGTCGTGCCGCCCGTGGACGTGCCGGCCGCGACGTTGCCGTTGATGTCGAGCGCGGCGACGCCGACGGTGCCCTTCTTGCCTTCGTCGTGCGCAAGGTTCTGCGTGGTGCCGCCTTCGTGTGCGCCGGCCGGCTTCGGCGGAATCGGCAGGTCCTGCTCCTTCAGGAATGTCTCGAGCGCGCGCCAGCGACGCTCGGTGTAGAACCAGCCGGGCTCGACCTGCTCCAGGCCCTGCTCTTTCGAGAACCGGTCGGCGCCGGCGGCGATCAGCATCACGTGCGGCGATTCCTCCATCACGCGGCGCGCGAGCGAGATCGGATGGCGTGTGCGCGTTACGCCCGCGACCGAGCCCGCTGCGAGCGTCTTGCCATCCATGATCGCGGCGTCGAGCTCGTTGCGACCTTCCGCGGTGAACACGGCGCCGCGGCCCGCGTTGAACAGCGGATCGTCTTCCATCAGCTGGATCGTCGCCTCGATGGCGTCGAGCGCCGAGCCGCCCTTGCTCAGCACCGCGCCGCCCGCCTGGATCGCGCGATTCATGGCCGCGCGGTACGCCGCCTCCTGCTCGGGGCTGAGGTCCTTGCGCTCGATGACGCCGGCGCCGCCGTGCACGACGATCGCCCAGGTGGAAGCTGCTTCGGCCGGAGTCGCTGTCGCCATGATGAGAGCTGCAATGAAAGGAATGAACTTCATGAGTCGTCGGCTGCAAGACGCAGGAACACGGTCTTCATGCCCTGCACTCGGTTGAGGTACGCGCGCACATCGTGATCTCCGCAGCGCTGATGCGCAACCAGACGCAGGCCGCGACGTGCGTAACGCTCGCCGGCTCCGGCGCCGCACAGGTGGATCACCGCCGCCAGATTCTCCTTCTGCGTCAGCGTGGCCCTGATGACGTGCGCGTTGGCGAGGGTCTGCGCGACGCGCCGATCGAGATATGCGGACGTGAGCTCGATCGAGTGCGAGGCGATGGTGCGCGTGTACAGACTGTTGAACCAGCACGAGTGTACGTCGTGCCACGGGCCGTCCTCGACGACGACGTGGTCGTGGATGCAGTAGCGCCGCGCTTCCGCGAACGTGCCGTCCGTGAGCTGATACATGCCGACGGCGCTCGATGCGGGACGATAGACATCGAACGGCCGATGCGTCAGCGACCAGCGCCAGTACGTGCGTGCGACGGGATTGCCGGACGCCTCGATCTGCGCCAGCGCAGCCAGAAACTCCGGTGTGATCGTGCTCGTGGAATGCTTGCGGAAGAGCGACTCGTATGTGCCCCAGGTCTGGTCGGGGAGACGATAGAGCACGCCGCTGATCGGGAACAGCAGCTCGCTGGGCTTGCGCACGACCTGGTAGATCCAGTTGAGGCCGAACCACAGGGCAACGAGCACTGTCCCGAGAACGGCGAATTGCAGCGTCGCGGGCGTGTGTGCGAATGCGCGCATCCAGCGCTTGCGAACAGCGGGCCTCGGCCACCAGCGCCGCAGCCATTTGGCGAAAGAAGTCTGGCGGCGGCGCGAGCCCGCGCGCTTGCGCCTGGCCATCAGTTACCGGATGGGGTCGCAGGCGCGCGCGAGCACTGCGCTGCGGCCGCCTGCGCCAGACGCGGGAACCCGTGTTGCGGATCGGCGAGATAGCAGCGATTCGGACCTGCTTCGCTCGAGCAGGACACAAAGAGGTCCCTCGCCTCGCGCGCGCCCTCGGGAATGCAACGCACGAGATACTTGGTGATGCCCGATTCCGCGTCGCGCGTCTCGTCACGCAGGTACCACGTGTCGCCTGCGAGCCGCGCGGTCCGCTGCACGCGCGCCCGGCAATCCGCGTTTATCCCTTCACGGCAATAGCGCTGCTCGCATGCGGCGAGCGAGCCGGCTTCGCAATCCTGCTCGGCCTTGCGCTCCTGGTCGCGCAACAGCTCCGGACCGCCACCCATCGTCCACGCGGCGCAGGCCTTGTCGTCGCCGGCATCGCACTGGGCCGTGAGTTGCTCCAGCTCGGCTGCACTCTTGCGGGTTTTGACGGGCTTCGCGGACGGATCCTTCGGCGGCAGCCGCTTCGGCTTGGGCGACGACTGGACCACCTTGGCGTCGGGACCGCAGCGCTTGTCCGAGAACACGCGCGAGCCATCCTTGCCCGCGCATTCATAAATCTGCGCCTCGCTGCGGGACCATGCCAGCAGCGCCGCGACGAGCAGGATCCAGGCAGGCGCGCGCACGCGCCAAGGATATCAGACCAGTTTGAAGCCGGACGCGCTGAACGGCAGGCGGCGGATGCGCGCACCGCTGGCCGCGAAGATTGCGTTGGCCACTGCCGGCGCAAGCGGCGGAACCGGCGGCTCGCCGACGCCGCCGACGGATTCCGCGGGACTTTCGAGGATCTCGACGTCGACCTGCGGCGCCTGCGCCATGCGCACCACCTGGTAGTCGTGGAAGTTGGACTGTTGGACGCGGCCGCCTGCGATGGTGATCTCGCCGAGCGCCGCCGCGCTGAGCGCGAAGATCACACCGCCTTCGAACTGCGCGCGAATCGAATCCGGGTTCACGGCCGTGCCGCAGTCGACCGCGCACGCAACGCGATGGATGCGGACGGCGCGATCGGCGCCGACCGAGACCTCTGCGACCTGTGCTGTCAGTGAACCGTAGCCGCGCAGGAAGGCGATGCCTCGTCCATGGCCCTTCGGCAGCTTCTCATCCCAGCGCGCGAGCTTCGCTGCCGCCTCGAGCACGCGCAGCGCCCGCGGATTGTCGCGCAGCAGTTGCCTGCGGAACGCCAGCGGCTCCTGCCGCAGTTCCTGCGCGAGCTCGTCGATGAAACTCTCGTAGAAGAACAGGTTCTGCGACGCGTCGACGGAGCGCCAGGCACCGAGCGGCACGCCCGGATTCCAGCCCGCATAAGTGATACAGGTATTCGGCACCGCGTACGGCTGACCGAACATGCCGCCGACCGGCGTATCGCCATCCAGGCACGCGATCTGCGCCCGGAGCGCGGTGATGGCATCGCCCGCGCCGATGGCTGCGCGCAATCGGGCCGCAGCGGCGGGCCGATAGAAGCCGTGCTGCGTGTCCTCTTCGCGCGTCCAGATCAATTTCACGGGCACGCCCATCTCGCGCGCGATGAGCGCTGCCTGGACGCCGTAGTCGGTCTTCAGCCGGCGGCCAAAGCCGCCGCCGAGCTCGGTGGTGTGAATGGTCACCGCCGATTCGTCGAAGCCGAGCGCCTTTGCAACGTCGGTGCGCAGATCAGACTGCACTTGCGTCGGCACCCACAGTTCGGCGCGACCGTTGCGTACGAGCGCAGTGCCGTTCATTGGCTCCATCGGCGAGTGCGACAGCAATGGAGCTTCGTACGCGCGCTCGAGGATGCGCTGCGCTTTACCCAGTTCGGTCTCGCAGCGCTCGCGGGCCTGTGCCTCGTCCTCGCCTTCCGCGACGTAGACCTTGCCCGGTTCGCGAGTGAGCGCACGCAGACGCTCGCCAATCGCCGTCGAAGTGACGCTCGCCATAGCTCCGGGACGCCAGACGGGTTGCAGAGCGGCGAGCGCCTTCTGCGCCGTCCAGAACTGATCCGCCACCACGACCACGGCATCATTGATCCTCAGAACGCGACGCACGCCGCCGAGTCGTGTCGCCGGTGCTTCGTCCAGCGATTCGAGCTTGCCGCCGAGTACCGGCGACTGCGCGATCGCGGCGTACAGCATTCCCGGCCGGCGCACATCGATGCCGAAGATCGCGCTGCCGTCGACCTTCGCATGCAGATCGAGGCGGCGCATGGGTTTGCCGATCAGCTGCCATTCGCTGCGGGCCTTCAACGGCACGTCTTTGGGCTGCGGCAAGCGCAGCGCGTCGCGGGCCAATGCCGCGTATGAAGCACTTCGCGACGATTGCGCATGACGCACGACACCGCTGCGAGCCACGCATTCCTCGACGGGCACGCGCCAGCGCTGGGCCGCGGTCTGCAAGAGCATCGTGCGAGCCGTCGCGCCAGCTTTGCGCAAGCGGTCGAACATGCCGCGCACCGAGCCGCTGCCGCCGGTTTGATAGGTCTCCCACATGCCGTAGTGCTCGCGATCGATTGGCGCGAAGTCGACGCGCACGTCCGACCAGTCGACCTCCAGCTCCTCGGCGAGAATCTGCGCGAGCCCGGACTTCGCGCCCTGCCCCATCTCGGTCGCATTGACCAGCAGGCAGAGCGCGCCGTCCGGATCGATGCGGATCCAGCCGGCGATCACCTCGGTGACGGAGCCGTCGTCCGCGCGCAGCGGTGCTCGGATGTCCAACAGCAGGACGCCGCCGGCGAGAGAGGCGGAGTGCAGGAAGGAACGGCGGGAGAGCTTCATCGACATGCACCGCGATGATCAATGAGCGATCGGCGAAGCGGAAGGCGCCGGGACCTCTCCCGGACGCATGCGACGCACGGCTCACCGCATCAGCGTTTGGGCACGTGTGCGATCAGCTGCACTTCGACGATGCTGTTGGTTCCGAGCAGTCCCGTGGTGCCGACCGCCGTCCACGCCGGATAGGGCGGCTTCAGATAGGTGTCGGCAACTTCCTCGAACAGCGCGAAGTGCTGCTGCTTCGTGCCCTCGAAGTCCGGTCCTTCCCACACGTGGAAGCTGTTGATCATCACGACGTCCTCGAACGTCGCACCCGCCGACTTGAGGATGGCCTGCAGCCGCTGGAATCCCCGGTGAACCTGCTGCTTGAATGCCTCGGCGTCGCGCTTCTCGCCTTCGCGCGGCCCGATGACGACGCCGGAGATGTACAGCGTGTCGTCGACGCGGCGGACTGCGGCGTAACGAAAATTGTCGTAGGCCCACTTGGCGTTCTCGTCCGGCAGGATCACGCTGCCGTGCGGCGCAGGAATGACCAGCGGATATTTGGCCGTCTCTGCCGCCTGTGCGGCACCGGCGGCGATGAGCATCGCGACTGCACAGGCGCTGAGCGTGAGATTTCTGGTTCTCATGGACTCCCCCAGGTCGAATGTTGTTTGCGGAGTCTACACGGCATGACGCCGGCTCAGAGCCCGGAATATCTCTCGCCAAGACGCCAAGACGCCGAGGTCGGAATCCGGAAATCTAGAACTCTGAATTCAGAATCTTCTTCTCTTCCTTGGCGTCTTGGCGTCTTGGCGAGAGAATTTCTGTTCTGGACTGCGGCTCCGCAACCAACCCCGGCTGCGCGTTCTGCCGCCGCAGGTGGATTTCCTCGCGGTCGACTGCGATCTGCAGCGGCGCTTCGACGCCGAGCTCGACGCGATTGGGAGTGATGGCGAGCACCGTGACGCGGACGCGCCCGTCGATGACGATGGTCTGGTTGAGACGCCTGGAGAGAACCAGCATGAGAGCTCCTTGTGCTTCCATTCCGGGAGCAGCGCGGCTAGTGTACGCATGCTCCGATTATGGGAGCAAGAGCAAACTCGACTATATGTAGCGCTCCCGGAATCGGAGCGCGCCATGAAGGCATTGCGCAGTCGCGAACATCGCATGTTGTGTACCGTTCTCGCCGAGGCAAGGATGCACGCCGGGCTTACGCAGCGCGGGCTCGCCGAGCGGCTGAAGCGCCCGCACTCGTACGTAGCGAAGATCGAAGGCGGTGAGCGCCGGGTCGACGTGATCGAGTTCGCAGAGCTGGCTCGCGCCCTGCGCGTCGACCCGCTCAAGCTGCTCGGAGAAGTGCTGTCTCGTTAAGCCTGGGAGTCGGTAGCAGTGATCATGCTGTTGATCGCCGCGGTCATCGCGGTGTGGCTGGTGTTCTCGTACAACCGTCTGGTTCGCTTGCGCAACCAGGTGCGCACTGCATGGGCGGATATCGACGTGCAACTCACGCGCCGTCACGACCTCGTGCCGCAGCTGGTCTCCGCGGTGCGCGGCTACGCCAGCCATGAGCAGGCCGTGCTGCAAGCGGTCACGGACCTGCGCTCGCAGGCGCTGGCGGTCCAAGGTCCCGCGAAGCTCGGCGAAGTCGAGACTGCTCTCGAGCAGGCGCTGTCGCGCGTCCTCGCGCTGAAAGAGGCCTATCCCGACCTCAAGGCCAGCGAGAATTTCTCCCAGCTGCAGCGCGACCTGGTGAAGGTCGAGGAAACGCTGCAGTACGCGCGTCGCTTCTACAACGGTGCGGTACGCGACCTCAACGACGGCGTGCAACGAATTCCGGACGTGGTGATCGCACGCGCCTTCGGCTTCTCGTCTGCCGAGTTCTATCAAGCGCGCGAAGACGAGCGTCGGAGCGTGCAGGTGCAGCTGCAATGATCGCCCGTGTATTGCTCCTCGTACTCGCGCTGCTCGGGTGCGATGCTGCGTTCGCCGAGGAGCGAATTCTCGGCTACGACATCGAAGTGCGGGTTGGCCGCGACGGCTCGCTCGACGTCACCGAGCGCATCATGGTGCACGCCGAAGGCACCAACATCCGCCGCGGCATCTACCGCGATTTCCCGACGCGCTACAAGGATCGCTTCGGCAACGCCGTGAAGGTCGACCTGAAAGTCCTCGGCCTGCTGCGCAACGACGAGGTGGAGCCGTGGTTCCTCGAGGAACAGAGCAACGGCGTGCGCATCAATTTCGGCAACGACAACTTCCTGCCGGTGCCCGCCGATTACACCTACACGCTGCGCTATCGCACGACCCGTCAGCTCGGGTTCTTTGCCGATCACGACGAGCTCTACTGGAATGCGATCGGCACCGGCTGGGCCTTTCCGATCGACGAGGCCCGCGTCGATGTGCTGCTGCCCGCGCCGGTTGAGGTCGAGAAGCTGACTGCGGAGGGTTACACCGGCGTGCAGGGCTCCAAGGAACAGGCTTATCGGGCGGAGATCGTCGAGCCGGGGCACGCGCACTGGGAGCTCACGCGTCAGCTGCAGCCGTACGAGGGCTTCACGATCGTGCTGAGCTTTCCCAAGGGGCTGATTCCCGCGCCCAGCATCGCGCAACGGATTGCCTGGGTTCTGAAGGACAACCGCGGCATTCTCATCGGGCTGATAGGACTGATCCTGCTGCTCGTCTACTGCGTGCGCGAGTGGGCGCGCGTCGGCCGCGATCCGCGCACGGGCGTGATCATCGCGCGCTACGAGCCGCCCGAAGGACAGACGCCCGCGAGCCTGCGCTTCCTGATGCGCATGGGCTACGACATGCGCTGCTTCTCGTCGGACGTGCTGGCGCTCGCGGTCGCCGGCTGCCTGCGGATCGTGCAGGACAAGGGCTTCTTCAAGGACGAGTGGCGCCTGGAGAGCACCGGCACGCCGCCGCCCGCAGGAGCATCGACAGGCCAGCGCGCGCTCATCGGTGGCCTGTTCAGGAGCGGCGAGCGGACGCTCGTGCTGAAGAACACCAACGCCTCGCAGCTGTCCGCCGCGCGGCGGGCGCATTCAAAAGCGATCGATGACCTTCTGCAACCGCGCTATTACAAACAGAACAACGGCTCGATCGCGAAAGGCATCCTGCTCGCCGCGGTCTTCGGCTTGCTAGCGTTCTGGATCGGCGGCGAAGCCGGCAAGCCAGCCGTGGTGGTGGTCGGCGTGCTGATGGTGATCACGCTGGTCATCTTCGGGTGGCTGGTGAAAGCGCCCACCCAGGAGGGCCGCAAGCTCATGGACGAGGTCGAAGGTCTGAAGCTCTATCTGAGCGTTGCTGAGCGCGACGAGCTGGCGCGCATGACCGGACCGGATGCGAGGCCGGCGCTCGACGAGAAGCGCTATGAAATGCTGCTGCCCTACGCGGTCGCGCTGGAAGTCGAAGACGCGTGGACGAAGAAGTTCACCGCGGCCGTCGGCGTGGCGGCTGCAGCCGAAGCGACGCGCCGGATCGCCTGGTATCACGGCGGCAGCGTGAGCGATCTCGGCAGTCTCAGCCGCGCAGTCGGCAGCAGCCTCACCTCGCAGATCGCCTCGTCCGCGACGCCGCCCGGCAGCTCGTCGGGATCAGGCGGCGGCGGATCTTCCGGTGGCGGTGGGGGTGGCGGAGGCGGCGGCGGCCGTTAAGCCGCAACCGGCGTCGGCGCGGCGATCTGCACGCAATTGCGGCCGCAGCGCTTTGCCGCGTACACCGCTTCGTCAGCACGCGCGATCAAGTGCTCGCCCCATACGCCGAGCATGTCGCTGGTCGCGATGCCGATGCTGCAGGTGAGGTGGATCGACGCACCGAAGCCCGGCACGCTGATTTCCGCGACCCGCTGGCGGATGCGCTCGGCGATCGGCTGGGCCGCAGCGGCGTCGGCGCTGCTGAGAATCACCACGAATTCTTCGCCGCCGTAGCGCCCGATCACGTCCGACTGGCGCAGCTCCGACTGAATCGGCCCGATGATCGCTTTCAGGCAGGCATCGCCCGCCGGATGTCCGTACGTATCGTTGATCTGCTTGAAGTGATCGAGATCGATGAACAGCAGCGCGATCGGCAGGCCCCGCGCGCGTGCGCGCAGGCAGGCGCTGTCGAGGCGTTCGAGCAACGAGCGGCGATTGAGCACGCCCGTGAGCGCATCGGACTGCGCACGACGCTCGGCATCCGTCAGCGCGAGACGCTGATCGCGCAGTCGATCCGCCACGCCCAGCGCGATCAACACCGCGGCCGCAACCATCGATGCAGGGAGAACGTAGTACAGCAGCAGCGCCGACTCGCCGGAGTCGCGTGAAAACTGCAGGTGCAAGGCCGTCGCGATCGTCGCTGCCTCCAGCAATCCCCAGGCGATCAGGAACCAGCCCGCGGCGCGGTTATCGCGTCGCCAGGCCAGGAACGCGACTACCAGCGTCGTCACCGCCGAGACCACGAACATGAGATTGCCGAGCGCCACGACGATGTCGTCCAGGCCGATGACGTCGGTGAAGTTGCCGAACGCCAGCACCACGAACGCGATCGCGAACCAGCCGAACAGCTTGTATACGCGCGGCGAGAAGCGCTGCAGCTCGGCAATCTCGCGCACGAACAAGCACGCCACCGCGCCGCTCAAAGCAGCAGCGATGTTCCAGCTGTAACCGATCACCGGCAACGCCAGCGACAGAATCGGCCACTCGAAGCCCTGGCCGGAGAGATAGGCGACGTACACGGCCTGCAGCGCGAACAGCGTCGCGTACAGGATGAGCAACCTGTCGGACAGCACGAACCAGATCAGTAGTGCGGCGACGGCCATCGCCATGAGCGCGCCGAACGAGAGCGCGATCATGCGTGCGTTGTCGGCAGCCGCCGCAAGCGTCTCCGGCAGGGTCGAAGTCGAGAACCGCATTCCGGTCGGGCCAGGCGAGTTAGACATCGCGTGCACGTAAACCGATTGGCCGGCCGCGAGGCCCGCCGGCAGGATGTAGATCGCGTCCTGCGCCCCGAGGAACCCGGGAACGTACGAAGCGAGGCGCAGTGACACCGGTGCACCGTGATCCATCACGTACAGCTCGGCATCCATGTTGCGGCCCCTGCGCACGTTGATCGTCGCGACCTCGCGGGGTGCGAAGGCCTCGGGCAGCGTCAGCCGCAACCAGTAGTCGCCGGCTCGCGGCAGCGAGCGCGTGGCGCTCGCGGGCAGGAAGTGGTCGTCGAGCCGCCCGTGCGTGACGTCCTCCACCCCCGGCGAGCTCAACGCCGGATCCAGGCGCCGCACTTCGAACGCCGGCTGGGCGGCCAGAACCGTCGCCGACAACGAAGCGAGCAGCCCGAACAGGCATGCCGCAAGCAGAGTACGCATGGAGCAATCGTAAACAGCGCTTCCCGGCGAAGGCAACGAACGCGTCGCAAACTTTCCGGATTCTGTCACCTCGGTAGAATGCCGGCTTTCGAGGGGAGGCACCCATGACCCACCGCACCGCGGCAGCACTCGCGCTCGCCGCATCGATGCTTGCGTCCGCCGCTGTCGCGCAGAACTGCCCGCCGGCGGGGATGACGCGGGCGCAGCTGCTGGACCTCAAGGCGCACGAGTTCAAGCTGCAGGATGCCGCCCGCAGGCAAACGCTCGCGCTGGATCTGGTTGCGTGCCTCGGCAGCACGGACCAGGAGTTGCGCGACGGCGTCGCCTTCAGCGCCCTCGCTGCATGGATGCGAGACAAGCAGCTCACCCCCGCGACCGTGGGCAGGATCAGGGAGCAGCTGGTGGCGCTGCTCGCCCCCGATCGCGCCGACCCGACAGGCGTGCAACGGCCGTTTGCTGCACTGACGCTGGCGGAGGTCGTGCGCTTCGATCGTGTCGAAGCTTTCATGACGGACCAGCAGCTGCAACAGCTGGTGGATGTCAGCACGCGCTATCTGCAGTCCATCCGCGACTATCGCGGCTTCGACGAGCGCGAAGGCTGGCGACACGGCGTGGCGCACACATCCGACGTGATGTTGCAGCTGGCAGTGAACCCGCGCACGACCAAAGCGCAGCTGGACCAGATGCTCGCAGCGATAGCAACGCAGGTGGCGCCGCCCGGCGAGCACTTCTACACCTATGGCGAAGGCGATCGACTCGCACAGGCAGTGTTCTACATCGCCAAGCGCAAGTTGCACACAGCCGATGAGTGGAAGAAGTGGTTCGATCAGGTGAGCGCGCCAGCGCCGCTGGCGAACTGGCAGGAGGCGTGGGCCTCCCAGCGCGGCATCGCGAAACACCAGAACACGATGCAGTTCTTTTCGATGCTGTATCTCTACGTGCGCGAGAGCGGCCCCGACTTCCAGGACCTCGTGCTGCCGTCGATCGTGGCTGCGATCAAGCCGATGTTGTAGGCGGACGAAGAGTCAAGAAGAAGAAATTACTCTCGCCAAGACGCAAAGACGCCAAGGAAGAAATGGAGAAAAGAACTTGATTGTTTCCCATTCTGAACTCCACTCCCTTTCTTCCTTGGCGATCCTTGCGATCTTGGCGAGAGAATTTCCGATCCCCTCCGCTCCGCAAACCACGCCGGAATCTGCGGACACGCAGCGGCCGACGTTGCTGCGGAGGGAGACGGGAGAACAAGAATATCTCTCGCCAAGATCGCCAAGATCGCCAAGGAAGAATTGGGAGGATCCAAATTGCTTTCCAAATCGAGAATTTTCGAATTCTTTGCCTTCCTTGGCGTCTTTGCGTCTTGGCGAGAGTAATTTCCGGTTCTCCTCCGCTCCGCTACGTCGCTGGCGGCTTCGAGACGTGCGTGTAGATCACCTGCCACTTGCCGTTGCGCTTGGCCCAGATGTCGGCGAAGCGCAGCGTGACTGAGAACGGCTTGCCGCCGTCGATGCCGCGCAGATTCACCACGCCGCCCATCACTGCGCCGTCGCTCCACACTTTCTCGACCGGCTGCAGGATCTCGAACGGCTCGATCCTGAAGCCCGGCGTGGTGTAGTCGGCGATGAGCTCTGCCTTGCTTTGAATGCGGCCCGAGCTGTTCACGAGCGTGTAGTCGTCCGCGACCAGCCGTTGCAGCTCCACCTTGTTGCCGTGGATCTGCGCTTCGTCGTAGTCCTTGACCGCCTTTGCCAGATCGGCCGGTACGTCAGCAGCATGGATCAACGAACACAACAGCAGCGTCGCGATCAGCGACACCCAACGCAGCTTCGACATGACGCCCCCGCATGAAAACGTAAGGCGTCAAATATAGCGCGTGATCCAATTCGGGCGCTCGCGCTTCTTGCGGTAATACCACGCGCACGGTCCGATCATGACAAACAGCAGGATCAGCCAGATTCCGTACGTCGCGGGCAGGCCGAACTTCGCGCGCAGAATCGCTGCGGCGATGCCGAGCACGTAGAAGTGCACGATGTAGAAGAAGAACGGCACGCGGCCGAAGATCGCCAGCGGCCGCAGCAGCGCCGGCGTGCCGTTGCGAGTGAGCGCCGAGAACACGATCAGCGAGAGAAAGATGCAACCGAACGACCACGCGAGGAACGGCAGATCGGGCGGATACTTCGCGAACTCCCAGAACGCGACGCTCGCGACGCTGGAATACGCATACGCATTGCCATAGCCGCCATACAGGCGCACGGCCAGGAAGAACGCGAAGCTGAGTGCGGCCAGCGCACCCCAGAATTTCGCTGGACGCTCGCGCGTGAGCGCATCGCGGCCGACGACGAATCCCAGCAGCACGACGCCGATCCACGGCACGATCGGATACAGCGAACGGAACGCGCCGGTGCGCACGGGTTCGTAGAGCATGGCGCGCAGCGGTACCGGCAGCCACGACACGTCGAGCAGCGGATGCAGCAGCAGGATGCCGAGCGCGAGCGGTACGAGGATCCTGCTCGAAAGGTCGCGCAGCAGCGCGGTCGCGATGATCGCCACGCCGATCGACGTCAGCACCATGAACGAATAGAAGCCCATCAGTGCGCGCGGCAATCCCATCACGAGTGCGTCGACCAGGATCAGCACGAACCCGCGGATCAGCAGGCGCCGCGTCACCTCTGCATGCGTCACGCCGCGCGCTTCGCGCGCGAGGCTCGTGAGCGCGACCATGAAGCCGGCCATGAAGCAGAAGCCGGGCGCGACCGGCACGCCGGTGAAGCGCGTGAGGAACTGGAAGATGCCGTCGAAGGCGGGCGCGGGACCCACTGCAAGCTCCTCCGCCGCGCGGCCGGAGTTGAACATGAGCGACGCGTGATCGAGCGCCATGTGCGCGATCAGCAGACCGCGGAACACGTCGACATAGGCCTGGCGCGCGCCGGAGGCACTGGGCGCGCCAGCGGCCTCGGTGGCGCGGGCGCGCGCGGCGGCGGGGAGGTTCTTCGTCATGGTCATATCATCGGATACCGGCCGCCCGCCCGGACATGGCCATCCGGCCGAGCGGCACCCTGACGAAGGTCAGTCAGGCGAGGCTTTACTTGCCGGTCGCGTAGTGCTTCACCAGTCGATACAGAAAATCTTGAGATGCGTAAAACTGCTCTACACCGACGCGCTCGTCGCGGCCGTGCGCACGTACGTCGGCGATGTCGCCGAACAGACCCGACACGCCGTACATCGGAATGCCCTTGGCGCGCAGGTAGGCGCTGTCGGTCGCGCCCGTGCCCATGATCGGAATCACCGGCACGCCTTTCCACAGCTGGCCGGTCAGCTGCTCGATCGGCTTCATCACCTTCGCATCGAGCGGCGACACGGGCGCGGCGGGTGCGCCGGCCGTGCTCCGCAGGGTGACCTTGATCTGATCGTCCGCGAACACGCGCACCAGCGTGCGCTGCACGTTCTCGACAGAATCCTGCGGCAGGATGCGGCAGTTCACATTGGCCGTCGCCTTTTGCGGCAACGCGTTCCGCGCATGGCCGGCCTGCAGCATCGTTGCGACACACGTCGTGCGCAGCATCGAGTTGTACGCGGGAGTCTGCGCGAGCTTCGCGACAGCGTCAGTGTTCGCGCCGTTCGACTCCACGACCGCCTTCATCGCCGCACCCAGGTCGCCGCCTTCGAGCGCAGCAGTGCGCTCGAAGAACGCGTGCGTGACTTCGTTGAGATTGACGGGGAAGTTGAACTTGCCGAGATGGTCGAGCGCCGCCGCGAGCCGGTAGATCGCATTGTCCGGCGTCGGCACCGAGCTGTGGCCGCCCTTGTTGGTGATCTCGAGATCGAAGTCGCGATACAGCTTCTCGGTCGCCTGCACCGCGTTGAACAGCTTCTTGCCGGCACGCTCGCGACCGCCGCCGCCTTCGTTCAAGCCGAATTCCGCGTCGATCAGGTCGCGATGCGTGTCGGCGAGCCACGAGACGCCATTGAAATCACCGCCCTCCTCGTCCGAGGTGAGCGTAAGGATGATGTCGCGATGAGGCTTGAGGCCTTCCTGCCGATAGCGGATCAGGTTGGCGACGAAGATCGCGGCCATCGCCTTGTCGTCGGAGGTGCCGCGGCCGTAGTAGTAACCGTCACGCTCGGTCAGCTTGAAAGGATCGAGATCGGGCGACCAGTCTTCCTTGTGCGCCTCGACGACGTCGAGGTGCGCGACCAGCAGCACCGGCTTCTGCTTGCCATCGCCGCGCAGCCGCGCGACGAGGTTGCCCTTCTTCGCGTTGCCCGGGTGCACCAGCACCTGCACGTCCTGCTGCGGAAATCCCGCGGCGACGAGTCGCGCTGCCATCGCACGCGCCGCCTGCGTGTTGTCGCCGACGGAATCGGTCGTGTTGATCTCGACCAGCTCTTTGTAGATCGCGAACAGCGCTTGCTGCTCGGGTTTGCGATCGGCTGCAGAAGCGACGCCGGCAGCGCCGAACGCCATCAGGACTGACAGGAATGTTCCAGGGAGTGTTCTTTTCATGACAGACCGCGCGTGAGGATGCGATCCGTCATGATAGACCAAAATCAGAGCTCGACCGTCTCCCCCGCGCGTCGCTCCAGTCCCTTGGCAACCGCCTCGGCACGCGTGCGCGCGCCGAGCTTGCGGAACAGCGACTCGATGTGAAATTTCACCGTGTGCAGGGAAATCCCGAGCTGACGCGCGATCGCCTTGTTGCTCAGGCCGGCGCTGATTGCCGCGAGTACGTCGAGCTCGCGCGGCGTCAGCAGCACGCCGGCCGCTCGCTCGGCCAGCTCTTCGAACCCCCGCGAGCGCGGCTCGGGCAGCCTGTGAACGACAGAGCCTCCGGCCGCTGCCTGCAACGCAGACTCGATCTGCTCCGCCGTCGTCGCACCGTCGAGCAGCACGATATCGGCCGAGCTTTCGTCGACCACGGCGTGTCCGGCGTGCGCAACGACCGCCGCGATCTCATCGCGACGCGCATCGTCGGTCGCCACGATCGCGACTCGCAGAACGTTCGCCGGTTTTCTCTTGACCACCGCTCCACTCATGATCATTCATCAGTCCCGCGGCCGTGCCGTGATGAGTACATTCAACGTCAGCACTTCGCCGCCGCGAATCAACCGCAGCGCCACTGTCCGGCCTACGCTCGTGTCGTCGAGCTGAGCCAGGATCCGGCGCATGCCGCGCATCGAAGCGCCGTCGATCGTCAGCAGGATGTCGCCGGCGGTTACGCCCGCAACGGCGCCGGGGCCGTTCGCGGCGATCGACATCACCATCATTCCCGTCGATTCGCCTGCAGCCTCGCGCAGCGGCTCAGGAATGGAGACCGGCTGCAGGCCGAGACCGAGCCACCCCCGCGCCACCTGGCCGTCGTTCAACAGCTGCGGCACCACGCGATCGAGCGTCGCAGCCGGAATTACGAGCACCACGCCCGGCGGGCCCAGGGTCGACATGCCCAGCAGCTCGCCCTCTGCATCGAGGACTGGCCCTCCTTCTTCGGTGCGGCCGAGGCGGATATCAAGGGCAATCCGTTGCTCGATCCGGCCGCCGGCGCGGCTGTACCACTGCGAACCGACCGCGTTGACCAGCCCCAGTCGTGCAGTCGGCGCTCCGTCGACAGTCGCCCCGAGGGCAAGCGCAAGACTCGCGACTCGGGCGCTCGCGCGCGGCAACGTCGGCGCATTCAGCTCAGTTTCCGGCTTGAGCACGAGCAGATTGGTGCCGGGATCGCGGCCAGCGATGCGCGCTTTGGTCGTCACGCCCGACGCGGTCACGACTTCGTATTCCTCGCGATCGCCCACGGCCTGCTCGGACGTCACGACCGCGCCCTGCCACAGGGTCGCGCTGATGTGCCGATGAGAGGAGTTCCGGACGGCTGCTGCGAGGCCGTGTGCGGCGGCAACCTGTGCCTCGATGGCCTGAGAAAAGTGACTGATGGGATGGGGTGCGGACATGACGGCTCTCCAGAATCGATGGCGCGAACGATGCGCGCACGGCGCTGCGTTACCCATCGGGCAGTTGGCCGGGTGGATGCGAGGCAGCGAGGCAGCTTCTGCCCGGGAGCGCGGAGGGGAAAGGAAACTAGGAAATATTTCTCGCCAAGACGCAAAGACGCCAAGGAAGACAAGAGAGAGGTCTGAATCCCTGAATTCGGAAGTTCCGGCTTCGCAATTTCCACCTCTTACC
>JBIOUH010000216.1:0-7451 GCA_044866955.1 Steroidobacteraceae bacterium
GGTGAATCGCTTCGGCGACGCTTTCGTCGTCACGGAGGACGGCGCCGTATCGATGCTCGACGTCGGCGCCGGGAGCTTCGAGCGGTTGGCGGACAACCGTGACCACTTCAGCGAGCTGCTGGACGTCGATAACAACGCCAACGTGTGGCTGATGATTCCGCTCATCGACGAGTGCGTCGCGGCCGGCATGACCCTGGCTGCCCACCAGTGCTACGGATTCAAGATCCCGCCGGTGCTCGGCGGCAAATACCAGATCGACAATGTCGAGCCAACCGACCTCGCCGTGCACTACGGCCTGCTCGCCGACATCTACAGGCAGACCAAAGACCTGCCGGACGGCACGCCGATCGATGCCGTCATCGCCGACTGACGCCGCCCGGGCCGGGCATACCTGCATATTACAGGTTATGCAAACGATTGCGGCCCCGAGAAAACTTAGGTAGCGTGCGTCCGGGCAGTGCAGGCAAAGGTAACCCGCGTGGCGTCTGACGAGCAAATGGGGCAGTGGCGTGAGCGCGCGCTGTCGGTGGAAGAAGAAGTCGGCAAGGTCGTCATCGGTCAGCGCGAGACGATCCGCCACATCAACATCGCCCTCTTCGCCCGCGGCCACGTGCTGCTCGAGGGCGACGTCGGTGTCGGCAAGACCACGATCCTGAGGGCGTTCTCGCGCGCGGTCGGCGGGGAGTTCGAGCGCGTCGAAGGCACCGTCGACCTGATGCCCGGCGACCTCGTGTACCACACCTATGTCGATGCCGAAGGCCGGCCCCGCATCGACCCCGGACCGCTGCTGCGCCACGGCGAGCAGCTCGTCACGTTCTTCTTCAACGAGATCAATCGCGCGCGTCCGCAGGTGCAATCCCTGCTCCTGCGCGCCATGGCGGAGCGCACCGTATCCGCGTTCAACCAGGAGTTCCGCTTTCCGCACATGACCGTCTTCGCGGACCGCAACCGCGTCGAGAAGGAAGAAACCTTCGAGCTCGCGTCCGCGGCCCGCGACCGCTTCATGCTCGAGCTGCGCATGCCGACGCCTGCCGACGAGCAGGTGCGCCGCTCGCTGATCTTCAATCCGGACTTTCATGACGTCGACGCGCTGCTGGAACGCGTCACACCGGCGGTACTGCCTTGGCAGGAACTGAACAGCATCGGCGCGGCGATTCAACGATCCGTGCAGGTGAGCGAGGCGCTGGAGCGTTACGCGCTGGACCTGTGGCAGGCGACGCACACGCCTGAGCAGTTCGGCGTGAGAATCGAAGGCGTGGACATGAGCAGGCTCATCCTGGCCGGCGTCAGCCCCCGCGGTATGATGGCGCTGATCCGCGCCGCGCGCGTCGTTGCCTGGCTGGCCGGACGCACGCACCTGGTCCCGACCGACATTCACGCGGTGGCGCGGGAGGCGCTCGGCCATCGCATCTTCTTCACACCGGTGTACGAGATGCGCCGCGCGCAGATCTCCGACGAGCTGATCGCGCAGATTCTCGAGCGAGTTGCCACGCCGCGATGAAGACGGGCGAGCCGCAGGAGTTCCACTACCGCTTTCCCCGCCGCGGCAGCGGCTGGCGGCAGGGATCGCATCGCGGCTCGAGCCTCGGGCTCGGTCAGGAATTCGTCTCGCATCGACGTTTGTACGATTGGCCCGACCCCCGCCGCCTCGACTTGCGCGCCAGCCTGCGTGATGTGCGCTCGGAGTGGCTGGTGCGGGTGAACCGGCAACGCGCCAGCGTGCCTGTGTACGTCATCGTCGATGTCTCCGCTTCGATGGGCTTCGGCTCGCAGGGCCGCAAGCTTGGAGTGGCGGCAGATTTCATCGAGGCCCTGGGACAAAGCGCTTTCCGCGTCGGCGACGCAGTGGGCATGTTTGCGTTCGATCGACACGCGCGCGAGGACCTGTTCGTCCCGGCCCTCCTCAGCCGCGGCATGGGCAACCTGATGGCGTCCATGCTGACCCAATGCCAGGCCGCGGCAGCAGGCAGCGAAGGGCTGGAGGAAGTGGCGCTGAACGTGGCGGGCCGGCAGACCCTGATCTTCCTGCTTTCGGATTTTCACTGGCCGTTGCATCGACTGGCGCAGGTGCTGGAGATGCTCGCCTCTTCGCACGTCGTGCCGATGGTGATCTGGGACCCCGCAGAGCTGCAGCCGCCGATCAAAGACGCGCTGATGCCGCTGCGGGACATGGAATCCGGCGCCCAGCGCACGTTGTGGATGCGGCCGCGATTGCGCGCGCGCTGGGCCGAAGCTGTCGCGGAGCGTCGAAAGCAGCTGATCGACACGTGCGAGCCTCACGCAACACGTCCGTTCTTCGTCTCCGGCAGTTTCGACAGCGATGCCTTGTCGCGCTACTTCTTCGAGGTCGCCGCGTGACTCGCGCGAAGCTGTCAGCGGCGGCGTTGGCGACACTCGCCCTGTGCGGGCCGGGACTCGCCTGGTCGATGGAAGAACCGGTGCTGCCGGAAGCGAAGGTGCAACAGCCACGCGCGTTCGGATATGCGCTGGGCGACGTGATCACCCAGCGAGTCCTGCTGGAAGCCGCGGGCGTGCCATTCCAGCTCGCAAAGATGCCCGGCTTACAGCGCGTTGGGATCTGGCTGGAGCGGCGCACGGCGCGCGTCGAATCGGCCGCGGACGGCAAGCGCTGGCTGATCGTCGAGTATCAACTGATCAACGCGCCGCGCATCCTGACGACGATCACCGTGCCGCCGCTGCTGCTCGAGTCCTCGAGCAACGCCAAGCTCCTCGTGCCCGAGTGGTCCGTCAGTGTGACTCCATTGACGCCGCAGTCCTCGGCCTTCGACACCGCGGGGATGGGCGAGCTCAGGCCGGACCGGCAGGGCGCACTCATCGACACCGCACCGATCAAGCGCCAGGTCTGGATCGGGTTCCTCGCGCTGGCTGCGACCCTGGCAGCATGGGCAGGCTGGACGTTGTGGCGCAATCGCCTGGCAGCTTTGAATCAGCCCTTCGCGCGGGCGTGGCACGAAATGCGGCGACTCGATAGCGCCAGTCCGCAAGCCTGGCAGACATTGCATCGCGCCTTCGATCGAACCGCCGGCCAGGTGATGCACGCGGAAACTCTGCCGCTCTTGTTCGACGAAGCCCCGCATCTGCAACCGCTGCGCGCACGAATCGAGGAGTTCTTTGCCGCTTCCAGCGAGCGCTTCTTTGGCACCGGAACGCAGGGCGCAACTGTGTCGATCCATGCTCTCTGCGACGAGTTGCAGCGCATGGAAAGGCGGCACGAGCGATGAGCGTCAGCTTCGCCTTCGAGCGCCCATGGTTGCTGCTATTGCTGCCGCTGGCGCTCTTGCCCCTCTGGCCCAGTGGACGTGACGCGTTGTCGTTCGCATCCGTCGCGTGGTTGCCGGCCGATTCGGCCGGCCGACTCGCGCACGCGCTGTGGACGGCGTCTGCCATTCTTGCGATGGCAACGCTCGTCATCGCCCTGGCCGAGCCGGGCCGCCCGCAGAGCCTGGTCGAGCGCACGGGGCGTGGGGCGGAGATCGTCGTGCTCATGGATCGAAGCCGCAGCATGGACGATCACATGCTGCCGAGTAACTGGCACAAACTCGATCCGAACGATCGCATGACGAACCTGGACAGCGGCCCGCCCAAAGCCCAGATGGCGCGGGATCTGCTGTCGAAGTTCGTGGCGCAGCGCGCCGACGATCGCTTCTCGCTGATATTTTTCAGCACGCGCCCGCTGAGCGCAGTGCCCTTCACGCAGCACGATGCAGTCGTGCAGGCGGGAATCGCCGCCGGTGGCGTCGGCCCGGGACTCTCGGACACCGAGGTCGGAGCCGCGTTACTCGCAGCCATCGAGGAGTTCGAGCATCGCGAGTACTCCGGCAGCCGCATCATCCTGCTGGTGTCGGACGGCGGATCGGACCTGAGCGAGGCGATGCGCCAGCGCATCAGCAACGGGCTCGCGCGCAATCGTGTCGCGCTGTATTGGATTTATCTGCGTCGCTTCAGCAGCCCGAGGCTCGACGATGCGGCTGCCGCCCAGGCGGGTGCGCCCGAGACAACGCTGCATCGCTTCTTCCAGACATTGCGCACGCCGTATCGCGCCTATCAGGCAGACGAGCCGGAAGATCTGGCGAGAGCCGTGGCGGACGTCGGTCGCGAGCAGAACGCCCCGCTCGACTTCACCGAGCTGGTGCCGCGCGTCAGCTACGCGCCCTACTTTCTCTGGGCGGCCACTTTCTGCTGTTTGATGTTGTCGCTGTACAAGTCCCTGTCGCTGCGGAGATGGCAGTGAGACGACGTGTCGTACATTGCGCGTTCGGGTCAGTCGCAGCCGTTTGCGCTGCATTCGCTATCGGTCACACCGTGCGACTGGTGCGCAGTGATCGCATCAATTCGGCGATCGCGAGTTCCCAGGCGACGGGGCTCGATTCCCGCGTGCCCGAGGCGCAGTTCGCACAGGCATTGGCTCTGGCGAAATCGGGCAAATCCGATCCGGCGCTGAAGATCTACAAGTCGCTCGGCCGCGGCACGCGAACCGACATCCGGCGTGATGCGCTCTACAACACGGGCAACGTGTACATGCGCGACGCTGCGCGCCGCAATTCGGGCAAAGGCTTCGAGTCGCTGCCGCTCGTCGAGCTGGCGAAGCAGGCTTATCGCGAAGTGCTGCGCGAATGGCCGGACGATTGGGACGCCCGCTACAACCTCGAGCGAGCGCTGCGGCTCGCACCCGAGGTGGAGCAGGAAGGCGACGAGAGCGACGCGCCGATGAAGGAGCAGCGCGTCATGAGCACGATCCGCGGCGAGTCCATCAACCTGCCATGAAGGCGTTCGTGATCGCCGGCGGAATCCTGTTGCTGGGATTGACGATGCCGACCGTACCGTTGCCGCGCACGGTGTTCGACTACATCATCGTCTTCGACATCAGCCAGAGCATGAACGTCGAGGACTATGATCTCGACGGCGTGCACGTGAGCCGCCTCGACTATGCACGCGATGCAGCCCGGCAGGCGTTGCGCAAGCTTCCGTGCGGTTCACGCGTCGGCTGGGGCGCATTCACCGGGAACCGCACATTGCTGCTGCTCTCGCCTGTCGAAGTCTGCGCCAGCTACAACGACCTGCTCGGATCGCTGGCGCAAATAGACGGCCGCATGCGCTGGGCCGAGGCCAGCGAGATCGTCAAGGGGCTGCGCTGGGCGATCGAGGCTGCGCAGTCCACGCCGACGACACCGAACCTCGTATTCGTGAGTGATGGCCAGGAAGCGCCACCGCTGGAAGGTCTGGATCTGCAGGCCGTGCTGGAGAAGGTGAAGGATCACTCAGTCCACGGCTGGATCATCGGCGCCGGCGGCGACGAGCCCAGCCCCATTCCGAAGATCGATACCGAAGGCAACCACCACGGATTCTGGCGGCCCGACGAAGTCATCCAGGCGGAGTCGACCGCAGGAGGTGCAACGCCAGGGTTGGAGCACTTCTCGGCATTGCGCGAGCAGCATCTGACGTCGCTCGCGCATTTGCTCAATCTCGATTACGCGCGCCTCACCGACGCGAAGTCGCTCAGCGCAGCGATGACCGACGATCGCTTCGGGCGACGCCGGCAGGTTCCCACGGATCTCTCATGGTTGGCAGAGGCTCTCGCACTGCTGCTGCTAATCGTGAGATTCCGGCCGGCGGTGCCGAAACTCAAGGCCTGGTGAGGGTCGTGTAGACGACCGCTCCGCCCACCACGGTCTCCAGCACTTTGGTGCTGGCGATCTCTTCAGCCGGCACGGTGAGCGGATTGCGATCCAGCACGATGAGATCGGCCAGCTTGCCTGCTTCGAGCGAGCCGACCGCATCGTCCTGATGCAGCTCATAGGCTGCGTTGATCGTCGCCGCGCGCAGCACCGTTTCGCGCGACAGCCCGGGATCGTCGCCGAGTCTGCCGCGATAGTCGGCCGGAGCCTCGGGGCTGTTCATGCGCGTCACGCCGACCTTGAAAGCGAACCACTGATCCAGCGCATCCACGGGCCAGTCGCTGCCGAACGCTATCCGGGCGCCCGCCTCTGCCAGGAAACCCGCGGGCTCGAGGATCTTCATCCGCTCCGGGCCGAAGTAGTCCTTGACGCCGAGCGTGTCGCCCGCCGGCTTCTCCCACTGAAACGACAGAACAGGAATGACGTTCAGCGCCTTGTAGCGCTTGAAGTCGGCCGGCCCGACGATCTCGTTGTGCGCGATCGCCGGGCGAATGTCCGCAGCGGGTATTGCTTTACGAAGCGCCGCTACGCCGTCGAGGCCCGCGCGAACGGCGCCATCACCATCGGCGTGCATGTGTGGGTCGATGCCGGCCCGGCCGAGTGCCGTGAGGACTGTTGCGAGAGCGTCGGCGGGAAAATACACGTCCGGGCCACGACTCGTGCCTGCGACCCACTGCGGCTTGTCAGCTGTGCCGGCATTGCGACGATAGGGTTCCAGCATCGCGCCCGTGAACGCGGGGGCGGAGATCACACCGTCGAGAAACAGCTTGGCGTTGCGCACTGTGATGCCCGGCGCTCGCGCGATCGGACCTTCGTCGTACTCCTTGCGAGTCGCGACCACGCGCGCCACTGCCGCCGTCAGATTGCCCACCTCGCTCGGCGCGATGACGGGCGCGAAGTGCGCACGCGCCGTGAGTCTGCCCGACTTACGCAGGGTCGCGAAGGCAACCAGATTCTCGGGCTCTGCACTGGCATCCAGGAAACTCGTGACGCCCTGCCGCTGCATGGCATCCAGCGCCTTCGCCGCGGCCTCGACATTCTCGGCCGCCGTCGGCTGGGGCAAGAGCGAATCGAACCCATGGTGGGCAGCGTCTTCGAGCAGTCCGGTCGGCTCGCCCGCAGCGTCACGCCAGATCTTGCCACCCACCGGATCCGGCGTCGCAGCTGTGATCCCGGCGAGCGTCAGCGCGCGGGAGTTCGCGAGCACCGTGTGACCGAATGACGAACGCACGATGATCGGCCGCTTCGTGTGGAGCGCATCGAGCGTCGCGCGGCTGGTTTTCACGCCTGCGGGGAGCATGCTCTCCTGAAACCAGCCGACGACCTCGAGCCAGCCGTCCGGTTCCGCCGCTCTCGTCTGCTCGACACACGCCTGTATTCCTCGCTGCAGCTCCGCCACGGTCAGCGACGCGTAGTTGAGATTGCATTTGAGCAACGTCGCGCCCGCTTCGAGCGGATGCATGTGCCCGTCGACGAGGCCGGGCATCAGGAAACGGCGCTGGAGATCGACCTTGACGGTCGCTGGACCGATGTAGCGCGCAAGCCCGGCCTCGGTTCCGACGTAGAGGATCCGGCCATCGCGAATCGCGAGCGCAGTGGCGCTCGAATTGCGGGCGTCGGCGGTGAAGATGACGCCGTTGAGGTACACGCGATCAGCGGGGTCGACGACCTGCTCAGCGGCCAAGACCGGAGCAGCCATGATCAGCAGCATTGCAGAACTGATGAAAGGTATGCAGCGACGCACCGACGCACTCC
>JBIOUH010000217.1:0-37253 GCA_044866955.1 Steroidobacteraceae bacterium
CTCGCCGCTCTCGCCCGCATCCCGCCCAAGGACGTTGCGATCGAGGCAAGGCAGTTTCTGACGGGGTTAGCGGAGAAGAAGTAAGAGGAAGAATATCTCTCGCCAAGATCGCCAAGATCGCCAAGGAAGAAGGAAGAATTATTCGCAGAGGCGGTTGGCGATGCGGATGATGCCGTTCCTCATGAGAAAGCCGTTGAAATTGAGCAAGTAGCCCAGTCTCTTGTCTGCGAGGCGCAAGTAGGTCAGCAGTTGTTTCTTGTGTGCGCTCCCGACCCTTTCGACGCACTTCAGTTCGACGATGACCTTGCGTTCGACCATGAGATCGACCCGAAAACCTTCATCGAACTTCAGCCCAGCGTAGGTAATCGGAACAGAGACCTGCCTGTCTACCTGCAGACCACAGCGTCGAAGCTCGTGCGCGAGGATCACTTCATAGACCGACTCCAGCAGTCCCGGCCCGATTTCCCTGTGAACGCGTACTGCAATTTCAACGACCGCTCGACCGATCACATCCTCTTCCATACTTTGCCCTTCCCTGGCTTCTTTCCGTCTTGGCGATCTTGGCGATCTTGGCGAGAGATATTTCCGGTTCCGGCGACCTAAGCCCCCTGCCCTTGCTTCAGCGCCGATACGAGCGTCCGCGTCAGGTCGCGGCCGCTGGCACCAGTATCATCGAGTGCCGGGTTGTAGATCGTGATCTCGATACCGACCGCGCGTCCTGAGCGGAGCGCAACTTCGAGCACGGTGCGCAGCTCATCCCAGCTCAAACCGCCGGGGATGCGATAGTCGACGGCGGGCATCAGATCGTCGCTGACGACGTCGGCGTCGAGATGGATGAAGAAGCCGCGCGTCGGGCGCTCGGGTGCCATGAGATGTTGGACGGCGCGCTGCGCGGCACGCTCGACGCCGAGCCGGCGGACTTCGCTCAGATCGAGAGCCAGCATTTGCGGTGGCAGCGACTGACTGCCGTATTGCCGTTGCTCCTGCGCATCGCGGAAGCCAAAGACAACGACGTCTTCGTCACGCACCAGCGGCCGCAAGCCTTCGAGGTTCGTCAGCAGCTCCGGGCCGTGGCCGGTCGCGAATGCGAGATCCATCGAAGCCGCTTCGCCGTTCGGGTTCGCTTCGGGCTGGTAGAAATCCGCGTGACCGTCGATGAACAGCAGTCCGTAGCGGCCGCGACGGCGCAGCGCGAGCGAGCTGCCGAGGAGAATCGAGCAATCCCCGCCGAGCAGGATAGGAAATTCGCCGCGACCGACGACGTCCGCCACCGTGTTCGCGAGGTGCACGGAATACTCGGCGATGCCGCGCGCGTTCAGTGTGAGCGTTGCTGGATCGCGCTCGGTGTCGTACGCAGCCTTCGGCTCAACGCGGCCAGCGCGACGCGCGTGTAACTCGTCCGCGAGGCCGTGCCGGAGCAAGACCGCCGGCAGCTGATCGACACCCGTCGGCCTGAGGCCGAGAATCGAGGGCGCTTCGACGATTGCATATCGGTTCATGCCGGGAGTGTCAGGCTGAAGCCCGACCTACAGGGAGAGATTCGAACAGGTTCAGGGCTGCATATTGCAGCAGCATGATCGTCTTGCCGTCGCAGATCTCGCCGGACGCGATGCCGCGCAGCGCTTCGTCGAAGGGCAGTTCCATCACTTCTATGTCCTCTTCCTCCACGCCGCCGCCGTCACTGCGACGCTGACCGCGAGAATACTCCGCGACGAAGAAGTGCAGGATCTCGGTGACCGAGCCGGGCGACATGTAAGCCTGCATGACTTTGCGCGGGCTGCGGATCTCGTAGCCGGTCTCCTCGAACGCCTCGCGTGCGATGGCGGTTTCCGGATCGTCGTTGTCGAGCAATCCGGCGCACGCCTCGACCAGCATGCCCGAAGCGTTGCCGTTGACGTACGTCGGCAAACGGAATTGCCGCGTCAGCACGACGGTACGGCGCGCGCGGTCGTACAAGAGGATCGTCGCGCCGTTGCCGCGATCGTAGGCCTCGCGGCTCTGCGTTTCCCAGCTGCCGTCGCGCTTGCGCAGGCGGAACGTGACCTTGCGCAGCACGTACCAGTTATCGGACAGCACTTCGGTTTTCAGCACTTCGACGTGGGCGTTCATGGCCGGCACGCTATCGTGCAAAAACGTGCAGAGTCAAGAAAATTCGTGCATAGTGCTGCAATGCTCGCCCGCCAGCGCAAGGACTACCTGCTCAAGGTTCTGCAAACGCAGGGGCAGATCGTCGCGCGCGACGTCAGCCAGGAGCTGGGCCTTTCCGAGGACACGATCCGGCGGGATCTGCGCGAGCTCGCAGCGGCCGGGCAACTGCAGCGTGTGCACGGCGGCGCATTGCCCTCCTCGCCCGCCGTCGCCGACTTCGCGGGCCGTCAGCAGATCGCTTCGGATGCAAAAGTCGCGATCGGCCGCGCGGCCGCGAAGATGGTTCAGCGCGGACAGGTCGCGATTCTCGACGGCGGCACGACGACGCTGCAGATCGCGCGGCACCTGCCGCACGATCTCAAGGCGACGGTGGTCACGCACAGCCCGACGATCGCCGTTGCGCTCGTCGAGCATCCTTCGATCGAAGTCATCCTGCTCGGCGGCCGGCTGTTCAAGCATTCGGTGGTTACCGTCGGCGCGGCTGCAGTGGAAGCCGTCGCACGCATTCGCGCAGATCTCTACTTCATGGGCGTCACGGGCATCCACGCGAAGGCCGGGCTCAGCACCGGCGATCTCGAGGAATCGCACATGAAGCGGGCGCTGATGGCGAGCGCCGCCGAAACGCACGTGCTGGCGAGCGCAGAAAAGATCGGCACGGCGTCGCCGTACGTGATCTGTCCGCTCACGGACATCGACGGCATCGTCGCGGAAGCCGGAATCCCGAAAAAAACCCTCGCCGACTACCGCAGGCTGGGACTTTCGGTGATCCAGGCCTGAGTCCGGACGCCGCGCGGACACTCCGCAGCGGACGGCGGACGCGTCCGGACATGTCCCGGCCAGCGCGCCGAGGCGGTGGGCTCGCGCGCCAGGGCAGCGCTAAGTGCTGGATCTACAGGGAAAACACGACTTCGCTGCGCGAGCCGGCGGAGTTGGCACGCCCTCTGCAATAAGGAAATCGAGTGTCCACACAGCGTGGCCACAGCAGAGAAAAGAGGAGTTACCGCCATGTTCGCCACCACCACCACGAAGCTGGATCGCAGCCCCGCAGAGCGCGCCGTTTGCATGGTGCTCGCGGCGTTCATCGTCACCATCGGTCTCGCCACGGGCGCGTTCGGCATGCACGTCGCGGAGCGCAACGCCGTCGCCACATGGGTCAAGCAGGCCTAGCCGGCAAAAGCCCGCGCCTTTTGCAGGCGTTGTCGAAAGGGCCTCGGCCGCTTTCGACGAGAAGACTGGAGTCCGTAAACGCAGGTCGCCCCTCCGGACAATAGCGCCAGCAGCGCAGCGTCAGTACCGTTGCGCACGACTTCCGCTGGCCCGGGGGACACGCGCAAATGAGCGTTGGCGATCTGCAAGATGTCGGGCGTACGGGCGAATTCGCCCCGACACAAGTCCGTCGACGGCCTCCGGCACAACTGGCTCGCGCCCGGCAGCCGAACGCCGGCCAGAGCGGCGGCGTTCCGATCACGGTCCTGACCAGCGATGCGGCGCTCGCGGATGCGATCCACGACGCCGCGGGCAGCGCCCACCCGGTCGCCACGGCGACCACCCTCGATGAAGCCATCGAGCTCGCAGCGCACGGCCGCTGCGGCATCCTCATCACCGATCAGGTTTCGACACAGCCCGTCATGCGCCGCATGACGCAGCGGCTGCGCGAGGTGGAGCCCGCGCTCGTCGTCATCGCAGTGGGCGGCGCCGGCGATCAGCAAGGTCTCATCAGCCTGCTCTCGGCCGGCGTAGCGGACCGGCTGATGCTCAAGCCCGTCGCACCTGCTCTCGCTCAGACGGTTCTCAAGTCAGCGGCGCAACAACACCGCACGCTGCGCGGCCCGGGCACCGCGGTCGCGCTCGTCGAGCAGCGGGAGCCTGCAGTCGTGCTCGTCGAGCTGCAGCGTCACGCCGCCAACGACCTCACGGAAACGAGCCTCGATCTGCAGCCCTCGCCGGCTGAGGTCGTCGTTCCCGCTTCGAAGGCCGCGCAAGCAGCGACGCCGTTACGCCGCCGCCTCGATATTCCTCGTCCGCCGTGGATCGCAGTGGCCGCCGCACTGCTGGCTGTCGTGGGTTTGATGGCGTGGATGGCTGCCCAGCGCAAGCCGACAATCGATGCGCAGGCCGTGATCGCCAGCAGCCTGGCCGCGGGCCAGCAGGCATTGAGCGACGGGTATGCACTCGAGCCGCGCGGCCGCAGCGCCCTGGACTACTACAACACCGTGCTCGCCCTCGATCCGGCGAACGCGGCGGCCCGGCAGGGCCTCGGCCAGATCGCCGATCGCTTCGCGACCCAGGCCGACATGGCGATTGCCCGCGGACAGATTGCGGCGGCGCTCGTCGCCGTGGAGACCATCCGCCGCGTGCAACCTGATCATCGGCGGCTCGCGGAGCTGCAGGCGCAGATCGATGCCGCGCAGGAAAAATACGTCGCGCTGGCGCCGGAACGCGTCGAGCCGGCCGCGGCGCCTAAGCCCGCCGCCTCGTCGCAGCCGAGCGTGGCGACCGCAACGCTGGAGCGAAACGTGGTCGCGTCTCGCTCCCGCACGGTGGCGAAGGCAGCCGAGGCTCTAAACCGCGATCAGCTCGAGCTCGCGAGCGCCCTGCTCACCGAGGCGCGCACGCTCGGCGTGCCGGCCGGCGAGCTCGCCGCCATGAACCAGACGCTCGCGAGCGCGCAGCAGCAGCGCGCGAAAGACGATCTTCTGCAGCGCGTGCTCCAGCGGACGGCGCAGAACAGGCTGCTGGAGCCCGCTGACGACAGCGCGAAGTTCCACCTGCAGCGGCTCGTGCAGCTCGATCCGCAGTTCGCCGGCATTCCGCAGGCCGTTGCGGCGCTCGGCGGGCGTCTGACGCTGGATGCGCAGCTCGCCACGGCCGAAAAGAACTTCGACGTCGCCACCCGGCTGCTCGCGCAAGCGCGCGAGATCGGCTTCAGCGGCGCGGCAATCGAGTCAGCGGAAGTGAAGCTCGCCGCCGCGCTCAAGCCCGTCGAACCGCCGCCGGCGGCCGTGCCGGCCCCGCGAGTGGCGCGCATGGTGCGGCCGGAATATCCGCAGTCCGCGTTGATGAGCGGCGCCGAAGGCTGGGTGAACGTGAGCCTGTCGGTGACGCCGTCTGGCAACGTGCTCGACCCGCGAGTCGTGGAGAGCAGCAACGGCACGACGTTCGATCGCGCTGCGCTGTCGGCAGTGAGCAAGTGGAAGTACGAGCCGTTCGCCTCGGCAGATCCGACAGCAACTCGGCCCGTGACGGTGCGCGTCGAATTCAAAATGAAAGAACGGCGCTGATCTTCAGCACCGGAACAAGCTGCATCTGTTACAGTCTCATTCCGTGAAATCATTCGCGGGAGCTTTGCAAGCGATGCACGCTCATTCCCCTTCGCAGCGTCTTCTTTCCCAGGTCGCAGTCGGCTTGCTGACTTGCGTCTTCAGCCTCGCATCCGTCGCTGACACGCGACAGGAAGCGCGACTGCAAACCTCAACACGCGTTCTGACCGAGCTCATGATGATGCCCGAGCAGAACATCCCGACGTGGCTGCTCGAACGCGCGCATGCCGTCGCAGTGATCCCCTCCGTGATCAAGGTCGGCCTCGGCATCGGCGGGCGACGCGGCAAAGGCGTGCTCGTCGTGCGCAAAGAGAACGGCGAGTGGAGCAATCCGGTGTTCGTCAACCTGACCGGCGGCAGCTTCGGCTTCCAGGTCGGCGTGCAATCGACGGACGTCGTCCTGGTGTTCACGTCCCGCAAGAGCATCGAGGGCATCGTTGGCGGCAAGGTCACGCTCGGCGCTGACGCCTCGGTGGCGGCGGGACCGGTCGGTCGGCAAAGCTCCGCTGCAACCGACGTAGGACTGACCGCACAGGTTTATTCGTATTCGCGAGCCATGGGCCTGTTCGCCGGCGTGGCGCTCGACGGCTCCGCGATGACGATCGATAGCGCATCGAACGAGTCGTTCTACAGCCGCCCCGGCGTGCTCGCGAGCGAGATCATTCGCACCGACGCGCCCGCGGCGCCGCAGCCTGCCGGCGATTTCATCGCTGCGCTCGACAAGTCGACGCACGGGCAGGTGGCTACCACGGCGCCTCGGACCACCAGCGGTCACGTAGCGACGGCACCCTCTTCTGCGCCGTCAACGGCGGCCCAGGAACCGTCGACCAACAAGTCGTACCCGCTCGAAGACGAGCATCCGGGAGAAGAGCCGCCGGAATGATGACATGGCGACCTGGGTCGCCTTGCTGCGCGGTGTAGGGGGCGGCATCCGGCCGCTGTCGATGCGCGAGCTCACTGTGGCGCTCGAAGGCATCGGACTCAAGGACGTCCGCACCTACATCCAGAGCGGCAATGTAGTCTTCAGCAGCACGAAGTCGGCCGCCCGGCTCGCAGGCGAGATCGAGGCCTGCATCGAGAAGAAGTTCGGCTTCCACTCCAAGACGTTCATCCTCAGCGTCCCCGAGCTGCAACGCGCAGCGAAGGGCAATCCGTTTCCGCAAGCGGACGAGAAGCCTCAGGCTTTGCACCTGTTCTTTCTCGCGAAGCCGGCCAAGGCTGCGCAGCTCGACGCCATGAACGAGCTCAAAACGAAAACCGAGCAGTTCGTGCTGACGGACAGGATCTTCTACTTCTACACGCCGGATGGCTTCGGCATCTCGAAGCTCGCTGCGAAGGCCGGGCGCCTGCTCGGCGTGGACATGACGGCGCGAAATTGGCGAACAGTCGGCAAGCTCCTGGAGCTCGTCAAAGCCTGAACGGCCGGGCGTTCCTGCAACCCCGCAGCAGCACGGCGCGTCAAGAGCGGAGCCATGCTGAACCGGGTCATACTTCAATCATGAAATCGATCACCGTCCTCATTGCATTCCTTGCAGCGACCAGCCTTGCCGCCAACGCGCAGCAGTGTCCCGACATCGCGCCGTATCAGAAGGCGCGCGCGACGATTCAGGAGCTCGGGCGCATCGTCGCGCCGTCCGGCATCCAGGAGTCGTACAAAACGAACATCGGCGGCATCGAGCAGTGGATCAACGTGCGCGGGCAGGACAAGGCGAACCCGATCATCCTGTTCATCCACGGCGGTCCGGCGTCACCGCTGATTCCAACGATGTGGCAGTTCCAGCGGCCGCTGGAGGAGTACTTCACCGTCGTCAACTACGACCAGCGCGGCGCGGGCAAAACCTACGTCGAGGACCATTCCGACGCGACCGGCGAGACCTTGCACATTCCGCGCTACGTGGACGATGCGATCGAGATCGCGGAGTACGTCCGCAAGCGCTACGGCAAGAGCAAAGTAATCCTGATGGCGCACAGCTGGGGCACGACCGTCGGCATGCATGCCGCGCTCAAGCGGCCGGACCTGTTCTATGCGTACGTCGGCATCGGCCAGTTCATCAGCACGCGCGACAACGAGAAGATCAGCTTCGATTACGGGATGCAGCAGGCAAAGGCGCACGGCAACAGCGCCGCCGTGAAAGAAATGCAGACCATCGCGCCCTACCCCGGCGATCAGCCGATCACGCGGGAGCGGATCATCATCGCGCGCAAGTGGGCGCAGTTTTACGGCGGCCTGAGCGCGTACCGCGAAAGCTCGGACTACTTCTTCAACGCGCCGCTCCTGTCGCCGGAATACACGGCGGCGGATGTCTGCGCCGTGGACCAGGGCAACATGTTCTCGCTCGGCCGGCTGCTGCCGGAGTACCTGAACATCGATTTCAAGGGCGTTCGCTCCTTCCCGATTCCGATCGTCATGTTCCTGGGGCGGCACGATTACACGACGCCGGCACAGCCGACGGCCGACTGGCTCGCGAAGGTGAGCGCCCCGAGCAAGCAGGCCGTGTGGTTCGAGCGCTCCTCGCATATGATTCCGTGGGAAGAGCCCGGCAAAATGCTGATGAGTCTGGTCCAGGATGTCCGCCCCTTTGCCGAGCCGGGGGCCGAAGGCCGATAACACGAATGAGCTTCGCCCGTTTTGCATCCTGCCTCGTCATCGCGCTGCATGCCGGCGCCGCCGGGGCCTTCAGCTTCGAAGACGTCGCCGTGCTCGCGCAGATCCAGGCACGCCAGCCGTATCGCGATTCCAGCCGCAAGGCGCCGGCCCAGCTGCAGGCGCTGAGCTACGACCAGTATCGCGATATCCGTTTCCGTCCGGACCGCGCGCTGTGGCGGAGCGACAAGCTGCCGTTCGAGCTGATGTTCTTTCACCTCGGCAAGTTCCAGAAGCAGGCCGTGCGCATCGACGAGGTCACGCCGCAAGGCTCGAAGCACCTCCCGTATCGGGCCGGCGATTTCGATTTCGGCAAGAACAAGGTGTCGCCGCAGAGCTGGGGCGACCTCGGCTTCGCCGGCTTCCGCGCGCACTATTCGTTGAACTCGCCTGCCTACAAGGACGAGGTCGTCGTCTTCCTCGGCGCGAGCTACTTCCGCGCGCTCGGCGCGGGCCAGCGTTACGGCTTGTCGGCCCGCGGCCTGGCGATCGACACGGTCGGCGGCCAGGGAGAAGAGTTTCCTGCGTTCATCCGGTTCTGGGCCGTCAAGCCGTCAGCGGATGCGACCGCGCTGACTATCTATGCGCTGCTCGACTCGCAACGGGCGACGGGCGCGTATCAGTTCGACATTCGCCCGGGCGGCGAGACCGTGATGGACGTGCGCGCACGCCTGTTCCTGCGCGAGAAGGTCGCAACGCTCGGCGTCGCGCCGCTCACCAGCATGTTCTTCTTCGGCGAGAACCAGCCGCATCGCACGGACTTCCGTCCGGAAGTGCACGATTCCGACGGCCTGATGGTCGCCACCGGCGACGGCGAGTGGATCTGGCGCCCGCTGCTGAATCCGAAACAGACGCTCACCACCTCGTTCTCGATGCAGAAACTGCGCGGCTTCGGGCTCATGCAGCGCGACCGCGAGTTCCGCAACTACGAGGACAGCGAGGCGCGCTACGAGCTGCGGCCGAGCGCGTGGATGGAGCCGACGGGCGAATGGGCGCCGGGCCGCGTCGAGCTGGTGCAGCTCAGTACGCCCGACGAGACCAACGACAACATCGTCGCGTACTGGGTGCCGCAGGAGCTGCCGGCGCCGGGCCAGCCGCTCGAGTTCACCTATCGCCTGCATTGGCAGGGCATGCAGGAAGTTCAGCGCCCGCCGGGCGCCTGGGTCACGCAGACTCGCGCAGGCCGCGGTTTCGCAGAGCTCGCCGACGACGAACAGCAATACATCGTCGACTTCACCGGCCCGACGCTCGCCGCACTCCCGCCCGATGCGACTGTGAAAGCCGTGGTCAGCGCACCCGCGAACGGACAGGTCATGGAGAGCAATGTGTATCGGCTGGAAGCGACCGGCGCGTGGCGCATGACGGTGCGCGTGAAACAGCTGGACCGCAATCAGCCGACAGAGCTGCGCGGGTTCCTGCAGAGTGGCAACGATGTGCTCAGCGAGACGTGGAGCAACATCCTGCCGCCGCTCCTGCAGAGATAGGAAAAGAAGAAGAAATATATCTCTCGCCCAGGACGCCAAGAAGAGTCCAGAGATTCCAGTTATCTGATTCCAGATTTCAGAATTCCCGTTCTTCCTTGGCGTCTTGGCGTCTTGGCGAGAGATCTTCTTTCTCTTTATCCGTTCCGCAGACCACCTTGCAACGTCGGCAGTAGAGACTTTGGCGCAGTGGTGCTCAGTCCATGAGGTAGCAGCGGAGCGGAAGGGGACCCGGAATATCTCTCGCCAAGATCGCCAAGATCGCCAAGGTCGGAATAGAGAATTCGATCTTGAGAATTCGAATCTCAAAATCTCAAACTCTGGTTCTTCTTGGCGGTCTTGGCGGTCTTGGCGGTCTTGGCGAGAGACCTTCTTCTCGTTCCTGTCCGTTCCGCTACGAACCCTTACTGAGCATCGCCAGGACTTCCTCGCGCACGCCGCGGTCGTGGACGGGCAGGACGAGCACGTCGCCGGGCCGCGCCCAAGTGAGCGCACGTTTGACCGCGCCGATTTCGGACAGCTGCACTTCAAGCGACGTCTCCAGCATTCCTGAGCGCAGCAGCGCAGCTTGCAGGATAGCCGGGACTTCGCCGGGTGCACGCCCCCGCATATAGGACTCGGTTTCCTTGATCACGACGAAGTCCGGCCGGAAGCGCGCCGCCGTCGCAGCGAGCTCCTCGATGTCCGCGTTCGGGCGATTGCCAGCCTGGCCGAGCAGTAACGCCATGCGACCCGTACGTCGCAGACGAGCTGCGACGTTCATCAGCCCGCGCAGGCCGTCGGGATTGTGAGCGTAGTCGATGAGCACCTGCGCGCCGCGATAGTCATAGCGCATCAGTCGTCCGGGATTGTCAGTCGGATCGGCACCGAACCTCGCGAGCACAGTCGCGACGGTCGCCGTCGGAATGCCGAGGCCGAGCGCGGCCAGGGCAACACCCGCGACGTTCTGCACGTTGTAGTCGGCGGTGCCGTCGACGGTCAGCGGCATCTCGACGATCGCGCCGAGATCGAACTCCTGCGCCGCGCTGCCCCGAGTCCAGCTGACGACGAGCCGGCCGTTGCGCACGCCGCTGGTCGAGCCGCCCTTCATGCGATGCGAGAGCAATGTTGCATCGTCGTAGTTGCGCGAGAACCAGCCGATCGGACAGCGCAGTTGCTCGGCGTGCGCTCGCAGCGTCGCGTCGTCGGCGTTCAACACGAGCAGCCCCGTATCATCGATCGTGCTCGCGACGACGAGCTTGGTATCCGCGAGCCCGCCCAGATCGTCGATGCCGTATTCGCCGAAGTGATCGGCCGAGATGTTGGTGACGACGGCGACGCGAGCACGCTGTGCCGCCAGCCCGCGCCTCAGTATTCCACCGCGCGCGGTTTCCAGAATCGCGGCTTGCACGCGTGAGTCGCGCAGCACTGTGCGCGTGCCGACCGGGCCGGAGTAGTCGCCGCGCTGGATCTGCTCGCCTGCGATGAACAAGCCGTCTGTGCAGTTATAGCCGTCGCGCCAGCCGTGCTCCCGCGCGCATGCCGCGAGCAGCCGAACCGTCGTGGTCTTGCCGTTCGAGCCCGTGACGATCGCCGTCGGGACATTCCGTAATTCCGCCCACGGCACGTGATCGAGATCCGGCAGCCCGTCGAGCGGCCAGGTCCGGCCACCGCTGCCGGAGCCGAGCGTCAGCAGCGAATCGTCGACGAGATGCGATAAGCCGCGCGAATCTGCCGCCGCCAACAGCGCACGCAGCCGCGCCGCCGCTTCCAGATTCGACAGCTTCTCAAATCGCGCGAGCGCTGCCTGCTCTGCGATGACGGGAGGAAGAGCCGAAAAGCCATCGGGCATCGGCGCGTGCTCCGCGGCCTCGCGCGCGGCCTCGATGAGTGCACGCTCGAGATGGCCCCAGCCCGCAGGATTCGCCGCGAAGAGCGCCGCACAGAACGCCCACTCGTTGATCTCGGTTGCCGTGAACAGCTGATCCAGCGGAGCTGCCACTGCGAGCGAAGTCCCTTTGGCGTGACGACGGGCGACGACCGAGCGCGGTGTGTCCGCCCACCGTAGGGCCGCGCGCGCACGCATGACGCGACTGCGCCAGGCGTCCAGCAATGCCTCGTCGACTTCGACGCCGACCGTTTCCAGGACCGCGCCGGTCGATGCGAAGAACAGATTGCTGCCCGTGAGGCGCCGCGAGCTGTCGAATGGCAGTGCGGCCGAGTCGCTCAGTCATCGACCTCCGGCGCGAGGCGAATGCCGCGTTCGTCGCGCAACAGACCTTCGAGGCTCGTCAGCGGCGGCTCGACGCTCGTCTCGGAGATCGTGGGAGAAGGTGGCGGCGCCGGGGCCCGCACCTGCGGCTCCGGCGCGCCGGCGGGACGGAACTTCGTGATCTGTTTCCACGAGCGCACCAGCGCGTCGGCGAACACCAGCACCAGGTCACCCGGCTGGCCCATGTTGAGCGCCGCGTCGATGGCTTCCTGCTCGTCGGGAATGATCGAGATCTGCCTGTTCGGCACGCCTTCGGCGACCAGCGCAGTGGCGATGATGCGCGGCACTTCGTCCGGCGCACGATCGCGCAGGTTGTCGTCGCGCCGGCAGATGTAGTGGTCGAACTTGCCGGCGACGGCCTTGGCGATGGCGTTCAGATCCTCGTCGCGGCGGTCGCCGGGCCCGGCGATGACGACGATGCGCCGGCCGGTCACGTCGAGGCGCTGCGCGAGCTCGGCCATCGCGCCGACGGCATGCGCGTTGTGGCCGTAGTCGAACACGACCTTGAACGGATGCTCGTTGAACACGTTCATGCGGCCTGGCGCCTGAAAGAACGTGGTGTCGAAGGTGCGCAGGCCCTGGCGGATCGCATCGAGCTTGATGCCGAGCGAGAAGCCCATTGCCGCGGCAAACATCGCGTTCTGCACGTTGTGAATCGCGCGGCCTTCCAGCGTCGCGGGAATGAGATGCGTCCACAGCAGCGGAATGTGGCTGCCGCGATCGTACAAAGTGATCATCTGTCCGTTGACGCCCGCCTCCAGCGCGCACGCCCGCCCACCGGCGCGAATGTGCTCGCGCACCAGCGTGTGCTGCGGATTCATGGTCACGTAGCAGATGTTTTTCGCTTCGGTGTAGCCCGACATCTTCAAAACCAGCGGATCGTCGGCGTTCAGCACCGCGCAATCGGTCGCGACTTCGATGACGACGCGCTTGACCTCGGCGAGCTGCTCCAGCGTGTCGATGCCTTTCAGGCCGAGATGATCCGACTGCACGTTGAGCACTGCGCCGACGTTCACCTGTTTCACGCCCATGCCGGCGCGCAGCAGTCCGCCGCGTGCTGTTTCGAGCACGGCGATGTCGATCTGCGGATCGGCGAGCACCATCTGCGCTGACATCGGCCCCGTCATGTCGCCTTGCACGGTGCGCTGACCGTCGATGTAGACGCCGTCGGTCGTGGTCAGGCCCGGTGTGTAGCCGCCCATCTTAGTAATGTGCGCGAGCATGCGCGCAGTAGTCGTCTTGCCGTTGGTGCCTGTGACCGCAGCGATGGGTACGCGCGCGGGAGTGCCCGCCGGGAACAGCATGTCGATGACCGGGCCGGCGACGTCGCGCGACGTGCCTTCGCTCGGCGCCACGTGCATGCGGAACCCAGGTGCGGCGTTGACCTCGCAGATGCCGCCGCCGATCGTGCGATAGCTCTCTGCGATGTTCGACGACAGGAAGTCCACGCCGCCGACGTCGAGACCGATGGCGCGAATAGCGCGCACCGCCATGTCGCGGTTGTCGGGATGAATGACGTCGGTGACGTCTGTGGCCGTGCCGCCGGTCGAGAGATTCGCCGTGGAGCGCAGATAGACGATTCGGCCGCGCTCCGGCACCGACTGCGCTGTCAGCCCGGCGCGCTCCAGCATCTTCTCGGCCTGCGCATCGAGCTCGAGGCGCGTCAGCACTTTTTCGTGGCCGACGCCGCGCCGCGGATCCTGATTCACCAGCTCGATCAGCTGCACGATAGTGCGCTCGCCGTCGCCGACGACGTGCCCGGGCGTGCGTCGCGTCGCCGCGACCAGCTCCCCGTTCACCACCAGCAGGCGATGATCGTCGCCTTCGAGGAACGACTCGACGATCACCGAGCGCGAATGCTCCTTCGCGACGTTGAAACCGTGCGCAACCTCGGCGTCCGTCGTCAGCCGGATGGAAATGCCGCGGCCGTGATTGCCGTTGTAGGGCTTGGTGACGACCGGGAAGCCGATGCGATTCGCTGCGCGCACGGCCTGCGTTTCGTTCTGCACCAGTTCCTGGCGAGGCACCGGCAAACCGAGCGAAGCGAGAATCTTGTTGGTCTCTTCCTTATCGCTCGCCAGTTCCACCGCGATGTGCGGCGTGCGGCCGGAGACCGTAGCCTGGATGCGCTGCTGATACTTGCCGTGCCCGAGCTGCACCAGCGATTGATCGTTGAGCCGCAGCCAGGGAATGCTGCGACCTTCGGCCGCACGCACCAGCGATGCGGTCGAGGGCCCAAGCGCCCGCTTCTGCGCAAAGCGGATGAAGTTGTCGCGCGCTTCCGGCCAGCTCCACCCCTCGGGCACCGAGCCGGGCGGACGCAGCGACTCCGGCAACAGCGAGCACAGCAGCCGCAGGCCGAGATCCCCGGCAGCGACGCCCTCGTCGCGCTGCGCATATTCATAGACGACCGTGTAGACGCCCGGCTTGCCGGCGCTGCGCGTCTTGCCGAACGTCACTTCCTCGCCCGCGACGTTCTGCAGCTCGATGGCGACGTGCTCGAGGACATGCCCGAGCCACGTGCCTTCGTCTTCCCGCATGCGGCGCAGGAAGCCGCCGGGCTCGCGGTACGAGCAGCCATGCTCGGCCAGGCCGGGCAGGGCCGCGGCCAGCGCTTCGACATATTGCGGACCGAGCTTGCCGGTGGGCCACGCCTCCAGCGCCCCTAGATCCAGCTCGAGGCGGATCACGGGAAAATGCGCGTACAGCGACGGGCCGACGTAGACCGAGCGATCGAGAATTTGCATGGGCGGGCGACGCTCCCCAGGAGTCGTGCCCCGATGATGTCACACCTACTCTTTGGTAGGCATCAACCGGGCGGCGGAGGCTGTGCGGGTTTTCAGGTCGAACGTCGTGCCGGCGACCAGCACGTTGACCTTCAGGCCGAGCACCGCGACGGGCTGGCCCTCGGAGACGACATCGGCCGAGGAAAAGCTCACTTCGGAGGCGTCCACGACGGTGACGCCGCCGCTGCCCTCGACTTCCAGGACTTCGTTCGGGTCGATGAACACCGCGGTGTCCTCATCCAGGCCGACCCCGACAGCGAACGGGTTGTATGCAAGCGCCGTGATCAGGCGCCCGAGGCGGTCGCGCTCGCGGAAATGCTGGTCGATCACGAAGCGGTTCGTCAGGCCCAGGCCCGGCGCGAGCCGCACGCTGCCGGCGATCACGGACGAGCCTTCGTCGCCGAACGCGATCATGTGCTCGCTCAGGATGCTGGCGCCGGCGCTGGTGCCGCCGACCGTCACGCCGGAGGCATTGCGTCTGCGGATCAGCTGCGCGACGGGCGTACCGCCGAGCAGCGCCGTCAAGCGCAACTGGTTGCCGCCGGTGAAGAAGATGCCCGTGGCCTCCTCGATCCGCTGCAGCCGGTTGGATTCCTGGCAGTCGCGGCGCGTATCGAAGTCCATGACGTCGACGCGCCTGGCGCCGAGCTCGCGGAACAGCGCTTCGTAGCGCGGCCCGGTCTCGTGCATCTTGCTGGCGGTCGGGATGACGACGATGTCTGCTTCATCGCCGCCGGAGACCTCGACGAAGCGGCGCAGGATGCGGCGGTCGTTCTCCTTGTTTTCGGCTCCGCCGATCGGGACGATCCAGCCGCGGGCTCCGCCTTCGACAACTTTACTGGGGCACATCGAGTGGGTTTGCTCCTCGCGTGTAATTCTAACCTTATTCAAACGTACCGCGACGGATGGGAGTTCGATCCTTGACGTGAATCTCACCGCGGACGACGACAGTGTCGGCCCGGTGTTGCTCGTCCAACACCACCAGATCCGCGTCGTTGCCGGCGGCGAGCAGGCCTTTGCGGGCAAGCCTGAGCAGTTTGGCGGGATTTGCCGTAAGCGCGGGGAGTGCCGCTTCGAGCGCGAGGCCGCGGGCCAGCGCGCCTCGCAGTGTTTCCAGCAGCGCGCCCGATGAACCGACGTCCATGTGCGTGACGCGACCTTCGGCGTCGAAGCACGGCAGGCACCCGCCCGCGTCGGAGCTGATCGTCACACGATCTGCCGGTGCGCCGGCTGCGAGATAGCGTTCGAGCGCCTCGTCGGCGGGATACGCGTCTTCGCCCTCCTCCACCGGAAACGCCGTGATGTCGACCGTTGAACCCTGTCGCGCCAGCTCGAGCGATTCGTCGAACAGCGCGCGGCGCCGATTGACGTGCGTCGGATTGAAAACTCGCGGGGGCAGCTCGCTCGTGCGCAGTGCCTCTCGCACCAGCTCCAGACCGCGCGCGCCGTCGCCGAGATGCAGATGCAGGACACCGGCCTTGCCGGTCATCACGCCCGCGACGTGACATTCGGAGGCGATTCGCAGCAGCTCGTCGAGCGTCGGCTGGCTGGACCGATGATCGCTGATCGCGACTTCGCCGATGCCGATCAAAGCCTCCACGAAAACGAGATCGCCGCGCACGCTGCCGGTCAGAGTCGCTGGCGGCACGTGATAGCCGCCCGCATAGCCGTAGGCGTTGAGCCCTTCCTCGCGCAGCGCGTAGAGAGTCGCGAGCAGCTCACCGGGTCCGCGCGCGACGTCGTCAGTTCCGAGCAGACCGACGACGGTCGTGATGCCAGCCGAGGTGAATCGCGACAGCGGCACAGCCGGCACGCGCGTGCGGAACCCCGCTTCGCCGCCGCCACCCGTCACGTGCACGTGCCCGTCGATGAGCCCGGGAATCGTCGTGCGTCCGGCCGCATCGATGATGCGCGACACCGTGCGCAACGGCACCGGCAGCTCGAGCGCTTCTTCGCCGATCCAGAGGACGCGGCCGCCGCCGATCAGCAGATGACGGATCCCGAGCGGCTGCGGCGCGTAGAGGTTGGCGTTGCGAATCAGCGTGAGCATCAGGGTGCGTAGCCTATCAGGCTGCACCCTGTGGGTCAGGCTTTAGGCTGACACATTGACCACTCCTGTCATGTGCGGATGGAGTGAACAGAAGTACTTGTACGCGCCGGGCTGCGCCAGCTTCGCCGAATACTTGTCGCCGGTGTCGAGCGCAGGCGACTTGAGCGGCGAGCCTGGATCCGAGCCGAGCACGGTATGCGGCGCGTCGTCCTCGTTGACCCACGTCACTTCCTGTCCTGCGCGCACAGTGATTGCAGCGGGCGCGAACGTGAAATTGCTGATCGAGATCGCTTGCGCTGGATTCGTCGTTCGGGCTGCGGCCGGCGCCGCGGCGGCGGCCATTGCCGCGGACGTCGCGGGCCCCGCGTTCAGCGTCTGCTCCGCGATCGACAGCCCTGTCATGTTCGGACGGTGCGTCACGCTGCTCACGCCGAGCATCGAACGCAGCATCTCGGCCGGCACGCGCATCGGACCCGGGCTGGCGCCGGGAGTGCCGGGCGCGGCCTGCGGAAACGCCGTGGACCGCGCCGTGTGGAACTGCACGTGTCCCTCGACCTTCTGCATCACCTGGTGGATGTGACCGTTGAGCACCGTCACCGAGCCGAAGCGCTTGAGATAGGCGAGAGCCTGGGTCGCATCGTCCGTGCCCCATCCCCATTCCGGATAAAGCGCCCACAGTGGCATGTGCGCGAGCACGACGATGGGCGTGCTCGCCGTGCGTCCCTTGAGATCGCTTTCGAGCCACTCGAGCTGCTCCGACCCGAGTCGGCCGAGGCCGCCGGCCTGCAGGTTGAGCACGTTCGTGAGCGCTACGAAGTGCGTGCCCTGGTAGTCGAAGCTGTGCCACCTGCGATCGGCGCGGCCGTTGAACTTCTGAAAGAACGTCGCCCCGTCGTCGCCGATCACGTCGTGCTCGCCGGGCACATAGTGCACCGGGCGGCCGACGCCGTCGATGATGCGCGCGGCATCGTCGAACTGCTCCGGCTTCGACAGGTGCGTCACGTCGCCGGTGTGCACGAGAAATGCGGGATTCGGCTGCAGCGCCTTGATCTGGTCGATGGCGGACTGCAGCGTCGCCTGCGGCGACGGATTCGGCTCCTGCTTGAAGCCGATGTGGCTGTCGCTGATCTGCACGAAGCTCAGGCCGCCCGCGCTCGTCGTTGCCTGCGCGGCGCTCATCAGGTCCATCGACTTGAGCACGCCCCCCTGCATCACCCACACCACGCCAGCCCCCGACCAGGCGGCGCACTTCAGCAGCCCACGGCGGCTCATCACGATGCCATTGCGATCTCGATCTGTTCCGGACATTGCAGGGTCTCCTCGTCGTTACGTGACGAGGAGACCCCCGGCTCAATCGGTTTATTCGGCCGGAGCGCCAAAGGGAATAAACTGGCGGGCGCCGAAGTCTATATCCGATGCCGATGTCCTCACCCCTCGTGCCCGACTTCCAGGAGCTGGCCGCGACTCATCTCGAGTCGGCCTACAACCTGGCGCGCTGGCTGGTGCGCGATCCGGCGCTTGCCGACGATGTCGTCCAGGACGCGATGCTACGGGCGCTGCGCTACTACCACGGTTTTCGCGGCGAGAACGCCCGCGCCTGGCTGTTGCAGATCGTGCGCAACGTAGCCCTCACGCGCCTGAAGCGTGCGGGAGCGGAGTCGCCGGCGTCGGAAGCTGATGCCGAATCGGCATCGCAGGCTGCGGAGGTTGCGCGCGATGGACCGGAGACGGCGCTGATGCGCCAGGACGATCAACGGCTCTTGCACGAGCTGCTCGCCGGCTTGCCCGTCGAGCTGCGCGAATGCCTGATCCTGCGGGAGATCGAAGAGCTCAGCTACAAGGAGATCGCGCGCATCGTCGATGCGCCGATCGGCACCGTGATGTCCCGTCTGTGGCGCGGCCGGAAACTGCTGGTGCAGGCGGCGCGCACGCTGGAGGCCGTATGAACGACTTCGAGTGCGAACAGACCCTGCTGGTGCAGGCGGACTTCGACGGCGAGCTCGACGCCGGGCGTGCCGCCACGCTGGTGGAGCACCTCGCGCAGTGCCCGCATTGCCGGGATGTGAGCGAGCAGCTCGCGCGTTCGCGCGCACTGCTGCGCGGAGTTCCGCGTTATCCGGTTCCCAAGGGCTTGCGCGATTCCGTCGAGAAAGCGGTGCGAGCGCAGTCGCGGCAAGAAACTCACGGCAAAGAGCTGCCCGCTCCGAGCCGGCGTACAGCGTGGCTCGGGTGGGCGACGGCGCTCGCGGCGAGTGTCGTACTCGCGGTCATGGTGATCACGCCTCGATCGCCCGACCTGGAGTCGCAGCTGGTTGCGAGCCACGTGCGCTCGCTGCAGCTCGAATCGCATCTGATCGACGTGCCCTCGAGCGATCATCACACCGTGCGGCCGTGGTTTTCCGGCAAGGTCGACTTCGCGCCGCTCGTGAAGGAGCTCGGCACGGACGGCTACGTGCTCAAGGGCGGTCGCGTCGACGTCGTGGGCGGGAGGCCGGTCGCTGTGCTCGTCTATCAAGCGGGACGCCATCTCGTCGCGGTGTACATGTGGCCGCAGCGCACTGGCGCTGGTGAAATTCCACGCTCACAACAGGTCGATGGTTTCAACGTGCGGCGCTGGACCGAGAGCGGGCTCGTCGTGTCCTGCATCTCCGATCTGGCTGGCGACGAGCTGCAGCGCTTCGAGCAGCGCTGGCGCGCGCGCTAATCGAGTAGGCTGTCAAATCATGCAAATCTCCGTTGAGCGCACTGCCCAATGCTCCTGCGGCGCGGTCCAGGTCGTCGCCACAGGCGAGCCCGCCGTCGTCGCATGTCATTGTGTGGACTGTCAGCGGCGCACGGGATCGGTGCTCGGCGTCGGCGCCTACTACCCCGATGAACGCATCACGATCACCGGCGTGACGCGCGAGTTCGTGCGGCCGACCGACGCCGGCAACCAGTTCTTCACGCATTTCTGCCCGATCTGCGGCACGTCAATGTTCTGGCGCTCGGACCGCAACCCGGGCATGACCGGCGTCGCCGTCGGCGCGTTCGCGGATCCGTCGTTTCCGGCGCCGGTGCGCTCGGTGTGGGAGCGCTCGCGACACGCCTGGGTGGCGGTGCCGGCCGAGCATCACTTCGACAAGGGTCGCCTGCCGAAATAAGCGCCAAGCAACGCGGCCGGGACGGTCACCCCGATTCCGACGACCTTGAACCAGGTCGGCAGGCCGTGCGTCGGCAACAAGTTGAGCACCACGGCTACCACGCCATAGGCCAGCCCGTTGAAGTACGGAATGCTGCGGGCGATGCGGGCCACCAGGAATCCGCCCAGCACCGTGGAGGCGGTGCCGAGAATCAACACTGCACGCAGATATTCGGAATTGGCTGCGAGTGCTTCGAGAACGGCCTTGCGAGCGGCATCGTCGGTGGCACTCGCGATCTGGTCGCCGGCGTACGCACTCATCAGCACGCTGCCGACGAGGAAGTCGATGCCGATGACAGCGAGCGTTGCAAGAACGATGGCGCGGATGTCCAGCCTGCTCAGCATGGGCGCAGCGTACAGCAAACATGCGCAGCCGGTGAGCCACGAGAGTGGCAAGTAGCTTGCACAACAGGACGTTTAGGTAGAGTCTAGCGCGCGGTGCGACGACAACAACTACAACGCCAACCAATCCATGACCATGCTTCGCTCCCCGCTCCGGCGCCTGGGTCCGTACTCGTGCGTGCTGGGCTTTCTGTTGATCGGCCTGGCCACCCTGGGACTGTCGCGGGCGGCGCTGATCGGATGGCAATGGCAACGCGTCGACGGCACAGATGCTCTGGCGAGCATGCTGCTGCAGGGCGCACGCAGTGACCTGATCACGCTCGGCATGTTCGCCGCACCGCCGGTGGTGTTGCTGCCGCTGTTCCTCGCGGGTCGGCGCATGAGCTGGTGGCTCCGCCTCGCCGGCTACTGGCTGACCTTCAGCCTGCTCGCAATCCTGTTCCTCGAGCTCGCGACCCCGCCGTTCCTGTCCGAGTACGACATGCGGCCGAATCGCCTGTTCGTGGAATACCTGGCTTATCCCCGCGAGGTTGCCGCAATGCTGTGGGGCGGCTATCGGGGTTCGCTGGCGGTGATCGTGGCGATCCTCGGCGCCGCTGGCTGGGCGATCGCACGCCACTTCACGCGCTACGACGACACGAGTCATCCACGGCGCGCTGTCATCGTGATGCTGCTCTGGCCCATCGTGGTGCTGATGCTGTTCGCGATGATCCGCTCCAGTTTCCAGCATCGGCCTGCGAACCTCGCGACGTTCGCGTTCTGCGACGACGCCATGGTGAACAGCCTGGTCGCAAACTCGGCGTACACGGTGCTGTCCGCGATCTACGGTCTGAGGAACGAAAGCCACAGCGATATGTACGGTGCAATGCCGGCGCCGGAAATGATCACGCGCGTACGCACCGGCATGGCAGTGCCGCTGGAGACTTTCACGTCCGACGAGTATCCGACGCTGCGCAAGCAGATCGCGAGCGTGCGCCGCGAGCGGCCCCTGAACCTCGTCATCGTGCTGGAGGAAAGCCTGGGCGCGGGCTTCGTGCAGCGGCTCGGCGGGCTGGACATCACGCCGACGCTGAGCGGCCTGGCGGATGAGGGCATCTGGTTCGAAAGGCTCTATGCGACCGGCACCCGCTCGGTGCGCGGCATCGAAGCCGTGATTGCCGGCTTCCCGCCGACCCCGGCGCTGAGCGTCGTCAAGCTGGACAAGTCACAGCGCGATTTCGCCACGCTGGCGTCGGTGCTGGATCGCGCCGGCTATCGCAACGAATTCGTCTACGGCGGCGAATCGCATTTCGACAACATGCGCAGTTTCTTCCTCGGCAACGGCTTCCACGCCATCGTCGATCGCGCCGACTTCGCCACGCCGAAGTTCGTCGGCAGCTGGGGTGCCTCGGACGAGGATCTGTTCGACAAGTCGCATGAGCGCCTGCTGGCCTTGCACGCAGCCGGCCAGCCGTTCTTCGTGCTGGCGTTCACATCCAGCAATCACACGCCGTTCGAGTTCCCGGACGGGCGCATCGAGCTGCACGAGCAGCCGAAGCAGACCGTGCACAATGCGATCAAGTACGCGGATCATGCGCTCGGCGGATTTCTCGAGCGCGCGCGCAGCAGTCCGTACTGGCAAGACACGCTGGTGATGATCGTCGCGGACCACGACACGCGCGTCTACGGCGATGAGCTGGTGCCCGTGAGCAAGTTCCACATCCCCGGCGTGATTCTCGGCGCCGACACGCAGCACCGCCGCATCGATTCCACGGTCAGCCAGATCGACCTGGCTCCGACGCTGCTGTCATTGATGGGCATCGACAGCGAGCATCCGTTCTCCGGCCGCGACCTGACGCGCACGCTTGCCGAGTTCGGCAACCATGCGCCTCCTGCGCCGCGCGCCATGATGCAGTTCGATCAGAACTTTGCGTGGCTGCAGGACGATCGCCTGACCGTGCTGCTGCCGAACGGAACGGTTCGGAACTTCGACTACGACCACCGGACCGAGTCGCTGCAACCGGCCGCGGCGCGCGATCCGGAGATGGCGCGCACCGCGCTCGCGAACGTGCTGATGCCGTCCTGGATGTATCGCGACCGGTTGTATCGGCTCAGGAAGTAGCCGCTCAGCCCGGCAGGGAGTCGGCGGCTCGGCGTCTATCCGCTGGGACAGGCACCTGTCAAAATCGTCGGCGACGTCTGGCGAAGCGGCAAGGATGGAATACAGGAAAGACATACAGATTCTGCGCGGCGTGGCAGTGCTGCTGGTCGTGTTCTTCCATTTCGAGATCGCCGGCTTCACCAGCGGGTTTCTCGGTGTCGATGTCTTCTTCGTCATCAGCGGCTATCTGATGGCGAAGCTGTATGACCCGTCGAGGAAGCGCGACTTCTTCGTCAAGCGCGCGCGGCGGCTCCTGCCTGCTTATTTTGCTGTCGTGGCTGTCACGGCGCTGATAGCAGCCGCGCGAACGATCCCCAGCGACTACTCGCAGGTCGCGACGCAGACGCGATTCGCGGCGTTCTTCGCCTCCAACATCGGCTTCTGGCTGGAGAATTCCTATTTCGACAAAGCCGCATTTCTGCCGTTGCTGCACCTGTGGTCGCTCGGTGTCGAAATACAGTTCTATCTGCTCATCCCCGTGCTGGTCTGGCTCTTCGGCAGGTGGCGGCTCGGCTACCCATTGCTGCTGGTTGGCTCGGCGCTGCTGTGCTTCTTCGTGGTCGGCATCTCGCCGAAGACTTCGTTCTTCTGGCTGCCGCCAAGACTGTGGGAGTTCCTGATCGGCTTCGGCGTCGCACGCTACGCATTTTTCGGATGGGCCGCGAAGCACGACGCGTCGCGGTGGCTGGGGCTCGCCTGTCTGGTGCTGCTGTTCGCGCTGGCTCTGATCAACATCGATGCGGATCGGCCAGGGTTCGTGAAGGGTCATCCGGGCCTGCTTGCGCTCATCAGCAGCCTCGCCACGGCGACGGTTCTAGGGCTTGGGATTCCGCGAAGAGTCGAGGCCAGCGCGGTTGCCGGCGCGCTGGAGAAGCTCGGCGGCTATTCGTACTCGATTTATCTGGCGCACTTTCCAATCATCGTGCTCTGGCTCTATCGGCCATTCGCCGGCACGGTGCTCGGAACGACGAGTCTGGCTCAGAGCGCCATGATTGGCGTTGCAGTCGCGGGCGCGTCGGTGCTGCTGTACCGGTTCGTCGAACAGCCGTTTCGGCGCCGCTTGCACCGCCTGACCTGGATCGCCGCGCCGGCAATCGTCCTCGTCGCGGTCAGCTTCGTCGGCTCTTTGGCCCAGCAACAGCTGATTCCCGCCGGCGACATGCTCATCTATCAGGCGTGGTCCGATCGCAGCGAGTTTCGCTGCGGCAAGCTGAGCAGAATTCTCCATCCAACCGCGATTTCCTGCGAGATCACCCCGCCGCTCGCCGCTCCCTCCCATCGTGTCCTGCTCGTGGGAAACAGCTTCGCCGATTCCATCAAGACGACGTTCGCAGCGACTGCCGGACAGCGCAATGTCTCGGTCTACTTCCTGGTCGACAACCGGCCGCTCGTCAAGGGCGGCGTGACGCCGGCGCAGGTGATGCAGGAAGCCGATGCGCACCAGGTCGACGCCATCGTGATGCACTTCTCGCTGCTCGGAACCGATCTGGAGCAGATCGGCCGGGTGGCGCAGCTTGCCAAGGAACGAGGCATCAGCGTGTCTTTCCTGTTGCCGCCGCCGGCGTGGAACGAGCATGTGCCGATGATGCTGTGGCGGAACCGCAAAGAGCTTGCGCCGCTCCCACGCCAGAGCCTCCACGACTATGCGACGACCAATGCGGACCTGATCGCAAGCCTCGGGAAGATCGACTATGACCGGTTCACGGTGTACGGAACTGCGGAGGCGTTCTGCCGCAGCGATTGCCGGATGATTTCCGCCGGCGGCAAACCCTACTACTTCGACAACGGTCACCTGACCCTGACCGGCAGCGAGGAGCTCCGCGGAGTCTTCGAGCAGGTGCTCGATGACCTTCCCGAGCCTCGCCGCACGGTGGGTCGCACGGACTGAAGCGAGTCAACCCAGCAGCTTGCCGAGCGACGCGAGTGCGCCGCCGAGATCGTTCTGCGCCGGCACGTTGCCGCCCGGAGTGACCTTGTCGATCACCTGCGGCAGCAGGCTCGCGAGCGCGCTGCTGGTTTCCGACTCGCCGATGCCGGCTTTCTGCGCCAGCTCTGCGATCGTGCCCGAGCCGAGCACCTTGCTGACCTGATCCGCGGAGATCGGCAGGTTCTGACCGGTGCCGATCCACGACTGCAGGACGTTGCCGAGGCCCGCGCTCTGGAATGAGTTGGTGAGATTCGCCAGCGCGCCCGGCTTGCTGAGCATCGCGATCAACTGCTGCAGCAACACGGCGCTGACGCCAGCGCCTTTGCCCTGTCCGAGAACGCCACCGAGTGCGCCGCCAAGCTGGTCTAGCACGCCGATGCCGTACCCTCCGAATCAGGTTAGGGCCGCAGAGTGTACGCCTGCTGGCGTGTGCAACCCGTTTCCTTCTTACGAAGTGGCGAGCTCCGGCTTCGGCGCGTAGGAAACCCCGCACCCGCCGATCCCGCAGTAGCCATCCGGATTTTTGTGCAGGTACTGCTGGTGATAGTCCTCGGCGTAGTAGAACTCGGGCACATCGCGAATCTCGGTCGCGATCGCGCCGTAGCCGGCGCGCTGCAGCTGCTCGCCGTAGATCTTCAGACTCGCCTGCGCGGCGGCGCGCTGCTCGGCGTCGTAAACATAGATGCCCGAGCGGTACTGCGTACCGATGTCGCCGCCCTGGCGCATGCCCTGCGTCGGATCGTGGGATTCCCAGAACGTCTTCAGCAGCATCTCGTAGCTGACCTTGGACGGGTCGTACGCGACGCGCACGACTTCGTTGTGCCCGGTGTAGCCCGAGCACACTTCCTCGTACGTCGGATTCGGCGTGGCGCCAGCGGCGTAGCCGACCGCCGTGCTGTACACGCCGGGCAGCTGCCAGAACTTGCGCTCCGCACCCCAGAAGCAGCCGAGCCCGAACATCGCGACCTTCATGCCTGCCGGGAACGGCGGCACGATGCGGTTGCCGTTGACGGCGTGACGCTCGTTCACCCGCAGCGGCGTCGCACGACCGGGCAACACGTCGGTGGGATCGGGCATGACGGCTTGCTTGCGAAATGAGCTCATCGCGGCTGTCCTGACTCGGGTGGGGATGCACTAGGTGGGGTCGTGGCAAGAGTAAGCAAGGGCGCGCAGCTGCCGCAACGCCCGCCGCCGGTCCGGCATAAGCCTTTGAAAAACGGGCCTGCAGCCTGATTGCAATCAGGGTCCTTGCGCAGCCGTTTGCCGGTGGTATTAATGGCGGCGAGGTTTCGCCATGAACGCGCTTACGAAGCCGTTTTCCGCAGCGCTGATCCTCTCGATCGCGATGATCGCAGCGCTCCCCTCTGTGGCATTCGCACAGGCCTCCACCGCGAGCTCGAATACTGTGATCGGGCCGAACGTGATGCTGGCAGACGGCGCGGAGGCGCTGTTGCACGGCGACTGGCAGCGCGGCATCCAGCTCACACAGATGGGACTGACGTTCGCGGTCTCGCAGCAGGATCGTGCCTCGGCGCTCGCGAACCTGTGCGCAGGCTTCGCGGCGCTCAAGCAGTACCAGCGCGCGCTGGAGCACTGCGATCAATCGATCGCGATCGTCGACGACAACTGGCGCACGTGGCAGAACCGCGCGGCGGCGAACCTGGGTCTCGGCAAAGTGGAGGAGTCGCTGCGCGACATTCAGCGCGGGCTGCAGCTCAACCCGGATTCCGATTCGCTGCAGAAGTCGCTCGCGATTGCGCGCGGCCATGAAAAACTCCAGCAGGAGCGCATGCGCCACCTGCTGGAGTCGTGAGATCGAGAGTCAGGCTGAAGCCTGACCCATACGACAATCAACCCGTCTCTGACAACGATGGCGTCAGGCCAGCCATGCCGATGCCGCCCATGAACGCGAGGCCGTCCGGTGCGCGGCGGCACTCGCGCGGCGTAACGCCATGGAAGCGGCGCAAGGCGCGGAACAGCGTCGAGCGCGAATCGAATCCGACCTGCTTCACGATGTCCTCGACCGCGAGATCCGTGCCTCGCAGCAAGCGCGCCGCGACAGTCGTGCGCTTGCGCTGCAGGTATTCATGCGGCGTGACGTCATGAATTCGCTTGAACAGCCGCAGGAAGTGATGACGCGACAGGAACGCGGCACGCGCCATGTCGCCGAGCATCAGCGGCTTGTCGTAGTTCGAGTGAATGAAATCGGTTGCCAGCGACACGCGCCGCAGGATCTCGCGTCGCGTCGCTGCGCGACGCACCGGGACCGAGTGGGCGCGCTGCACGACCTGCCGGTGGCGCATCAGCAGTCGCTCGAGCAGGAACGCGAATTGCTCTTCGTACCACAGCGCATCCTCGAGGCCCATCTCGCAGTGACGGCGGATGAACAGCAGGACCGGCGTAACGCTGCGATCGTGCGTGTAGAGATGCGGCATGAACGGCAGCGCTGCGTGCTGCGCCACTTCACCGCTCTCCAGCAGCCGATCCTCGGGAGTGATCAGCGCGCCGAGCGTCTCTTCCGGCATGCCGCGCCGGAAGAGAATGGTCAGCGCGTGCACTTCGCGCGAGCCGCGGATGCGCACGTTCGCGGGACACGCGGGAACTGTCATCCACGTGTCATCGTCGACGAACACCCGGCGTCCGTCGAGTGCGACTTCCTGCCGGCCATTCCACGCGCACAGCACGGCCAGGCGCTCGGCATCGAGCGCGTAGTCTGCAACTTGCGTTTTGACGTTGAGAACTGCGTTGCCGGTGTCGAGCTGCCGGACCACGCCAGGATTCAGATCACCGCCACCTGTCATCTCATGGGTCCTACGGAGAATCATCCGCACGCCCCTCCCCGTTCTTCGAACCCGCCGGAAACGGTGCCGGCGTCACCCGAGAATCGCACTCGCATTTCGATCGCTGCCTTGTGACTGATCGTCATTACGCGGATGCGTTCCCATGTGCACAAGGGAATTACGATGATCAGATCGCGGCATGCGACGAAAGGTTTCAGCGCTCTCGGCCGTTCGGCGCGCGCCACACACAATTGCGCAATGGATGACACCGGGCTCGCGAGCGATAAAACACAGCGCTTCGAAATCTGTGATGCGGCAACGAGATGAATCGTTTGCGCCGTGTCGCGCCTGCGCGTCGTTCACCGGTGATATGCGTAGTTTCACCGGTGGCAGCGGACACATCGGACACTTTCTGGCGCTGGCCGACGGGGTCTTGCACGTTCGGATGACACGATTCGCGTCTACGCGGCGCCTCTCATAGAATCGCGTCCTCGCCCGGGTTCCCATCGGCCGTTTATGCCCATCGTTCACGAGCACAACCTCGCCCGCCCGCTTCCCAAGCAGTGTCAGTTCGGCATTCGAGTGCGTCTGCGCAGCACCGACCCGTTCAAGAATCTGGTCGGGGCGGACTGGACCAAGGAGCACTGGTTCGCCACGCGCGAAGAGCGCGATCGCGCCCTCAAAGAGATGAGCGGCCGCTACGTTTATTTCCGACCCGGCGACCAGCCGAGCCTGGAATTCGAGAAAATCGATAAATAGACCGAGGTCGGGCCGCTCCATGCGCCCCCTGCGCCAGCGCCATCCGCGCATCCCTGCGCGGCAGCTTTAGCCCGACTAGAAAGTCCTTCCCAGGAATAGATAGAAGGCCTTGTCCCCGCCCTCGTCGTAGCCGGTAGCGAGATACACCGGTCCCAGCGGCGTATCGAGCCCGATGAACAGGCTGGCGTCGATCCGTGGGTTGCTGAACATGTCCTTGCGCTCGAGCCAGGTGTTGCCGGCTTCCACTGACATGCCCGCATACACCGGCAGATCGAGCACCCCTTCGCCGCCGCGCCCGATCCGGCGGTAATAGATGAGTCGGCCGATGCCGTAGTGCGGCCCGGCGAGGAAGCCGGGTGTCAGCCCGGACAGATTGAGGAAGCCGCCGAGCGTGAACGAGTTCTCCGGCGTTTCCAACGCGTCCACTGTGGTGCCCGCGTCGGTCCAGAAGATAAGAGTGTGGCGATCGAACGAGCGCGCGATCAGCCAGCTGGTGCTCATGATGTCGAAGTTGCGATCGGCGCCGACGCTCTCGCGCTGCGCCTGCCACTCCAGGTCGAACTGCTGGCCGTGGCGCGGAAAGAAAATGCTGTCGAGCTTGTCGTACGAGAACCGCGTGAAATAACCGCCGCGCTCGAACTCGTCGCCCGGCAGCGAAGGATCGCCGATCAGCACGCGCCGCCTTCCCGTGCCCCGGTGCACGCCGAAGCGCAGCTCGCCCCAGTTGGAAATCTCGCGGCCGACGTCGAGTCCGCCCGAAACCTCGCGCACTCGATACTCGGCCACGCGGTCGTTGTCGCGCAGCTCGAACACGCTGCGCTCCTCGAAATCGAACTGCGGCGACACGAAGTAGCGGCTCGCCAGCGACAGCGGCTGGTAGAACTCCGTGAAGAACTTCGGGTTCTCGCCGATCTGGATGTCGGTGAGCCACTCGCCGCCGAGCAGGTTCAGCTCGGTGGCGATGAAGCGCACCGCCGCGTTGTAGCGGCTGTTGCCCTCGAAGTCGTCTTCGAGGTTGAGCCCCATGCGCACGTAGTTCGGTCCCCAGCTCTTGCGACGCAGATCGAGCTGCAGGCCGGCGCTGCCCTGGTCCTCGATCAGCCGGTAATCGATCGTCTCGAAGCGATCGAGCGCGTACAGGGAGGACAGCTTGCTGCGCACCTTCTCCTTGTCGAGCGGCTTGCCGACCAGGTCCTTCATCGTCTCCTTGACCAGCGGGTCGTATTGCGACGAGCTGGAATCGGCGCGCACGAATTCGATCACCGGCAGCTCGGTCGAACGCGTGTTGCGCTGGGCGAGATAGGTGCGGTAGTCCGCTTCGCTGAGCGACAGTCGGGCGAGCGTTGCCGAGGCGCCGCGCGCCGCGTCCTCGCCAGCACCAATCGCCTGCGGCACGCGGCTGAAATCTGCAGAGGCAAAGCGCCCGAGCGGCGGATCGAGCAGGATGTCGTTCGGCGTCAGCTTCTGGCGCTGCTCGAGCGTGCGGCCGCGGATCAGGATCGCGAACGCCTGGTTGGTCACTTCCAGCGGCGAGGTGAGCTCATCGCGCAGGTACAGCGGGAAGCTGACGTCCACGACGATCAGCACGTCGACGCCCATCGCGCGCGCCGTATCGATCGGCAGATTCTCGACCAGTCCGCCGTCGACCAGTATCCGCCCCTCGCGCTGCGCGGGCGCGAACACACCGGGCGCCGACATGCTGGCGCGCATCGCAGTGACCAAATCGCCCGAATCCATCACGACGGCCTGGCCGGTTTCCAGGTCGGTGGCGATGGCACGGAACGGAATCGGCAGACCATCGAAGCGCTGGATCTCGGCAACCGGCAGCGCCGCGGTACGCAGCACCTGCTCGAGCTTCTGCCCCTGCACCAGGCCCGGGGGTAGCACGAAGCCCTTGTCTTTCTTCACTCCGAGCGCGAAGCGCACCAGGAAATTGCGCTCGTCCTGCTTGCGGCGGAAGCCGAGCTCTTCGCGCGGCGGGCGGTCGCGGAAGGAGTCCTGCCAGTTCAGCGAGCGGATCAGGTTCTCGATCTCGACGCCCGACATGCCGGAGGCATAGAGCCCGCCGACTACTGCGCCCATGCTCGTGCCGGCGATGGCGTCGACCGGCACGTGCATCTCGTCCAGCACCTTCAGCACACCGACGTGCGCCGCGCCGCGTGCGCCGCCACCGCTCAGCACCAGCCCGACGCGCGGACGCGGTGCTTCTTCGGCCTGTGCCGCTGGGGCAGCTGCTATCAGGCAAGCAATTGCTACGAAAAGTAGCTTCATCTTTTCATGGTGCCCTTCTGCTGGGCGGAGTGCCCTCGAATACTAACAGCAGTTGTGACTGTCGAACGGCGGCTGATAGGCTGACTTTCATGACAACTCGACGCTCGTGGCCAGCCATTCGGGCGATCGCGATGCTGGGGCTCGCGATGTGCACGGCGTCCGCCGCGCCGCCGGGGCGCCAGTCCGACGACGACGAGCCGCAATGGGGATCCTACGGCGGCGACCCGGGCGGCAATCGTCACTCGCCTCTGGCTCAGATCGATCGCACGAACGTCGGGCGGCTGAAGATCGCGTGGACCTATCGCACCGGCGAGCTCGGCGCCGGCTTCGCGCGCGACGACTCGCTCACGTTCGAAGCGACGCCGATCCTGGTGCGCGATACCTTGTATCTCAGCACCGCCACGAACATCGTGATCGCGCTCGACCCGGTTAGCGGCGCCCAGCGCTGGCGCTATGACCCGCGCATCGACCGCACGCGTCGCTATTCGGAAGCCACTTCGCGCGGCGTGTCGTCATGGATCGATCAAAACGCGGACCCGGCGGCGCCATGCAGTCACCGCATCATCCTCGGCACGCTCGACGCCCGGCTGATCGCGCTCGACGGCCGCAGCGGCGCGCCGTGCCGCGACTTCGGCAACGGCGGCAAGGTCGATCTCGCCACGGCCGTGAACGCCGAGGCTAACGGCAACTACCTGGTGACGTCGCCGCCGGCGATCTATCGGGACATCGTCATCGTCGGCTCGGCAGTCGGCGACAACGGCGGCGTCGCAATGCCCCGCGGAATCGTGCGCGCGTTCGACGTGCGCAGCGGCAAGCAGCTGTGGTCGTGGGATCCGATTCCAACCTTGCAGCCCACTGGCGCCGCGAACGCGTGGTCGGTTTTTTCCGTCGACGCCGGGCGCGGACTGGTGTTCGTGCCGACCGGCTCGGCGAGTCCCGATTTCTTCGGTGGCGAGCGCACCGGCGACGACAAGCACGCAAACTCGCTCGTCGCCCTGCACGCGAGCACGGGCGCACTGGCCTGGGCTCAGCAACTCGTCCATCACGACCTGTGGGACTACGACGTGCCGGCGCAGCCGATGCTGATCGATATCGAGCGCGACGGTAAATCGATCCCGGCCGTTGTGCAGGCAACTAAGACCGGCATGCTGTTCGTGTTCGACCGCGAGACCGGCGAGCCGGTGTTCGAAGTGGTCGAACGGCCCGTGCCGCAGTCCGACGTCGCGGGCGAAACGATCTCGCCGACCCAGCCGTTCCCCGCGACGCCGGCGCTCGTGTCGCATGCGGCCGTGACCCCGCAGGACGCCTGGGGGCTCACTTTCTACGATCGCGGCAGGTGTAGCGATCTGATCGCGCGCTATCGTTCCGACGGAATCTTCACACCGCCGAGCCTGCGCGGCACGATCCTGTCCCCGGGCTACGCAGGCGGCGTCAACTGGGGCAGCACTGCGTTCGACAGCGAACGCCAGATGGTGATCGCCGCGGTCAACCATGTGCCGATGGTCGTAACGCTCGTGCCGCGCGATCAGCTCGATGCCATGAAGCGCTCCGGCGAATGGCCCGATTCGGATTTCGCGGCGCAGACCGGCACACCCTACGGCGTGCGCCGCGAAATGCTCGCCTCGCCTTTCGGTCTGCCGTGCACCGCACCCCCCTGGGGCACGCTCGCCGCCGTCGACCTGCGGCGTAACGCGATCCGCTGGCAAGTGATGTTAGGCTCGACGCGCGACATGACGCCGTGGTTCGTGCCCTCGCCGACGCTGGGTATGCCGAACATGGGCGGGCCGATGGTCACCGACGGCGGCGTGGTATTCATCGGCGCGTCGATGGACAATTACCTGCGCGCGTTCGACATCGATACCGGGCGCGAGCTGTGGAAGGGCCGGCTGCCTGCGGGCGGCCAAGCCACGCCTATGAGCTATGAAGCGAACGGTCGTCAGTTCGTGGTTATCGCCGCGGGCGGCCACGGCAAGCTCGGCACGAAGCGCGGGGACTATGTCGTGGCGTTCGCTTTGCCGGAGTAAAGAATTCTCCATCGGAGAAGTACCGTGCATACCAACAATGAGACATTTGCAGGCGCCATGAGGCACTTCAGCTGCATGTTCCTGTTCGCCGCGACAACCGTGGCTGCGGCGAACGTCCACGCCGCCGAACGCGTCGAGGAGGTCATCGTCACCGGCACGCGCGTCCCGCAGGACGTGCGCGACTTCCCGGGCAGCATCTCGGTCGTGTCGGGCATGGACGTCGCGACCGTCGGCGCCACACATCACGCGGAAATCATGAACCGTGCGGCCGGGACGATGATCCAGCGCAACAGCGGCGAGGAAAGTCTCACGGCCATCCGCTCGCCGGTGCTGAGCGGCCCGGGATCGTGCGGCACGTTCCTGTTCCTGGAGAACAGCATCCCGATCCGGCCGGTCGGTTTCTGCAACGTCAACGAATTGTTCGAGGTGGACAGCGAGCAAGCGCAGTCCATCGAAGTGCTGCGCGGCCCTGCCGGTGTCGTGTACGGCTCGGGCGCGATGCACGGTGCGATCAATGTCCTGCAGGCGCCGGCGGCCGAGATTCACCCAGCCTTTTCGCTCGAGGGCGGACCGGACGAGTTCTATCGCGGCCGGCTGGCGCTCAGTCGCTCCGGCGAAAGCACCGCGCTCGGCGGCAGTGTGATCGCGACTCACGACGGTGGCTGGCGCGACCACTCGGGCCTGGACGAGCAGAAGCTGATCCTCGCCCTGCAGCGGCGAGCACGCAGCGAGAACGAAGGCTCGTTCGACGTGCAGTTCGCGGCGACGAACCTGAACCAGGAGACCGCAGGCTTCATCCAGGGCTTCGACGCCTATCGCGACGAGAGCATCGCGAAGTCCAACGCGAATCCCGAGGCGTATCGCGATGCCTATGCGATGCGCCTGAGCGGCGAGTACTCGCGAAACCTTGGAGGGGGAAGCCTGTCGGTGCGCCCGTACGTGCGTCACTCGCGCATGGATTTCCTGCAGCACTTCCTGATCGGCAAGCCGCTGGAAGAGAACGGTCAGGACTCGGTGGGTGTGCTGACCTCCTGGCAGGTCACGGGGTCGCGCGACACTCAACTGCTGGCCGGCCTGGACCTCGAGCTCGCCGACGGCTTCCTGAAGGAGACGCAGGCGGGACCGGCGACCGACGGCGCGCCCCCGGCGAATGCGATTCGCCCGGCCGGCAAGCACTACGACTATGAAGTCCAGAGTGAGGTCGCAGCGCTGTACGCGCAGATCGAGCAACCGTTCGCAGAGCGTTGGAAGGCGACGGCCGGCGCACGCCTCGAATACGTCGACTACGAGTACGACAACAAGATGATCGCGGGCAACACGCGTGACGACGGCACGACGTGTGGCGCCAACGGCTGCCTGTTCAACCGGCCGGCCGATCGCAATGACGACTTCGAGAACGTCACGTCCAAGCTGGGCCTGACCTACGACCTGACAGACCGCCACACGCTGTACGTGACTGGTGCACGCGGTTATCGCGCTCCCGATACGAGCGAGCTGTACCGTCTGCAGCGCCAGCAGTCGATCGCCGATCTGGATCCGGAGCGGCTCGACAGCGTCGAGGTCGGCGCACGCGGCACGTTTGGCCGGCTCGCGACGGTGATCGATGACGAGCGCGACTACCGGCTGTGGTACTCGCTCGCGGTCTTCAAGATGAAAAAGGACAACGTCATCTTCCGCGACTCGAACGGCTTCAACGTGAGCGACGGCAAGACCGATCACGAAGGCATCGAGTACGAATTCAACTGGATGCCGATGGAGCGGCTGACGCTGGCGCTGGCCGGCACGTACGCGAAGCACACGTACGCGTTCGATCGCGTGGTCGAGCAGGGCGAAACGATCGTCTCCGGTCGCGACATCGACACGGCGCCGCGACACGTGAACACGGCACGCCTCAATTGGCAGTTCATCCCGGCCGCCGACGCTGAGCTGGAGTGGGTTTCGGTAGGCCGTTACTTCGTCGACGCGGCGAACGCCAACGAATATCCCGGGCACGACCTGCTGAATCTGCGCGTGGGCTGGAGCCTCCCGGGCAAATGGAGCACGACGCTGCGGCTGAACAACCTCACCGATCGCGCTTACGCGGATCGCGCCGACTTCGCGTTCGGGAACTACCGATACTTCCCGGGGCGGGGCCGGACCTTGTTCGTGGAAGTCAGGTACGAACTGCAATAGGAGTCAGGCTGAAGCCTGACTCCCGGAGCCTATACGATCGGCTCGAACGCAATCAGCCCGTCGAGCGCTGTCCCCGACCCGAGCGCCGTGCCGAACATGGTGTTGTACTGCCCCGCATCGCCGTGCAGCGCCATGTAGTTCAACAACACCGTCTGCACCAGCAGGTTCACGTTGTTCGCCGCCGGGCTGCTGCTATTCACCACGTCGCCGCCGGCGGTGAAATAGCCGATCTGCTGATGGCGCGGCGCGCCTGCGCCGGAAGTCATGAGCACCGGGCGGCCGCCGCTCGCCGGCGGGTTGTAGACGAGGAAGAACGCAGCAGCCGTCTGCTGGTTGTCGCCCGTCCACACGCCCTTGCCGCGCCCGTCGACCGAGCTGTCGACGCTGCCGTCCGAGGAGAGCGAGCCGTCGCTGAACACATAGATCATCAGCGGCTTGTTCTTGCGCGCGGCGTATTCCAGGCACGCACCGATGCAGCGACCTGCGCGCAGGTCGCGCAGTTCGCCAGTGGAGCGGTCGCCGGTGTGATAGTCGAAGCCGCCCATGCTGATCGTGCCCGCGCCTGCCAGGCCGTCGACGACCAGCTTCATCACCGCTGCGGTCTTCTCAAACTCGCGGTCGTCGCCGAAATTCGGCCCGAACACGCCACCCGTGCCAGTGATCAACGGATCAACCGCAGGGTTGAGGGCAGCCGGATCGTTGAATCGGTCGACCGTGTCGGCGGTCTTGATGTAGGCGCATTGCACGAGGTTCTTTACGTCGGCGTCATTGGCCAGCTCTGTATCGACGTGTCCCAGCTTCGCCTGGCTGATCCGCGCCATCGACTCCATCACCGCGACGGTGTCGGTCGGATTGGTGAACAGCGTGCCCAGCTCACCGGTGTCGACGAGGCCCGTGACATCGCTGGTGCGGTCGATCTTGGTCGGACGGTTGGTCACGTCCATCAGCATCGCCGGCGCCATCGAGTTGCCGCCCGAGTCCGAGTTCTCCGAACCGATCAGGGTCAGCAGCTCGCCCTTGGAGCCGTACTTGGCCAGACCGTACATCGGGTTGTGGGGGTTGTTGCCGGTATCGTTCTCTGAACGCGCGGCGATGATCGCGCCATTCACGCCGGCGCGCGTGGTGGTCGATGTCTTCTCGAGCATGCCGCGCAGGAATGCGCTGTCCGAGTGAAACATCAGACCGAACTCCTCGTTGATGAAGTCCGTCGTGGCGTTGTTCGGCAGCATGTCGCCGGGCAGGCCCAGTTTCGAGTAGCCCTGTGTCGACAGGAAATCGAGCTGGCCACCCTCCTTGCCCATCAGCACGTTCGAACCCGCGATGTTCGCGCCGCCCGCGAGATCGAAGCAGATGAACGGCACCTTACCGGCACCCTCGGTGATCTTGCACGGATTGACCTTCAGGTTCCTGAGGTCCAGCGAGAGGTCAGCGCGCGCCTGACGCGGATTGAGCAGCGCGGCGAGAACAGCCGGTGCGACGACCGTCGCACTGCCGGTCAGAAATCCCTGAGCGAGAAAGTCGCGCCGCGTGACCGGTCGCTTGTGCGAGCCGTGCTTGATGGGCTCGTCGAGGGCGAGCGCGCGTTTCCGCTTGGACTTGATGATCAACATGGCTGCCTCATCCGAATTGCGAATTGCCAGATAAGCGATCGGTTACTGCACGAGCATCGCTGCGTTGCCAACGGCCGCGCCGCACACTGCTTTGACCACAGTCGGCGTACGGGCGCCGCTGCTGCAGCTGCCGCTGGTGCACAGCCTGCCCACGAGCGCCTGCAGTTCAGTGCGCACTTGTGAGTCGGTCGGCTGCGAGTCGACCACGCCGATCGCTCGATTCATCAGCGGATCGATCAGGGCGTTCTGCTGGCTCGTGATGTCGGCCGAGAAGTTGAGGCCGGGGAAATAGCTCTGGCGCGCCGTCGTGTCGTTGACCAGCGCGCTGCAGTACTGAACCGCGAGCTGCGCGATCGAGGTCTGATGTGACGACAGGAACGCCTGGATATCGTTCACCGCCGGCAGCGACTGGCGCACGCTGGTGAAAGTCGTCTTCACCGCTGCATTGTTCGGGCTCACGCCGGTCATGGCTGCCATCGAGGCGTTGATTGCGTCGAACGTGCGCACGCCGATGTCGGACGGCCGCGGCAGGTCGACGAAGGTCGGATCCACTGCCTCGGCGTACCTCGAGCACACGTCGGTGCGCGTGCCGAGCGTGTCGAAGCAGAGGTAGAACTCGTCGGATTCCGGGCCCTGCTCGAGCCCGATGATCGTACCGACCGTCGACAGCGTCTGGCCGGTCGCAGCCGAGTAGTTCGCGTCCTGGATCACCGTGTCCATCAGGCGATACGCCTGTCCGACGTGCGGCTCGACGCCGTTCACGCCGATGCGCATGCCCTTGAGCGGGATGCTGCCGGGCATCGCATTCGCATCGAGGCTGATGAACTTCGGGTTGGTAAACAGGTAGCCCGAGCTGTCGTACTGGGCGGCCTCGAACAGGACGTACGCCTTGGGCACGTTCACCAGGTGCGAGATGCCGAACAGCAGGAAGAACTTCTGGCCGACGCCCGCCTCGAAGTTCTGCCGGATCTGGTCCAGCGTCAGCGCGCGGTTGTGGACCGCGACCAGGCGCAGCACGCCCTGCCACTGACGGTCGCCGCTGACCTCGTTGCCGAGCACGAAAGCGTAGCTGTTGTCCCAGTCACCGAGCGTGCCGCCGCCGGCGCCGTCGAGGTCGCCGGTGAACTCGCCGTTCACGTAGATGCGCCGGCCGTTGACGGGGTCATACGTCATCACGACGTGCTGCAGCGAGGCCTGCAGGCGCTCGTCCGCGTCTGCAGTCGACAACTGCGGCGTGCCGTTCGCACCGGTACTGGAGCTGCGGCCGAAGAAGTCATAGTTGTACAGCGTCTGGCCCATCGTGAAGTTGCGGGCCGTGGTGCTGCCGGAGTAGCTGATGATGCGCGCATCTTCCTGGGTGACGTTGCCGG
>JBIOUH010000218.1:0-19280 GCA_044866955.1 Steroidobacteraceae bacterium
AGGTCTACAACTGGATCCTGACGCTGTGGAAGGGCGACATCCACCTGACGGTGCCGATGCTGTTCGCGATCGGCTTCATCTTCACGTTCATCAACGGCGGCCTCACCGGCCTGTTCCTCGGCAACGTGACGGTCGACGTGCCGCTGTCGGGCACGTACTTCGTGGTCGCGCACTTCCACATGGTGATGGGCGTGTCGCCGATCCTGGTGGTGTTCGGCGCGATCTACCACTGGTACCCGAAGATCACCGGGCGGCTGCTCGACGACCGTCTCGGCCGCATCCACTTCTGGTGCACGTTCATCGGCACCTACTCGATCTACCTGCCGATGCACTACCTCGGCATTCTCGGCGTGCCGCGTCGCTACTACGCGTACAGCGATTCGATCGACTTCATCGGCCAGAACGTGCACATCGCGAACGAGTGGATCTCGATCTCGGCAGTGTTCGTCGCGGCGGTGCAGCTGGTCTTCCTGTTCAACCTCGTGTGGTCGCTGAGGAACGGCCGCGACGCCGGACCGAATCCGTGGCGCTCGACGTCGCTCGAGTGGCAGACGCCCGACACGCCGCCGAAGCACGGCAACTGGGGCAAGGACCTGCCGGTCGTGCATCGCTGGGCGTATGACTACAGCGTGCCCGGAGCGCCGGAAGACTTCGTGCCGCAGAACGTGCCGCCGGGCGATCCGCGCGCAGGTAACGCGCCGACCGGCCGCGATCACGGAGTTCACCATTGAGTTTGACCGTCGCCTACATCGCGCTCGCGACCGGGATCGTCGTCTGGCTGATCCTGGTCCGTAAGCTGTCGGCGAAATCGTGGGAGACGCAACCGGCGTCTGCCTCCGGTGCTGAAGCCGACACCGACGAGCCGCGCTGGCCGGCGGCGCGCGTCGGCTTGTGGTTGTTCCTCGCGGTCATCACTTCATTGTTCGGTCTGTTCGTCTCCGCGTACTACATGCGGTTGAACGGCCATCACGGCGCGGGGCCGGCGACTGATTGGGTGCAGCTTAGCGAGCCGCCGGTGCTGTGGCTCAACACGATCCTGCTGATCGCGGCAAGCGTGGCGATGCAGGCTGCGCGTCGCGCAGTTCGTGCCGGCAGCGTGGAGAGAAGCAGCAGCGCCTTGCTCGGCGGCGGACTGCTGACGTTCGCATTTCTCGGCGGTCAGTTCTACGCGTGGACGCAGGTGCGCGAGTCGGAGTTTTTCTCGCCGCTGAATCCCGCGGTCGCTTTCTTTTATCTGCTGACTGCGGTGCACGGCCTGCACCTGCTCGGCGGGCTGTACGTGTGGGGACGAACGCTGGCCCGCATGCGCAGTAAGGATGTCGAGATCATCGACGTGCGCCTGAGCGTCGAGCTGTGCAGCGTGTACTGGCACTTCCTGCTGCTCGTGTGGCTGGGACTGTTTGCGGTGATGTTGTCTACCTGAGGAGCGATCGGTGAATCACGAATCGACATCAGCACTGCCCGCCGGGTCCGGGTATTCGGAAGCGGGCCTGAAGGGCGTGACCGCCGACTGGTCCGCCGACAAGCAGGCCTTCCCCGTGCCGTGGGGCAAGGCAATGATGTGGATATTCCTGCTCAGCGACACGTTCATCTTCTCCTGCTTCCTCGTGTCGTACATGAACGTGCGCATCTCCACCACCGACGTGTGGCCGAACCCCAGCGAGGTGTTCGCGCTGACCGTGTTCGGCAAGACGGTCCCGCTGTTCCTGATCGCGATCATGACGATGATCCTGATCACCTCGAGCGGCACGATGGCGATGGCCGTGAACTTCGGCTACCGGCGCGACCGCGCCAAGACCGCGGCGCTGATGTTCGCTACCGCGGCGCTCGGCCTGTCGTTCGTCGGCATGCAGGCGTTCGAATGGAGCAAGCTGATCCTCGACGAAGGCGTGCGGCCCTGGGGCAACCCGATGGGCGCGCCGCAGTTCGGCTCGGCGTTCTTCATGATCACCGGCTTCCACGGTCTGCACGTGTCGTGCGGCGTGATCTACCTGTGCGTGGTCGCCAAGCGCGTGCTGAGCGGCTTCTACGATCGCAAGGGCACGTACGAAACGGTCGAGGTCGCGGGCCTGTACTGGCACTTCGTCGACCTCGTCTGGGTGTTCATCTTCGCGTTCTTCTATCTGTGGTAGCCGGCAAAAACTTGAGGAGCAGACATGGCTCACGGTCATTCCGCTGAAGCAGTGCACGCACCGGCCGGCGGTCACGGCGAGGGTGTGCAGCATCCGATCAGGATCTACCTGTGGATCTGGGCGCTGCTGTTCGTCTTCAGCACGTTCTCGTACCTGGTCGACTACTTCCGGCTGCAGGGCATGCTGCGCTGGTCGCTCATCATCATCTTCATGCTGCTGAAGGCCGGTTTCATCGTCGCGATCTTCATGCACATGGCGTGGGAGCGCCTCGCGCTCAAGCTGGCCATCCTGGTGCCGCCGCTGGCGCTGATGGTGCTGCTGGGACTGATGGCCATCGAAGGCGACTACACCTTCGTTACGCGGCTGCAGTCCTTCGTGCAGCAGATGCAGACCCCGGGCGAGCACCGCGAGGTGCCCGAGTTCACGCCAGGGCATTAGCCCGGGAAATAGATAATGGTGCCTGCGCCCATTCTGTGGATCTGCGCGTTCGTGGCCGCGGCGGTGTTCGCGGTCATGATCCATTCGATCGCGACTTTCCGTCGCGCGAGCGGACCGAGCGCCTGGCGTGAGATTCTCTGGGCGATCGTGCCGATCTTCATCATGGTGAGCACCGCGCTTCCCGCGGTGCGCATGCTAGCCTCGCAGCACTCGACCAGTACTGTTCAGGCCCACAACGACCCGTGACTCCCCGCTACCGTCTCTTCCGGCGCCTCGCGCTCGCAGGCGTCGTGCTCGCTTTCGGTGTCGTCGTGCTCGGCGCGTGGGTGCGCCTCAGCAACGCCGGTCTGGGCTGTCCCGACTGGCCGGGTTGCTACGGTCACCTGACTGCCGACGATGCTGCCCAGAACGCCGACGCGATCAACCAGGCGTTCCCGCAGCGGCCGTTCACGTATCACAAGGCCATCAAGGAGATGGTGCACCGATACTTCGCCGGCGGCCTGGTGCTGGTGATCGTGACGCTGGCCGGTCTCGCAATCGCCAATCGCCGCGATCCGCAACAACCGGTAGGACTGCCGATCACGCTCGTCGGGCTGGTGTTTCTGCAGGCGCTGCTCGGCATGTGGACTGTCACGCTGCTGCTCAAACCGCTGATCGTCGTGCTGCATCTGCTCGGCGGTCTGACGACACTGGCCCTGCTCGCGTGGCTCGCACTCGTGCCTGTCCCCTCCCCGTCCTCCGCGGCAGAGCGGGGGAGGAACCAGGTGGGGGCGCTCAAGACGCTCGCAACGACCGGGCTGATCGTGCTCGGGCTGCAGATCGCGCTCGGCGGCTGGACCAGCAGCAACTACGCGGCGCTCGCCTGCCCCGATTTCCCCACTTGTCAGAATTCGTATTGGCCGCAGATGGACGCGAAGGACGCGTTCGTGCTGTGGCGAGGTCTCGGCATCGACTATGAAGGCGGCGTGCTCGATCACCCGGCGCGAGTCGCGATCCACTTCGTGCATCGCCTGGGCGCTCTCGTCACCGCGCTCGTGCTCGGCTTCCTGAGCTTCGCCGCGATCCGCACCGGTCCGACGCGCACAGTGCGCATCGCAGGGATGGCGCTGGGCGCAGTCCTCGTGTGTCAGCTGATTCTGGGGCCGATGATGGTGATCCGCGCCCTGCCGCTGGCGCTCGCCACCGCGCACAACGCAGTCGCAGCGCTGCTGCTGCTGGCCGTTGTCGCCCTGAACCGGCAATTGCGGGCCACATAGGGGCGGACGGGCCGGTAGAATCCGCCCGTGGAAACCCCCTCCATTCAGCATCCGCAAGCCACCTGGCGCGACTACTACGAGCTGGGCAAGCCGCGCGTAGTCATGCTGATCATGTTCACGGCGATCGCGGGCATGTTCCTCGCCGCGCCCGGCTTTCCGCCGCCGAACGCGCTGGTGTTCGGCACGCTCGGCATCGCGCTTGCGGCATCCGCCGCGGCTGCGGTCAATCACGTGCTCGATCGTCGCATCGACGCCCAGATGGCGCGCACGCGCAACCGGCCGCTGCCGCAAGGTCATCTGACGCAGCGGCAGGCGCTCACGTACGCGGCGATCCTGGGATTGTTGTCGATCCTGCTGCTGTGGGGCTGGGTGAATCCGCTGACTGCCGTGCTGACAATCTCCTCGCTGCTCGGCTACGCGGTCGTGTACACGGCGTGGCTCAAGCACGCGACGCCGCAGAACATCGTGATCGGCGGCGCTGCCGGCGCCGCGCCGCCGGTGCTCGGCTGGACCGCAGTCACCGGCGCGGTCGACGCGCATTCGCTGCTGCTGTTCCTGATCATCTTCACCTGGACTCCGCCGCACTTCTGGGCGCTGGCGATCGCGCGGCGCGAGGACTACGCCAAGACCGGCGTGCCGATGATGCCGGTCGCCTACAGCAGCGAGTTCACCAAGCTGCACATCCTGCTGTACACGATCCTGCTGGTGCTCGTGACGCTGCTGCCGTATCTCACCGGCATGAGCGGCCTGATCTACCTGGCGGCCGCGGCGATCCTCGGCGGCTTCTTCCTGTTCCGCACGCTGCAACTGAAAGTCCGGTCCGACGTGCGCCTGCCGATGCGCACGTTCAGCTTCTCGATCACCTACCTCGCGTTGTTGTTCGCGGCGCTGCTCGTCGATCACTACTTCACGATCCGCATCGGGTGACGCACCGTGGCGGGCATGCACAGTCGCTCGGTCATCATCTGGCTGCTGCTGGTCGTCCTCGCGCTGATCGTTTACGGCTCGCTGTACCCGTTCAACTTCAAGGCTGACGCCATCCAAGGCGGCGTGCTGGAGGCGTTCCGGCAACTATCATGGGCGCGCGCCGGCCGCGGCGACCGGATTTCCAACGTGCTGCTGTATCTGCCGCTCGGCTTCTGCCTGTTTTTGTGGCTGGAGCTGCGCTGGCGCCGCGCGCCGTCCATCATCGCCGCGACGGCGCTCGGCACGTTGCTGTCGCTCTCGATCGAGATCGCGCAGGTCTACATCTCGATGCGCGTGCCGAGTCTCACTGACCTGACGCTCAACGCTGTGGGTACGCTGCTTGGCGCGAGCGCTGGTCTGGCGTGGGGCGGCCTCACCCGGCTGATGCATCTGCCGGGGCGCGCCGAACGGCCGCTGCGCGATCCGGGCGCATTGCTGCTGCTCGGGCTCTGGCTCGCGTGGCGCTTCGCGCCGTTCGTGCCGCAGTTCGACCTCGTGAAACTGAAGGCGGCGCTGCGGCCGCTGTTCAGTCCGCAGTTCGATCCGGTGATCGTCTTCAGCTTCCTGACGTTCTGGCTGGTGGTGAACCAGGCCGTGGCGGCGGTCGTCAGCCGGCCGCGCCGGCTGGAAGCGCTACTGCTGGTCATCGCGACCGTTCTGGTCGGACGGCTCCTGGTCGCGAATCAGACGTTCCTGCCGGGTGAGCTGCTCGCATTACTGCTGTTGCTGCCGATGCTGCTCGTCATGCATCGGCTCCGCCCGCGGCCGCGGCGCACCGTACTGGTCTTCGCGGTCATCGTGGTCCTGATCATCGATGGCCTGGCGCCGTTCGACTTCACGCCGCCGATGGGCCACTTCGACCTGTGGCCGTTCCTCGGCTGGTTCGAGATCGGCCTGCCCGCCGCGATCCAGCTGATCGACTGGACCGAGCTGTTCGGCAAGCTGTTCCTCTATGGCGCGCTGCTGTGGGTCATCAAGGAGTGGGGGGCGTCGATCCTCTTCGCCGTCATCGCGCTGATCGCGACCGTGCTGGGGATCGAGGTCCTGCAGGCGTGGCTGCCGGACCAGAGCGCGTCGATCACCGATCCGCTGCTCGCGCTCGCAGTCGCGTTGGTGTTTCGCTCGCTGTATCGCGCGCAGCCGCGCTCTTTCGTGCGCGAGTCTATCTTCCAACGCGCGCGCAACCGTTGAATTCCTTGCCGTCCAGCACTGCTCGCGCCGAGTAAGCGAAGAATTCACCCGACATCGCGTCGCGGCACACCTGTGCGTCGACGAGCAGCTCGAGCTCGTGCCCGTTGCTGCTCGCGTGATAGCGCACGGTGCCCTCCGCGTCTTGCGTCTGTGGCGCGCCCAACGCGATCTCTTTCGGCTCTGACGCCTGGCGCCACACGATGCCGGCGTCATTGACTTCGACCGCCCAGAACGGCTCCGTGCCGCGCCCCATGACGGTGTAGCCAGGAGCCGGGTCGTCGCAGCCGCGCACCTGGCCCTGCACGCCCGCGTACAGCACTTCTTCGAGCACGAACGTGCCGGCGTACGCGCGTGCCTCCTCGACGTCGTCCGCGACCGGCGCGCGCTCGCCGTACGCTTCGACGTACAGCATCGCCGGGCCCTTCTCCATCTCGTCCGCGAACGTCTCCTGCAGCGTGCCGTCGCTCTGGTCCACCAGCCACAGCTCGGTTTTCTCGTTGCAGGGACGGAAAGTGATGCGATCCTGCGCGAGCATCACGATGCCGCGCTTGATCGAAAGACTGGAGTCGGCCGGCTGCTCCGGCTGCGCAAGCTTTGCCTGAGGTGCGGTTGCTGGCGCATTGGCAGACACTGGAGCACCGGGCGGCGGCGTGGTGTCGGCGGGCGCCGCGGGTTGCTCCGCCTGGCGCGAGCAAGCTGCCGCCAGCAGTATCGAGCACGTGAGCATCCAAATCTGGCGCAGGCCGCGCATCGAGTCTCCCGCTGCGGGAAGTCGCAAGTCGTGAAAAGAATACCGCGGAAAGAGCACCCTGCGAAATCGCGGTAGAATGCCCGCCTTCATGGACATCACTCCCATCGTCGGCAGTCTCAACGACGCGCAGCGCGCAGCCGTGACGGCGCCGCTTGCGCCGACGCTGGTGCTGGCCGGCGCCGGCAGCGGCAAGACACGCGTGCTGACGCACCGGGTTGCGTGGCTGGTGCAGGTCGAGAACGTGTCGCCGCACGGCATCCTGGCCGTGACGTTCACGAACAAGGCGGCGGGCGAGATGCGCAGCCGCATCGAGAACATGCTCGCGACGCCGAGCGCGCCGCTGTGGATCGGCACCTTTCACGGCATCGCGCATCGGCTGCTGCGCATCCACTGGCGCGACGCGAATCTGCCGCAGGCGTTCCAGATCATCGACTCCGAGGATCAGCTGCGCGCAATCCGCAAGCTTCTCAAGTCCCTCGACCTCGACGAGTCCCGCTGGATCCCGAAAGAGATCATGTGGTTCATCAACGCGCGCAAGGACGAAGGTCTGCGCGCTAAGCACCTGAAGGACGACGGCGATCCGACGCGGCGCCAGTTCATCAACCTGTACGCGCAGTATCAGGAGCAGTGCGAGCGCAACGGCGTGGTCGATTTCGCCGAGCTGCAGCTGCGCGCGTTCGAGCTGTGGCGCGACCGACCGGATGTCCTCGCGCATTACCGCTCGCGCTTCCGTCACGTACTGGTCGACGAGTTCCAGGACACGAACACGATCCAGTACCTGTGGCTGAAGCTGCTGGCAGGCGACGGCGGCGTGCCGTTCGCCGTCGGCGACGACGATCAATCGATATACCGGTGGCGAGGAGCACGCGTCGAGAATCTGCAGCAGTACCGCCGCGACTATCCGAACGTGCAGCTGTTCCGGCTGGAGCAGAACTACCGCTCCACCGGCAACATCCTGGCCGCGGCCAATGCGCTGATCGCCAACAACAACGGCCGGCTCGGCAAGAATCTGTGGACGGCCGGCGAGGAGGGCGAGCCGGTGCGGCTGTACGCCGCGTTCAATGAGCGCGACGAAGCGGACTTCGTGATCAATCGCATCCGCGACTGGAGCTACCGGGGCGGACAGCGCAAGGACTGCGCGATCCTGTATCGCTCGAATGCCCAGTCGCGAACGTTCGAAGAAGCATTGATCACGGCGCGCATTCCCTACCGCGTGTACGGCGGACTGCGATTTTTCGAGCGTGCGGAAATCAAGGATGCACTCGCGTACCTGCGGCTGGTGTTCAGCCGCGCCGATGACGCGTCGTTCGAGCGCGTCGTCAACCTGCCGGCGCGCGGCATCGGCGCGAAGACGCTGGACACGATCCGCAACCACGCGCGCGCCAATACGTGCACGATGTGGGAAGCCGCGGGCGCCTGCATCCAGGAGCTCGGCGCACGGACCGGCCAGAGCCTGCATGCGTTCATGCTGCTGATCGAGCAACTGGACCAACGAACACGCGGGCTGGCGCTGCACGAGCAGGTCGATCACATCATCAACGCCAGCGGGCTGGTCTCGCACTACGAGCAGGAAAGAGGCGATCGCGGCGAAGCGCGCGTCGAGAACCTCAACGAGCTCGTGAGCGCCGCGCGCGGTTACGAGCCGGACAGCGAAGCGCAGGTCACGCCGCTCGCGAGCTTCCTGGCGCACGCGGTGCTGGAGTCCGGCGAAGAGCAGGCCGACGCCTGGGAAGACTGCGTGCAGATGATGACGCTGCATTCGGCCAAGGGCCTGGAATTTCCGGTCGTGTTCCTGTGCGGTATGGAAGACGGGCTGTTCCCGCACACGCGCTCGACCATCGACATCGATGGCCTCGAAGAAGAGCGACGCCTCTGTTACGTCGGCACGACGCGCGCGATGAAGCAGCTTTATCTCACCTATGCCGAGCAGCGCCGCCTGCATGGCGTCGACAGCTACGGCACGCCGTCGCGCTTCATCCGCGAGATTCCGGCGGAGCTGCTCGAAGAAGTGCGGCCGCGCATCCAGGTGTCGCGGCCGATTTACATGCCGCGCCGGGGCGCGGTAGAAGAAGATCCGGCGCCGGGCGGCGTGCGGCTCGGACAGCGTGTACGCCACGGCAAGTTCGGCGAAGGCGTGATATTGAATCTGCAGGGCCAGGGGAGCCACGCCCAGGTGGAGGTCAACTTCGAGCGCCAGGGCAAGAAGTGGCTGATGCTGGCGTACGCCAATCTCGAGCCCCTATAAAGATGCCAAGAATGAACACTGGCTCGCAATGAAGATCATCATTCTGGGCGCCGGCCAGGTCGGACGCACGGCGGCGTATCACCTCGCCCGCGAGCCGGCGAACGAAGTCACCGTCGTGGACGTGAAGGACGAGCTGCTGCGCGACCTGCAGGATCGCATCGACATCCGCACGGTCGTCGGCAGCGGCACGCAGCCCGGCATCCTCGAAGCCGCCGGCGCGCGCGAAGCCGACATCTTCATCGCGCTCACCAACAGCGACGAAGTGAACATGACCGCGTGCCAGATCGCGTGGAGCCTGTTCAACAAGGACGCCACGCGCATCGCGCGCATTCGCTCCGCCGATTTCACCAAGCACCGCAAGCTGTTCGCCGACGAGGACCGTGCGTTCGCCGTCGACGTGCCGATCAGCCCCGAGCAGCTCGTGACCGATCACGTCGTGCGGCTCATCCAGTATCCGGGCGCGCTGCAGGTGCTGGACTTCGCCGACGGCCGCGTGCGGCTGGTCGGCGTCAAGGCGCTCAAGGGCGGCGCGCTGGTCGGCCAGCAGCTCAAGCAGCTCGCCGGGCACATCAAGGGTCGCGATGCGCGTGTCGCCGCGATCTATCGCAACGGTCAGAGCATCAAGCCGACCGGCGACACGGTCATCGAGCACGGCGACGAGGTCTTCTTCATCGCAGCGCGCGAAGACATCCAGCTGGTGATGAACGAGATGAAGAAGGTCGAGGATCCGGTGCGGCGCATCGTAATTGCCGGCGGCGGCAACATCGGCTTCAGCCTGGCGCAGCGGCTGGAAGGCCAGCATCAGGTCAAGCTCATCGAACGCGACCAGCGGCGTGCCCGCCGCATCTCGGAGCAGCTGAACAACACCATCGTGCTGACCGGCGATGCAGCGGATGAGGAGCTGCTGCTGGAAGAGAACATCGACAGCTCGGACTTCTTCATCTCCGTCACGAACGCCGAGGAAGCGAACATTCTCTCGGCGATGCTCGCGAAGCGCCTCGGCTGTCACAAGGTCGTGGCGTTGATCAACCGGCCCGCGTACGCCGAGCTGATGGAGAGCACCTCGATCGATGTCGCTCTGTCGCCGCAACAGGTGACGATCGGCTCGCTGCTCGCTCACGTGCGGCGCGGTGACGTCGTGCGGGTGCACTCGCTGCGCCGGGGCGCGGCGGAAGCGATCGAAGCCGTCGCGCACGGCATTCAGGGCGAAGGCCGCGTGATCGGCCGCAAGATCGAGGATATTCCGTTGCCCTCCGGCACGACCATCGGCGCGGTCGTGCGCGGCGACGAAGTGATCATCGCGCACCACGACACGGTCATTCACCGCGACGACCACGTGATCCTGTTCCTGACGGACCGCCGCTACGTCGAAGTCGTGGAAAAACTGTTCGACGTGCCGCGACGCAAAGGCGCATGAACCTGCTCGCCGTGCAGCGGATCCTCGGCCTGCTGGTGATGCTGGTCAGCGTCACGATGCTGCCGCCGCTCGGCGTATCGCTCTACTACGGCGACGGCAACTGGCAGCCGTTCTTACATGCTTTCCTGGCTCTGCTCGCGGTCGGTGCGCTCATCTGGTGGCCTGCGCGCGGGCGTCTTCGCGAGCTGCGTGTACGCGACGGCTTCCTGGTCGTGGCGCTGTTCTGGTTCGTGATCAGCGCTGCCGGTGCGGTGCCGCTGTTGCTTGCCGAAGAAGTGCAGCTGTCCATCACCAACGCGGTGTTCGAATCGGTGTCGGGCTTCACGACCACCGGGGCGACCGTGCTCAGCGGCCTGGACTCGATGCCGAAGTCGTTGCTGTATTACCGCGTGCAGATGGAATGGCTCGGCGGCATCGGCATGGTCGTGCTGGCCGTGGCCCTGCTGCCGATGCTGGGCGTCGGCGGCATGCAGCTGATGCGCGCCGAAACGCCGGGGCCGATCAAGGACTCGAAGCTCACGCCGCGCATCACCGGAACAGCGAAGGAGCTGTGCCGCATCTACATCGCGATCACGATCGCCTGCGCGCTCGCATACTGGTGGGCGGGCATGACGCCGTTCGACGCCATCGCGCACAGCTTTTCGACCGTCTCGACCGGCGGCAACTCGACGCACGACGCGAACTTCGGCTTCTTCGACAACGAAGTGATCGAGGGCATCGCCGTGTTCTTCATGTTCATCGGCGGCGTGAATTTCTCGCTGCACTTTCTGGCGTGGCGCCACAAGCGCGTCACGAGCTACTTCCGCGACCCGGAGTTCCGCGCCTACTTCTGGGTGCTCGCGCTGGCGGTCGCCGTGTATTTCCTGGTGCTGTGGCTGAGCCGCCCCGACGTGGATCCGGGCGTCGCCTTCCGCCGCTCGCTGTTCCACGCGGTATCCATGCAGACGAGCTCCGGCTTCTTCACCGACGATTTCACGCACTGGCCGGGCGCGCTGCCGGTGATCCTGATGCTGTCGACGTTCATCGGCGGCTGCGCCGGGTCGACGTCCGGCGGCATGAAAGTCGTGCGCTGGCTGCTGTTGTGGAAGCAGGGGCAGCGCGAGGTCGTGCAGCTCGTGCACCCGAGCGCCGAGGTGCCGGTGAAGCTCGGGCCGAAAGCGATCGACCCGCGCATCGTCGATGCCGTGTGGGGATTCTTCGGCGTGTATATCGTCGCGTTCAGCGCGCTCATGGTGCTGCTGATCGCAATCGGCGAGGACCAGGTGACGGCGTTTTCGGCGATCGCCGCCTGCATGAACAACGCCGGCACCGGCCTCGGCGAAGTCGCGTCGAACTTCGCGGGCCTGAGCGATCCCGGCAAGTGGATCTGCCTGGTGGCGATGCTGCTCGGGCGCCTGGAAGTGTTCCCGCTGCTGGTACTGGTGTCGCCGACCTTCTGGCGCCGCTGAAAGAGCCCCGCCACAATTCCGCCCGATTCGCGCTCTAGATTAGCCTTGGGCTGGATCAATCCGCAGCTCCGTGCGTCTAACCCGACATGAGACTGTCCCTGTCCCGTAAAACCAAGCGCACGATCCTCGCCGGGAGCCTGCTGCTCGTGGGCGGCCTCGTCATTGCGCTGCTGGTGTGGATCGTCTACCTGGACCGCATCATCACCGCGCAGTTCGAGGGGCGTCGCTGGACGCTGCCGGCGCAGGTGTACGCCGAGCCGCTGGAGCTGTACGCCGGCCAGTCGTTTGGCGCGGACACGCTGGAGCAGGAGTTGAAGCGCCTGGGGTACCGGCGCGTCGACCGGGCCGAGCAGCCCGGCAGCTACAGCCGGCGCGGCTCGCGCATCGAACTCGTCAATCGCCGCTTCCAGTTCTGGGACGCACTGCAGGAGCCGCAGCTGCTGACGGTGATCGCGCGCGGCAACACGATCGAGAGCATGCGCAACGGCCGCAGCGAGGACGTGCCGATCTTCCGCCTCGATCCGTTGCTGATTGGCAGCATCTTTCCGATCCACGGCGAGGACCGCGTCGTGGTCACGCCCGACCAGGTCTTGCCGCTCCTGCCGGCCGCGCTCAAGGTCGTCGAGGATCGCAAGTTCGACTCGCACAACGGTGTGGACTTCGGCGCGATCGCGCGCGCCGCGTGGGTGAATCTGCGCGCCGGGCAGATCGAGCAAGGCGGCTCGACGCTGACGCAGCAGCTGGTCAAGAGCTACTTCCTCGACAACCGCCGCACGCTCGGCCGCAAGCTCGAGGAAGCGATGATGGCGTTCCTGCTCGAAGTGCACTTCGAGAAGCAGGACCTGATGAACGCCTACATCAACGAGATCTATCTCGGTCAGGACGGCAATCGCGCGGTGCACGGCTTCGGCCTGGCGAGCCAGTTCTATTTCGGCAAGCCGCTCGCTGAGCTGCAGCTGCACGAAGTGGCCTTGCTCGTCGCGATCGTTCGCGGACCGTCCTACTACGATCCGCGGCGACATCCGGATCGCGTGCGCGCACGGCGCGATCTCGTGCTGAAGCTGATGGCGCAGTACAAAGTGGTCGACGAGCGCGCCGCGCAGGAAGCGGCGAAGCGCCCGCTCGGCGTCGTCAGCTCCTCGACGCAGGCCGGCGGCTATTACCCGGCATTTCTCGACCTGGTCCGCCGCACGCTGCGCCGTGACTACCGCGAAGAAGACCTGACCGAAGCGGGGCTGAAGATTTTCTCCACGCTCAGTCCGCTGACGCAGAGCCAGGCGGAGAAGGCGCTGACGCAGGAGCTGGAGCGGCTGGACAAGGCGCGCAAGCAGAAGACGGAAAAGAAGCTCGAAGGCGTCGTGGTCGTCACGGCGCCGCAGAACGGCGAAGTGATTGCGATGGTCGGCGGCCGGCAGGCGAGCTTCGACGGCTTCAATCGCGCGCTCGACGCGCATCGCTCGATCGGCTCGCTGGTGAAGCCCGTCATCTATCTGGCTGCTATCGAGAGCGGCCGCTTCAACGCGGCATCGATCGTCGAAGATGCTCCGGTCGAAGTGAAGCTGCCGAACGGCACCGTGTGGGCGCCGCAGAACATTTCGCAGGAGTTCTACGGTCCGGTGCCGCTCGTGCGGGCGCTCGCGCAGTCGCTGAATCTCGCGACGGTGAACCTGGGTCTGCAGGTGGGCTTGAAGAACGTCACGAACGAATTCGTCGCGCTCGGTCTGGGACGCGAGCCGCCGCAGCTGCCTTCGGTGCTGCTCGGCGCTCTCGACGTCTCGCCGCTCGAGGTCGCGCAGCTGTACAACGCGTTTGCGAATGGCGGCTTCAGCACGCCGTTGCGCGCGGTGCGTGCGGTCGTCGATGCCGAAGGCAAGCCGCTGAAGTCGTTCGCGCTCGAAGTGACGCCGGTGGCCGACAGCCAAGCCGTGTATCAGGTGAACCGCATGCTCGTGCAAGTGATGGAGCACGGCTCGGGCCAGGCCGCGCGGGCGCAGATCCCGCCCGACATCGTAGTCGCGGGCAAGACCGGCACGTCCTCCGACTATCGCGACAGCTGGTTCGCGGGCTTTTCCGGCAACACGCTCGCCGTCGTGTGGATCGGCTACGACGACAACTCGCCGACGGGGCTCACCGGCTCGTCCGGCTCGCTGCCGGTCTGGTCGCGGCTGATGCGCTCGATCGGAACAACGTCATTGAGCGCGCCGTTGCCTGAAGGCCTCGAGGACAAGTCGATCGAATTCATGACAGGGCTGGCCGCGGACCCGAGTTGCGGCGGCGAGGAGCTGATAATGGTCGCGGTGCCCAGCGGCACTGAGTTGCCCGCCAAGCCGGGCTGCGAGCACAGCGCATTGGGCGCGATCGGCGAGCGGGCCCGCGAGTGGTGGCGGAGCATCGTAAGATAGCGGTGCGATGAAGAGCATTCAGAAACGATTGGCGTCACTGGCCGCGAGCGCTCTGCTTGCCGCCTGTGCTGTGCCTTCACCCTACGAGAAGCCGGCGCCTCCGCCGTCCGGCCAGCAGCCGTCTGAAACTACGCCGGAGCAGCAGCCCGGCCAGCCGCCTTCGACCACTCCTGAGCCCACCCCGCCGCCGGCACCCGTCGTTCGCGAACCGACGCTGGGCGCCGCATCGCGCGCACTCGTAGGCCAGGCGCAGACGCAAATGGCGACGAAGAACTACGTCGTCGCTGCCTCGTCGATCGAGCGCGCGCTGCGGATCGAGCCGGACAATCCGCTGCTGTGGATCGAGCTCGGCAAAGTGCGCTTCGCCGAAGGTAACTACGTGCAGGCGGAGAACATGGCGCGCAAAGCCGTGTCGATGTCGGTGAACGCGCCGCGCGCGCAATCGTCAGCGTGGCGGCTGATCGCCGACTCGTATCGTGCGCGGGGGAAGAATATGGAGGCGCAGGAAGCGCAGGCGCGCGCGGATAGTTTGAATACCGGATAAGAGTCAGGCTGACGCCGGACTCACACCCTGCTGGAGCTCAGCTCACTCTTTGCGGGTCAGGCTTCAGCCTGACAACTTCTTCCGCCGCGTGCGGCACCAGATTTCCCACGAACTCCTGCGTCGCGGCTTCCCAGGTGTGCGCGAGTGCGAACGCGCGGCAGTGCGCCGGATCGAGTTGCAGCGCTGCCAGCGCCGCTGCACGCAAGTCCTCCTCGAGCGCACCGGTCGCACCGTTCTCGATCACGTCGATCGGTCCGGTGGCCGGATAGGCGGCGACGGGTACGCCGCACGCCAGCGCTTCGAGCAGCACCAGTCCGAACGTATCGGTACGGCTGGGGAACACGAACACATCCGTAGCGGCAAGATGCGCGGCGAGCTCCGCGCCGAACTTGTAGCCCACGAAATGCGCGGCCGGAAATTTCGCCTGCAACGAAGGACGCGCCGGACCGTCGCCGATCACCAGCTTCGTGCCGGGCAGGTCGAGCGCGAGGAAACCTTCGATGTTCTTCTCCACCGCGACGCGACCCACGTACACGAAGATCGGCCGCGGCAGCGTCAGGAAATCCTTCGGGCCGGGCTTGAACAGCTCGACGTCCACACCGCGCGTCCAGCGCACGATGTGGCGAAAGCCCCGGGTCTCCAGCTGTTTCTGCAATGTCGGCGTCGCGACCATGGTGCGTGCGGCAGCCGAGTGAAAGCGGCGCAGATGCGCATAGCTGAGCGCGAGCGGAATCGGCGCGCGCGCCCGCACGTACTCGGGGAACTGCGTGTGATACGACGTCGTGAACGGGAATCCGTGGCGCAGGCACCAGCTGCGCGCCGCCATGCCGAGCGTTCCCTCAGTGGCGACGTGAATGCAGTCGGGTGCGAACTCGCGCAGCAGTCGGGACAACCGACGATACGGCAGCCACGCGAGCCGGATCTCCGGATACGTCGGACAGGGAAAAGTGCGGAACTGGTTCGGCTCGACGACCAGGACTTCATGGCCGCCGGCGCGCAGCGTCCGCGCTGTCGTGCTCAGCGTCTGCACGACGCCATTGGTCTGCGGCCGCCAGGCGTCGGTAGCGATCGCAATCTTCACGCCGCCTGCTCGAGCGAGCACGGCGCGAGCGCGCCGCTGTGCGAGATCACCTCTTTACTCTCGGTCCAGCGCAGCAGGCTCAGGCGACCTTCGAAGTCTTCGGTGAGCGTGGTGCAGCTTTCGACCCAGTCGCCGTCGTTGCAGTAGAGCACGCCGTCGATCTGCGAGATCTCGGCGCGATGGATGTGGCCGCAGATCGCACCGTCGAGACCGCGACGCCGCGCCTCGTGCGCCAGCGCGCGCTCGAAGTTCGCGATGTACTTCACCGCGTTCTTCACCTTGTGCTTGAGATACGCGGCGAGCGACCAGTACGGGAAGCCGAATGCGCGGCGGAGAAAGTTCACGTAGCGATTGAGCTTCAGCACCGCCGCGTACGCGCGATTGCCCAACGCTTCGAGCAGCGGGCTCGCCTTGATGACGCTGTCGAACTCGTCGCCGTGCAGGACCAGCAGGCGACGGCCATCGGCGGTCTCGTGAATCGCCTCGCGCAGAATCTCGACGTTGCCGAACACCATGCCGTCGTAGTCGCGGAACAGGTTGTCGTGATTGCCCGGGATGTAGACGACGCGCGTGCCGTGCTTGGCCTTGCCGAGGATCGTGCGGATGACGTCGTTGTGCGCCTGCGGCCAGAAGAACGACTTGCGCAGACTCCACAAGTCGATGATGTCGCCGACGAGGTAGAGCGTTTCGGTCTCGACCGAGCGCAGGAAGTCCAGCAGGTAGGCGGCGCTGCAGCCTCGGAAGCCCAGATGGACGTCCGAGATGAACACGGTCCGAAACCGGTAGATCGGCTTGGCTGGCATCGGGCTCATGGGCGCGCAGACTCGCGGCCTGCCATGAAGCGAATGTGACAGCGGCGGGAAGATTCCTTTACCGCGTGAAAGGTTTGCGCGCGGGAGCTCCATGACAGCTCACGAGCTGTACATAACGTGACTCGCTGAGGCAGTGCATGCCACTTCAGGTCACCTCTACTATTTAATTCGTCATCAGCCGCCACTTCGACTGAGAAATTCACCATTCGTGGTAATGGAGGTCCACAAAAGCCTCCCGGAAGACAGGACGTGCGGGCTTCGGATAAATTCACACAAAAGTGGGGTTTTATGATGGCAATCTATTGTCTTTGTTAACTAAGTGGGTAGGTAGGCATTCCAGCTTCGCTGTGGCCACGCACCCGGCTATGCTCTGGGCCATGATTGCTCTGCTGCAGCGCGTCACTCACGCGGAGGTCCTCGTAGATGCCCGGACCGTGGGCTCCATCGACGCCGGGCTGATGGTCCTCGTCGCCGTCGAGCGCGGCGATACCGAATCGCAGGCAGACCGGCTACTGGAGCGGCTGCTGACCTACCGGGTCTTCGCCGATGCCGAAGGGCGCATGAACCGCAGCCTGCAGGACACCGGCGGCGGACTGCTGCTGGTCTCGCAATTCACGCTGGCCGCAGACACGCGCAAGGGCACGCGGCCGGGCTTCAGCCCCGCAGCGCAGCCGCAGGAAGGAAAAAGATTGTTCGAATATCTCGTGGCGCGGGCACGCGAGCGCCACCGCGTTGTCGAAACCGGAGAGTTCGGCGCGCACATGCAGGTGACGCTGACCAACGACGGCCCGGTCACGTTCTGGCTGCAGGTCGGCGCTGTAGGGTGATGACCGTCGCAGTTGCGACGCGCTGAACGATCTGTAACCGCCGCGGCCCGCCGTTTGGGCGTATTATCGCGCGGCTTATCTGCAGGAGAGACTGATGGGTATCGGGTTCAAAGAACTGCTGATCATCCTCGCGATCGCGCTGCTGATCTTCGGCGCGAAGCGTCTGAAGACCATCGGCTCGGATCTTGGCGGTGCGGTCAAAGGCTTCAAGAAGGCGATGGATGAGGGCGACGACAAAGAGAGTCATCAGCTCAACGCGCCCGAGCAGAAGGACGCGGAGTTCGATTCGACGCCTTCCAAGCCCAGCACCAAGTCCAACGTCTGAGGCTGTGCGGCCGACCCGCGTCGTCTCACCCGCCCGATTGTCTTCCAGGCCCGATGTTCGAAGTCGGCTTCACCGAGATCCTCCTCATCCTGGGCATCGCACTGCTGGTGCTCGGTCCCGAAAAGCTGCCTGGGCTCGCTGAAAAAGTGGGCCGCTGGACCGGCCGCGCGCGCGCGATGGCGCGCCAGCTGCGCACCCAGCTCGAGCACGAAGTCACCATGGAAGAGATGACTCGCTCGCGGGCGGCGCAGCCGCCACCTCCGCCTTCGCCGCCGCCGGGCGTACAGCCCGAGGCAACGCCGGCGGATCCGGCTCCGTCGGCAACTGGCCCAGAGCTCGATCTCGACGCCAAGGTGTCCGGCATCGAGCCCGAGGCTGATCTCGCGGCGGACGCAGCCGCCGACGCCGCGGTCGCAGCCGACGTTCCGCTGCAGAAGTCTGCGCCATGAGCGAAGAGGAGCAGCGCGAGCCGCTGGCCGAAGGGACGCTGATCTCCCATCTGGTCGAGCTGCGCCAGCGCTTGCTGAAGGCCGTGGTCGCCATTGCGATCGTTTTCGCTCCCTGCGCGTGGTTCGCCAACGACCTGTTCACGATCATCGCGACGCCGCTCATCAAGAAGATGCCGGCGGGCAGCTCGATGATCGCCACCAGCCTGATCTCGCCGTTCATGGCGCCGCTGAAGCTGTCGCTGTTCGTCGCGGTGTTCATCGCGATGCCGTACGTGCTGTACCAGGCGTGGGCGTTCGTGGCGCCCGGCCTCTACAAGCGCGAGAAGCGCTTCGCGGTCCCGCTCGTGGTCTCGAGCATCGTGCTGTTCTATGCCGGCGTCGCGTTCGCGTACTTCGTAGTCTTTCCTCTGATGTTTGCGTTCCTGACGACGACGGCGCCCACCGGCGTGCAGGTGATGACCGACATCACCAACTACCTCGACTTCGTGCTGCTGCTGTTCTTCGCTTTCGGCATCGCTTTCGAGATGCCGGTTGCGACCGTGCTGCTCGCCGCCACCGGCATGGTGCGCATCGAGACCATGACCAAGAACCGCGGTTACGTCATCCTGGGAATCTTCGTGATCGCCGCGTTCCTCACGCCGCCCGATGCGCTGTCGCAGACGGCCATGGCGCTGCCGATGTGGATCCTGTACGAGATCGGCATCGTCCTGTCCCGGATCCTGCTCAGGGAAAAGCTCGCGCAGCAGCGCAGCGAAGAACAAAGCGCCAGCAGCTGAACGGCCGTTAAACGCGCTGCAGCTGTATACACGCTGCGCAATTCACCTCCTTGCCCCGGCGCGCGCTCTTCGGTGAGACTGGCGCACCTTTGCAACATCCCTGTCACTAACAACAGGCAACCAGCGTGTCCGCCTGGTCGGACGCGCCCACGAACTGCAGGATGGGCCCAGCCGTATGAATCAGAACATCGAGCGCGATTCCACGCACGGACCTCAGCTT